>NZ_JBHMCF010000002.1:0-276361 GCF_042428605.1 Nonomuraea salmonea
GAGCGACCGACGCACAGGCTTGAGGTGCGGCGGAGCGACCGACGGCGGAGCGACCGACGGACGGGCTTGAGGTGCGGCGGCGATCAGGGCGTGTTGCCGGGGCAGGCATGCCCCCGCACCCTCAGCCCGGTGACCCCATGACCCCCGCCGCCACGCCCCCAGCCCAGTGACCCCCGCCGCCACGCCCCCAATCCGGTGATTCCATGACCCCGGCCCCCGCGCGCCCAGCCCGGTGATTCCATGACCCCGGCACCCACACCCCCACTCCGGTGGCCCCATGACCCCGGCACCCACACCCCCAGCCTCCGAACCCCTCTCAACCCCGCGGCCGGGCCTCACCAACCGACAGGCGTGACGGCACCGCCCGAAGCCTTTTCAGACCCGCCGGGTGGTCGCCGTCCTGACAGCGCTGACACCACACGCCGCACACAGCGGCGGGACGGCGGGGAACGACGAGGTGGGGAAGGGAACGGCTTGCGGATGCCGGGCGAGGGCAACGACGTGCGAATGCCAGGCAAAGGGAACGGGCACGCGTGCCGGACGAAAGGAACGGGCATGCGGATGCCGGACGGAAGGGAACGGGCGTGCGGATGTGAAGCCGGGAAGGCCGGGTGGCTGGTCAGGGGGTGGGGTCGGGGTCGGGGTCCTGGTGCGGCGCGGGGGCGGGGTCGGGGGGTGGGGTGGTGTCCGTAGAGAGCGGGTGGGGTGGCGGGGGCGGGACGGCGGGGATGCAGACGCGGTCGCGGCCCAGCTCCTTGGCCCGGTAGAGCGCCAGGTCGGCGGCCGTCAGCAGGTCGATCAGGTCGTCACCGTGCACGCTCATCAACGCCACACCCGTCGAGACCGTGACCTTGACCAGGGTGTCCTCGACCGGGACGGCCATGTGGCTGATGTGGACGCGCAGGCGTTCGGCGACGCGGCGGGCCTCGTTGATGTCGGCGCCGGGCAGCAGCACCACGAACTCCTCGCCGCCGAACCGGCCCACCACGTCGTAGTCGCGCAACTGACTGCGCAGCATGGACGCCACCCCCACCAGCACCTCATCGCCGACGAGGTGGCCGTGAGCGTCGTTGACGCGCTTGAAGTGGTCGATGTCGATGATGAGGAGCGCCAGGGACTCGCCGGTGCGCCGCGCTCGTACGATCTCGGTGTCGGCCTCGCGCTGCCAGGCGGCCGCGTTGAGCAACCCGGTCTTGGCGTCAGTACGGGCGGCGGCCTGGAGCTGCGCGTGCAGGAGGCTGCGCTGCAACAGCACCACGGGCGGAAGCGCGAGCAGCAGCAGAGCCATGTTGAGCCCGCACGCGATCGAGACCGTGACGCCCAGGCACAGCTCGACGATGTCCAGCAGCACGCTCTCCCGGTCCCACAGCACCTCGCGCCAGGTCATGTCGGGGTCGGCGGTGTGGGCGGCGATGGCGATGAGCGCGATGTTGAGCACCGCGAAGAGCGCGGCGGCGGCCACCGCGAACATGATCGGCGCCCCGCTCCCCTGGGCCAGCACCGACGGGTCGGGAACGAACCAGTGGAAGCCCAGGGACGCCGTGCACCCGGCGAGCCCGATGGCGGCCGAGCTGAACACCCGGCGATAGAGGACGGTGGCGCGTACCCGCACCTGGAGCAGGATCTGCAGCACGATGGGGGCGAAGAGCGCGTACACCGGCGGGAGGAGCAGCGCCACCGGCAGCCACCACGCCGACAGCAGGTCGCGCGACACTCCGGCCGGCATGCCGAGCCGCCTGGTCGCTTCGATGCAGACGGCGCCGCACGCCATGAGAGCGGCGAACGTCAGCGCGTCCCGCCACTGGAAGACGGTGAACGCCGAGAGCATGACGATCGCGACGAGATCAAGAGCGACGATCGCGCACAAGTAGCCGACCAGCGGGCGACGTTGCCCGAGCAATGGCCAGCGGTCGGTCAGTGTTGACACTCCGTCGCGAGGCTTGATCGAGGCGTGACTGGTCACCGCCATCTCGTCTCCTCTCAGACTAACGATGTGTAACACAATAATTGCGGAGTGTGCGATGTGCGATGGGAACCGATACGTTTGGCAATGACCACACCTGCTCAATTCGCGAGCGGGCCATGACGGACAGCCGCGCTGGAAAGGAGCAACCATGGTGCGGGGCGTGACCTGGACATGACAGGTGCTCTAGCCCACTGAGGCGGGCAACACACCATCGGCCGTCCCTCGGGGGCGTTCGCGAAATTCCGGCCGGTGCCCCCCTCCCCCTCCCGCCTCACCACCAGCCCAGTCACACCGCCCAACGGCACGCACCCCGCCTCCCCACCCCTCCCTTGCTCCCTCCGCCGGACTCCCTCCCGGACAACTCCCTCCGCCGGACTCCCCTCCCGGACAACTCCCTCCGCCCAACTCCCGCCCGCCCGACTCCTCCCCCGCCCGATCCCCCATGCGCCCGTCTGCACCTCTCCCCCGGCCTCTCGCCCGTTCCCCTTTCCTGCTTGCGCGCGGCGCGTGCGCGCCACCACGGCGCAGTGGGGCTGGTGGCGACCTCAGACGATGCCGGCTGCGGACCAGGGACGCTGAGCGGTGAGCGCTGAGCGCCCCCGCCACTCGTTGGACGTGCGGGGTGAGCGCGCCCGCCACCCGTTGAGCATGCAAGGTGACCGTGCCGCCGCCCGTTGTGTGTGCAGGGTGAGCACGCCCGCCACCCGTTGGACGTGCGGGTCAGCGCGCCCGTCGTCCGTTGGGCGTGCGGGGTGGACGGGGATGTCGGCGTGTTCCGCGGTGTCCCGTGCCGCATGGTGGTCAAGGCCGGTGCGGCGCTGGCCTATGCGGCACGGGGCGAAGTTGCCTGTCAGGCGGCGGCGCGTTCTTCTGCTGCCGGGTGGTCTTGCTCCTCAGTCGCTGCCGTCGCCTCGGGGTCGGTTGCTGTGGTGGTGGCGGTCAGGATGCGGACTGTGTCGTCGTTCGGGCCCAGGGTGCGGACGAGGGTGTTGCCCGACCTGGTGTCCTGAGCCGGTGACTGCGGCTGCTCCGAGTCCGCGGCGGTGAAGTCGGGCATGGGGGTGCGGCTGGGGCGGGTGCCCATGGCCCAGTCGCGGGTCTCCTCGTCGAGCTTGTCGCGCATCTCCTTGCTCATCGAGCCGATGCCGCTGCGCTCGGGCTTGGTGAACACGCCCGAGCCCCACCGCAGGTCGTGGCCCACGGCGCTGGCCTCGATCTCGGGCATGAAGCGGCGGTCTCCCTCGGTGCCGAACTCACGGATGCGGAGCTTGCCCGACACCACCACCGGCTGCCCCGCGCGTATGGACGCCGCGACGTTCTCCCCGAGCGCACGCCAGCAGCGAACCGTGAAGCAGACCTTCTCGCCGTCCGTCCACTGGCCGGTCTTCCTGTCGAAGTAGCGGTGTGAGGTGAGGACCTTCAGTGAGGTGACCCTGGTGCCTTCGTCGAAGCTGTACTGCCTGGGCTCGGCTGCGACGTTACCGGTGAGCGTGATGTAGATGTCGTTCATCCCGTGCCTCCCATGCGGCGGGCCCGCTGCCCGCGACCTGGGCAATACGGTGCCGCGGGAGGGTGGGGTCAGGGACGCCCGAACGGGGTTCTGTGGAGGAGCTGCCTAAACGGGCGCCGCCTGTGGACAAGGGGGCCCGTTCGCGATGGCGACACCGCAGGCGCCGGTCGATGGTGGCGGTGTCTCTAAGCGCTGAGCGGCGATGGTGGTGCCTCCACACGCTGAGCAGCGGTGATGGCGGTGCAAGAGCATGAAAAGGCTGCCCGTCGTACGAACGCGGGCAGCCCCCCGACACCCCTCAGACGGACAAGTCGCGCATGGCCGTGTAGAAGGCGTGGTGCCGTTTCAGCTCTTCCTCCACCGGCTCCACGACCATGGTCGCCGACACGGCCGCGACCCGCCGGCGCATCTCCCGTTCGAGGCGCTCCCGCTCCCGCGAAGCGCCCAGCTCGACGAAGTTCCGGGAGGCGATGCCGGACAAAGCCCCCAACCCCAGGACGGATGCCATCATCAGCCCCACCCACGGCAACGTCGCACTGTCACCCAGGAGCTCCAGGGCATCCGGCAGCTGACCGGGCATGAGCAGCCCGACGACGAGCCAGGCGAGCCCGGCCACGAACGCCAGCACCAGCAGGTACTGCCAGACCTTGAGCACCCACCACCACACCGGTACGCGATCGAGCTGCGGCGCCACCTCGGCGAGATCCTCGGTGAGCGCCTGCGGCAGCCCCCTTGACCGGCCACGAGCCGCCTTGTGGACGGCCGTCCGCCACACCGGATGCATGCCGCCGGACAACCCGTCGGCCAGCGCCTGCACCGCGTTCGCCACCTCGGCCGACTGCGCGGTGACCGACGTGGTGCTGATGCCGCGGATCTCCTGCGCCACGTCGTCGAGCTTGAGGCTCTTCAGCGGATCGGCACGGAACTTCTCGGCCCACCGCGGGTACGGCCACCCGACGTACCGGTTCGACCGTTCGGCGTACATGTTCTCCATGGCCTCGCCCACGGCCGGCACGCCCACCGCGTCGCACAGCGCGTCGGTGAGCCCCATGCGGCGGGCCTCGTCGACCGCGGACGGCGCCGACAGGGCCTCCCCCATCGGCATGGCCTGGCTGAGCTTCTGCTCCAGCCGCTGCAGGTCGGCTTCGAGCTTCTGGATGGCGGCCCTGCGCCGGGCCACCGCGGTGGCGATCACGCTCTTGAGACTCTCGACGCCGCGGCCGGTGACGGCGGAGGTCGGTACGACGCTGGGGTGCTCGACGCCTTCCTTGCGCAGCAGGTCGTTGAGGTCGATGACCAGCTCGGCCAGCTCTTCGGTGGTCAGCCGGTCGGCCTGGTTGAGCGCGAACACGGTGACCGCGTCGTGCCCGGCCAGCTCGGTGACGTAGCGCCGGTGCGTGGACGCGTCGGCGTACTTCTGCGGGTCGAGCACCCACACCACCAGGTCGGCCAGCCCGATCAGCCGGTCGGCCTCGGTGTCGGTGAGCGCCCTGATCGAGTCGTGGTCGGGCAGGTCGAGCAGGATCAGCCCGTGCAGCTGGCTGTCGCCCTTGTCGAGCGCGCTCGCCCGGGAGAAGCGGTGGCGCCACTGGATCTGCAGCCAGTCGAGCAGCGGCCCAGACCCGTCGAGCCCCCACACGCAGGCGTGGGTGCGGGCGGTGGTGGGCCGGCGTACGCCGGTGGGCGACAGCTCCAGCCCCGAGATGGCGTTGAACAGCGACGACTTGCCGCTGCCCGTGCCGCCCGCGAGGGCGACGACGGTGTGCTCGGACGACAGCTTGAGCCGGTCGCCGGCGCGCAGCAGCAGCGCACTGGCCTCGTCGAGCAGCTTCTGGTCGAGCCGCCCCTGGCCCAGCTCCACCACTTTGGCGAGCGCGGACAGTCGCGGGGCCAGCCCCGGCCTGGTGGTCGTGGTGGTCATCGAGCGACCTCGAGGTTGTACGTAGCCTGGTAGAGGCGGGTTGCGACGGAGTCGTCCGGGATGCCGGCGGAGTCGAGCGCCTTCACGTAACGCATGGCTTCCTCGTCGAAGAGCATGCCGATCCTGGCCCGGAGATCACTGAATGCCTTGGTGCCGATGCCGCGCAGGGACTCGGCGCCGAGCAGGGCGTTGACCAGGCGGTGCGGCACGCCCTCGCCGTTGCCCCCGCTGAACATGGCCACCATGAAGATCAGGGCGAGCGACTCGGGGTCGAACGAGACGATCTTCGACACCGAGCGCTTGGCCACACCCTCCGTGCGTACGAGCTCGCCGAGGTGGTCCTGCCAGGACGCGATCGCACGACCGGTGTGGCGTACGAGGTCGTCCGACGGCCTGTCGAGGTCCTCCCCGAGCTTGGCCCCCAACTCCGAGCGGTGCCGCCAGCGCGCCGCCACCTCCTTCGAGGCGCGGTTGGCCGCGGCGACGATCACCGACTCGAGCCCCGACCTGATCGCCGCCTTGAATGCCAGCACCCGCTCCGGCGCCTGCCTGGCCGCCCTGCCGCGCCTGCGCAGGTGCAGCGCGCGCATCAGGTCGCCGGAACCCGCGAAGTCCTGCCAGCGGGCCAGCACCTCGCCGTGCAGCAGCGAGCCGTTCTTGGACGCCTTGTCGATGTCGCTCAACGCGCTCAGGAACGCCGCCTCGACGTCGCCGCGCAGCTCCGCCCTGATCGCGGCCCCCGCCTCCAGGTGCTTGGCCAGCGCCGGCACGCGGGTGCGGAAGCTGTTGAGCACGCCGTTCAGCGTCTCGCGTACGGCCGCCGCCCGCCTTGCCTCGTCGACCGACAGCTCCGCCAGCCACAGCCGCAGCTCCGTCACCTCGCTGTCGGGCAGCCTGCCGTCGGACACCTTCGACTCGTGGATGACGAACCGCTCGATGTCGCCCAGACCGTACTCGGTCAGCATGCGGACGAAATGCTTGAGCACCACGTCGGCGGACTTGTCGGGCACCCGGGACAGAACGATCGCCAGCCGGGCGCCACGCTCCTTGGCCAGGCGCAGCACGTTCCAGGCCGGCGCGTCGGCGTAACGGGCGGCCGTCGTCACGAAGATCCACAGGTCGGCGGTGTCGAGCATGCGGCGGGCGATCTCGTGGTGCTCCTCGACCACCGAGTCGATGTCGGGGGTGTCGAGCAGCGCCACGCCCTGCGGCAGCTTCTCCGTCGGGGCGATGACCACGCTGTCCAGGCCCGCCTCGGGGGTCGGCTTGTCGAGCCGCTCGAGGCCGCCCAGCAGCTCGCCCTCCGCGAACCACTTGTGGTCCTCCGGGTGGCAGACCAGCACCGGGGTGCCGGTGGTCGGGCGGCGTACGCCGGTGCGCGAGACGTTCTTCTCGGCCAGGCTGTTGACCAGCGTGGACTTGCCCGCGCCAGTCGAACCGGCCACCACGATCAGGGCCGGGGCCGTGCTCGTCCTGATCCTCGGGACGACGTAGTTCTCCATCTGGGCCAGCAGGGCCGCCTGCGCCTGCCGCGCCTCGGCCGACCCTGGCAGGTCGTCGCAGAAGCGTACGTCGGCGATGCTCTCGCGGAGGGCGTTCAGGGCCGTCGTGAGCGCCTCGACCGTCTCGGGCGGCAACTCCTCGACCCGCTCACCGGGCCCAGCCGGCGACGCCTCGGGCCACTCGGCCTCGCCCCCATCCTCCTGAGCGTCCTGGGCCTGGACGTCCTCGCCCTCAGCCTGCTCACCGTCGTCAGCGGACTCGCCGTCCTTCGGCTGCTCGTCGGAGGTCTGCTGCTCCTGGGAGCCGGTCTTCTCGCCGGAGGTGTGCTCGCTCTGGGAGCGCGGCTCGGACGCGGCGGGCTCGGAGGTCTCCGGCTTTCCGGCTTCGTCCGCGCTCACCGGCTCATCGGGCTGCCGAGCATCCTGTACGTCACCAGCGCCGGCCGACGGGGACGGCTGTTTGCCCACCGGTGGCTGCCGCAGCACGGCCGGCTTCTCGAAGAGCGAGGGACGCCCCGAGGAAGGCTCAGAGGACGCGGCCGGCACGTCGATGGACGGGAATGACGGCCAGTCGATCGACGGGACAGACGGTTCGTCCGTGGTCCGACGGGACGGCCCATCGCTGGACGGATAGGACGGCGCGTCCGTGGACGGGTACGAAGGCCCGTCGGTGGACGCGAAGGACGGCCTGTCACCGGGCGCGGGCTCCCGGAGGACGGCCGGCTTCTCGAACATCGAAGTGCGCCCCGAAGGCGGCTCGGGCTGCTGCTCGACCTTGCGCGCCGGGCGGAACGCCCACGAGGTCCCCTCATCGGCCGACGGGCCCTCGGCACGGGACGACCGGCCGGGCACCGGAAACTCACTGGACGGGCTGTCGGTGGCAGGAGGGTTCTGCAACACAGCCGGCTTCTCGAACATCGAAGGTCTGGGGGACGAAGGCTTCTCGAAGAGCGAAGGCCGACGCCCGCCCCGCTCCTCGGACGCAGAAGCAACGGCATCCGCCCGCTCACCAGCATCCGACGCAACGGCATCCGCCTGCTCACCGGAGGCTGCGCTGACGGTGCTCGCCTCGGCCTGGCCCTGGGCGGCAATTTCAGCGCCCCCGGGAGCGGTCGCTTCCGCAGTCTGGGGCGGATCGGACTCAGCGGCTCCGGTCGGGCCGGTCTCTCCGGCTTCGGCTGTCGTGACGTCGCCGCCGGCGGCCGCTTCGGGCTCGCTGGGTTCGGGCGCGTCGGCCTCGTCAGGCGTTACGGCGTCCGTGGCACCGGAAGCCGCGGAGCCCTCGGACGCGGAAGCCGTGGAGTGCTCCGGGGTGGAAAGTGTGGGGCGTTCCGGGGTGGAGGTTGTGGGGTCCTCGGGGGTGACCGGGGGGGCTTCGGTCAGGGGGGGCGCCTCCTGCAGGGGGTTGCGGGGCTTGGGCTTCTTGGGGCGGCGCGGGTGATCGCCGGCGGATGTGGGGTCCCCCGTGCCCTCTCCGGAGGCCTCTGGGAGGGCGTCGTCGGTTATCGGGCGGAAGCTCATCGTCTGCTCCCCGGGCGGCTCCGGCCGCCCGTCATCCATGGCCGTGTTCACGGCAAGCGCTCCGCTCGAACCATCTCGACCTCCTGGCCGACCCTCACGACGTCGCCGACGATGACGATCGCCGGCGGCCGGATCCCAGCCGCGGACACGCGGTCGGCCACGGTGGAAAGCGAAGCGGTGACCGCCCGCTGGGTCGGAAGGGTACCGTCCTGCACCACCATTACGGGAGTCTCTGGAGAACGTCCGTCACGGATGAGCGCTTCTGCGACTTTTGGCAGGCGTTCGACGGCCATCAGCAGCACCAGAGTGCCGTGGGAGCGCGCCAGGGCGGGCCAGTCGACGGTGGAGGCGGGGTCGTCGGGCGCCACGTGCACGGAGATCACGTGGAACTCCTGGCTCACCCCGCGATGGGTGACGGGCACGCCGGCCGCGGCGGGCACGGCGACGGCGCTGGTGAGGCCGGGCACGATGAGCACCGGGATGCCGGCCTCGGCGCAGGCGATGAGCTCTTCGCCGCCCCGCCCGAACACGAACGAGTCGCCGCCCTTGAGCCTGACCACGAACTTGCCCTGCCTGGCCCGGTCGATGAGCAGCTCGTTGATGGTCTCCTGGGGCAGCGAACGGCCGTAGGGGACCTTGGCGGCGTCGATGAGCTCGACGTCGGGGGCCAGCTCGTCGAGCAGGGCGCGCGGCGCGAGGCGGTCGGCGACCACGACGTCGGCCTGGGCGAGCAGCTGGCGCCCACGCACGGTGATGAGGCCGGGATCGCCGGGGCCGCCGCCGACGAGGGCGACACCGACGGGTTTGGTGCGGTTTCGCCGGGCGTCGACGGTGCCGTCGCGCAGCGCGCCGACGATGGCGTCGCGGATGCCCGCGGCCCTGCGCGGGTCGCCACCGGCGGTGACGGCCACGCCGATCTCATCGACCCGCCCGGTGGCAGGGGTCCAGGCGGCGGAGGCGTCTTTGTCGTCGGCGCGCACGCACCACACGCGCTTGGCCTCCGCCTCGGCGGCGACCGCCGTGTTGACCGACCTGTCGTCGGAGCACGCCTGTACGAGCCAGGCCCCGTCGCAGTCGCCGACCTCGTAGGGCCGGGCGTGCCACGTGACCCTTCCCGCGGCGATCAGGTCGTCGAGCGCCGGTGTGACGGACGGCGAGACGACCGTGACCTCCGCACCGGCCTCTAGCAGCGCGGGCACCCGGCGCTGGGCGACGCGGCCGCCGCCCACGACGAGCACCCGGCGGCCGGAAAGCCGCAGGCCGAGGAGGTAGGGACCCATGGGGGGAATCTCCCGTTCGCGAAGGTTGTGTTAGGAGGTAAACCTACCGGCTTCGCTTGTGTCATTTGCTGCGCACACGTTAACGAGCGTGGAAAGCGACCGCGCGAGGCCCGCCCTCATCGTCACCACGGCGTCCGGCCATCGCTGTCAGGCACCAAGGATAACCCGATCCCGCAGGCCATCGCCCTGGACGTACGCCTGCAGGCGCGGTGAAGAGCGGCGAGCCCCCGGTCGCCGTACGGCACGTCACACGGGCTTCTCGGTCACCCCGGCCGAGTCGAACGTGGCCACCTCGTGCAGCACCCGCACCGCCGCGCACACCGTCGGGAGCGCCAGCAGGCCGCCGGTGCCCTCGCCGAGCCGCAGCTCCAGATCCATGATCGGGCGCAGCCCGAGGTGGTCGAGCGCGGCGCCGTGGCCCGGCTCGGCGGAGCGGTGGCCGGCCACGCAATGGTCGGTGACGGCGAGGTCGAGCGCCGCGGCGACCAGCGCGGCGGCCCCGGAGATGACGCCGTCGAGTATCACCGGCACGCGCGCGGCGGCCCCGGCGAGGATGAACCCCGCGATGGCCGCGTGCTCGAACCCGCCGACGGCCGCGAGCGCACGCAGCGCCTCGCTGGGCGAGGAGGCGACGTCGGCGAGGGCGTGGGAGCGCATGGCCTGGCGGACGATGCCGACCTTCAGCTCGTACGTCTCGTCGTCGATGCCGGTGCCCCGCCCGGTCACCTCGGCCGGGTCCCTGCCGGTGAAGGCGGAGACGAGGGCGGCGGAGGCGGTGGTGTTGGCGATGCCCATGTCGCCGGTGATGAGGCAGCGGGCGCCGGAGTCCACGAGGTCCCTGGCCACCTGGATGCCCGCCTCCAGCCCCCGGACGGCCTGGTCGACGGTCATGGCGGGGCCCGCGGACAGGTCGGCGGTGCCGTACGCGATCTTGCGCTTGATGAGCCCCGGCGCGTCGGGCAGGTCGGCGGCGACGCCGACGTCCACCACGGTCACGGACGCGCCCGCCTGCGCCGCGAAGGCGTTGGCGACCGCGCCGCCGGCGAGGAAGTTGGCGACCATCTGCACGGTCACCTCCTGCGGCCATGGGCTGACGCCGCGCGCGTGCACGCCGTGGTCGGCGGCGAAGATGGCCAGGGCGGCCGGCTCGGGCATGGGCGGCGGGCTGACGCCGGCCGCGCCCGCGAGACGGATCGAGACCTCCTCCAGCGCGCCGAGCGAGCCGCGGGGCTTGGTGAGGCGGTCCTGGTGGGCGCGGGCGTCGGCGAGCGCCCCAGGGTCGGCGGGGCGGATCGCGGCGAGCGTCTCGGCGAGCACGAAAACCTCCACTTACGGGACGAGTTGGAGCGCTTCTTCGTAGCGGTCGATGACGACGTCAGCGAGTGTCTCGCAGTCGCCGATCACCTCGGCGCAGCGGATGTCGAGATCGGGGTGCCCGGCGCCGTACGCCAGCGCCTGCGCCCACACTCGCTCCAGCAGCCCGCCCGCGAACAGCAGGTACGGCACCACGATGACGCGCTTGGCGCCGAGCCGGCGGCAGCGTTCGAGCCCGCCGGGCACGCCGGGCGGCGTGACGGAGACGAACGCGGTCTCGACGGTCATGAAGTCGTAGGCGTGGGTCTCCCAGAACAGCCGGGAGACGCGGTGGATCTCCGCGTTGGCGGTGGCGTCGGTGGAGCCCTCGCCGACCAGGACGACGGCGGTCTCGCCCGGCTCGACGTGGGCGTGGAGGTCTTCGGACGGCGAGGCGTCGACCGCGCGCAGCCGGGGCCTGGCACCGGCGAGCTCCAGCGAGCGCGGACGGGAGATCTCGGTGGCGGCCTCGTTGAGCCGCTCGGCCAGCAGCGCGAGCACGCGCGGGTCGGGGCCGAGGGGGCGGCCGTAGTCGTACATGAGCGTGGGGTGGCGCTGCTGCTCAAGCGCCATCGCGGCCGGGAACTCCTCGCCCACCCTGCTGAGGCTCAGCGGCAGCGCGACCAGCCGGTGGTGCCCCCGCGCGACGAGGGAGGCGACCGAGTCGCTCAGCCGGGGCGTGGCCCGCTCGAGATAGCCGCCAGAGACGTCGGCGCCCGTCTGGTCGAGGCGGCAGCGCAGGCGGTGTACGAACCTGCCGAACTCGGCGGCGTAGGCGTCGTCCTGTGAGCCCTGCCCGATCAGCAGGAGCGGCGGCTTCATTGAGGGATTCTCCGGTGCGGTAGACAAAGTCACGCGAGGATAACCGATGCGCGCCGGTAGGGAACAGGTCACCCTGTGTGCGCGGGCCTGGCGTGCACCACGAAGACGGGGTCGGCGGCGGTCAGGCGGTGTGCGCCGTCGGGGTCGACGCTCAGCCTGGAGGCCAGGATCTGCGTGCCCTCGCCCCGGTAGCCCTGCTCGCGCAGCCGGTCGAGCACGGCGGGCACCTGCTCGACCTTGCGCAGCGCGCAGACCAGCGCGCGTGGCCGCCGCGCGGCGCAGGCGTCGATCACGTCGAGCCCGCCGCCGCCCACGTAGACGGCGTCGGGGTCGGGCAGCGGCTCCAGCGCGGGCGGCGCCTGTCCCCTGGTCAGCGCCACTTTCACCCCATGTTCGAGTACGTTGGCGCGCAGCGCGGCACAGCGGGCCTCGTCGCGTTCGACGGCCACGACGGCCGCGCCGAGCCTGGCGCACTCGACGGCGATCTGGCCGACGCCGGCGCCGACGTCCCAGACCAGGTCGCCGAGCCGCGGCCCCAGCTTGGCCAGCACGTACGCCCGCACCTCGGGCGGGATCCCGTCGTCGCCGAACGCCAGCGCCCACTCCTGCGGCCCCGGCTGCGCGCCCGCCACCCAGCCCCGCTCGCCCGGCCGGTGCAGCGGATCGACGACGAGCACCACGTCGGGGTCCTTCCACGGCCGGGTGGTGGCCTCGCCCATGCGGCTGTGGGTGACGCGCTCGTCGGGGCCGCCGAGGTCCTCGCAGACGATGAGCGCGCGCGGCGTGGTGGGCGCCAGCTCCCTGGCGATCTCGGCGGGGCCGACGCCGGGCGCGACGAGCAGGGCGACCTTGGGGTGGGCGCGGCAGGCGTTGACCACCCTGGCGAGCTGGGCGGGCCCGGACGGCGCCACGACCAGGGCATCGTCCCAGTGCAGCCCGGCGCGGGCGAAGGCCCTGCCGACGAGGGACGTGGCGGGCAGGACGTCCGGTTTGAGGCCGTGTGCCCGCAGCTCGCGGACGACGCCGAAGAAGCCGGGGTCGCCCTGGACGAGCACGACCGCGGGGCCCTCGCCGTGTTCGAGATGGTCGTCGATGGTCTCCAGCAGCGACGTGTCCCGCGCGGTCGCCGCGTTCAGCTTGAGCTGCCCGATGATCGCGTCGGGGCCCACGACGAGCCCCGCCTCGTGCAGCCTGGTCACCGCCCTGGCCGACAGCTCGGAACCGTCCCAGCCGACCACCGTGATCATGCGCCTCACCGTCCTCACCTCAAGGGTGACGGCTGCGGAGGGGTTTCACAAAGGGGGACGGGGTCAGTCCGCCGTGCCCTCAGGCCAGATCCGACGGGATGAGGCTGTAGACGACCAGGTCCTCGCCGGCCAGCGACGAGCGCGCGACGCCCTCGCGGACGAAGCCGGCCTTCTCGGCGACCCGCTGGGAGGCGGTGTTGGCGGTGGCGGCGCGCAGCTGGAGCCGGGCGAAGCCGTGCCGCTCGAACAGCCAGCGGGCGACGGCCAGCACGGCTTCGGCCGCGTAGCCGTTGCCCCTGGCCCAGGGCGCGGTCATGTAGCCGACCTCGGCGGTCCTGTTGTGCCAGTCGAGGTCGCGCAGGTCGAGGTTGACCGCGTACCTGCCGGTCGCGAGCTCCTCGGCGGTCCAGGCGACGCCGATGCCGCGGATGCGCTGGCGCTCGGTGTGGGCGATGTAGGCGCGCGCGTGCTCCTCGGTGTAGCCGCGCGGCACGCCCGTGTACTCCTGGGTGAGTGGGTCGGCGCCGGTGGCCGCCAGGTGCGGCGCGTCGCGCGGCTCCTGGGGGCGCAGCCGGAGCCGCTGGGTGAGCAGGTCCGCCTTCGGCAGCGTGGCGCCGGGTGCCGGGCTGTCGGTGCGCAGCAGGCCGAGAACGACGAGGTCGTGCGTGCCGTCGTCGTCCAGCACGGCTTCGCGGACGACGCCCTCCCAGGTGAAGCCCGCTTTGCGGGCGACGCTGAGCGAGGCGTGGTTGTCCAGGTTCGCGGTCAGGTCGATGCGGCGCAGCCCGACGGTCTCGAACGCCCACTTCGCCAGCCCGCGCACCGCCTCGGTGGCGAAGCCGCGCCCCCGGTAGAGGGGGTGCACGCCGTAGCCGACCTCGGTCGTCCCCGTGCTCCATGAGGTCTTGAACAGGCTGATCGCGCCCACGATGAGGCCCTCGCCGTCGGTCATCGCGAGGTGGATGCCCTGGCCGCTGCGGCGCAGCTCGTGCACGCCCTGCCGCAGCCACTGCTCGACGCCGCCGGCCTTGGCGGGCGCGCCCGGCGGCAGGAACCGTACGCCGGACTTGACGATCGAGCGGATCCTGGGCTCGTCCGCAGGGCCGAACGGCCGCAGCGTCAGCCGGGCCGTGGCGATGCGCACATCGGGGTCGAACACGCTGGGCAGGGTACACAGCCGCGATGTTTGCCCACGAAAGCGGGGGTAGGGGCGCATCAGAGAGGAGTGAGAGAAGCATGGAACGTGGGAGCGACAAGCACGGACCCCGCCTGGACGAGGAGCAGAAGCACGAGACCGAGGGCATGATGCGCGGCGGCGGCACGACGCACGCCGAGGAGTGGAAGGAGCCCGAGGCCATGCCGTCCGCCGGAGAGGAGTCGTCGTCGTACCCGCCCGGCCACGCGCCCGGCGTCTCGGAGGGCATGACGCAGCGTGACGTGGACGTCCGCAGCGACCTGGCGAAGTGGCTGAGCGACACCCATTGGCCGGCCTCGAAGGAGGAACTGCTGGCCAGGGCCCGCCGTGAAGGCGCTCCCGATCCCGTGACCGACATGGTGGAGTCGCTGCCCGATCGCGACTACACGAACATGTCCGACATCGCCAAGACCCTCGGTCTCGGCGTGGAGCAGCGGAGGTTCTGAACCGTGCGGCTCGACTTCATCCGCCCCCTGTACGACCGGCGCGGACCGTACGCGTCGGTCTACATGGGAGCGCTCACCGTCCCGGAGCGCAAGGCCCACTGGCGCAGCGTCCGCGACCGGCTCGACCACCAGGTGGACGACGCCACCATCGAGGCGCTCGAAGAGGAGGCGCTGCAGGCCGCCGCCGGGCGGGCGCTGTTCGCGACGGACGGCACGGTGGTGCTGGCGGAGTCGCTGGCGCGGCCGCCCGATGAGCTGGCCACCTGCTCGCCGCTGCCGCACGTCACGCCGATGCTGATGCGGCGCGGGGAGAACGTGCCGCACATCCGGGTCATCGTGGACCACGCGGGGGCCGAGGTGACCGTGTACGGCGGCGGCGCGCCGCGCAGGACGACGGTGGAGGCCGAGTCGTGGCCTTTGCAGAAGACGTCACAGGGCGGCTGGTCGCAGCGCCGCTACGAGCAGGCCGTGGAGGACACCTGGGAGAAGAACGCGGTCGCGGTCGCGCACGAGATCGACGAGCAGGTACGCAGGATCGGCGCGGAGCTGGTCCTGGTGGCCGGGCAGCCGAAGTCGCGCTCGTACCTGCTGCGCCATCTCGGCACCCAGTCGGCCGACCGCGTGACGATCGTCGAGCACGGGAGCCGCGACGACCACGGGCAGTTCGAGAAGGACGTGGAGCGCGCGCTCGACGAGTGGCTCGCCCGCCGCTGCGCCGAGTTGCTCGAACGTCACCAGGAGTCGGCCGCGCCCGCCGGGCCCGCGCGCGTCGCGCAGGCGCTGCGCGAGGGCCGCGTGCACGCGGTGCTGATGCCCGGTGAGCTGCCCGCGCCGGTCTGGGTCGGCGATGGCGGCACGCAGGTGGGCACCGATCCCAACGAGCTGCGCCACTGGGGGGTGGCCGAGCCGGTGCGTGAGCGCGCCGACTCCGCGCTGGTCAGGGCGGCCGCGATGACGGACGCCGAGTTGTGGTTCACCGACGACGTCAAGGACGTCGCCGCGGTCCTGCGCTACTGACAGAAACGCCGCCACGGCGCCTCACCACAGGCCAGGACGCCGCCACGGCGCCTCACCACAGGCCAGGACGCCGCGACGGCCCATCGCCCAGACCAGGACGCCGCGACGGGCCACCGCCACCGGCCAGGACCGGCGGTGGCACTCAGCAGAGTGCCTCAGGTGCTGATGACCACTTCCAGGGTCCGGGGGCCGTGGACGCCCTCGACCCGGTTCAGCTCGATGTCGCTGGTCGCCGAGGGCCCGCTGATCCAGGTGAGGGGCCGCGACGGGTCGAGCCTGGCGATCGCTTCAGGCACGCCGGGGACGATCTGGTCCGCCCGCACCACGCACAGGTGGTAGTCGGGCACCAGCGTCTGCGCCCGCGTGCCCTGGCCGGGGCCATGGTCGAGGACGATGGTGCCGGTCTCGGCGACCGCGACCGCGCAGCCGGTGATCACGCCGTCGGCGGTCCGCAGGTCGGGCCAGCCGCCCTCCCGGTCGAAGCCGTCGGGGACGACCATCCTGCGCTCGCCCAGACACGCGTCGATGGTGGCCGGCACGTCGGCAGCCGCCACGACGTGCACGATCGCGCGGTAGTCGTCCACCCGCTCGGCGAACAGGCGTACCAGCTCGGCCGTGTCCACCTCCCGCCGCACGCGGTAGCCGCGCGGGATCTCGACATCGGGCGCCCCCGCCACGGCCCTGCCGATCCTGGCCAGGATCTCCTCACGCGCGCTCATTCCGCCTCCTCGCCCGCGCCGCCGCCGGTCCGCTGCCACCAGTCCCTGAACGGCTCCTCGGGGATCTCCGGCACGTCCCTGGTGTCGGTCCACGCCGACAGCGGCCCCGGCAGCCGTCTCGGTACCACCTTGCGCAGGCGGGAGGCCGCGCGCTGCGCCTTGGCCAGGCGTTCGTGGTCGTCGAGCACCCAGCCGGCCACCTTCATGCCGGCCTTCTCGGCCGCGCCGTGCGGCGCCTTGGCGCGCAGGTCCACCAGGACCTCTGGGATGTCGATGGCGACCGGGCACACCTCGTAGCAGGCGCCGCACAGGCTGGAGGCGTACGGCAGCGACGCGTCCAGCTCCGAGGTCATGCCTCTGAGCTGCGGGGTGAGGATCGCGCCGATCGGCCCCGGATAGACCGAGCCGTACGCGTGGCCGCCGGCCCGCTCGTACACGGGGCACACGTTCAGGCAGGCCGAGCAGCGAATGCAGCGCAGCGCCTGGCGGCCCACCTCGTCGGCGAGCACGTCGGTGCGGCCGTTGTCGAGCAGCACCAGGTGAAAGTCCTGGCCCTCGACGGCGCCGGTCCACATGCTCGTGTACGGGTTCATCCGCTCGCCGGTGGAGCTGCGCGGCAGAAGCTGGAGGAACACCTCCAGATCCCGCCAGGACGGCAGCAGCTTCTCGATCCCGACGACGCTGATGAGGGTCTCGGGCAGCGACAGGCACATGCGGCCGTTGCCCTCCGACTCCAGCACGACGAGGGTGCCGCTCTCGGCCACCATGAAGTTGGCGCCGGAGATCGCGACCTTGCTCCTGAGGAAGCGTTCGCGCAGGTGGAGCCGGGCCGCCTCGGTCAGCGCGGGCGGGTCGTCGGTGAGGTCGGCCGAGACGCCGGGCATCTTGTCGAGGAAGATCTCCCGGATCTCCGAGCGGTTGCGGTGGATGGCGGGAACCAGGATGTGGCTCGGGAAGTCGTCGCCGAGCTGCACGATCAGCTCGGCGAGGTCGGTCTCGTACGCGCTGATGCCGTGCTCGGCGAGCGCCTCGTTGAGCCCGATCTCCTGGGTGGCCATCGACTTGACCTTGACCACCTCGTGCTCGCCGGTGGCCTTGACCAGCTCGGTGACGATGCGGTTGGCCTCGGCGGCGTCCCTGGCCCAGTGGACGGTGCCGCCGGCCGTGGTGACCGCGGCCTCCAGCTGGAGCAGGTAGCGGTCAAGGTTGCGCAGCGTGTGGTCCTTGATGGCCTTGCCGGCGGCGCGCAGCTCCTGCCAGTCGGGCAGCTCGCCGACGACGGAGGCGCGCTTGCCGCGAATGGTGTGGGTGGCCTTGCGGAGGTTGAAGCGCAGCTGCGAGTTCTGGACAGCTTTCTCCGAGTTTTCCGGGAAATTTCCTGGCATTCCGAGGAATGTCGCGCTCATTGGGCCTCCTCCGTGGACGCGAGGATCTCGGCCAGATGCATGGTCCTGACGCCCGCCCGCTGCCGGCCCAGCGTGCCGCCGATGTGCATGAGGCAGGAGTTGTCGGCCGCGCACAGCACCTCGGCGCCGGTGTCCAGGATGTTGCGGGTCTTGTCGGCGCCCATCGCGGCGGAGATCGCCGGGTTCTTCACGGCGAACGTGCCGCCGAAGCCGCAGCACTCCTCGGCGCCGGGCAGCGGGACGAGTTCGAGGCCGCGCACGTTCCGCAGCAGCCGCAGGGGACGGTCGCCCAGGTGGAGGCCGCGCAGCGAGTGGCACGTCGGGTGATATGTCACCCGGTGCGGGAAATATGCCCCGACGTCGTCAACCTTCAGGACGTCGATCAGGAACTCCGACAGCTCGTACACCTTGGGCGCGACCTCCGCGATCGCCGCCGCGCCCCGGCTGCCCGGCTTGGCCAGCTTCGGATACTGCTCGCGCACCATGGCCGCGCACGATCCCGACGGCGCCACCACGGCGTCGTACCCGGCGAAGACCTCCGTGAAGTGCCGCGCCAGCCGTACGCCCTCTGTCCGATAGCCGGTGTTGACGTGCATCTGCCCGCAGCAGGTCTGGGCGGCGGGGAAGTCCACCTCGCAGCCGAGCCTGCGCAGGAGCGACACGACCGCCTTGCCGGTGCCGGGGAAGAGCGTGTCGTTCACGCATGTAATGAACAGGGCGACTCGCACGACTCTCCTTCCAAAGGTATGGTCCGACCACAATATGGTCAGACCATACTCGAAGCCATCATGTCCGGCCAGGGAGGGCTGTTGGACGGAACCGGCTGGCGTCCCGTCAAGCGGACGCGGACGTTCGAGGACGTCCTCGCTCAGATCGAGCGGCGCATCGCCGAGGACGGCCTCACCGTGGGCGACCGGCTGCCCGCCGAGCGGCACCTCGCCGAGCAGCTCGGCGTGAGCCGCTCCTCCGTACGCGAGGCGATGCGCGTGCTGGAGACCCTCGGCGTGGTCTCGTCGCAGGCGGGACGGGGCCCCGACGCGGGCGCGGTGCTCACCTCGCGCCCCGACTCGGCGCTGAGCGACCTGCTGCGCCTCCACCTCGGCCTGACCGGCCTGGAGATGCGCGAGGTCATCGACACCCGGCACATGATCGAGCAGTGGGCGGCCGCCCACGCCGCCACCCGCGCCGCCACAGTGAGTGCCACAGTGAGTGCCGCAGGGGGTGCCGCCACCACGGAGCTGGCGGCGGCGCTGGCCGGGATGGACGCGGCCGGGTCGCCTGAGGAGTTCGTTGAGCACGACACGGCCTTCCACTGCGCGATCGCGGACGCCTCCGGCAACCGGCTGGTGGCCGCCATCATGCGGTCGCTGCGCGACTCGATGCGCAAGTACTCGGTGGAGGCGGTGCGCCGGCTGGGCGACACCTCGGTGCTGCGCGCCGACCACGTACGCATCCTCGAGGCCATCGACGGCGGCGACCCCGAGGAGGCGGCGCGAGCGGTCTCCGAGCATCTGGCGCACGCCTACCCCACGCTCTTCCGCTGACCCGCTCACTCCACCCGGTCTCACTCCACCCGGTCTCACTCCACCCGGTCGGCCTGCCGGCAGGTCGCCCCCGAGCACGCGACCATCGCCGACAGCCGCTCGTCCAGCCGGGCCAGCAGCGACAGGTCGGCGGACATGGCGAGGTTGTCGAGCTGGTAGGGGTCGGCGTCAAGGTCGTAGAGCTGCCGCTCCCCCGTCTCGTACCGCACGTACGTGTACTGCTCGGTGCGCAGCGCCTGGTAGGCGGGCACGGGCGTCTGGGCCGCCGACATGCGGTTGGCCGGGCGGACGAACTCCACGAGCACCTGTCTGCGCCACTCCGGCGGCGGCTGCCCGCGCAGCAGCGGCGCCAGCGAGCGCCCCTCGGCGAAGTCCGGAACGGTGGCGCCGCCCAGCTCGGCGACGGTCGGCGCGAGGTCGATCGTGGCGCTCATGTGCGCGACCGTCGAGCCGGGCGCGACGCCCGGCCCTCTGACGACGAGCGGCACCCTGATCGCCTCGTCGAACGGCGTGGTCTTGCCGTGCTTGATCCGGTGCGTGCCGAGGTGGAAGCCGTTGTCGGAGGTGAAGAAGACGTAGGTGTTCTCCAGCTTGCCCGACTCCTCCAGAGCCCGCAGCACCGAGCCGACCAGGTCGTCCACGCCGAGCATCGAGCGCAGCCTGGCGCGGTGCCGCTCGTCGACGGCGGCCTCCGCGCGCGGCGACAGCGGCGGCTGCATCTGCATCCACAGCGGCTCGGCGCTGATGTCGTCCTGGTCGTACGACGGCGTGCGCGGCGCGACCTCCATCGGGAAGGCCTCGGCGTGCCGGAAGGCGGGATTGGCCGGATTGTGCGGGCCCACCGGGTTCAGATAGAGGAAGAACGGCTGGTCGGAGGCCGTGATGAAGGAGCGGGCGTGACCGGCGAGCACGTCGGACAGGTAGTCCTGCTCGGCCCAGCCGTAGTCGCGCAGCGCGCCGTTCTCGTTGAGCCGGTAGCCGTACTCCTCGTAGAGGGCGCGTACGGGGACCCGCCAGTCGTTCCAGCCGGGCGGCACGTACGTCTCGGGCGCCGAGTTCCCCGGATAGTGGTTGAGGAACTTGCCCATCAGCGCGGTGCGGTAGCCGGCCTGCTGCATCCAGGTGCCGAGAGTGGATCGTTCCAGGCCCAGCTCGTGGAAGCGGTGGAAGCCGCCCTCGGGAGCGGTGTTGGTGAGCACGCCGTGGCTGTGGACGTGCTGGGAGCGCAGGATCGACGAACGGGACGGGCAGCACCAGGAGTTGGTCACGAAGTGGCGGTCGAACGAGGCGCCCTGGGCCACGAGCTGCTGGGTGATGGTCGGGAAGTGGTGGAGCGTGCCGGTCTCGAGGTCGTCGGCCATGATGACGACGATGTTGGGCCGCGACTGGCTCTGGGCCACGGTGGGCTCGGCCGCCGGCAGCAGGAGCAGCAGGCAGACGAGTCGCGACAGGGCCTTCAGCACAGAGTGTGACTTCCCCGGAGGATCCGCCATTGACACGTTGGGCCGCCACGGCAGTAATAGAACTTAATTCCGGAGGTGGTCCTTGAAATGAAGCTCGGCCTGAACCTCGGCTACTGGCAGCGCCGCGCCGACGACGCGACCGAATCGGTGCTGGCGGCCGAACGGCTCGGCTACGACTCGGTGTGGACCGCCGAGGCGTACGGCAGCGACGTGTTCACCCCCCTCGCCTGGTACGGCGCGCGTACCAGCCGCATCAAGCTCGGCACCTCGATCGCGCAGATCTCCGCCAGGCCGCCGGTCACGACGGCGATGACCGCGATGACCCTCGACCACCTCACCGGCGGCCGGCTGCTGCTGGGCGTGGGCGCGTCGGGCCCGCAGGTCGTGGAGGGCTGGTACGGCCAGCCGTTCGCCAAGCCGCTGGCCAGGACCCGCGAGTACGTCGAGATCATGCGCAAGGTGTGGCGCCGCGAGGAGCCGGTGACCGGCGAAGGCCCGCACTACCCGCTGCCGCTGCCGGGCGGCCTCGGCAAGCCGCTCAAGCTCATCACGCACCCGCTCCGGCAGGACATCCCCGTCTATCTCGGCGCGGAAGGGCCCAAGAACGTGGCCCTGGCCGCCGAGGTGGCACAGGGCTGGCTGCCGCTGTTCGCGTTCCCCGAGAAGATCGAGCAGATGTACGGCGACGCGCTCGCCGGCGCCCCCGCCGGCTTCGACGTGGCCGCCATGGTGCTGGTGGTGATCTCCGACGACGTACGGGCCGCGCTCGACGGCGTCAAGACCATGCTGACCCTCTACATCGGCGGCATGGGCGCCAAGCAGCGCAACTTCCACGCCGACATCATCGGCCGCATGGGCTACGCCGAGGCCGCCGAGCACATCCAGTCGCTCTACCTGGCAGGACGCAGGGACGAGGCGTTCCGTGCGATCCCGGACGAGCTGGCCGACGGCATCTCGCTCGTCGGCCCGCCCGGCCGGATCAAGGAACGCCTCGAGCTGTGGCACCGCAGCCCGGTCACCAGCCTGCTGGTGATGGGGGTGCGGGACGAGCCCTCGCTGAAGCTCGTCCGCGACCTCGTGCTCGGCTAGCGGCTAGTCGGGGCGCGGCGCGGGGTCGGTGGTGACCGAGCGCAGCAGCGGCCGGCTCAGCGCGCCCGCCCCGACCACCCCGGCGAAGCCGGCGACGACGCAGACCGCGAGGGTCAGCGCGCCGGTCACGTTGGGCTCGCCGAGCATGAACGGCAGCCCGCAGAACACCCCGGTCAGGATCGCGCCGCCGCCCATCACGGTCAGCGGGATGAGCGTCTCGGACCTACGCGCCTTGTCGAGCACCTCCAGCGGCGTGCCGGCCAGGCGCAGCAGCCCGTACGTCTGCCGCCGGTCCAGCACCGACGACATGGCGGTGATCCCCGAGCTGGTGATGGCCACCAGGAACGACACCGACAGCACCACGATCGTCCCGACCCTGATGTCGGCGAGGATCTCCGAGCCGAAGCGCCGGCCCTCCTCCTGGGTGGTGGGCGTGTGGCCGGGCACGAGGCCGGCCAGCGCGGTACGCGCCCTGTCCAGGGTCGCGGCGTCGGCCGAGCTGCCCAGCGCGGCGACCACGGCCTTGTCCCGCGGCTCGACGGTGGCGGTCACGCCGGCCTCCTTGAGCCGGTCGCGGGCCTGCCCGGCCACCTCGGCGAGCTTGCCCTCGGTGACGCTCACGCTGAGCTGGGGCGGCCCTGTGACCTCTTCGAACGCCCCAGGGCTGAGCAGGCCGAGGAAGCCCGCCACGAACCCGGTCAGCGCCACGCCGCTCACCGTGCGCCAGGCCGAGCGCGGGTCGTCCACGAGCCGCCGGGCGGCCAGCAGCCCGGCCGGAGCGCGCGCGCTCTTGGCCGCGATGCGGCCGATGACGCCGACCACCCAGGGTCCCGCCAGGTTGAGGCAGAGGAACGCCAGGGCGAGCGCGATCGCGATGAGGGTGACGCTGGTCTCCCTGCTCAGCAGGGGGAAGACGGCGAGGGCCGCGAAGAGGGCGAGCACCCGGAAGATCCGCATGGCGGGCGGCGTCTCCCGCTTGGCCACGCCGAGCGGGCTCACCACGACCCGCCGCAGCCCGGCCACCGCCGACAGGCCGACCAGCAGCGGCACCGCGACCAGCGCCCCGGCGAGGAGCAGCGGGCCGGGCAGCAGGTCGCCGGCGAACCACGGGCCGCCCTGCATCTCGATGCGCGTCAGCAGCGGCACGGACAGCGCGTAGACGACGGCTCCGGTGAGCGCGCCGGCCAGCGCGACGAGCACCGCCTCGGTCACGGTCATCGCGACGACCTGGCCGGGTGTGGCGCCGACCAGCCGCAGCGCGGCCAGCCGCCGGTCACGTCTCGCGACCGTGAGCCGCGCCGCCGCCCCGCCGAACACCAGCAGCGGCACCACCATGAGCACCCCGGCGATGGCGGACAGCCACTGGTAGGCGACCGCGTCCTCGCTCGGCTCCCCGGCCAGGCTCGCGACCTTGACCGGCGGCCTGGACATGACCCAGTCGTCGAGGCGGGGCGCCGTCATCGCGGGCGCGTCCGGTGCCTGGCCGAAGACCGCGACCAGCTCGCCCGGGTACACCAGGGCCTCGTCGCCGATGACGCCCGCGCGCTTCGGATAGCGCGCGGCCAGCTCGGCCGCGGGCAGCTCGTCGGCCAGCTCGGCGAGCGCGGGCGACAGCCACACCTCGCCGGGCGCGGGGAAGCGCGGCAGGCCGGGCGGCGCTTCCGGGTCCGCGCCCTTGAGCGCGGCCAGGTCGATGACGGTGATCTTCTGGTCGCGGACGAAGTCGAAGCGCTGCGCCTCGACGGCGACCGCGCCCGTGGTGGCGGGCACCGGGTTGCGCCAGGCACCGCGCTCGGCCCTGGCCTGGAAGGCGAAATTGGCGGCCACCGCGAACAGCAGCAGCGCCGTCGCCACGGCCACCGCCCCGAACGTCAGCCAGGTGCCGAGCATCCCCTTGCGCCCGCCGCCCTTGATGAGGCGCCAGGTGAGGTCGAGGTTCACGCCATCGCCCCGCTCGCCAGCAGGCGGCCGTCGCGGACCTCGACCGTGCGGTCGCACCAGGAGGCCACGTTGGGGTCGTGGGTGACGACGATCAGGCAGGCGCCGTTGTGCTTGGTCGCCTCCACCAGCAGCCGCATGGTCTCCTGGCCGGTCTGCTGGTCGAGCGCCCCCGTGGGCTCGTCGGCGAAGACCACCGCCGGCTTGGTCACCAGGGCCCTGGCGATGGCCACCCGCTGCGCCTGGCCGCCGGACAGCTCGCCCGGCCGCCTGGTCTCCATGCCGTTCAGCCCGAGCGGCCAGAACCACTCGCGGGCCTGGCGTACGGCCTGCGTCCGCGGCACCCCGCCCAGCATGAGCGGCAGCGCCACGTTCTCGTCGGCGGGCAGCTCGGGCAGCAGCTGGCCGAACTGGAAGACGAAGCCGAAGCGGGTGCGCCGCAGCGCGCTGCGCCTGCGCTCGCCGAGCTTGTCGATGCGCTGCCCGAGCAGGTGCACCTCGCCGTCGTCCGGCTTCATGATGCCGGCCAGGCAGTGCAGCAGGGTCGACTTGCCGGACCCGCTCGGTCCCATGATCGCCACCGCTTCGCCGGCCGGAACGGTGATGTCCACGCCACCCAGCGCCGTCGTCTGCCCGAACCGCTTGGTCAGGGCTCGTCCAACAAGTACGTCGTTCATGGCGACCAGCCTTCCGGGAAGGAAGGGACCGGCGGATCGGCCGTGCGGTCGGTCCGTCATCGGCCGAACGGCCGATCCTCGTCCCGGCCGCTCCATAGAGTTGTCGGGTGACTATTCGGGTACTCATCGCCGACGACCAGCAACTGGTAAGAACCGGCTTCCAAATGATCCTGGACGCGCAACCGGACATGGAGGTCGTGGCCGCCGTCGCCGACGGGGCGGAGGCGGTGGCCGAGGCCAGGCGGCTGCGCCCGGACGTGTGCCTGCTCGACATCAGGATGCCCAAGCTGGACGGGCTGGAGGTGACCAGGGCGCTGGCCGGGCCGGGCGTGGAGAACCCGCTGCGGGTCGTCATCGTCACCACGTTCGACCTGGACGAGTACGTCTACGGCGCCCTGCGCTCCGGCGCCACCGGCTTCCTGCTCAAGGACAGCGGCCCCACGCTGCTCGTCGAGGCCGTCAGGGCCGCCTCGGTGGGCGACGCGCTGGTGTCGCCCTCGGTGACCGTACGGCTGCTGCAGCACCTGTCGCAGCCCCGCACGCCGGCCCCGCTGCCGGCCGCCGACCCGCTGACCGACCGCGAGCTGGACGTCGTGCGCCTGGTGGCCAGGGGACGGACCAACAAGGAGGTGGCCGCCGAGCTGTTCGTGTCGCTGTCGACGGTGAAGACGCACCTCGGGAGCATCCAGGCCAAGCTCGGCGTGCGCAACAGGGTCGGAATCGCGGCATGGGCGTGGGAATCCGGCGTGGTGAGCTGATTAACAGCGGGGCTCCCGGGATACAAGTGAATCAGAACCTCAGCGCATGGCCCGGGGGGAGAACAACGTGCGCTACACCCAGGCATCACCCGCCAGAGCCGCCGCCGTCTACGTGACGCTGACCGCCCAGGTCCTCTCCCTCGCCGCCCTCGTGATCTTCGAGCTGACCCGCGGCCGCGACCTCGCCGTGCAGCTCGCCGCGTTCGGCGGGCGGCCCCAGGGGGCCGACGCCGAGGCGGTGGTGGGGGCGGTGACCCTGTTCGCGGTGCTGATGATGCTGGTGGCGGGCACCACGATCGCCGCCGCCGCCGCGTACGCGACCTGGTTGGTACGTGCCAGGCGGGCCAACGACCGCTCGGCGGCGACCGGCCCGGTGGCGGCGGCCTGGCTGATCCCGCTGGTCAACCTGGTCGCGCCCGTGGTGCTGGTCGACCAGGTGTGGCGGGGCGCCCGCCCGCCGGCCGGCCGCCGGGGCAGGTGGCTGGTCCTGCTGGCCGCGTGGTGGCTGAGCTGGCTGGCCACGCTGGCGATGGTGACGATCCGGCTGCCGCTCGGCTCGTCGGACGTCGACCTGACCGGCGTGGGCGTGCCCGAGCTGGCCTGCGCGGCGGTGGCGGCGGTGCTGTGCGCCGCCACGGTGCGGGAGCTGGCCGGGCTGCAGCGGGCCGCGCGGACGACGTGGACCCTGGAGTCGGGCACCCTGCGGGTCTCCGCGCACCCCAAGCCCGCACCCCAGCCCCAGACACAGCTTCAGACACAGCTTCAGCCGGTGATCCCGCAGCAGCCGCAGGCGCCCGTACAGACTCCTGTGCAGCCGCCTGTTCAGGCTCCTGTTCAGGCGCCGCCTCAGACGCAGCCGCAGACCGGCTGAGCGGTCACGCCGCCGTCGGGCCCGAGCTGCCGGGGCTGGCGTGCCAGAGCTGCCGCGGCGGGTTCGTGGTGACGGCGGGGGCGAGGTCGGAGTAGGGCGACAGGCGGAAGCCGTTGGCGTACTCGATCGGCCGGCCGCCGACGCCCGCCGCCTCCTCGGGAGTCCGGTCGATGAGGGCGCGCACCGCCTCGATGCCCTGCGAGCGCCAGAGCGCGTCGAGGTCGGCCAGGTTCCAGCAGTCGACCGCCCGCATGGTCACCGCCCGCGCCCCCGTGCGCCTGACCACTCCCCTGGCCAGCATCAGCCACGAGCCGAACACGATCGAGGCGCACCGGCCCTGCACCGACTCGAAGAACGTCAGGTCGATCGGCCCCGTCGAGTCGTCGAGCGTGGTGAAGATGATCCGCTGGCCCGAGCGGATGGCCGGCGTCTGGGTGGCCACCTTGACCCCGGCCACCAGGATCTCCGCCCCGTTGCGCTGGCGGAGCAGGTCGCTGGAACGTACCACTCCGAGCGCGTCGAGCAGCTCCTGGTGGAAGCTGATGACGTGCCGGCTGACGTCGATGCCGAGGATGTCCAGCTCGGCCTCGACCATCTCGGTCTCGGTCATCTCGGGCAGCTCCCCCGGCGGCAGCCTCTCGCCGAACCCGAGCGGGAGCTGCACCGCCGGAGGAGCCGCGTTCCGGGGAGGTGACACGTCCATGTGGGAGCTGTAGCGGCGGGACTTGCGCGGGCCCGCCTGCACGCCGTGGGCCGAGGCCCGGTCGAGCACGCCCACCTGGGCGATCAGGTCGCGGCGGGTCAGCTCGCCGGGCCGCCAGCGCGGGCCGCCGGGGTGCAGGTCGTGCAGCGCGTCGAGGCCGCCGACCTGGACGATGCGCTCGATCGTGGGCCGCGACGGCCTGGCGCGGTCCCAGAAGTCGGCCAGCGACGTGTACGGCTGCCCCGCCACCATCCGCTCGACCTCCGCCTCGCTCACGCCCTTGATGGCCGAGAACGGCACGCGCAGCGCGTACCCCTTGCCGATGTCGCCGATCCTGAACTCCCTGCGCACCCGCGAGCCGCCCTCCAGCCCGGACGGCCGCACCCGCACCTGCACGCGCGGCCCGAGCCGTTCGACCTGCCAGTCCTTGCCCGACTTGTTGACGTCGAGCGGCAGGATCCGCACCCCGCACTGCCTGGCCTCGTCGATGATGACGCGCGGCGGGTACATGCCGGGCTCGTGGGTGAGCACGCCGGCGAAGAACGCCGCCGTGTGATGCCGCTTGAGCCAGGCCGACTGGTAGGTGGGCAGCGCGAACGCCGCCGCGTGCGCCTTGCAGAACCCGAACGAGCCGAACGCGTCGAGCACCTGCCAGGCCCGCTCCACGGCCGCGTCGTCGAACCCGTTGGCCCTGGCCAGCGGCACGAACGCGCGGCGCACCCGCGCGCGGCCCTCCGGCGTGTCGAGCGTGCGGCGCAGCTTCTCGGCGTAGGACAGGTCGCGCCCGGTCATCACCGAGATGATCTTCAGCACCTGCTCGTGGAAGACCACCACCCCGTGGGTCTCCTTCAGCGCCTCGCGCAGCCGCTCGTGCGGGTAGTACGGCTGCCGCCAGCCGCCCCTGGCCTCGAGGTAGGGGGTGACCATGTCGGAGTTGACCGGTCCTGGACGGAACAGCGAGATGTCCACGATCAGGTCGTGCATCCTGCGCGGCTCCAGCTTGGCGACCAGCTCGCGCTGGCCGGGCGACTCGATCTGGAAGCAGCCCAGGGTGCGGGAGGCGCAGATCATGTCGTACGTCTCCTGGTCGTCGTGGGGGACGTACTGGACGTCGGGCCGCTCGTCGCCGTGCTGGGTGTCCAGCTCGACCTCGACGCCGTCCACCCGCTTGATCTCGCTCAGCGCGTACGCCAGGGCCGACTGCATCCGCACGCCCAGCACGTCGAGCTTGAGCAGCCCCGCCTCCTCCACGTCCTCCTTGTCGAACTGCGACATCGGGAACTCCAGCAGGCTGCGCTCCACCGGCGTGCGGTCGCGCAGCCCCGCGTTGCCGATCAGCACGCCGCACGGGTGCAGCGCGATGTGCCTGGGCAGCCCGTCGAGCTTCTCCGCCAGCCGGAACACCCGGTCGAGCCCCGCGTCACCGAGCCGGCTCTCGCGCAGCTCGGGCAGGTCGTGCAGGGACGCGGTGATCTGCTTGGCCCTGATGTGCGGGAACGCCTTGGCGATGGCGTCGATCTCGTGGGGCGGCAGGCCCATGGCGCCGGCGACGTCGCGGATGGCGCTGCGGGCGCGGTAGGTCTCCATCATGGACACGCAGGCCACCCTGGACTCGCCATAACGCTCGAAGATGGCCTGGTAGCAGTCGAGGCGGCGGGCCGACTCGACGTCGACGTCGATGTCGGGCAGCCCGATGCGGCCCTCCGACAGGAAACGCTCCATGAGCAGGCCGTGGTCGAGCGGGTTCACCTCGCCGATGCCGATGAGGTAGTTGACCAGGCTGCCCGTGCCCGAGCCGCGGATGGCGCAGCGGATGCCCATGCCGCGGATCATGTCGGTGATGCCGGCCACCGCGATGAAGTAGCCCGACAGGCGCTTGCGCTCGATGATGGCCAGCTCGTCGTCCAGCCGCCGCCTGGCCTCGGCCGAGCGGTCGAGCCCGCGCCTGAACAGGCCGTGCTCGACCCGGTTGCGCAGCAGCGGCACCGGGTCGCGGCCGATCTCGGGCAGGTGCAGCGCGGGCGGGTCGTTGCGCAGCGCCAGCAGGTCGAGCGGGTCCATCGCGCACGCCTCCGCCAGCCGCCTGGTGGTGCGCAGCAGGTGGACCATCCGCTCCTGGTCGCCCGCGCACACCTTGGCCGCCACCTGCAGCATCTCCTTGGTGCCCTTGAGGTAGGCGTGGGAGGTGGTGCGGTCGAGGTGGCGCGGGTGCAGCGGGACGAGCTGGCGGGCCGCGTCGAGCACGTCGCCCACCTGGTGGTCGGCGGGGTCGAGGTAGCGCACGCCGTTGGTCAGGACTGCGGGCACGTCCATCGACTCGGCCAGGCCGAGCATGCGCACGGCCGTGGTGGCGTCGCGGAAGCCGTACTGGTCGACCAGCTCGACCACCACGCCGGGCAAGGCGGCGCGCCACAGGCCGAGCAGCGTCCTCGCGTGCTCGTCGCGCCGCTCCGCGACCGCGCGGCCCACGTCGGAGCGGGGGCCGAGCAGCACCACGAGGCCGTCCTCGGCGCCGAATCCGGGCGTGCCGGGGCCGCCCGCCCACTCGGCGAGCAGCTCGCGGGTCACCTTCGGCGCGCCCCGCTCGCCCGCGTAGTGGGCGGCGGTGACCAGGCGGGCCAGCCGCGACCAGCCCTTGCCGCGGGCCAGCACCGTGACGCGGTCCTCCGCCGCGGGGCCGGTGCGCGGGCGCGGCGTGCGGATGCCGGGCACCGGGGTGAACGCCCCGGCGGGCGCGTCGAGGGCCAGGTTGACGCCGACGACGGGCGCGATGCCGGCCTCGGCGCACGCCTGCACGTGCTTGATCGCGCCGTAGAGGCCGTCGCGGTCGGTCAGCGCCAGGATGTCCATGCCGTAGTCGGCCGCCCTGCTCACCAGCGCGCGCGGGAACGCGGTGCCGTAGCGCATCGAGTAGGCGGAGCTCACGTTGAGGTGGGGGAACGGGGGCGCCATCAGTCCCACGCCCTCAGCAGCAGCCAGCCGTTGCCGGCGGTGTCGTAACGCAGCTCGTAGGAGCCCACCTCGCGGCCGGGGCTGGCCTCGACCCGCCAGAACTGACGCTCACCCGGGTCGCCCTCGCCGGTCTTCCACCACTCGCGCGCGACCACCCACTGGTCGAGCACGCGGCGGACGAGATAGAGCCGGTCACGCCAGACGAACTGGGTGGGCTCCCCGTCTCGGGTCCACACCTCTATCGGATCGCCATAGAGTCTGCTCAAGACGCGTCTCCCCGCGGCTCTGGTGGTGCCTGTGCTGAGCCACCCGGGGGAAGACGGGCGCTTATGACTCGAACATATGTTCTCCCGGCCCGAAACGCAAGTCGCCCGCCTGCCGGGCGAGCGGGTTCGCGCCGATCGAGTTGCGGATGCTGAAGGCCACGCTGCCCGGGCGATAGCGGTCGTCCGACGACTCCACCGGCCTGCCCTCGTGGGTGGTCGTCACCCGTCGCTGGCGCAGCAGCGGGCTGCCCCTGCGCACGCCCAGCAGACGGGCGTCCTCAGCGCCCGCGGCCACGGCGTCGATGAGGTGCTCGCCATAGGCGAACACCAGGCCGGTGGAGGCGTACAGGGCCTCGGTGACGGACTCGCAGTCGGCGGGCAGCTCCTCGACGGCGGCGGCCACCCACCCGGCGTACACCGTGCGTTCCAGCAGCACGGGCTCGCCCTCCAGCGAGCGCACCCGCAGCACCTCCAGCACCTCCTCACAGGCGAGTCTGGCCGACTCGGCGCCGCTCGCGCGGCGGCGGCGCTGGGCGATCACCTGGCCGCCGAAGCGGTAACCGTTCGCGCGGGCCCACTGAGCGAAGCTGTGCAGCTCAGCGAAGCTCTGGCTGCGCGCCCTGCCGAGCACGATGCGCCTGGCCCCCTGCCGGGAGCCGACCAGGCCCTCGGCGGCCAGCACGGCCACCGCCTGGCGTACGGTGCCGCGCGCCGCAGCGTGCCGCTCCGCCAGCTCGGCCTCGCTGGGCAGCTGGGAGCCGACCGGGTGCACGCCGGACAGGATCTCCTCGCGCAGGGCATCGGCGATCCGTTCATAGCGCGCGACCATTCCCGACCCTCCCCATTCATGAAAGAGCAACATTCATGCGACTTACTGGTGCTCGCTTGTTTGTACAAGTTCCCCTACCTTCTTGCTACACCCCCTGGAAAATGGAGGCGTCGTGTTCACACCTCGCGCCCGTGCGGCCGGCGTTGCCGCAGTCCTGACCCTCCTCACCGCGGCGTGTGGCGCCGCTCCGAGCAGCCGACAGTCCACAACGGCGCAAGGCGGCGTGAACGCGGCCACCGCCACCTCCGCCGCCGACTTCGGCGGGTTCGACAAGCTCGTCGAGGCGGCCAAGAAGGAGGGCAACCTGCACGTCATCGCCCTGCCGCCCGACTGGGCCAACTACGGCGAGATCATCGAGAAGTTCCAGGCGAAATACGGCATCAAGATCGAGAGCGAGACCCCCGACGCCGCCAGCGCCGACGAGATCAACGCGGTGAAGACCCGCAAGGGCCAGGACCGCGCCCCCGACGTGCTCGACCTCGGCCAGTCCTTCGCCATCAGCGGGGCCAAGGAGGGCCTGTTCGCGCCGTACAAGGTGCAGACCTTCGACAAGATCCCCGAGGGGCAGAAGGAGCCGACCGGGCTCTGGGTCAACGACTACGGCGGCTACGTCTCCATCGGCTGCGACGCCAAGCAGATCAAGACCTGCCCGACGAGCTTCGCCGACCTGCTCAAGCCCGAGTACAAGGGCCAGGTCGCGATGAACGGCAACCCCACCGAGGCCGGCTCGGCCTTCGCCGGCGTGTACGCCGCCGCCATCGCCGGCGGCGGCTCCTTCGACGACATCGGCCCCGGCATCGAGTTCTTCAAGAAGCTCAAGGACGCCGGCAACTACAACCCGGTCGAGACCACGCCCGCGACCATCGAGAAGGGCGAGACCAAGATCAGCATCGACTGGGACTACAACAACGCCGCCTACGCCCCCCAGATGGCCGCCAAGGGCATCGACTGGAAGGTGAACGTCCCCACGGACGGCAAGTACTTCCAGATGTACGCCCAGGCCGTCAACAAGGACGCGCCGCACCCGGCCGCCGCCCGCCTGTGGCAGGAGTACCTCTACAGCGCCGAGGGCCAGAACCTCTACCTCAAGGGCTTCGCCAGGCCCGTCCTGCTGCCCGCCATGACCGCAGACGGCACCGTCGACAAGGCGCTCGCCGAGCTGCTCCCCAAGGTCGAGGGCACGCCCACGTTCCCCACCTCCGAGCAGGTCGACGCGGCCAAGGCCAAGCTGGCCACCGACTGGGACGCCGCGATCTCGGGATGAGCCGCTCCCGGTCCAAGGGCTGGCTCGGCACCCTGCCGCTGCTCGCGTTCTTCGCGCTCGTGTTCGGCGTCCCCGCCATCGCGCTGGTGGCGGGGGCCTTCACGGCGCAGGGACGGCCGAGCCTGGCCAACGTCACACAGAGCCTGCAGGGCGGCTACCTCACCGCCATGATCGGCAGCATCAAGCTGTCGGCCATGGTGGCGCTGCTCGGGGCCGTGCTCGGCACGTTCCTCGCGTACGCGGTCGTCACCTCGCGCTCGACCCTGCTGCGCGAGGCCGTGCTGACCGCCTCCGGCGTGCTCGCCAACTTCGGCGGGGTGCCGCTGGCGTTCTTCTGGATCGCCACGCTCGGCAACTCCGGCGTCATCAGCGGCCTGGTGGGGCTGCCGTCCGGCTCCCTCTACACGTTCTGGGGCCTGGTCGTGGTCTACCTGTACTTCTCGATCCCGCTCATGGTGCTCGCCATGGCCCCCGCGCTCGACGGGCTGCGCCCCCAGTGGCGCGAGGCCGCCGCCGGCAGCGGGGCCACCGCCTGGCACTACTGGCGCTTCGTGGCGCTGCCAGTGCTCGCCCCCGCCATGCTGGGCGGCGTCGTGCTGCTGTTCGGGGCGTCCTTCTCCGCGTACGCCACCGCCAACGCCATGGTCGGCACCGTCGTCCCGCTCGTCACCCTGAAGATCGCCAGCGCGCTGACCGGCGACGTGCTGATCGGCTACGAGAACATCGCGCTCGCGCTCAGCCTCGACATGGTCGTCGTGGCCGGGCTCGTCATGGCCGTCTACCTGCCGCTGCAGAGGAGGACCTCGCGATGGCTGCACTGACCGGCCTCGAACGCGTCTCGGGCGACGTCGCCCGCCGCCCCCGCCCGCGGGCCTGGCGGGGCCTGGTGTTCGCGCTGGCCGCCGCGTACTTCCTGATCCCGCTCGGCACCTCGCTCTGGTACACGATCCACACGCCTGCCACCGGCGTGTCGTTCGCCCCCTACGGCGAGTTGCTCACCGCCGACGGCTTCGTCCGCTCGCTGACGCTCTCGCTCGGCCTCGCGCTGGCCACCATCGTGCTGGTGCTGCTGCTGACGCTGCCCGCCATGCTCGCCGTACGGCTCTTCGCGCCCCGGCTGCGGCCCGTCATGGAGGTGATCTGCACGCTGCCGCTGGTGGTGCCGCCCATCACGTTCGTCGCCGGGATCGGCACCACGCTGCGCAACGGCACCGAGCTGCTCGAACCGACGCCGTTCTGGGCCACGATCATCGCCGTGCAGGACCCCGGCTTCCCCGTCGTGCTCGTGCTGGCGTACGTGGTGCTGGTGCTGCCGTTCGTCCACCGGTCGCTGGACGCCGGGCTGCGCACCATGGACGTGCGGACCCTCGTCGAGGCGGCGCGCAACCTCGGGGCGTCGTGGCCGTACGTGCTGGCCCGCGTCGTCGTGCCCAACCTGCGCTCGGCCCTCGCCAGCGCGTCGTTCCTGACGCTGGCGCTGGTGCTGGGCGAGTACACCGTGGCCAGCCTGCTCGGGTACGAGCCGTTCGCGGTGTGGATCGTGACCGTCTCCGGCTCCAAGGGCCAGCTGTCGGTCGCAGTGTCGATACTCAGCCTGCTGCTCATCTGGTTGCTGCTGCTCGCCGTGTCCACGGTGTTCGGGAAGAAGAAGGAGGGGAAATGACGGCATCGGTGGAGTTCAGGGCGCTGCGGCGGGTCTTCGGCAGGACGGTGGCGCTCGACGGCCTCGATCTGGTCATCGCGCCCGGCGAGTTCGTGGCCCTGCTGGGGCCGTCGGGATGCGGCAAGACGACCGCGCTGCGCTGCGTGGCCGGCTTCGAGCGTCCCGACTCGGGGGCCGTGCTCGTCGACGGCCGCGACGTCACCGACGTGCCGGCCAACAAGCGCGACGCCGGCATGGTGTTCCAGTCGTACTCGCTCTTCCCCAACCTCAACGCCCGCGACAACGTCGCCTTCGGGCTGCGGGTGCGCAAGGTGCCCGCCCCCGCCCGGCGGGCCAAGGCCGACGAGCTGCTCGAACTCGTCGGGCTGCCCTCCCACGCCGACCGCTACCCGCACCAGCTCTCCGGCGGGCAGCAGCAGCGCGTCGCGCTCGCCAGGGCGCTCGCGCTCGAACCGCGCGTGCTGCTGCTCGACGAGCCGCTGTCCGCCCTGGACGCCAAGGTCCGCGTCACGCTGCGCGAGGAGATCCGGCGGCTGCAGCTCGACCTCGGCATCACCACCATCTTCGTCACCCACGACCAGGAGGAGGCCCTGTCCGTCGCGGACCGGGTCGCGGTGCTGCGGGACGGGCGCCTCGAACAGGTCGGCGCACCCGCCGAGGTGTACGACCGGCCCGCCACGCCGTTCGTCGCCGAGTTCGTCGGCACCATGAACCACCTCGCCGGGCAGGTGGCGGATGACCGGGTGTCCGTTCTGGGGCAGTCGTTGCCGCTCGACGGGCCCGTACCCGATGATCCCTCCGTGGACGTGCTGGTCCGCCCGGAGGCCGTCCAGGTCACCGCCCCCGAGGAGGCTGGAGGTGCTCGCGCCGAGGTCCTCGCCGCGTCCTTCCGGGGCGCCTCCGTACGGCTGCGGCTCGCCGTGGCCGGCGGCGAGGTCCTGGCCGACGTCCCCGGCCACGAGGCCGCCCGTCTCGGCCCGGGGGCGCAGGTGTCGGTCCGCCTGGTGGAACGCCCGGTCCTCGTGGCCCCCCGCACCGTCACGACCCCGGCCCCGGCCGTCGCAGCCGATGCCCTCTGACGTCTCCGGCCCTTCACCACCCACCGCCCCGGACGCGGTGTTGCTGGACATGGACGGGACCTTGGTGGACACCGAGCGGCTGTGGTGGGAGGCGGTCGCCGACGTCGCCGGCCGTCCGCTCACTCAGGACGACGTCCCGCACGTCCATGGGCGCACCATCGAGGACGTGGCCCACCACCTCGGCGAGCCCGCCCTCGCCGCCCGCCTCACCGAGGCGTTCGCCGATCGGGTGGAGCGCGACGCCACGGTCCTGCCCGGCGCGGCCGAGCTGCTGTCCGGCCTGGCCGCCGTCGACATCCCCACCGCCCTCGTCAGCGCCTCGCCCCGCAGCGTCGTGGACCTGGTGCTGCCCCGGCTGGGCCACACGTTCGACCTGATCATCGCCGACGAGGACACCGAACGCGGCAAGCCCTGGCCCGACCCGTACCTGGAGGCCGCCCGCCGCCTGGGCGCGAGGCCCTCGCGCTGCGTGGCCATCGAGGACAGCCCCACCGGCATAGCGGCGGCCCGCGCCGCGGGCTGCCACGTCCTGGTCGCGGGCCCTGAGCACGGGCTCCCGTCCCTGCGCAGGGTGTGCGCCTGCGTCACCCCGTGAAGGCCGTCATGCGGTGAAAAGGCATCTCATGTACGCGTGTCGGGGCCGAGATCTGCGGCGATGCCGCAGGTGTCGGTAAGCTTGCGCGGCGTGAGCGGTGAAACCTCCCACATCGGGCGCTACAGGCTGCTAAGCGTGCTGGGGCGGGGTGGGATGGGCACGGTCCACCTCGCCGAGGATCCCGCTGGGCAACGGGTCGCCGTCAAGGTGATCAACCCGGAGCTCAGCCAGCACGAGCAGTTCCGCATGCGGTTCCGCAGGGAGGCGGACGCGGCGCAGCGGGTGCGCCGCTTCTGCACGGCCGCCGTCCTCGACGCCGCGCTCGAAGGCAACCAGCTCTACGTCGTCACCGAATACGTCCCCGGCCCCAACCTCGACGAGGCCGTACGCCAGTCCGGCCCGCTGCGCGGCTCCAGCCTCGACGCGCTGGCCGTCAGCGTGGCCACGGCGCTCACCGCGATCCACGCGGCCGGGGTCGTGCACCGCGACCTCAAGCCGTCCAACGTGCTGCTGTCCCCCGTCGGGCCGCGCGTGATCGACTTCGGCATCGCGCGGGCACTCGACACGATCGGCGGCGTCACCAGCACCGGCGAGGTCATCGGCACGCCCCGCTACATGGCGCCCGAGGTGCTGCGCGGCGACCCGATCTCCCCCGCCTGCGACGTGTTCTCGTGGGGCTGCCTGGTGGCGTTCGCGGCGAGCGGACGCGCCCCGTTCGGCGGCGACACGCTGCCTGCCATGGTCTACCAGGTGCTCAACACCGAGCCCAATCTCGAAGCCATCGACCCCGGCCTGCGCGAGCTGGTCGCCGCGGCCCTGAACAAGGACCCGTCCCAACGGCCCACCGCGCAGCAGCTCCTCGACGCCCTCGTGGGCCGGTCGGCGGCGCCCGAGCAGGCGGCGCACACCGTACAGGTGGCCTGGCAGCAGTCCACCGCCCCCTACACGGTCGCCCCGGCGCCGGGCGGCGTGCGGGCGCGGCGGGGCAGGCTGTACGCGGCGGTGGCGGCGGCCGCGGCGGTCGTGCTGGCGGCCGGGGTGGGCGCCTGGGCGCTGTTCGTCCCGAGCGGGCCGCCCAAAGACCTGGGGCTGCTCTACCAGGAGGACTTCACGCAGACGACGGGCGGCTGGACCGGCTCGTACGACCCGCAGTCCGCGGGCAGCGTCGGCTACCGGACCGACGGCACGTACGGGATGGACGCCGAGCCCGACTACGAGGAGCGGTGGGCCAGGGCGCCCGTACCCTACCTGTTCTACACGCCGACCGCGACGCCCGACCCGACGGCGAGCCCGACGCCGATGCTGCCCCAGTCGGTGGTCATGGCCGTCACCGCCGACGTCACCAAGACCGTCGGCACCGGCGAATACGGCCTCTACTGCCACAACTCCGAAGACGGCGACAACTACTACGAGTTCACCCTCGACACCAAGGGCAACGCCCGCATCCGCCGTATCGTCGACGGCTCGGGCGGCATGATCGCCCAGCCCGTGAAGGTGGACGCGTTGCCCGGCAAGGCGCGGATCACGGTGGCGTGCGAGCAGAGCGGCAAGACCGTGCGGCTGTCGATGTGGGTGAACGACGAGCTCGTCCAGGAGGCGGAGGACCCGAACGGGATCGGCAACGGCTCGCTCGGGCTGTTCGCGCGCACACCGAAGGACGACAGGTCGGTGGTGCGCACGACCTGGGACGACTTCGAACTACGCGGCCGCCTGGAGCCGTAACCTTCGCACAAAGGACGCCCGCGCGGCGCTCTGCTCAAAGTCCGCCGACGCGGACCCCTGGTGAGAGGTCGCCCGCACGGCGCCTCGCTTGAAGAACGCCGGTTTGACGGACGCCGGTTTGACGGACGCCGGCTTGGGGCGCCCGCTTGGACGCACCAGCTTGGAGTGACCGGCTCATAGGACGCCGGCGCGGGCGGCGGCGAGGGCGGCGTCGGCGGCGCGGTCGGCGTCGCGTTCTGTGACCGGCTCGTGGGCGACGAACAGCCGGTAGTAGACGGGCGCGACCGCCACTCTGATCACCTCCCGGGGATCGACGACGCCGGGCAGCTCGCCGCGCTGGACCGCCCGGCGTACGACAGCGGCCGACTGCTCGTGGCGCGAGACGAAGAACTCGTGCAGCGAACGGGCGGCGGCCTCGTTCTGCACGGCGGCGGCCACGAAGGCGGACGACACGGGGCCCAGCTCGGGATCCTGGAAGCCGACCCGTACGAGCTGGACGATCCCCCGCAGATCACCCTCGATCGACCCCGTGTCGGGGATGGGCCACGGCTCGTCGGCGGCGAGTTCGAGCGCGTCGGAGATCAGCCCCTCGACACCGCCCCACCGCCGGTAAACGGTCGTCTTGTGCACGCCTGACCGCTCTGCGACCCGCTCCACGGTCAGGCCCGCGTAGCCGTGTTCGGCCAGCTCGGCGAGGGTCGCCTGGCGTACGGCGTCGCGTACGCGGGCGCTGCGCCCACCCGGACGCTTGACGGGCTCTTTGCGCTCCAAAAACTACTCCAGTTGCGTTAGTTGTGATCTTGTGCCATCCTAAAGCAACACCAGTTGCGATTGGAGTTCCATCCTGATCAGTCTTCGCGGGGTTTTCAAGTCCTACGACGGACGCGCCGTCCTCAGCGACGTGTCCATGTCCGTACGCACCGGCGAGCGCGTCGGCATCGTCGGCGAGAACGGCTCGGGCAAGTCCACCTTGCTGCGCCTGCTGGCCGGAGCCGAGCGGCCCGACGAGGGCGAGGTTCGGGGCGAGGTGCGGGGCGAGGTTCGGGGCGAGGTGCGGGCGGGCGCCGACCTCGGCTACGTCGGCCAGACGCTCGCCGAGACGCTCGGCCTGCCGTCCGGCGGCACGGTCCGCGAGGCCGTCGACGCCGCGCTGGCCGACCTGCGTGCCATGGAGCGCAGGATGCGCGAGCTGGAGTCGGCGCTGTCGGAGGAGGCGACGCAGCAGATCATGGACGAATACGGCGAGCTGTGCACCGCCTATGAGCTGCGCGGCGGTTACGAGGCCGACGCGCGGGTCGAGCGGGCCTTCCACGGCCTCGGGCTGGCGCACGTGGGCCACGACCGCATGCTCGGCAGCCTGTCCGGCGGCGAGCAGGCGCGGCTCGGCCTGGCCTGCGTGCTGGCCGCCGCCCCCCGCGTGCTGCTGCTCGACGAGCCGACCAACCACCTCGACGAGTCGGCCCTGACCTGGCTCGAAGACCGGCTTCGCGAGCACAGGGGCGCGGTGGCCGTCGTCTCCCACGACCGCGTCTTCCTCGACCGGGTGGCCACCGCGATCATCGAGGTCGAGCAGGGCTCGGTGAGCCGGTTCGGCGGCGGCTACACCGGTTTCCTGGCGGCCAAGGCGGCGGCCAGGGCGCGATGGGAGCAGGCGTACGCGGCCTGGTGCGCCGAGGTCCGCCAGGTCCGCGAACACGCCGCCACCACCGCACACCGGGTCGCGGCGGGGCGCGTGATGCGCGACAACAACAAGATGGCCTACGACCGTAACGCGGGGCGTGTGCAGAGCTCGGTCGCCAGCAGGGTCCGCAACGCCCACGAGCGGCTGCGCCGCCTGGAAGCCGACCCGGTCCCCCGCCCACCCGCTCCCCTGCGCTTCCACGCCACCTTCACCGCCGACCCCCTCCCCCCACCCACCACCGACCTCGCGGGCCCAGAACCAACCGCACCGACGCAGCGGCCCGGCGGCGGCACCTTCTCCTCAGCCAGGGGCCCACAGCGGGCCGATGGAGAGGGAGCCGCGCCGGCCGCAGGCGCAGCGCCGCTGGAGGCGGGTGCTCCTGTCACGGGTGCTGTGCTGGTGGAGTTGCGGGACGTTCGGGTGGGCGATCGGCTGCGGGTGGACGCGCTCACCATCAGGGCCGGTGACCGGGTCCTGGTCAGAGGCGGCAACGGCGCGGGCAAGTCCACGTTGCTGGGCGTCCTGGCCGAGCGGGCCCGGTGCCGGGTCGGTCACCTGCCGCAGGAGGTGAGCTTCGACCCGTCGCTGCCGGTGCTGGAGGCGTACGGCGAGGGCCATCCCGACGACCGCAGGGCGGCGCTGCTGGCGACCGGCCTGTTCCGGCCGCACACACTCGACCAGCGGGTGGGCGACCTGTCGGTCGGCCAGCAGCGGCGGCTCGCGCTGGCCAGGCTGCTGGCCCGCGAACACGACCTGCTGCTCCTCGACGAACCCACCAACCACCTGTCGCCGGTGCTGGCGGAAGAGCTCGAACGCGCACTCGACGGCTACCACGGCACCCTCATCATGGTCTCCCACGACCGGGCACTCATCCGGCGCTTCCGCGGCAGGGAGATCGAGCTCGCGGGAGGACGCATCCTTTGACCGCAACCGAGATCGAGCTAGCACGGGGTCGCATCCATTGACCGCGACCTAGACGGAGCTCGCAGGAGCGCGACTTTTGACCACGACCATCGGGGGGACTCCCATGTTGACCATCATCGACTCCGGCTCGCCTTACGGCCTGGCCACCGCGGCCGACGGCGCCCTGTGGTTCACGCTCGTCCACGAGGGGCGCGTCGGGCGGCTGGTGCCGGGCGAGAAGCCCGAGATCCACCAGCTCGACCCGGCCGACGGGCTGCCCACCATGATCGTGCGCGGCCACGACGACGCCGTGTGGTTCAGCGAGTGGAAGGGCGGCCGGGTCAGCCGCATCACCGCCGACGGGCGGCGCACCACCTACACGGTCGACTCGCCGTACGGGCTGGCCGCCGGCCCCGACGGCGCGATGTGGCTCACCCAGATGTCGACCGACAGGATCGGCCGCATCGCCACCGACGGCACGATGACCTCCTACGACGTGCCGGTGAAGGGCGGCATGCCGTCGTTCATCGTGGCGGGGCCGGACGACGCGCTCTGGTTCACCATCAACCAGGGCAACGCCATCGGCCGCATCTCGCTGTCGGGCGAGGTGACCGTGTACGAACTCCCCACGGAGAACGCGGCCCCGGTTGGCATCACCCGCGGCCCCGACGACGCCCTGTGGTTCGTCGAGATCGGCGCAGGCCAGATAGGCCGGATCGACGTACAGGGCAAGATCACCGAATACCCCCTGCCCGATCGCGCCGCCCGCCCCCACGCCATCATCACCGGCCCCGACAACGCCCTGTGGTTCACGGAATGGGGCACCGGCCACCTGGGCCGCATCACGGTAGACGGCGAGATCGAAGAACACCCTCTCCCAGCGGTCCCAAAGCCGGCCGCCGCGCACGGCCCCGACGCACCGAACGCGGAGCAGGGGGACAACCCCCAGGGACCGAGCACGGAAGAGGAGGACAACTCCCAAGGACCGAACGCCGAACCGGGGGACGACGCACCGAAGCCCGAGCGAAAGGCGGAGCCACACGGTCTGACCGTGGGCCCGGACGGAGCGATCTGGGTGGCGTTGGAGGCCGGCGCCCTGGCCCGCCACATGTGACGACCCTCAGACGGAGGACACGAACGGGCCCCACCCATGCCATGACCCCCGCGCGACCGCGAACAGCCCCATCGGGGTGTCGGGGCCGCGGGCCGACTGGCGGGCGGGTGCCCAGCAGCGTGCACGGCTCTACGCCCGCCTGGTTGGCGGTCCCATGGGTGGGATCGCTGATCAGCGGTCCCCTAGTGAGACCGGCTGGAGGGCTGGGGGTGGGTGACAGGTGATGGGTGGGGCGGAGTTGACTAGGGGCATGCGTGCGATCATGGTGTCCGCTCAAGGCGGGCCAGAGGTTCTTGAGTATGTCGAGCGTCCCGATCCGGTGCCCGGGGACGGTGAGGTGGTCGTGGATGTGGCCGCCAGTGGGGTGAACTTCATCGACATCTACCACCGGTCTGGTGCTTATCCGCTCGATCTGCCCACCTCCATCGGATCCGAGGGGGCCGGGACGGTGTCCGCCGTCGGCCCGGGAGCAGAGGGTGTCGCGGTGGGTGACACCGTGGCGTGGGCGAGTGTGCTGGGGAGTTATGCCGAGAAGGCCGTGGTGCCGGCGGATCGGCTGGTGCCGGTGCCGGACAGCGTGTCGGCCGAGCTGGCGGCGGCGGCGATGCTGCAGGGCATGACGGCCCACTATCTGACGCACTCCACGTACGAGGTCAAGGAGGGCGACCGGGTGCTCGTGCACGCGGGGGCCGGCGGCATGGGGCAGCTGCTCATCCAGCTGGCCAAGCTCAAGGCCGCCAAGGTGTACACGACGGTCTCCACCGACGAGAAGGAGAAGCTGGCGAGGGAGGCGGGCGCGGACGAGGTGCTGCGCTACGACGACTTCGCGCAGGCTCTGCGGGGCACGATCGACGTGGTGTACGACGGCGTCGGCAAGGCCACGTTCGACGGCGGGCTCGAGGCGCTGCGTCCGCGCGGGCTCATGGCCCTGTACGGCGCCGCCAGCGGCCCGGTGCCGCCGCTGGACCCGCAGGTGCTCAACAAGCAGGGCTCGCTCTTCCTGACCAGGCCCACGCTCGTGCACTACGTGGCGGAGCGGGCCGAGCTGCTGCGGCGCGCCTCCGACCTGTTCGGCTGGATCGGCGCGGGCCAGGTGCGGATCAACGTCTCCCACCGCTACCCGCTGGCCGGCGCCCGGCAGGCGCATGAGGACCTGGCGGGGCGGCGGACCACAGGGAAGCTGCTCCTCGTACCCTGACCTTCATGGACATCGCCACCTCCATCTGGTCGTTCGCCGCCGTGGTCGCATTGCTCACGGTGACGCCCGGGCTCGACACAGCGTTGATCCTGCGGACGTCCCTGCTGGCCGGGCGGCGTCCGGCCTTGGGGGTGACGCTGGGCATCCAGCTCGGCACGCTGGTGTGGGGTGTGCTCACCGCCGCGGGGCTGTCGGCGTTGCTGGCGGCCTCGCAGGTGGCCTATGACGTGCTGCGGTGGGCGGGGGCGGCGTACCTGGTGTGGATGGGGATGCGCATGCTGCTCAAGCGGGACGCCGGGCGTGAGGTGGTGGATGGGCAGGAGGTGCGGTTCTGGAAGGGGTTGCGGCGGGGGCTGCTGACGAACCTGCTCAATCCCAAGGTGGGGGCCTTCTACGTGGCGATGCTGCCCCAGTTCATCCCGGACGGGGCGCCGCACGCGGTCATGGGGCTGGTGCTGGCCGGGGTGCACGTGGTCGAGGGGCTCGTGTGGAGTGCCGGGTTGATCGGGTTCGCGTCGTTGATGAGCGGGGTCCTGCGGTCGGCTCGGGTGCGGCGGGTCCTCGATCGGGTGACCGGAGTGGTGATCGTGGGGTTCGGGGTACGCCTGGCCGTCAGCGAATGAGCCGTCGGGGCGCGCATGTGTCAGCCGGCCGGATGACGACGCACAGGACCGATCCGGACGACGTCTACGAAGTGCCACGCGCTGATCGCCGATGACTGAGCATGCTCAAGCGGCTGACCACGATCAATGCGCGGGCGGTTGTGGTCAGAAGGCGGCCGGCCAGTTCAGCAGGCGGGCGCCGAGAACGGCCGTCTCCAGGGTGAAGCGTTGTGTCGGGTCGTCCGGGGAGAAGCCGGTCAGGCGGCGGATGCGTTCCAGCCGGTACGTCACCGCCCGCGGGCTCACCCGTAACCGCCGCGCGGCGGCCGTCTGGTTGCCGTGGGAGGCGAAGACGGCCTCCAGGGTCTCCAGCAGCGGCTCCGGTCCGCCCCTGGCGTCGAGGAGCGGGTCGAGCACGCTGGTCACCAGGTCCTCGATGGCGCCTCTGTCGCGCAGCAGCACGGGGAAGACCAGCAGGTCGGCGGCCTTGACGACGTCGGCGGTGAGGCCGAGCCCGTCGGCCAGTTCGAGGGCCTGGGCGGCCTCGCGGTAGGAGGTCACGACTCCGCCGGGGCCGCGTTTGGGGCGGCCGACGCCGACGCGCCAGCCGGGCGGGAAGCGATTGCGTACGTGGTGCACGAACTCACCGACGGCGGCCGCCAGCGTGGCGGGGGCGACGCAGACAAGCAGCCCGTCGCGTACGGACACCAGCACGTTGTGGGAGCCGAAGCGGGCGATGAGGTCGCGTTCGATGCGGTCCTGGTCGCCGTCGCGCAGCCCGCGGGCCACGGCGACCACGTACGACTCGGCCAGCCGCAGCCCGAAGTGCTCGGCCCGTTCCGCGAGCCGCTCGGCCCGGCCCTGGAGCAGGTCGTCCACGAACTCCCTGCGCGCGCTCTCCTCCTCGCGGATGGCGGTGAGCTGGGCCTGCTCGTACCCCTCCATGAGCGCGGACACGGCCCTGCGCAGCGCGGGCAGCACGCCGGGCACGCCTTCGCCCGCGGCGAGCGCGCGGTCGACGAGGAGCCGCAGCGGTACGCCGGCCCGGGCGGCCTGGCTGCCGGCGGCGCGGTAGGCGTCGAGGGCGCGCCGGTCGAAGGCCCGTCCGGTGGCCGCATGCTCGGCCAACCGCCGCCGGTGCCCGTCGAGCAGCCCGTCGAGCAGGCCGGTGGGCAGGCCGGTGGGCAGGCCGGTGGGCAGGCCGGTGGGCGCGGCCGGGGGTGGGTCCGTGGGCGGCATCAGACTCCTACGTCGCGCCTGTCGAAGGCGAGCACCGCGGTGAGTGCGAGCACGGCCGTCGCCCCCGCGAGGACAAGGTAGTCGGTGACGGGCAGCCCCTCATAGAGCGGCCGGCCGTCGGCGTAGTAGTGGAACGGCGAGAGCCACCGCAGCCAGGCGACGGCGTCCCATGAGCGGCCCACGGTGACGACCGCGTACCCGAGGACGGCCCACACGCCGACGGCGGACGAGGCGGCGGCCCGGCGCCCGGCGACGGCTCCGACGGCCAGGGCCAAAGCGCCGAAGAACAGGGCGAGCAGCAGGACGCCGACCTGCGCGGCCAGGATGCGGTCGAAGGGCACCCCGGTCCGTACGAGCGCACTCATCGCGACCGCGACCAGCAGCGTCACCACGGCCACCACCACGAGTGCGACGGCCAGCGCGAGGAACCTGTCGAGCACCAGCCGCCGCCGGTCCACCGGCAGGGTGACGACGAGTTCGAGCGTGCCGGCCTCCTCGGGCCCGGCCAGTGCCCGGTTGGCGAGCAGCGTCGCGCAGGCGATGAACAACATGGGGACGAAGAGCTGGTAGACGACGGTCTGGAGGTAACCGGCGCCAGAGGTCATGTCCGGCATGCCGCCCATGAGGTCTCGCAGCGGGCCGGGGAACTTGTTCAGCATGGCCGGCCCGTACGTGTCGGGGTTCGCGCGGACGGCGCCGTAGACGGCGACGTACAGGCCGATGAAGGCGCTGATGCCGAGCGTCCACCACAGGAGCGGGCGGCGGTGCTCGCGCAGGCTTCTGGCGATCATCGGACCGCCTCCTCGTCGCTGTAGTAGGTCAGGAAGATCTCTTCGAGGTCGGGTTCCGCGCTGACAAGGTGCACGACGGTGAACCGGGCGGCGGCCTTGACCAGCGCGTCGGGACGTCCGTCGATCGTGCACCGCACGGCGGCACCCTCCACCCGCAGGTCGCGTACGCCGGGCAGGCCCTCGAAGGCGTCACGCGGGACGGGCGCGGCGAAATGCAGCTCGACGCGGCGCACGGCCTTCTCGCGCAGGACGGCGACGTTCTCGACGGCCACCAGTCGCCCGCCGCGCACGATGCCGACGCGGTCGGAGACGCTCTCGACCTCGGCCAGCACGTGGGAGGACATGAGCACGGTACGCCCCGAAGCCCGCACCTCGCGGACCAGCGCCAGGAACTCCTGCTGCACGAGCGGGTCGAGCCCCACGGTCGGCTCGTCGAGGAGGACGAGCTCCGGTTCGTGCATGAACGCCTGGATGAGCCCGATCTTCTGCTTGTTGCCCTTGGAGAGCTTGCGCATGGGCACCGACAGGTCGGCGTCGAAGCGCTCGGCCAGGGCCTCGATGCGGGAGGCGGGCACGCCGCCCCGGACTCTCGCGAGGAAGCGCAGGTAGTCGGCGGCCCGGTCGCGGCCCTCCAGCACCAGGTCACCGGGCAGGTAGCCCATCCTGGCGCGGACGGCGGGCTCGCGCGGGTGGCCGCCGAGCACGGTCACGGCGCCCCGGGTTGGCCTGATCACGTCGAGCAGGAGCCGGAGGGTCGTGGTCTTTCCCGCGCCGTTGGGCCCCAGATAGCCGAAGATCTCCCCGGGCTGGATGTCGAGCGTGAGGTCCTCCAGGCCGCGTCGGGCGCGGTAGTACTTGGTCAGCCCCTCGGCCTGCACCACTGCTGTCATGCCCGCATCGTCGCGCCGCGGGGCGCTGCGCGTCATGGGGGAGGTCCGGCAGTCTGCGGACGAATTCGCTGCCGGATTCCGGCAAAGACATCATCCCAGGTTGGCGGGGTAGGGGGCGGGCGTAACCGGAAGAAACGGGGAAAAGGTCATGAGCCGCATCGGAGAGTGGCTGAAGAAGGCAGAGAACCTGGCCAGGGGACACTCCAAGCAGGCCGACCAGATCGTCGACCGCGCCGAGCAGTACGCCAAGGAACGCACCGGCCACAAGTACGACGAGCACATCAGCAGAGGCGCGGACACCGTCCAGCGCCGTTACGGCGGCGGGCAGGACCAGACCGGCCAGCCGACAGACCAGCCGACGGGCCAGCAGCCAGGACAGCCGGGCCGGCAGGCCGGGCAGCAGCCGCCCCCGACCCAGGAGGAGCAGGAGCGGCGGATGCCGCCTCAGGGCTGACCGCACGGGCCGGCGGCGGGCGTCTTCCGAAGACTCCCGCCGCATCCCGCGAGGCCGGCGGCGGGCGTCTCAACGGCCCTCGCCGCCGGGCGTCCGCGAGAGCCCGCACGGCGGACGGGTCAGTGGCGGGCGTCCTCCAGGACCTTCGCCGCGTCCCGTTCGAACGACGCCCTGGCGCCCAGCGTGAGCAGGCCGCCCACGACCATGGGGGCGATCAGGACGTACATGCCGGTCAGCAGCGAGCCTGTCCCGTCGGAGACGATGCCGACGACCAGCGAGCCGAAGGCCGTGCCGACGGTCAGGAAGAGCTGCAGGACGGCGAAGCCGAGCCCGCGCGCGGCGGCCGGCACCACGTCGGCCAGGCAGGCGGTCATGTTGGGGATCGCGATCGACATGAGCGCGCTGGCCAGCAGCATCAGCCCGGCCAGCGCGCCGACCGAGTCCATGGACAGCGCGCCGGCCAGGACCACCGAGCCGGCCGTGATGCCGCCGCCGCCCGCGAGCAGGCGCCCGCCCTTGATCGTGCCATGCCACTTCCTGCCCAGCCAGGAGCCGACCAGCGTGCCGGTCAGCGTCCCGGCGATGGTGAGCAGGCCGCTGAGCGAGCCGGCGGTGGCGACGCCCGCGCCGAGGGCGCGCACCATGAACGTGGGCAGCCAGAAGAAGATCCCGGCCAGCCCGAGGCTGAGCAGCGCGAGCCCGACGCAGACGAACAGCAGCGTCGGGATGGCCATGACGCCGCGCACCTGCGCCAGGAACGGCGGCTTGACCTCGGCCCCGGCGGACGGGGAAGGCGCGGGCGCAGCGGCCCCACCACCGGCACCACCACCGGCACCGGCCATGGACGGTTGCGGGGCGATCCCGCCGTTCGCGACCATGCGGTCCAGCTCGCCGCGGCGCGGCTCGCGCAGGAACCAGACCAGCAGCGCCGTGAGCACGCCTGGCACGACCATGATGAGGAACGCCGTACGCCACGAGAACGCGGCGGCGAGCTGGGCGCCGAGCAGGGTGCCGACACCGCCGAGGTACGTGGTGACGCGGGTCAGCCCGTACGCCTTGGCCCGGCTGGCGGGCGGGTAGTAGTCGGCGAGGAGGCTGCCGGCGGCTGGGTTGTCGATGTTCTCGGCGGCGGCCAGCAGCACCCGCATCAGGTAGAACATGGCGAATCCGGTCGCGATGCCGGAGCCGAGCGTGGCGAGCGCCCAGCAGAAGACGACGATCGCGATGATCCGGGTCCTGCTGAACCGGTCGGCGAGGTAGCCGGCGGGCAGGGCCACCACGGCGGCGGCCAGGGCGGAGGCGGTCGGGATGGAACCGGCCGCGGTGTCGCTGAACTGCCATTCCCGCTGGATGACCGGGAGCACGCCCGACAGCAGGTTGGCCTCCATCCTGTCCACTAGTCCGACGATGAACAGCACCACCAGGGGTGCCCAGCCGAATGGCGCGCGGGATCGCGCGTCGATGGTGCCCGTCCGTGGCGAGCCGAACGTCCCGACCATGCCCACCCTTTCGCGTAGGTGACTCTAGAATCCAGTTCTAGTGCGACGTTCTAGCCAGAGTGACAGAAGTCACAGCATTCGTAAATGGCCGGTTTCCGGGAAATTTCGTGATCTGCGGCTTCGATACGGTGTGGCCATGGTCAACGGCGCACTCCTGGTGGCGGGCACCACATCGGACGCGGGCAAGAGCGTGGTCACGGCCGGGATCTGCCGCTGGCTGGCCCGCCGTGGCGTGCGCGTCGCGCCCTTCAAGGCGCAGAACATGTCGCTCAACTCGTACGTCACCGCCGACGGCGCCGAGATCGGCCGCGCGCAGGCCGTGCAGGCGCAGGCCGCCGGCCTCGAACCGGCCGCCGACATGAACCCCATCCTCCTCAAACCGGGCAGCGACCGCCGCAGCCAGGTCGTGCTCATGGGCCGGCCGGTCGCGGACGTGGACGCCATGGAGTACGGCGCCCTGAAGGACCTGCTGCGCACGACCGCGCTGGAGGCGCTTGAGCGGCTCAGGAAGCAGTACGACGTGGTGGTGTGCGAGGGCGCGGGCAGCCCGGCCGAGATCAACCTGCGCCGCGGCGACATCGCCAACATGGGCCTGGCCAGGGCCGCGAACCTGCCCGTCATCGTGGTCGGCGACATCGACAGGGGCGGGGTGTTCGCCGCCTTCTACGGCACCGTCGGCCTGCTGGACGCCGCCGATCAGGCGCACGTGGCCGGGTTCGTGGTCAACAAGTTCCGCGGCGCGAAGGAGCTGCTCGAACCCGGGCTCGACATGATCAGGCGGCTCACCGGCCGCGAAGTCTACGGGGTGCTGCCCTGGCTGGACGGCCTCTGGCTGGACGTCGAGGACTCACTCGCCCTCGACGGGCGGCAGGTGGCGGTGCGGCCTCCGTACGGGCGGCGGACGCTACGGGTCGCCGTCGTACGGCTGCCGCGCATCTCCAACTTCACCGACGTGGACGCGCTGGCCGCCGAGCCCGGCGTGGTGGTGCGCTTCGCCACCTCCGCCGGCGAGCTGGACGACGCCGACCTCGTCGTGCTGCCCGGCTCCCGTGCCACCGTCGCCGACCTGGCCTGGCTGCGGGAGAGCGGGCTCGCGGCGGCGCTGCGCGCGCGCACCGGGCCCGTGCTGGGGATCTGCGGCGGGTTCCAGATGCTCGGGCGGGAGATCGTGGACGACGTCGAGTCGGGGGCGGGCCGGGTCGAGGGGCTCGGGCTGCTGCCGGTGCGGGTCACGTTCGGGGCGGACAAGCGGCTCGGCCGGCCCGTCGGGTCCGCGTACGGGGAGGCGGTGCGCGCGTACGAGATCCACCACGGCGTCGCGACCGTCGAGGGCGGCGAGCCCTTCCTGGACGGCTGCCGCTCGGCGAACGTCTTCGGCACCACCTGGCACGGCGCTCTGGAGAACGACGGCTTCCGCCGCGCCTTCCTGACCGACGTCGCCGACCGCGCCGGCCGCGCCTTCACCCCCGCCCCTGACACCGACTTCGCCCGCCTCCGCGAGGACCGCCTGGACGCCCTCGGCGACCTCATCGACCACCACATGGACACGGACGCCCTGCTCCACCTGATCGAGCAGGGCCCCTCCCCCACCCTCCCCACCCTCCCACCCGGCGCCCCCTAGAGGGGGAGACGCGGGAAGTGGGTGGCGGGCCCGCGGACAGAACCGCAGCCCGCCGAAAAGGCGCGGCGCGGGGAGGAGCAGCCGGAGGCGAGGGATGCCCCAAGGGCGGCGGTGTGGTGGGTCAAGCGAGGGCTTCGGCGATGGCGGCGCGGTCCTGGTACTCGCGCCAATGCACGATCCGCCCGTCCCTCGCGCGCAGCACCACCACGAACGCGGCCTGGGCGCGCACGTCGCTCCCCCGCAGGGTGCCCACCAGCCGGTACTCGGTGACGATCACCTCCGGGTCGGCGGTCTCGTGGACGGTCACGTCGCGGAATTCCTCGAAGGCGACGGGGAGGGACGCGCGGCCCTCCTCCGCCATGGCCGCGACCCGCTCCCGCCCCTCGGTCCTGTGGCGCGCGAACGGCTGCTCCACGACCACGTCGTCGGCCAGCATCTCCGCGTCGAGGGCCGCGGCTCCGGACAGGACGTTGTGCTGGAAGCGGGCGAAGAGGTCTCGCGGGGTGCGCTCCGGCATGGGATTCCCTTCGCAGGAAGGTTAAGGTGAGTGAAGGACTCAGGTTCATTCAATATGAGTCGCGGACTCATCTTTGTCAACGAGCGGACGAATGACGACCACCAAGCCCATGCGCGCCGACGCCCGGCGCAACCGCGCCCGCATCCTCGCCGCCGCCGAGGAGGTGTTCGCCGAGCGGGGCACATCGGCGTCCACGGAGGAGGTCGCCGCACGAGCGGGCGTCGCCATCGGGACGATCTTCCGCCACTTCCCCACCAAGCACGCCCTCCTCGCCGCCATCATGAAGGACCTGCGGCGGCGGCTCATCGCCAGGGCGGAGTCCCTCATCGCCGATGGGGATCCTGGGTCGGCGTTCTTCGACTACTTCGCGTTCCTCGTCGGCGGCTCGGCCAGGATCGGCGCCGTGGTGAGCCTGCTCGCCGAGGAAGGCGCGCCCATCGAGCCGGGCGAGCAGATCTTGGCGCTCGGCGAGGCGTTCGGCACGCTGCTGGAGGCGGCGCGCGAAGCCGGGACCGTACGCCCCGACGTCCGGCTGGACGAGGTCATGGCCGTGCTCACCGCCGCCACCCACGGCGCGCTGGCGGGCGGCTGGCCGGACGACCTGCGCCATCGGACTGTGTCCCGGCTTCTGGACGGCTTCCGCGCTGCTCGGTGATCCAGGCGTCGATGAGCGCCCAGTGGTCGTACAGCCAGCGGACGCGCTCCTCGCGGGTCCTGGGGATCTCGGCGGCCGGTACACGCCACCACTTCGCGGTGATGTGCGCGCTGACGGGAAGCTTGCGCCAGACGTCCCCCACGGTGACGAGCTGGTCGAGCCCGGTGTGCGCGACGAAGATGACGTCGGCGGGCGGGCAGGACTCGATGGCGGCGATGGCGCCGTTCGGGCGGGGCGGGAGCAGGTGGTCCATGTCGCGGGCCCGGCCCGCCTCGCCGGTCAGGCCCTTCTCCTCAAGCCGCCGGATGGCGAGGCGGCGGCGGCGGGGGGTGAAGTTCCCGCCCTCGGGGAAGATCACCAGCGCGTCCCTGTCGCCCATCGTGGCGGCGAGGCGGCGGATCTCCGCGGTGACGCCGCTCTGGTCGGTGCTGCGGGGCACGAACGCGTTCGGCAGCCGGTTGACGACGACGTCGAGCGACGGGTCGTACTGGAGCGCGGCCTTCATGACGATGCGGGGCCGCCGGTGGTAGCGGGCCAGCAGGTGGTGGATCAGCAGGAAGGAGTCGCCGGGGCCCGCGTGCCTGGACAGGACGATGACCGGCCGGGAGAGCCTGGCCTCCTGCTCCTCGGGGGTCGGCTCTGGCTCCTCGATGTCGGTGGTGAGCAGGAAGATGCGCTCGGCGGCGCCGTACACGCGGGTGAGGAACCAGCCGATCAGCGCGTAGTGCCGCTCCTGCCGCTTCGCGCCGCCCGCCACCCACAGCCACAGGCAGGCGATGAGCACCGCGGACTCCAGCGTCAGCCACGCCACCGCGAACCAGACGAACCGCGCGCCCCTGCGCTGCGGCGGCGGCAGGCGCAGCGAGGCGGCGGCCGTGACGACCAGCCAGAACGGCAGCGTCACCAGCATGAACACGGTGACCACGATGACCAGGGGCGCCAAGACGACCCTGCGCAGGATGCGAGGTGGAAGCACGGCGGCCTCCTCAAGGGCGTACTCTCATCCTCCTCTTTCGCGCAGGTAGCGGGAAGACGCCTGGTAGGCGCGGTCGATGCAGGCCGCCACCTGGGAGCCGTCGCGGTAGCGCAGCGGCGAGGCGGGCGTGGTCACCCCCGAGGGCATCACGTGCACCTCCACGCCGGGCGGCAGCGTGGCGAGGTCCTCGGCGAAGCGGTGCCTGCGGGCGATCTCGAACGCCACCATGCCCACCTCCCAGAACCTGCGCGGCGGGCTGAGCGGGCGCTCGATCCTGCCGACGTGCAGGACGTAGACGCGCTTGGCGCCGAGCTGCACGGCCCTGCCGATGGGGATGCTGTGCACGAGCCCGCCGTCGTAGAAGTGCTCGCCGCCGATCACCACCGGCGGCAGCAGCCCCGGTACGGCGCACGAGGCCAGCACCGCGTCCACCAGCGGCCCCGAGCTGAACCAGTGGGCCGCGGCGCGCTCGACCGAGGCGGCCACGCACTGGAACGGCACGGACAGCTCCTCGATGCGGGCGGCCGGCACGGTCTCGCGCAGCACGCCGCGCAGCGGCTCGTTGGGGTGCAGGTGGGTGCGCGTCTTCGCGAGCGTGGACAGCCGGGCCGCCCAGGAGCCGGCGAAGGCCGTACGGACGATGTCGGAATGCCACAGACCGGTCAGCCTGGCGACCGCCTGAGCCGGGTCGGCGGCGATGACCGCGCCGTTGAGCGCGCCGACGGACGTGCCCACCACCAGTCCGGGACGGATGCCCGCCTCGTCGAGCGCCCGCAGCATCCCCACCTCGTGGGCGCCCAGCACACCCCCGCCCCCGAGCACGAACGCGGTCTCGGGCGCGCGGCCGGGGCCGCCGGGAAAGCCCTCGCCGGGAACGCCCCCGCCGGGAGCGTCCGCGCCCTCCTGGGTCATCGGGGGCAGTTCCCGCCCTCGTGGGCGACGGCGTCGGCGACGGCGAGGATCGAGTCGAGCTTGGTCCTGGCTTCGACCAGCTCGTTGATCTTGCCGTCCATGCGCTCCCGCTCGGCCCGCAGCCGCTCGATCAGCTCGGGCACGACCTCGCCCGACATCACGCACGGCATGATCGGCTCGATGGCCTTACTGGCCAGCCCGGCCGCGTAGAGCTGCCGGATGAGCCTGACCCGCTCCACCGCGCTGTCCGGATAGACGCGCTGCCCGCTGGGCGTGCGCTCGGAGAAGAGCAGGCCCTGCTCCTCGTAGTAGCGCAGCGCGCGCACGCTCACCCCGGCCTGGGCGGCGAGCTCGCCGATCCGCATCCGATCTCCCCCTCAGGTGCTGCTGACGTCAGCGTCAGGATTTCACCGTACGCCAGGCGCCGGACGCCGCCTAACATCAGCGGCATGACCACGCACGGATTCACGCTGACCGCCGAGGGCCCGTTCGAGTTCGCCGACTCCCTGCGCTTCGTGGAGGACTGGCCGGCCACCAGCAGGCTGCCCTCCGACGGGCGGACGCTGCGCTTCGCGTACTGCGCGGAGGCCGACTGGCGGCCCATCGGCGTGAGCGTGACGGGCGTCCCCGGCGGCGTGTCGGTCAGCACCACACGCCCGGCGGGCCCGGCGATCCGCGGCGAGGTGGCGCGGATCTTCTCGCTCGACGTCGACGGCACCGGCTTCGCCAAGCTCGGCGACGCCGACCCGGTGCTCGGCGACCTGCTGCGGCTGCGTCCTGGCCTGCGTCCCGTGTGCTTCTGGAGCCCGTGGGAGGCGGCCTGCTGGGCGGTGATCGTGCAGCGCTCGTCGATGGTCGTTGCGTCGGCGATCAAGCAGCGCATCGCGCAGCGGTACGGCGCGGAGGTGGTGGTGGACGGCGAGCCGTTCCCCGCGTTCCCGCCGCCGGTCTCGCTCCTGGACGCGGGCGGGCTCGGCCTGCCGGCGCAGAAGGAGGAGTGGCTGCGCGGCCTGGCCAGGGCGGCGCTCGACGGCCTGCTGACCACCGAGCACCTGCGCTCGCTGGCCCCGGAGGAGGCGCTGGCGGAGCTGCGGTCGCTGCCCGGCGTGGGGCCGTTCTCGGCGGGGCTGATCCTCATCAGGGGCGCGGGGGCGCCGGACGCGTTCCCCGGTGACGAGCCGCGGTTGTTCGCGATCCTGCGGGAGGCGTACGGGCTGGCGGAGGACGCGCCGCCGTCCGCGTACCGGCGGCTGGCCGACGCCTGGCGGCCCTACCGGTCGTGGGCGTCGTTCCTCTTCCGCGCGACGGCGTACGGCGTGATGGACGACCGGTCCGCCCAGGATCCTTCCTGAAGATTCTTTGACGAATGCTCTTTCGGGTGTCTGATCGGCGGGCATAAGGTTGCGGCATCGGTTGGCGTCCTCGCGATACCCCTTACGACCAGCCACCGGCCGACCAACGCCAGGAGAGCCCGTGAAACTCACCTGTCGCCACTATCCAGGGGCCACGCTGTTCACCGTGGCCGGCCAGGTCGACATCAGCACCTCCGCCGAGCTGGAGGAGTTCATCGGCGGGCAGCGCCGCCGGTTCGACGACCACGTGATCGTGGACATGCGCGAGCTGACCTTCATCGACAGCTCCGGCCTCGCGGTGCTGCTCGCCGCCGGCGCGCTGGCCCGCGTCCACGGCGCCGGCCTGCACCTGGCCGGGGTGCAGCCGATGCCGGCCAGGCTGCTGGAGATCACGGGCGCCGATCGCGCGGCGACCTTCCACGACGACGTGGAGCAGGCGCTGGCGGCCGTCCTGGCCGCCGGTCACGTCAGGCTCTGACCGCGCGGGGGTCAGGGCTGCCGGCGGTGCACCCCCACCAGGTGCCCGTTCTGCCGGATCCGAGCCTCCTCGTACGGGCACACCGGGCGGGTGACGTACGACTGCGCGATGGTGTCGGCGTCCCCCCGGTTCACGCCCCAGCCGATGGTGTGCCAGTGCGGATCGCCGCCGGTGGTGTCCAGGACCACGATCTCGAACAGCTCGGCTGCTGGAGGAGGCGTGCAGCGTACGCGGCCGGTCGCCGCATCCGCGCCCTCGTGGACGTTCCGGCTACCGGTACCCGGCTGATCCATGTGGCTCTCCCTCCGGTGGCACAAACCTGGTCCGGAATTGCATGTGCCCCGATCCTCCTCAAGTCAGTCATGTCGCTGGTTGCGCACCCGTCACGGCGGGCTCAGTCCTCCTCCAGGATCGGCAGGCGCAGCACGAAACGGGCGCCGGTGTCGGAGTCCTCGATGGACAGCGTGCCGAGGTGGGCGGTCGCGATCTCCCTGGCGATGGGCAGCCCGAGTCCGGTGCCGCCGGCGTCGCGGTTGCGGGCGGCGTCGAGGCGGGCGAAGCGCTGGAAGACGAACTCGCGGTGCTCGGGAGGGATGCCGGCCCCGTCGTCCACGACCTCCATCACCGCGTCGTCGCCCTGCCGCCGCACGGTGACGATGACCCGCCGCTCGGCGTGCCGCTCGGCGTTGTCGAGCAGGTTGGTCAGCAGGCGGGCCAGCTGCAGCCGGTCGCCCATGACGACGACGCCGGTCTCCAGGGTCGTGACGAACTCCTTGGAGCGCGGCCGCGCGGTCTCGGCGGCGACCAGGTCGGCGAGGTCGACCGGCTCGCGCTGGTCGGGCGCTCCGGCGTCGAGCTTGGTGAGCGTGAGCAGGTCGCCCACGATGGCCTGCAGCCGGTCGAGGCTGGCCAGCACCTTTGTGCCGGTCTCCTCCCAGTCGGCCTCCTCGGGATGGAGCATGGCGTCCTCCATCTGGGCCCGCATCGCGGTGATCGGGCTGCGCAGGTCGTGGGAGGCGTCGGTGGCGAACCTGCGCTGCCGCTCCATCGCGTCCTGGAGCCCGGAGAGCGCGGACTCCAGGCGCTCCAGGGTCTGGTTGCTGGTCTCGGCCAGCGCCCTGATCTCGTCGTCGTTCACCGGAACGGGCACCCGCAGGCCGCCGCCGCCCGCGCTGATCTCGGCGAGCTTCCTGGTGATGCTGCCGACGGGCGCCAGCGTCCTGGCCACGATGCGGGACACGCCGAACCAGGTCAGCGCGACCAGCGCGGCCGACACGCCGATCTGGAAGATCAGCGTCGCCGGGCTGACGTACCAGGGCACGGCGGGGCCGAAGGCGTAGACCAGCCACTCCCCCTCCGGCTGGTACGCGATCACGGTCACCGTGATCTTGCACTCGCCCTCGAAGGCCGGGATGCCGCACACGGTCCCGGCGTCGTTGGCCAGGGAGCGGTGCGGCACGACGGTGGTGAGGCGCGGCTGGCCGGCCAGGTTGGGCGTCCAGGCGATCGGCCGGCCGTTCTGGTCGAGGACCTGCATGCCGTCGGTGCCGTCCTGGTAGAGCACCTGGGGCAGCCGCCCCCGTTTGATCAGGATCAGCACGCGTACGGCCCTGGTGGACAGCTCGTGAGCGCGGATCTCGGCGACCTCGTTCCTGATGCCGAGCAGCACGAAAGCGTTCACGATGATGCTCAGCAGCAACATCGTGACACTGGCGAACAACGCCAGCCGCGTCCGCAACGACCGGCCCCACAGTCTGCCCACGCGTCTCCCCCGAAGGCCACACCATCACAGGGGGGACCTTGACCGCGATCTTCGGGAGATTCCCTGACAAAGGCGCTTAAGGTGCAACGCCCTACTCGATGACGAGCTCGACCGGGATGTTGCCCCGCGTGGCGTTGGAGTACGGGCACACCTGGTGGGTCGCCTCAAGGAGCGCCTGGCCCGCCTCAGGGCCGATGTGGTCGGGCAGCTCGGCGCGCAGGGTCACCGAGAGCTGGAAGCCGCCCTTGCCGTTGGGCGACAGGCCGACCTCGGCCGTGACCGCCGCGTCGGCGACGTCGAGCTCCTGCTGCGCGGCCACCAAGCGCATGGCGGAGGCGAAGCAGGCGGCGTAACCGGCGGCGAAGAGCTGCTCGGGGTTGGTGCCCTCGCCGTCTCCGCCCAGCTCCTTCTGCAGGGCCAGATTGACGTCGAGCCGCCCGTCGGAGCTGACGGCGCGCCCGTCGCGGCCGGCCGCGGTGGCGATGGCGGTGTAGATGCTCATGTCGTGCCCCTTCAAACTAGACAGACCTGTCTGTTCGGTCTTGGCCGATAGTAGACAGGTCTGTCTGGTATCGTCAACGTGTGAGTGCAGGAACGTTGCAGGGACGCCGGCCGAGCCCCGCCCGCGAGCGCGTGCTGGAGACGGCGAAGCGGCTGTTCTACGCCGAGGGCATCCACACGGTCGGCATCGACCGGATCATCGCCGAGGCGGGCGTGGCCAAGGCGACCTTCTACCACCACTTCCCCAGCAAGGACGACCTGGTCAGGGCCTACATCACCGACCAGAGCGGCCTGCAGCGCACGGCGGCGGCCGAGCTCGGCCGCGACGACGCCCCTTACGAGCGGCTGCGCACGTTCTTCGTCCACCTCTGCGAGTTCGGCAGCGGGCCCGGCTATCGCGGCTGCCCGTTCGTCAACACCGCGGCCGAATATCCCGACCCGGCCCACCCGGTGCGGCAGGCCATCGTCGAGCACCGCCGCTGGAACCGCGACCTCTACCGCGACCTGCTGGCCGAGGCCGGGCACCCCGACCCCGAGCAGACGGCCGACCTGCTGCTGATGCTCAGGGACGGGCTCGTCGTGGGCTTCGACCTCGACGACCCCGCCGCCGTACGCGCGACCGCCCAGGAGGCGCTGGCCAGGCTCGTCGGCCCGCGGGCCGGCCTCGACGTCAGCGGGGCGGCGGCGGCCCCACCGACTCCCCCGGCACCAGAGCGCACGGGATGAGCACCTGCGGCGGCGCCTCCTCGGCCCCTTCGAGCCGGTCGACCAGCGCGTCGGCGGCCATCCGGCCGAGCTCGGCGGCCGGCGCCGCCATGACCGTCAGCGACGGCTCGATCATCTCGCCCAGCTCGCGCGTGGTCGCCGCCGAGATGATCGACAGGTCGCCCGGCACCTGACGGCCGAGCGCCCGCGTGCCCTTGGCGAGGCCCGCCGCGGCGCCCTCGTTGACCAGCACGACGGCGGTGACCTCGGGGAAGTCGTCGTGCAGCCGGCGCGCGGCGGCCCGGCCTCCGGCGGAGGTGCTCTCGACCCTGATGACGGCGGGCGGGTGGCCGAGCGGCGCGATCGCGTCGAGGTAGGCCGACTCGACCCGCATGATGCGGCCGGGCTCTGTGGTGGCGTCGGCCTGCTGGGCGACCAGCGCGACGCGCTCGTGGCCGTGGCCGCGCAGGTGCTCGACGGCCTGGTGGATGGTGGTGGCGAAGTCGATGTCGACGTACGGGAGGTCGTCGTCCTCGGTGCGGCCGATCAGCGCGAAGGGCACCCGTGAGGCCAGCAGCCGCGCCACCCGAGCGTCGCGGATCTGCACCTCCATCAGCAGCACGCCGTCCACGAGCCCGCCGGCCAGCAGGTGGGACATCTGCTCGTCGTCGTTGACCGGCCACAGCACGAGGTCGTAGCCGCGCTCACGGGCGCCGTGGGCCGCGCCCATGACGAACTGGATCACCGTGGCGTTGGGCTTGGACTCGAGGTCGGGGTGGAGCAGCGCGAGTATGCGGGTGCGCGAGCTGGCCAGGGCGCGGGCGACGACGTTGCGCCGGTAGTTGAGCTCCTGGATGGCCGCCTCGATGCGGGCGCGGGTCTCGGGCGCGACCCGTTTGGTGCCGTTGATGACGAACGAGACCGTGGCGATGGAGACGTTCGCCCGCTCGGCGACGTCGCGCATCGTGACCATGGATGCCGCCTCCCGACTCGTCAGGGCCGCGCGAAGCATCTGCGACTATATCGCCCGCCCGCGTTTCGTAAAACGCTTAACTTGTTGTTGACATCGCCGTCGGACAGGCGCAACATATCGGTCAAGCCAGCGCGGTTAAGCGCTTTATTTCGATCACTGCCCTGGCCGCCCCGCGAGTGGCGGCATCACTTCCCGCAGCCCCTTTCTCCCTGTAAACGACCCCTCATCGACTCCGTGGCGACCCCTAGGAGTAGCTCACATGGAGACAGCACAAAAGCGTCACGGGAAGGCGCCCAAAGTGACTGTCGCGGCGGTTCTCATCCCTCTCACCCTGTCGGCGTGCGGCGGGACCACCGCCGGCGCGCACGCCACCGGCCCCCTCGTCATCCAGGACTACTACGACGAACTGCACGACCCGCTCTACCGCTCGTGCGCGCGTCAGACCGGCCTCGACATCAGGATCGACCACGTCGCGGGCCCGGGACTGATCCCGAAGGTGCTCCAGCAGAGCTCCTCGCGCACCCTGCCCGACGTGCTCATGCTCGACAATCCCGACGTGCAGCAGATCGCCGAGTCGGGCGCGCTCACCCCGCTGTCCGACTACGGCCTGCACGGCGAGGGAATGACGCCGGCCGTGGTGAAGGCCGGCACGTACGCCGGGAAAGTTTACGGCCTGGCCCCCTCGGTCAACACGCTCAGCGTCTTCTACAACAAAGCGATGTTCCGGGCGGCCGGCATCACGAAAGTCCCCAGAACCTGGGACGAACTCCGCGCCGCCGCGAAAAGGCTGACCGCCCCCGGCCGGTACGGCTTCGCGATGAGCAACGTCAACACCTACGAGGGCTCCTGGCAGTTCCTGCCGTTCATGTGGGGCAACGGCGGCACCGAGCAGGACATCACCACTCCCCCGACCGCTCAGGCGCTGCGGTTCCTCGTCGATCTGCAGAACGACGGCTCGATGTCGAAGAGCTCGATCATCTGGAGCCAGGACGACGTCATCGACCAGTTCATGGCCGGCAAGGCCGCGATGGTGGTCAACGGGCCCTGGCAGATCCCCGCGCTCAGGAAGCAGCACGAGGTCGACTGGGGCACGTTCACCATCCCGACCCGGCTGGCCACGCAACCCACGGTCGCCCCGCTCGGCGGCGAACTGTTCACGGTGCCGCGCACCGGCGACAAGGCGAGAATGGCCAAGGCGGGGCGGTTCGTGAAATGTCTGGTCTCGCCGGAGCTGCAGCGTGAGACCGCGAAGGTCACGCAGACCGTCCCGACGAACCCCGGGGTCGCCGATCGCGCCGCGGCCGAGGACCCGGCGATCGCGACGTTCGTCACCACCGTACGGACCGCGCGCTCGCGTACCGCGGCCCTCGGCCCCGACTGGCCGAAGGCGGCCACCAAGATCTACAACGCCGTGCAGATCGCGCTGACCGGCAAGGCCGCGCCCGCCGAGGCCCTGCGCCAGGCGCAGGGCGAGTGACAAGGAGCCGCGTGGTGACCTCAGCCGATCTCAGCCTTTCCGCCACCGCCGCGCGCGGCCGGCGCGACCTGCTGTGGGCGCGCCTGCTCAAGCGGGCCACGCCGTGGTTGTTCACGCTGCCCGCGATGACCTTCGTGGCCATGTTCTTCGGGTATCCGATCGTCCAGAACGTCGTCATGAGCTTCCAGGAGTACACGACCTCGACCTTCTACAGCGGGCACGCACCCTGGGTCGGGCTCACCAACTACGTGACGATCCTGTCCAGCTACCTGTTCACGACCACGCTGGTGAACACCGCGCTGTTCACGATCGGCTCGATCACCTTCCAGTTCGTGATCGGGCTGGCGCTGGCGCTGTTCTTCAAGCGCAACTTCCCGCTGAGCGGCTTCCTGCGCGCGTTGCTACTGCTGCCGTGGCTGCTGCCGCTCATCGCCTCGAGCGCGGTCTGGAAGTGGCTGCTCGACCAGGAGAGCGGCGCGCTCAACCAGTTCCTCGGCCTGTTCGGGATCCCGGCCGTGCCGTGGCTGGTCGATCCGACGCTCGCGCTGGCCGGCGTGATCGGGGTGAACATCTGGCTGGGCATCCCGTTCAACGTCGCCATCCTCTACAGCGGCCTGCAGGCGGTGCCGAAGGACCTGTACGAGGCGGGCGCGCTCGACGGCGCCACCGGCTGGACCGCGTTCCGGCACATCACCTGGCCCAGCATCCGGTCGGTGGTGAGCGTCGTCATCGTGCTCGGCGTGGTCTACACGCTCAAGGTCGTGGACATCATCCTCGGCCTGACCGGCGGCGGCCCCGCCAACTCCACCCAGACGCTGGCCACGAACGCCTACAACAAGTCGTTCGTCGAGTTCGACTTCGGCCAGGGCGCCGCCATCAGCAACGTCCTCATCGTGGTCTCGCTGGTCTTCGCCCTCGTCTACCTGTTCATCTCGCGCCGCGAGCCGCACGAGTGAGGCGCCGCACGTGAACCACACCTTGACCGCACGAAACTCGACCGCACGGAACTCGACCGCACGGAACTCAACCGCGCGGAAACTGCCCATGACGGTGCTCGGCGTCGTCTTCCTGGCCGTGATGATCTTCCCGGTCTACTGGATGGTCAACACCAGCCTCCAGGCCGCCTCGGGCGCCGCCGCTGCCGACTTCTTCCCCGTCCACCCAGATCTGTCCGGTTACGCCACCGCCGTGACCGAGCAGGGCCGCAACTTCGTCACCAGCCTGGTCATCGCGCTCGGGACCGTGGTGCTGACGCTGGCGATCGCGACGCCCGCCGCGTACGGGGTGTACCGCTTCCGCACCAAGGCGGGCACGGTGTTCCTGCTCGTGCTGCTGATCACCCAGATGATCCCGGCGATGGTCATCGCCAACGCGCTCTATCCGCTGTTCAACTCGCTGTTCCTGATCAACAGCGTCTTCGGCCTCATCCTGGCCAACTCGGCGGCGGGCATCCCCTTCGCGGTGCTGCTCATCAGGGCGTTCATGGGGTCGATCCCGCCGGCGCTCGTGGAGGCGGCGATGGTGGACGGGGCGGGCAACCTGCGGGCGTTCCTCGCGATCGTCGTACCGATCAGCAGGAACGCGATCGTCACGGCGGCCCTGTTCACCTTCCTGTCGGCGTGGAGCGACTTCCTGTTCGCCCTCACCCTGACCAGCACGCCCGAGGTCAGGCCCATCACGCTCGGCATCTACGACTACATCAGCGCGAACTCGCAGGACTGGGCCGCCGTCATGGCCACGGCCGTGCTGGCGTCCGTCCCGGCGGGGCTGCTGCTGATCTTCGCTCAGCGCTACATCGCGGCCGGCGCCGTCAGCGGCGCCGTCAAGTGACCTATGGAAAGGATGTCCCCTTGACCACTCGAACCCTCAATGTCCTGGTGTGGGGCGAGAACCGGCACGAGCAGGCCGAACCCCACGTGGCCGAGATCTACCCCGACGGCATGCACAACGCGATCAGGCGGGGCGTCGAGGCCCGGCTGGGCGAGCGGGCGAAGGTCGCCACCGCCACCCTCGACGACCCCGAGCACGGACTGACCGAGGAGGTGCTGGCCCGCACCGACGTGCTCACCTGGTGGGGGCACGCGGCGCACGGCGAGGTGGCCGACGAGGTGGTCGAGCGGGTGCACCGGCACGTGCTGTCCGGCATGGGCCTGGTGGTGCTGCACTCCGGCCACTGGTCGAAGATCTTCACCAAGCTGATGGGCACCACCTGCACGCTGCGCTGGCGCAGCGACAACGACCGCGAGCTGGTCTGGACGGTGAACCCGGCGCACCCCATCGCGCGCGGCGTGCCGCATCCGATCGAGATCCCGGCCCAGGAGATGTACGGCGAGCAGTTCGACATCCCCACCCCGGACGAGCTCATCTTCATCAGCTCGTTCAGCGGCGGCGAGGTGTTCCGCAGCGGCTGCACCTTCCTGCGCGGCAACGGCAAGATCTTCTACTTCAGCCCCGGCGACCAGGACTACCCCGTCTACCACCATCCCGACGTGCTGCAGGTCATCGCGAACGGCGTCGAGTGGGCGGCCGGCGACCCCGACCGGCGGGCGCTGCCGACGCTGCTGCGCTACGACAGGGACGACTTCTTCAACGGCCAGGGCTACCGGGGGGCCATGCACAACAAGGACGCCGGATGACCCGGCCGCTGCGCGTCGTCCAGGTCGGCGCGGGGGCCATGGGGCTGGCCTGGCTGCGTACGCTGGCGGCCTCCGGCGACGTCGAGCTGGCCGGGGTGGCCGACCTCGACGTCGAGCGGGCGCGGGCGGCCCTGCGCGAGACGGGCTGCGCGGCCCCGGTCGCGGGCTCGCTCGGCGAGCTGCTCGCGGCGGTCGAGCCCGACGCGGTCGTCAACGTCACCGTCCCCGCCGCGCACACCGCGGTCAGCGTCGAGGCGCTGTTCGCCGGGGTTCCGGTGCTGTGCGAGAAACCGGCCGCGCCGACGCTGGCCGAGGCCCTGGTGCAGGCCGCCGCGTCCGAGGCGTCGGGGCGGCTGCTGATGATCAGCCAGTCGCGGCGCTACTACGCGGCGCTGGCCGAGTACCGACAGCTGATCGGCCGGCTCGGCCCGCCCGGCCTGCTCACCACGTCGTTCTTCCGCGGGCCGCGCTTCGGCGGGTTCCGCGACGAGATGGACCAGCCGCTGCTGGTCGACATGGCCATCCACGCCTTCGACGCGGCCCGCTACCTGCTCGGCGCCGATCCCGTGTCGGTGACGTGCGAGAGCTGGAACCCGCCATGGAGCTGGTACCGCGGCGACGCCTCCGCCACCGCGACCTTCCAGTTCGAGGGCGGCGTCCGCTACGTCTACAACGGAAGCTGGTGCGCCGACGGGCTGGAGACCTCGTGGAACGGCGAGTGGCGGGCCGTCGGTCCCGGCGGCAGCGCCACCTGGGACGGCGAGCAGCGGGTCGGCTCCAGCCTCGACGGGGCCGGCGCTGATCTGCTCGTGCCGCCCGGCGAGCATGAGCAGATCGCGGGGGCGCTGGTGGAGTTCGTCGCGGCGGTGCGGGACGGCACGGTGCCCTCGGGGGCGATCGCCCGCAACATCGGCAGCCTGGCCATGGTGGAGGCGGCGGTGCGGGCGGCCGAGACGGGCGAGCGGGTCTCGATCGAGGAGCTGCTCGCCCGCGCCCACGCCGAGGCGCTCACCCTTCCGGTACGGGAGGAGATCCACGCCCGGCTCGCGTCCTGGGACCACGTTTCCGCCCTTCCCGCTCGGTAAGGACAAGGGCCTGCGGCAAATCGAGCAGGAAGGCACGGACATGGGCACCGACGACAAGTTCCGCAACAAGGCTCAGGAGCTCAAGGGACGGGCGAAGGAGAACGTCGGCGACGTCACCGACGACGAGGAGCTGCGCGCCGAGGGGCGCGCCGACCAGACCGAGGGCGGCCTGAAGCAGGCCGGCGAGAAGATCAAGGACGCGGGCAGGAAGGTGAAGGACACCTTCAAGAAGAAGTGACGGCTCACCGGGTGCGGGCGGGGACGGGGCCGAGGCGGACGGTGACCGTCTCGTCCTTCAGGCCCAGGACGACCGCGCCGTCCGTCACCTCGGCCGACGGCGTGGGCGGCTCCTCGCCGGTGCCTGACAGGTGGACGAGGCTGACGTAGACGGCGGTGCCGCCGGGGTGGCCGGTCGCGACCGCGTACGGCGTGGCGGAGTGCCGGCCGAAGGCGTTGGCGTGCTCGGCCGTGGCCAGGCCGGTGCCGGTGAAGCCGTGCAGGGCGCGGACGGCGCTGGTCAGGCCGTCCGCGCGCCTGGCCGACGCCACTCCGTCGCCCTGCCGCAGCTCGGGCGGGGTCTCGGCGGCCAGCGCGTGTCCGCCGTCACGTACGTGGTGCCCGGCGGGCGCGGTCACCTGGTGGATCCTGATCTCAGACGCCCCCGCGACCACGACGGCCGTCACCACGCGGACGTCGCCGTCCTGGTAGGCCGAGGCCGCGAAGCCGTCCGAGACGGCGAGGGGTTCGATGGATCGCCGCAGGCAGGTGTCGCCGCCGGGCGCGATGACGGCCAGGTTGTTGTCCACGCCGCTCGCCTCCGGCCCGGTGTGGCTGGTGTAGGCCAGGCGGAGGTAGTGGGGGTCGGGGACGCCGTCCCCGCTCCGCACGCGGTCGCGGTCGCTGCCGTGGTTGAGCAGGCGCACGACGCCGTCCTTGTGGGTGGCGCGCAGCAGCCAGCCGGGCCCCGGCATGGCCACGCTCTGGTCGGCCAGGTCGATCGGCGCCGGCTCCTCCGGGTCGGTCCACACCGGGTGCTCGGGCGGCAGCAGCAGGCCGATGAACGCCTTGCTGGCCCAGTAGGGCGACGCGGGGCCCGAGTAGGGCTGCACGACCGGGCGGAAGGGGTCGTACCAGCCGAGGGTGAGCAGGCCGCGCTCGTCGGGCACGCCGCGCTCGGCGAAGTGCCGCAGCACGCCGCTCGCCACGCGGCGGGTGCGGCCCGGCGGCAGCGGCGTGGCGCCGGTCAGCGCGCCCAGCCACAGCGGCGCGACCGTCGCGAACCGGTACGTCAGCGACCGCCCCTGGTGCACGGGAGCGCCGTCGGCGGCGAAGAAGTGCTGGTACTGCTCAAGGAAAAGGCGCAGGCGGCCCGCGTAGCGCTCGGCGCGGGCGGTGTCGCCGGCCATCCGCGCCCACAGGGACGGGTAGAGGTGCAGCGCCCAGCCGCAGTAGTAGTCGAAGTTCTTGCCCTTGCCGTCGGTGTACCAGCCGTCGCCGGCGTACCACTCCTCGATGCGCTCCAGGCCGCCGGTGATCTCGTCCGGCTCGTAGGGGCCGCCAACCTCGGCCAGGAACTGCTCGACGATCACCTGGAACAGCACCCAGTTGTTGTCCGGGGTGCGCCTGCCGATGAACCCGGCGAGCCAGCTCACCACCCGCTCCCGCTGCTCCGGTGAGAGCCGGTCGAAGATCCACGGCCGGGTCTCGTGCAGCGCCAGCGCGATCGAGGCGGCCTCGACCAGCGGCTGCGCCATGTCGGTCAGCGGCGGCCAGGCGAAGGGGTGGCGGGGGTCGGTGCCGGCGATCAGGCCGCTCGCGTACCGTTCGATCAGCTCCGGCGCCACGTCGCCTTGAGCGCCGGCGATCCTGAAGGCGGCCAGCAGGAACGTGCGGGCGTAGCCCTCCAGCCCGTCGCTGACCGTGCCGGAGATGCTGGGCTCGCCGGGCAGCCGGTATTGCGAGAAGCCCTCCGTCGCGTACGGCGCCACCGACGCCAGCAGGTGGTCGGCCATCGCCTCCCAGTGGGCCCGGGTGTAGCCGGTGTGTCCGGACAGCCGGTCGTCGGGCGGAGGGAGGTGTAGCGGCATGAACCGCATCCTAAGTGGATCAACCACTCAGCTGCGAGAGCGGGGCCGGAGCGGGAGGGGGTGAACGGCGGTGATCAGCGGCCAGGTCAGGGCGGCCATCTCGGCCGGGGTGCGGGGGCAGCCGCGGTGCAGCCAGTCGGAGGCGACCCCGATGAGGGCTCCCGCGGTGAACGCGGCGCTCACGTCGTGCGGGTCGTCGTCCTGCGCGGTGGGCTCCTCGCTGAGGCGGGCGTGGATGGCGGCGGCGGTGCGGCGGCGGATGTGGTCGGCGACGCGGGCGCTGCCCTGGGGCCCGAGCAGCGCACGGTAGAGCCCCGCGTGCTCGGCGAGGCTGGCGAAGAACGCCTCCAGGGACGCGGCGGCCTCGGCGAGCGGGTCTTCCGCGTCGACGGCCGGCATGGGCAGGGATTCGACGAGCCGGTCGATCATCGCGGTGCAGGCGGCCTCGGCCAGCTCGTGCACGTCGCGGTAGTGGTCGTAGAAGGTCGAGCGGCTGACTCCGGCGAGCTCGGCGACGTCGGCGACGGCGATGCGGGACAGGTCGCGTTCTTCGACGAGCCGCAGCAGGGCGCGGGCCAGGGCGGTCTGGGTGCGGCGGACGCGCCGGTCACCCGACGGTGTGTTGCTTGCTCTTGTGGTCGCCACGCGCTTCACCCTACCTTCTGACTACAGGTGAAGGTTTTCCTACATGTGTAGGGTAATCTTCAGGGCGAGATGCCGGAAAGGACCAGGACATATGCGCATACACGCAGCTGGGCACGGGAGGAAGGCGGAGTGACACCGCCAGAGAGCATCCTGATCGTCGGCGCCTCCGCCGCGGGCCTGGGCACCGCAGAGGCGCTGCGCCGCCAGGGCTACACCGGCCGTCTGACGCTGCTCGACGCCGAGCCGCACCTGCCCTACGATCGGCCGCCGCTGTCGAAGCAGGTGCTGGCCGGGGCGTGGGAGCCGGCCCGCGCGCAACTGCGGACGCAGGAGCAGCTCGACGCGCTGGGCGCCGCCTTCGTCCGCGGCGAGCCCGCCACGGCACTGGACGCGCGGGAGCGGGCGGTCACCACGGCGTCCGGCCGCGTGGTGCGCGCCGACGCCGTCGTCATCGCGACGGGCCTGGTCCCGTGCCGGCTGCCGGGCCAGGACGGCCTGGCGGGCGTCCACGTGCTGCGCGGCCTGGACGACTCGCTCGCCCTGCGCCTCGGCCTGACCGCGGCCAGGCGGCTGGTGGTCGCCGGCGAGGGCGTGCTGGGCGCGGAGATCGCGGCGACGGCCAGGAGCATGGGCCTCGACGTGACGCTCGTGGGCATGGGCCGGGCGATCCTGGCCGACCAGCTCGGCGACGTCATCGCCGGGCACCTCACCCGTACGCACGAGGAACGCGGCGTGCGGCTGCGGCTCGGCGTCACCGTCGAGGCGCTGACCGGCGCGGCGGGCAGGGTCAGGGGCGTGCGCCTGGCCACCGGCGAGACGCTGGACGCCGACGCCGTCGTGGTGGCCATCGGCTCCCGCCCGGCGACCGGCTGGCTGACGGGCAGCGGGCTGCGGCTGGGCGACGGGGTGGAGTGCGACGCGCGCTGCCGGGCTGCCGACGGCGTCTACGCGGTCGGCGACGTGGCGTCCTTCCACCACGAGGTCATGGGCCGCAGGCTGCGCCTGGAGAACCGGACGAACGCCACCGAGCAGGCCCAGGTCGTGGCGGCCAACCTGCTGGGCGCGGACCGGCCGTACACGCCCATCCCCTACTTCTGGACCGACCAGTACGACGTCAAGATCCAGGCGCACGGCCTGCCGTCGCAGGAGGCCGTGGCGAGCGTCACCGACGGCGACCCGGAGCAGCACCGCTTCGCCGCCGTCTACCGCGAGGAGGGCCGGGTCACCGGCGTGCTCGGCTGGAACATGGCCAAGCAGGCCCGCGTGCTCCGCCAGCAGCACCTCACCCCGGTATAGAAGCCGATCCGTTCACGAGAAGAGGCCGCATGAGCGTCAATGAGCAGGTCCTGAACTACCCGATCCCCAACGACGCGGCGCTGGACCCGCCCGCGGAGTGGGCGCGGCTGCGCGGCGAGTGCCCGGTGGCGCACGTGAAGCTGCCGAGCGGCGACGGCGCGCGGCTCATCACCCGCTACGAGGACGTCAAGGCGGTGCTCGCCGACCCGCGCTTCACCCGCCGGCTCACCGCCCCCGACGCGGCGCGACTGTCGGCGGACGGCGGCGGGGTGTTCAACAGCGACGTCGCCCAGATCATCCCCGACGGCGGCGAGGGCCACCAGCACTGGCGGCGGCTGGTCGGCCGGTGGTTCACCGCCAAGCGGATGGCGGCGCTGCGGCCCGCGATGGCGCAGATCGCCGACGACCTCATCGACGACATGGTCAAGCGCGGCGCGCCCGCCGACCTCAAGGCGTCGCTCGGCTTCCCGCTGCCGGTGTACGTGATCTGCGACATGCTCGGGGTGCCCGCCGAGGACCGCGACCGGTTCTCGTACTGGTCGGACACGTTCCTCAACCTGACCCGCTACACCAAGGAGGAGATCGACGCCGCGCAGGCGGAGTTCTTCCAGTACATGTCCGACCACGTCGAGGCCAGGCGCGCGCAGCCGGGCGAGGACCTGCTCAGTGAACTGCTGGCGGCCGGCGGCCCCGAACAGGGCGGGCTGTCGGACCTGCAGGTCCTGGTGACCGGCATGGGGCTGCTGGTGGCCGGGCACGAGACCACCGCGAACATGATCGGCAAGATGGTCGCGATGCTGCTGGCCGAACGGAGCAGGTGGGAGCGGCTGCTGGACGAGCCCGCGCTGATCCGTACGACGGTCGAGGAGTCGCTGCGCATGGACGCGAACTCCGGCTTCGGCCTGCCCCGCTACCTGCCCGTCGAGAGCGAGGTCGGCGGGGAGGTGCTGCCCAAGGGCACCACGGTGATCTGCAGCATGGCCGCGGCCAACCGGGACGAGAGCGCGTTCGAGCACGCCGGCGAGATGGACCTGACCCGCAGCCCCAACCCGCACCTCGCCTTCGGCTCCGGCGCGCACTCGTGCCTGGGGCAGTCGCTGGCGCGCACCGAGTTGCAGGTCGTGCTGGAGGTGCTGCTGCGCAGGCTGCCCTCGCTCGAGCTGGCGGTGCCGGTGACGGAGCTGGAGCGGGTGGAGGGGCTGGCGGTCGGCGGCCTGCGTACGCTGCCCGTCCGCTGGTGAACCCCTGAATCGAGAAGGAGACGACATCGTGAAGGTCATCGTCGACGAGGACAAGTGCTGTGGCGCGGGGCAGTGCGTGCTGCTCGCGCCCGAGGTGTTCGACCAGCGTGAGGACGACGGCATCGTGATCCTGCTGGACGACTCGCCCGGCCCCGACCAGCACGCCGTGGTGCGCGAGGCGGCCGCCGTGTGCCCGGGGGCCGCCATCGAGCTCGCGGACTGACGCGGGCTGATACCGGGCCCGCCCGGCGGTCGTGGCGACCGGGCGGGCTCCCGCACGACGGGGCGCCCCGCTGACCGACGTCAGCGGGGCGCCCTCGGCGTTCCCGCGATGATCGACCGGGTGCGCGCCGGGATGGCCTCGGGGAGACCGGCGAGGATGTCGGCCAGCGTGACCCCCGCCAGGCTGCGCCGCCACGCCTCGTGGGCCTCGTACATCGTGGCCGCGAGCACGCACGTCTCCTGGCAGTCCTCCTCCGGGAGCGCGCCGCGCCCCCGCATGCGGATCTCGCGGCACTCGTACGGCGACGCCGCCCCATCGACCGCCTCCACGATCTGCAGCAGCGTGATCTCCCCCGGCGGCCGCCCGAGCCTGAACCCTCCCCTCGGCCCCGTCGTGGCGGCCAGCACTCCGGCTCTGACCAGCGCCTGAAGCTGCTTGGCCAGGTAGGGAGCGGGAAGGTCGTAGTAGTCGGCGAGCTGTGCGGCCGACGCGGTCGCTCCGGGATCGAGTTGCGCCAGCGTCGACGCGCAGTGCAACAACCATTCGGTGCTCACAGGCAGCTTCACGCCGACCATCATATCGGGGAGATTGAGGATCTATTTAGTCCGAGATATGGTGACGCCGTAGCACGAGGAGAGGAAAGTCATCATGCGCATCGCAGTCGCCGGGGCCACCGGCAACATCGGCTCCCGTACGGTCGCCTTCCTGGAGGGCGACGGGCACGAGGTCGTCCGCGTCAGCCGGTCGCTGGGCGTGGACCTGGTGACGGGCGAGGGCCTCGACCAGGCGCTGACCGGCGTGGACGCGGTCGTCGACGCCATCAGCGCCCCGCCGGTCAGCAGGGAGGAGACCGTCGAGCTCTTCGGCACCACCACGGCCAACCTGCTGGCCGCCGAGCAGCGCGCCGGCGTGCGGCACCACGTGCTGCTGTCGATCGTGGGCGTGCACCGCGTGCCGGGCAACGCGCACTACGCGGGCAAGCGGGAGCAGGAGCGGCTGGTGGAGGCCGGTCCCGTGCCGTGGACGATCGTGCCTGCCACGCAGTTCCACGACTTCGCCGAGATGGTCGCGAGCTGGACCGAGCAGGACGGCGTCGCCACCCTCGCGCCGCTGCTCGTCCAGCCGATCGCGCCGTCCGACATAGCGGCCGTACTGGCCGAGGTCGCGCTCGGCGAGCCGCAGGGCCGCTACGCCGACGTCGCGGGCCCCGACCCGCAGGACCTCGTGGACATGGCCAGGCGCACGCACCAGGCGCGGGGGCGCGAGGTGAAGCTGGTGCCGACGTGGCACGGGGTCTTCGACGCGTCGATGGCCGGCGACGTGATGCTGCCGGGCGAGCGCGTGCGCATCGCGCCGACCACGTTCGAGCAGTGGCTGGCCGAGCAGGCTCAGAAATACTGACGGATACGGAAGGGACGGACGAACAGCGACGCGGACGCGCGGCTGATCACCTTGACCTTCCTGATCTTCGTCTTCTTGTCGATGCGCACCTTGACGCACTTCATGGACACGTCGTGGTGGCCGGGCGGCGCGTAGCGGGAGATGATGACGCCGCGCCGGCCGAAGTTCCGCCCGGTCAGGCCCACGCCCACCTCGCGGAAGGTGCGCCACGAGCCCTTCAGGGGGAAGGCGGTGGAGCCGACGATCGCGTGGTTCGCGGCGTCCGGGCAATGCAGGAGGACGCGGATGACGTCGTTCTGGTGAGGTGACTCGGGCGAGACGAAGAAGGACGTGAGCTTGCGCCACTTGGGCGTCTTGTCGTCGCTGTCGTCGTTGCCGTCGTCCTCGCCCGCCGACGCAGGGGCGGCGGTGAGCGCGACCGTCACCACCATCGCCGCGATCGCCCGCATCCGTCCCCCTCACTTCCTGTGACTCCCCCCATGCTGGCGAACGCCTCCGTCGCACCGGCAGCGCCACGCCGCACCGGCGGTTCACGTGCCGCCTGAACTGCCGGTCATGCGGCGTTTGAGCCGTACGGTGGTCGCGGTGGCCGGAGACGGGGCCGCTGACGTGGTCGCGGGGCTCGGCGGCCTGCCCAAGGTGGTGCCCGATCAGCTGCTCACGGGCTCGACCCCGTCGTAGTCGACGAACAGGTGGCGGGGGCCGCGCAGGATCGGGCTCGGCCGGTACGGCGGCGGGTCGGCGGCCAGCCGGGGCGCGCGCAGCCTGCGGATCAGCTCGGTCAGCACGATCTGCGCCTCCAGCCTGGCCAGCGGCGCACCGAAGCAGTAGTGCACGCCGCCGCCGAAGCCCAGGTGCTCGTTGCCCGGCCGGCAGGGGTCGAAGGTTCCTGGATCGGACACGTGGGCGGGGTCGCGGCTGCCCGCCGCCAGCGCGAGCACGATCGGTGACCCGGCCGGGATGGTGACGCCGGCCACTTCGACGTCCTCCAGCGCCACCCGCGACGAGATGAGCTGCACCGGCGGCTCGTACCGCAGCAGTTCCTCCACCGCGGGCACGATCAGCCCCGGGTCGGCGCGCAGGCGGTCGAGCAGGGCCGGGTCGCGCAGGAACGTCAGCATGCCGTTGGCGATGAGGTTGATCGTCGTCTCGTGCCCGGCGATCAGCAGCAGCACCGCGGTGGCGACCACCTCGCGCTGCTCCATGCCGCCTTGGGTGATCAGCCCGGACAGCAGGTCGTCCTCCGGTTGCGCGCGCCGCCGCTCGACCAGCTCCCCGAGGTAGCCCCGCAGCTGGTCCGCGACCGCCTGCCGCGCGCGCTCCCGTTCGGCCCTGTCGTGCTCGCCTGGGCCCAGCGTGTCGACGATCCGGTCGGCCCAGGCGTGGAAGCGCGGCTCGTCCGCCTCCGGCACGCCCAGGATCCGGCAGATCATCGCCACCGGCAGCGGGTAGGCCACCTCGTCCACGAGGTCCGCCTGCCGCCGGTCCGCCAGGCCGTCGATCAGCCGGGTCGTCACCTCCAGCATGGCGGGCCGCAGCCCGTCGATGAGCCGCGGCGAATGCGGCGGCCCGAAGTGACGCATGGTCAGGGCCCGCAGCCGGTCGTGCTCGGGCGGGTCCAGCCCGATGAACGACGGCGCGGGGTCCGGCGACTCGCCGGGCACGCGCAGGTTGCGGCGGTCGGAGCTGACCCGCGGGTCGTGCAGCAGCTCGACGATCTCCCGGTACGTGCTCACCACGTACGTGCCGTCCTCCTGGCGCGCCACCGGAGTCCTGCGCAGCTCGTCGAAGAGCGGATAGGGGTCGGCCCTGTTCGCCGGGTCGAGGATGCGGTCGAAGACGCTCATGACGCTCCCTGGGGTGGATGCAGCAGCGTGGCGCGGCGCTCCGCCGGGTCGTGGCCGGTCACCACGATGGTCGCGCCCGCCGTGGCCACCACCCGGTCGGGCACCCCCGCCGGCACGGGCCCCGCCTCCTCCCGCCGGTCCACGTGCCGGAAGTCCGGCGGGAACGGCGCGGCCCGCTCGATCAGCCGCTGGTAGAACTCCAGCCAGATCCCCTGGTCGAAGGTGACGGCGGCGGTGACGCGGCCCTGGTAGCCGTACACGGCGGCGAAGCGCCGCTCGGCCGCCGAGCCCTGCGTGACGACGAGCTGGTCGGCGAACGTGGGCACGCCGACGGACTTGATGTTGACGCCGAACTGGCTCGACCAGAACACCGGCACCGCCAGGTGCGGCCAGCGGTGCGCCTGGTCGCTGACCATGTTGTGGGCGGCGATCTCGGCCTGGGCGACCGCGTTGCCCCAGTGCTCCAGCGTCATGAACTGGTACTGGTAGAGCGGGTGCGGGAAGCGCGCGATGTCGCCGGCCACGAAGACGTCGTCCATGACCAGGCCGTTGGTGTCCACGGCGCGACAGCCCGCGTCGCAGGTCACGCCCCACACGCCGGCCGCCAGGCCGGAGTCACGCAGCCACTCGACGTTGCGGATCGAGCCGAGCGCGACGACCGCCACCTCGGCCTCCACGGTGCTGCCGTCGGAGAGCCGGGCGCCGCGCAGCCGGCCGGTCCCGTCGTCCTCCAGGGCCGTGACGGTCGTGTCGCAGCGCAGGTCCACGCCGTGGTCGCGGTGCAGCTGCGCCGCCACGTCGCCGATCACCCGGCCCAGCGCGTTGACCAGCGGGGCGGGGCCGCGTTCGACGACCGTCACCGGCAGGTCCAGCTCGCGGCAGACCGAGGCGATCTCGCTGCCGGTGAACCCGGCGCCGAGGATCAGCACCCGGTTCGGGCGGGCGGCCAGCGCCTCGCGCAGGCGGGCGGCGTCCTGCTGGGTGCGCAGGGTGTGGACCCCCAGCAGCGCCGCCTCCGTCTCATCGGGCCAGGGACGGGCGCGGGTGCCTGTGGCCAGCAGGACCCGGTCGAACGGCAGCTCGCGGCCGTCGGCCAGGCGTACCCGCTTGGCCGCGATGTCGAGGCCGGTCGCCTCCGTGCCCCACAGCCACTCGGCCTCCACCTCGCGCACGCTCGGCAGCAAGGTGTGGTCGGGCGGGATCTGGCCGGTCAGCACCTGCTTCGACAGCGGCGGCCGGTCGTAGGGGGCGTCGCGTTCCGCGCCGATCACGGTCAGCTCGCCCGCGAAGCCCTCGCGCCGCAGCACGCCCGCCGCCCGCGCCCCGGCCAGCGAGGCACCCACGATGACGATGCGCTTGCCGTGGCCCTTCTGCGGGGCGCTCTGGCGGGGGACGTACGGGCTCTCGGCCGCGTCGAGGTGGATGGCCTGCACCGGGCAGGCCGCCGCGGCCCGCAGCACCTGCTCGCGCCGCTCGTCGGCCGGGTCGAGGTCGTACAGGAGCGCCTCGTCGCGGATGGTGAAGACGTCGGGCGCGAGGAACGCGCACTGCCCGTATCCCTGGCAGCGCGTCAGGTCGACGACGACTTTCACCGCAGGTCACTCCCCCGTCGAGCGAACACGCTCTGGGCTCGCTCGGCGGTGGCGGGCCCGGCCCGCGGTGACCTACCCGGGGCAGGACGCGCCGTAGCCTGCCTGAGCTGATCCTGCCCCGGTTTTTGCCCAGGTCGAAGGGCTTTCTTGCGGAAGGCGGCGAAGCGGACGCCTCCGCCACGAGGGATCAGCCCACCTGCGCTGCCGGACCGGCCGGAAACCCGCTCCCCGCCGGTCCGTCAGGTGGTGCTCTAGTGGGCGGCTTCGTACTGCTCGACGACGGAGGAGGCGATGCGGCCCCGCTCGCTCACCGGCAGACCCTGCGCCTTGGCCCACTTGCGGATCTCGGTGGCCTTCTCGCGGCTCACCGCGCGCGAAGAACCGCCGCGGCGGCCGCGGGTGCCCCTGTCGGCGCGGACGGCGCGGGCTTTGGTGATAAACGGCGCCAGCGCCTTCTCCAGCTTCTCTCTGTTGGACCCGGAGAGGTCGATCTCGTAGCTCGTGCCGTCGAGCGCGAACCTCGTCGTGCCCTCGGCGTCACTGCCGTCGATGTCATCGATAAAGGATTCAACAATGCGCTTCGCCATTAGGGTGCTCCAAATACGTTTACGTTGCAGGTACTGTAACGCTCTTCAGCAGGAAGTGCATCTTAGGGGCGTGGCGTGGCTCCGGCCGCCCGCCACCTCGGCGCTTGCCCTGGTCATCCCCCTTCACTCCGCCCACCTCCCGATTCCGGTCCAGGCCCGGCAGCGTGCGCGATCCAGGCTTCAATGGCGCTGAAACGGCGGTGTTGAAGAGCAATTCAAAGGACACGGTTCGGCCTCGCACATAGGCGAACTCGTCACGTCGGCCCGTGACCGGCGGCGCGGACTCAACGGTTCCTCAAGACGTGCGAGCGCCGCAGGACGCCATTGACGGGCGCCGGACTCGGGAGCGTTCCACCATTCGGGGCGGCGCCCTGAACCGCTTGCGCCCGAATGATCATTCCTCTAACTTATGGTCCATAACTTCGGGGGGTGATCCGGTGCGGACGGGTGGCCGCCCGGCCAGCTTCACCGTCGCCGACGTCATCGCGGCCGGCAAGCGGATCGGGCTCAACGAGCTGACCATGCAGCGCGTCGCCGACGCGCTCGGCGTCACCACGGCCGCGATCTACCGCCATGTGCCCAGCAGGTCGGCCCTGGAGACACTGGTCGGCGAGGCCATACTCGGCGAGCTGCGGCTGACCGACGACCCCGCGCAGCCGCTCGTCCCCCACCTGGTGGGCTTCGCCCTCCAGCTGCGCCGCTTCACCCACGACCATCCCGGCACCGCCGGCTACATGCTGCGCCTGTTCCCGCGCGGGCAGTCCGGCATCAGGCTCATGGAGCAGGAGCTGCGCGCCCTCGGCGAGCGCGGCTACGACCCCGCCGCCGCCACGGTGATCGCCTCCGGCATCGCCACCATCGCGCTCGGCGTCAGCGTGGCCGAGCAGGAGCAGGCCGCCGTCGCCGGGTCTGAGGTGGTCGAGCACGCGCTCACCGCGATCACCGGCTCGGCGCTGCTGCGGCAGGCCAAGGCCGGCATCCCCCACCACACCAGCGAGGACTACTTCATGCTGCTGCTCACCTCCGCCGCCGAGGGGCTGGTCGCCAGGCTCCCGCCCGGCGCGCCGATCCCGGCGCCCGACCAGCCGCAGGCACCCGCCGGGGGTCCCGCGACGATCCCGATCACGGAGAAGACGCCCTGAACACCGACGGCAACCTGTTCCCCGACGACCCCGCGACGGTCGGGCCGTACCGGATCGAGAGGCGGCTCGGCAGCGGCGGTCAGGGCGTCGTGTACGCCGGTCGGGCCCACGACGGGCCGCTCGTCGCGATCAAACTGCTGCATCCGCACCTGGTCGCCGACGGGCTCGCCCGCGAGCGGTTCCTGCGCGAGGTGGAGACGGCCAAGCGGGTGGCGCCGTTCTGCACGGCGCAGCTGCTCGACTCCGGGTTCGCCTGGACGCGGCCGTACATCGTCAGCGAGCACGTCCCCGGGCCCTCGTTGCAGAGTTCCGTACGCGACGACGGGCCGCGCGGCGCGGCGGCGCTGCACCGGCTGGCGATCAACACCGCGACGGCGCTGGCCGCCATCCACGCCGCCGGGGTCGTGCACCGCGACTTCAAGCCGGCCAACGTGCTGCTCGGGCCCGACGGTCCCGTCGTCATCGACTTCGGCATCGCCAAGGCGCTCGACCAGAGCCAGTCGGTGATCTCCAGCCAGCCGTTCGGGAGCCCGGCGTACATGGCGCCCGAGCAGATCAGCAACGGGGACGTGGGGGCGCCCGCCGACCTGTTCGCCTGGGCCGCCACCATGTACTACGCGGCCACCGGCCGGCGCGCCTTCCCCGGTGAGGGGATCCCCGCGACGCTGCACGCGGTGCTGTCGAGCGAGCCCGACCTGACGCCGGTGGACGAGCGGCTGCGGTGGCTGCTGCGCGACTGCCTGTCCAAGGACCCGGCCCGCCGGCCTACGTCGGCGCAGGTGGTCGAACGCTTGAGAGCTTCGACGGGAGTGACGGACCGCCCCAGCCCCACCACGTCCCCCACCCCCGCCACGCCACCGGCCCCCACCACGCCACCGACCCCCGCCGCTCCACCGGCCCCCACCACGCCACCGACCCTCGCCGCTCCACCGGCCACGACCCCCGGCGGCCCGCTGACCCCGCCTCATGGCTTCCCGGCCACCTCGCCTCCGAATGGCCCGCTGACCCCACCCCACGGCTTCCCCGCCACCGCCTCCGTGCCGGGCACCCTGCCCGGCGGGCGGTCCGGCGACACCGCGCCGCGCGGGGAGACGGCGCTCGGAACGGGGCCCGTTCGGGGTGGAGGCCGGGTGCGGGTGCTCAAGGTGGCGGTGCCGGTCGGAGCGGTGGCGCTGATCGCGGCGGCCGGGATCGGCTGGCACACTCTGTCGCCCGCCGTCTCCCAGCCTGAGGCGGCGGCCCGCACCCCCGTCCCGACGCTCACCGAGAGGACGCCGGAGCCCACGCCGACATCCACGGAGCCGCCCCCGCGGAAGGCGAAGGACCTGGCCAGCGCCACTTCCCGCCCGAAGACGGCGACACCCACCGCGTCGCGCCGCCTGCCCACGTCCACCGCGCCGCCCACCCCCGCCGAGCGCACCCCCACCCCATCCGCGACGGCCGCCACCCGCAGGCCCGCGACCCGTACGCCCAAGCCCACCCCCAAACCGACCAGGTCGCCGGCCGCCAGGCGCACGACCAGCGCCCCCGCCCCCGAGCCCAGCACGGCCACGATCACGTGGTCGGACGTCAACGCGTACTGCAAGGCCAAGGGCTTCAGGGGGTCGTACAACGCGGGCTGGGGCTACACGCGGTGCAACGGCTCGGAGTCGGCGGTGGACCCGGCGTCGGTGTGCCGGTGGAAGTACCCCGACTACGCGAACGCGACCGCCGAGCCCCCGGCCAACCCGTGGATGCCGTCGGCCCAATGCCAGCTGTCCTGATGCCCCCGGGCCGGGTCTCAGGGGCGAATCCAGGGATCACCCCGAGGCCGGGTACGTGGGCGTTCGCGGAGAATGGTGCCTCATGAGGACGAGGAGAGCGGCGCTGATCGCGGGTCTCGCCGGGATGGCGGCGTTGACGACGGCCTGCGGCGCGGCGGGGGCACTGAACGAGGACTCGGCCGCGTACGACGTGACCGAGCAGGTGGCGGCGCTGCGCGTCACGACCGACGCGGGAACGATCGAGGTGATCGGGTCCGACCGCCCCGGCATCCGCGTGACCGAGCTGCTGAGCTGGCGCAAGAGCAAGCCGACCACCGAGCACCAGGTGCGCGGCGACACGCTGGAGCTGTCGTTCACCTGCCCCACCACCTGGGGCTTCGGCTCGATCGGCGTCAACTGTGACGTCGCCTACCGGGTCGAGGTGCCCAAGGCGACCCGCGTCCAGCTGGCCTCCGACTCGGGCGACACGACGCTGAGGGGCCTGGCCGGCGACGTGGAGGTGACCAGCGACTCCGGCTCGATCAAGGGCGACGGGCTGACGGCCGGGCGGGTCGTCACAAGAACCGACTCGGGCGACCTGCGGCTGGCCTTCGCCGGGCCGCCGCAGGTGCTCACGACCTTCACCGACTCGGGCGACACGGCCGTGCGGGTGCCGGAGGGGCCGTACAAGGTGAAGACCACGACGGACTCCGGCGACGCGAACGTCAAGACCGCCCACGACCCGGCCGCCCAGCGGACGATCGAGCTCTCCAGCGACTCGGGCGACATCGAGCTCACGCCCGCCTGACCGCCAGGACGTAGGGTCGGGATCACCACCACACCGGTCTTTCCGTGGAGGCGCGCATGACCGTCACCCCCGCGCAGCTGCGGGCCCTCGCGAGCCGGGCCGAGACGCTCGCCGCCGAGGTCCGGGCCGCCTGCGACACCCCCGCCGACGTGCGGCCGGGCGCCCCAGACCCGTTGGTGGGGGCCCGCCAGGCCGCCGACTGGCTGACCCGCGCCGGCGACGACCTGCGTCAAGCGGCGACGGACCTGGCCCGCACCCAGGTGGAGCCCTGCGCGATGACCTGGGCCGTCTGCCCGGACCACGGCAACACCCTGACCTCCATGGCAGGCGTCTCGACCTGCCGGGTCTGCGGCCGAAGCAGACCCACCCCAAGACCAGGCGAACCGTGCGGCGCCCCGGTGACCTGGAAGGTCATCGACCCCGCAGGCACGGAGACCAGAATGTGCGCCGGCCACATCTTGGGCGCCCGCGCCGTCTCCCACGGCGCCACCTTCATCCCTCTCGACCAGGCCCTCACCTGAGCGACCCTGATCGACCCTGATCGACACGGATCGACACGGAGGCTTCGAGCTGCGCGGGACGACGTAAGGGGAGGGGACGCGCGGCCCCTCCCCTGTCGCGTTATTCGACCTCCGCCACGGCCTGGGCGAACTGGGCCTCGTGGAGGCGGGCGTAGGCGCCGCCGGCCGCCACCAAGGACTCGTGGGTGCCCTGCTCCACGATCTGGCCGTTCTCCATGACGAGGATCAGGCTGGCGTCGCGGATCGTGGACAGGCGGTGGGCGATGACGAAGCTGGTACGCCCCTCGCGCAGCGAGCTCATCGCGCGCTGGATGAGCACCTCGGTGCGTGTGTCGACCGAGCTGGTGGCCTCATCCAGGATGAGGATGGCCGGCTCGGCCAGGAACGCCCTGGCGATGGTGATGAGCTGCTTCTCGCCGGCGCTGACCGCGGCGCCCTCGTCGTCGATGACGGTGTCGTAGCCGTCGGGCAGGGTGTGGGCGATGCGGTCGACGTGGGCGGCCTCGGCGGCGGCCTCGATGCGTTCGCGGGTGGCGTTCTCGGCGCCGTAGCCGATGTTCTCGGCGATCGTGCCGCCGAACAGCCAGGTGTCCTGCAGCACCATGCCGATGTTGGAGCGCAGCTCCTCGCGGGACATCTCGGAGATGTCCACCCCGTCGAGCGTGATGCGGCCGCCGGTCACCTCGTAGAAGCGCATGATGAGGTTGACCAGAGTCGTCTTGCCCGCTCCTGTGGGGCCGACGATGGCCACGGTCTGGCCGGGTTCGACGGTCAGCGACAGGTTCTCGATCAGCGGGCGGTCGGGGTTGTAGGAGAACGACACGTTCTCGAACGCCACCCGGCCCCTGACCTGGTCGGGCCGCGCGGGCTTGGCGGGCTCGGCCGACTGCTCGGGAGCCTCCAGCAGCTCGAAGACCCGCTCGGCGGAGGCGACGCCCGACTGGACGAGGTTCGCCATGCCGGCCACCTGGGTGAGCGGCTGGCTGAACTGCCGGGAGTATTGGATGAACGCCTGCACGTCGCCCAGCGAGATCGAGCCCGACGCCACCTTGAGCCCGCCCACCACGGCGACCAGCACGTAGTTGAGGTTGCCGATGAACATCATGGCCGGCTGGATCACGCCGGAGATGAACTGGGCGCGGAAGCTGGAGCCGAACAGGGCCTGGTTGTGCTCGGTGAAGGTGTCCTCGGCCTCCTTCTGCCGGCCGAACACCTTGACCAGCGTGTGGCCGCCGTACATCTCCTCGATGTGGCCGTTGAGCTTGCCGGTCGAGGACCACTGCGCGATGAACTGCGGCTGCGACCGCTTGCCGATGAGCGCGGTGACCCAGACCGTCACCGGCACCGTGACGAGCGCGATCAGCGCGAGGACCGGCGAGATCACGAACATCATGACCAGCACCGCCACGACCGTCAGCAGCGAGGTGATGAGCTGGCTCATCGTCTGCTGCAGGCTCTGGGCGATGTTGTCGGTGTCGTTGGTGGCGCGGCTGAGGATCTCGCCGCGCGGCTGGGAGTCGAAGTAGCTGAGCGGGAGCCGCCCCAGCTTGGTTTCGATGCGCTCGCGCAGCCGGGCGGCGGCCCGCTGCACGACGGTCGTGGTCATGCGGAACTGCACGATGCCGAGCGCCGCCGCCAGCAGGTAGACGGCCAGCACCCAGGCGAGCACCTGGGCGAGCCCGGTGAAGTCGATGCCCTGGCCCGGCACGACGTGCATCGAGGAGACCATGTCGGCGAAGGTGTCCTGGCCCTGGGCGCGCAGCCCGGCGACCGCCTGCTCCTTGGTGGCGCCCGCCGGGAGCTGGGCTCCGATGACGCCGGAGAAGATCAGGTCGGTGGCGTAGCCGAGGATCTTGGGGCCGATCACGGTGAGCGCGACGCTGGTGGCGCCGAGCGCGAGGATGACGATCAGCAGCGCACGCTCGGGCCGCAGCAGCCGCATGAGGCTGCGCAGCGTGCCGCGGAAGTCGAGCGCCTTCTCCGCGGGCCCGCCCATCATGCGGCCGGGCCCGAAGCCGGGCTGGGGTCGGCGCGCGGGCGCCTGGGCCGTCATGCTGCGGCCTCCTGTTCGGTGAGCTGGGACAGGACGATCTCCCTGTACGTCGGGCAGCTCGTCATGAGGTCGGCGTGGGTGCCGCTGCCGACCAGGCGGCCGTCGTCGAGGACGAGGATGAGGTCGGCGTCGCGGATCGTGTTGACCCGCTGGGCCACGATGACGATGGTCGCGTCGGTGATCTCCTCGGCCAGCGCGGCCCGCAGCCGGGCGTCGGTGGCGTAGTCGAGGGCCGAGAACGAGTCGTCGAAGAGGTAGATCTCCGGCCGGTGCACCAGGGCCCTGGCGATGGCCAGGCGCTGGCGCTGGCCTCCTGAGACGTTGGTGCCGCCCTGGGCGATGGGCTCTTCGAGCTGTCCTGGCATCGCCTCGACGAACTCGCGGGCCTGCGCGATCTCCAGCGCGCGCCACAGCTCCTCGTCGGTGGCGTCGGGGCGGCCGTACCTGAGGTTGGAGGCCACGGTGCCGGTGAAGAGGTAGGGCGCCTGCGGGACCAGGCCGACCGCGCGGGACAGCGCGGCGGGGTCGAGGTCGCGGACGTCGACGCCGTCGACCAGCACCTCGCCCTCGGTGGCGTCGAACAGCCGCGGCACCAGGTTGAGCAACGTCGTCTTGCCGCTGCCCGTACTGCCGATGATCGCGGTCGTACGTCCCGGCCTGGCGGTGAAGGTGAGGCCGGACAGCACCGGCTCCTCGGCGCCCGGGTAGCGGAAGCCGACCGAGCGAAGCTCCAGCTCGCCGTCGTTGCGGCCGGGGGTGACGGGGTTCGCCGGCGGGTGGACGGTCGGCTCGGTGTCGAGCACCTCCTTGATGCGCTCGGCGCACACCTCGGCGCGCGGGATCATCATGAACATGAACATCGCCATCATCACCGACATGAGGATCTGCATGAGATAGGAGATGACCGCGGTCAGCGCGCCCACCTGCATGGTGCCGTCGGCGATGCGGTGGCCGCCGAACCAGATGACGGCGACGCTGGAGACGTTCACGACCAGCATGACCGAGGGGAACATCAGCGCCATCAGCCGCCCGACCTTGAGCGAGACGTCGGTGAGCCGGTCGTTGGCCACGCCGAAGCGCTCGCGCTCGTGCGTGTCGCGGACGAAGGCCCTGATCACGCGGATGCCGGTGATCTGCTCGCGCAGCACCTGGTTGATCCGGTCGATGCGCTCCTGCATCGTACGGAACAGCGGCCGCATCAGCACGACGATCGTGCCCACGATGACGATCATCAGCGGCAGCACCACGAGCAGCAGCGACGACAGCGCGGTGTCCTGGCGCAGCGCCAGCACGATGCCGCCGACGCACATGATGGGCGCGGCCACCATCATCGTGAACGTCATCAGCACCAGCAGCTGGACCTGCTGCACGTCGTTGGTGGTGCGGGTGATCAGCGAGGGCGGGCCGAACCTGTTGACCTCCTGGACGGAGAAGGCCTGGGTGCGGTGGAAGACGGCGGCCCGCAGGTCCCTGCCGAGGGCCATGGAGATGTAGGCGCCGTAGTAGACGGCCACGATCGAGCAGACGATCTGGATGAGCGTCACACCCAGCATCAGCAGCCCGATGCGCATGATCGTGCCGGTGTCGCCCTTGACGACCCCGTCGTCGATGATGTCGGCGTTGAGCGTGGGGAGGTAGAGCGTGGCCAGTGTCTGGACGAACTGGAAGAGGACGACGAGCGTGATCTCTTTCCCGTACGGCCTGAGCTGGACGCGCAGGAGACGGAACAGCATCAACTGGTGCTTTCTGTGAATGGAGTGGGGGAAGGCCGTACGAGCAGCCCGTCAAGCAGCACGGAGACGATCCCGTCGTCGTCCATGTCGCTGAACTCGTCGCCGGCGGGGCCGAACTTGGCCTGGGTGCTGACCGCGATCAGCATGAGCAGCAGGTGCGCCGCGGCCTTGGGGGAACGGCGCAGCCGGTCGCGGTCGGGCGCCATGAGGGCGGCCACCGCGTCGGCGATGTGGCGGCGGCTGCTGAGCAGGTGCTGGGCGAACTCCTTGTCGCGCATCGCCACTTCACCGACGCCGGCGTGGAGCCGCTCGTTGGTCTTCATGCCGTCGCGCACCAGCTTGACCACCTGGCTCAGCCGGGTGCGCAGGTCGGTCTCGGTGCCGACGGCCTGGATGCGTTCGACGGCCGGTCGCGGGTCGAACGCGTGCATGAGCGTCGCCCGTACGAGTGACGCCTTGTCGGGGAAGACGCCGAAGATCGTGCCCTCGGCCACGCCCGCGGCTTCGGCGATCTTCCTGGTGCTCACCGCGGTGCCGTGTTCGCGCAGCAGCGGGAGCGTGGCGGCGATGAGCGCGGCCCTCCGGTCTTCCGGGGCCATGGCCGGCACCCGTCGCCTCTTACTCATGCGAAGGAGGCTAATGAGTGAGTACTCGCTCGTTCAACGGGTTTTATCCCGACAAAGCCGCTGTCGAGCGCTGAACAGCCTGCTAGGGGGACTGACGGGAGGCCACAAAATGGCCGGGGTCGCCGCGGATGAGGACGAGGACGGTGTCGGGCGAGCCGCACAGCACGCCCGGCACCGTACCTCCGGAACTACGCGGCGGCGCCGAGGTAGCCGTTCGGGTCGAGGACGTACTTGCGGGCCGCGCCCTGGTCGAACTCCTGGTAGCCGCGCGGCGCCTCGTCCAGCGGGATCGGCGTCGCGTTGACGGCCTTGGCGATCTGGACGCGGTCGTGCAGGATCGCCTGCATGAGCTGGCGGTTGTAGCGCATGACCGGGCACTGTCCCGTGGTGAAGCTGTGCGACTTGGCCCAGCCGAGCCCGATCCTGATCGACAGCGACCCCTGCTTGGCGGCCTCGTCGGCGGCGCCCGGGTCGCCGGTCACGTACAGGCCGGGGATGCCGAGCGCGCCGCCCGCCCTGGTGATGTCCATCAGCGTGTTGAGCACGGTCGCCGGGTGCTCCGTCTGCGCCTCGCGGCCGTGGCCGCGCGCCTCGAAGCCGACCGCGTCCACGGCGCAGTCCACCTCGGGCTCGCCGAGGATCTGCTCGATCTGGTCCTTGGGCTCGCCCTGCGAGACGTCCACGGTCTCGCAGCCGAAGCTGCGCGCCTGCTCAAGGCGCTGCTCGTTGAGGTCGCCGACGATGACGACGGCGGCTCCGAGCAGCAGCGCGGACGCGGCGGCGGCCAGTCCGACCGGTCCGGCGCCGGCGATGTAGACGGTCGAGCCGGGCTGTACGCCGGCGGTCACGCAGCCGTGGTAGCCGGTCGGGAAGATGTCCGAGAGCATGGCCAGGTCGAGGATCTTCTCCATCGCCCGGTCCTTGTCGGGGAACTTCAGCAGGTTCCAGTCCGCGTACGGCACCAGCGCGTACTGCGCCTGCCCGCCGATCCAGCCGCCCATGTCGACGTACCCGTACGCCGAACCGGGCCGGTCCGGGTTCACGTGCTCGCAGATGCCGGTCTTGCCCTCCTTGCAGTTGCGGCACCGGCCGCAGGAGATGTTGAACGGCACCGACACGAGGTCGCCGACCTTGATGAACTCCACACCGGGGCCGGTCTCGACGACCTCGCCGGTGATCTCGTGGCCGAGCACGAGGCCCTGGGGCGCGGTCGTACGGCCCCTGACCATGTGCTGGTCGCTGCCGCAGATGTTGGTGGCGACGGTCTTGACGACGGCGGCGTGGGGCAGCTTGCGCCCGACGTTGCCCGGGTTGACGCCGGGACCGTCCTTCAGCTCGAAATCGGGATAGTCGAGCTCGTGGACCTCGACCTTTCCTGGGCCTTCGTACACGACTCCCTTGTTGCCGGGCATGGGGAACTCCCCCTCTTCAGAAGGTGACGGGCGTACGGTTCTCGACGGCCTTCCTGATCACCCCCCTGCACGCGACATTGCGACAGAAGCTGAAAAAGACGCATAAAACGCCCTCTCCTGCCGAATATACCCACCGGTTTCCGCCCGCCTCCGGCTGTGACCGACTAGGGGCCCGCCGTTGACCGAGACCTGCCGTGGCCGTGGAAGAAGCTTTCATGGACCCGATAATTTTCGGTAGCTATAGAGGCATGTGAAAGCATCTGCTGCCCGCCACATTACCGACGCGTGTCCGAAACATTTCTGCCGAACGTTGACACCTTTCGGTGCCGTTCTCACAATGACCGCAGGTGCAGCCCTCTCAGACGATCAAAGGGACCAGCATGATCGACCGGAAACGCCGCAGCGCGCTCGTCACCGCGCTCTTAGGCGCGATCCTCGCCACCTGCCTCGCCGTCACCGCCACCTCAGCCGTCGCGGCCCAACGCCACGCCGCCGCAGCGGACTGCAGCGCCGGGTACGTCGGGCTGACGTTCGACGACGGGCCCAACCCCGGCAACACGCTCAACCTGCTCAATGCCCTGACCTCGAACGGCCTGCGCGCCACCATGTTCAACACCGGCCAGAACGCCCAGAACAACCAGAGCCTGGTCAGGGCGCAGCGCGACGCGGGCATGTGGATCGGCAACCACAGCTGGTCGCACCCCCACCTGACGCAGCTCGGCAGCTCGCAGATCACCTCCGAGCTGCAGCGCACCCAGCAGATCATCCAGCAGGTCACGGGCAGCGCGCCGCGGCTGTTCCGGCCGCCGTACGGGGAGACCAACGGCACGGTCCGATCCATCGAGCAGCAGCTCGGCCTCACCGAGGTGCTGTGGGACGTCGACTCCCAGGACTGGAACGGCGCCGGCACCGCCCAGATCGTCCAGGCCGCGGGCCGCCTGCAGAACGGCCAGGTCATCCTCATGCACGACCAGTACGCCACCACTCTGGCCGCCATCCCCCAGATCGCCGCGAACCTGAGCAGCCGCAACCTGTGCGCCGGCATGATCTCCCCCAGCACCGGCCGCGCCGTCGCCCCCGACGGCGGCGGCGGCCCCACCACCCCGCCGCCCGGCGGCTCCTGCACCGCCACCATCACGCCGGGCCAGCAGTGGGGCGACCGGTTCAACCTGTCGGTGACGGCGTCGGGGTCGAGCTCGTGGATCGTCACGGTGACGCTGAACCAGCCGCAGCGGGTCATCGCCACGTGGAACGGCAGCCCGTCCTGGGACTCCAGCGGGCGCGTGATGACGATGCGGCCGAACGGCAACGGCAACACCTTCGGCTTCACCGTCCTGCACGGCGGCAACTGGACCTGGCCCTCGGTCTCCTGCCGCACCAGCTGACGCCCTCCGCGAACCACCCCGGCCGGCCGCGCCGCCTGTGCCCTTCCGCCGCGGCCGGACCGGGGGAGGCGGCGGGCCCTTGAGCCGGGGGCCCGCCGCCGGCCGCTCAGCGAGGGGCCGCCAGGGGGAGCAGGATCTCGTCCACGAGCGTGACGACGTCCTCGGCGGTCACGAACCCCTTGTCGGCGGACTCGCCGAGGAGCATGCGCGGCCCCACCGAGGCCACCAGCGGGGTCACGCGCGCCGGGTCGGCCTCGCCTCGCTCGGCGGCGGCCCTGAGGCAGCCGAGCAGGATGTCCCGATGCGGGACGATCACCAGCTCCTTGATCGCCGCGGCCAGCCGGGGCGGCCGCCCGCGGTCGTTCAGCAGCTGGTGCAGCGCCCGCCCCCGCGGCTCGGACAGGACGGCGGCGAACCTGTTCAGCAGCTCCAGCAGATCGCCGCGGAGCGACCCGGTGTCAGGGACGTGCTGCCCGCCGAACCCGACGACCGGGTCACGGAGTGCGGCGAGCAGCAGCTCGTCCGGCGAGGACCAGCGCCGGTACAGCACCGACTTGCCGGTGCCGGCACGCGGCGCGAGCTTGTCGAACGCGAGCGCACCGAACCCCTGCTCGGCGAGCGCCTCGAAGGCCGCCTGGTAGATGGCCCTGGTCAGCTCACTGCCCCGCCGCCGCGTGGACGGCTCGGTGCCAGGACGGAAGGTCACCCCTCCGGTTATAGCGGACGCCGCCGTACACTCTGTTAGAGGACAAAACTGTCTCTTAAAGGAGTGGACATGGCTGAAGCGTTCTCGGTGGTCGATGTGCGGGTCTTCGACGGGCGGGAGCTGACCGCGCCGGTGACTGTGACCGTGCGCGACGGGGTGATCGAGGGCGGGCCGGGTGGTGGGAGGGTCGTCGACGCGCGTGGCGCCGTCCTCCTGCCGGGTCTGATCGACGCGCACGTTCACGTACGCCGGCGGGAAACGCTGGACGTGCTGGCCCGTCACGGTGTGACCACGGCGCTCGACATGGCCTCATGGCCACCGGAGCTGCCGGATTCCCTGCGGCGCGCGTCGGGCACCACGGACCTGCGCAGTGCCGGGCTGCCGGCCATCGGGCCCGGCGGGCGGCACGCCAAGCTGCTCGGCCTGCCCGAGGAGGCCATCGTGACCGAACCGGCTGCCGCCGAGGGGTGGGTCGCGGCGCGGGTCGCGGAGGGATCCGACTACATCAAGGTCATCCTGGAGGCGCCCGGCCAGGGCGGACCGGGAGTCGAGGTCGCGCGGGCGCTGGTCGAGGCGGCACATCGGCACGGCAAGCAGGTCGTCGCGCACGCGGCCTCCCCCGGCGCCTACACGATGGCGATCGACGCGGGCGCCGACGTGGTGACCCATGCCCCGCTGGGGATGCCGGCCGGCACGTCCGACGTGGAGCGGACGCGAGTCGCCGTCCCCACGCTGACGATGATGCGGGCCATCGCGAGCTTCTCCGGCCGGCCCGAGGGCTTCGCCGCCGCGCGGGCCACGGTCGAGGCCCTGCACCGGGCCGGGGTGCCGATCCTGGCCGGCACCGACGCCAACGACGAGCTGGGCGACGCGCTCGCCGTCCCGTACGGGACGAGCCTGCACGACGAGCTGGCGCTGCTCGTCGAGGCCGGGCTTAGTACGGCGGCCGCGCTCAGGGCCGCCACCTCGCTGCCCGCCCGCCACTTCGGGCTGGCCGACCGCGGCGTCATCGCGCCGGGCCTGCGGGCCGACCTGCTACTCATCGACGGCGACCCGCTCGCCGACATCACCGCCACGCGCAACGTGCTGCGGGTGTGGTGCGCCGGGGTCGAGCGGTCGTGACCGTGCCGGGACCCCCGGGCCCGGGACGATCATGATCGTTCGTACGGTCAGGAGCCGTCACCAGCCCCAGCCGCCGCCTCCCCAGGGGCCGCCCCAGCCCCACCAGCGCCTTCTCCTCCAGCGCCAGCGGCGCCTCCGCCAGCGGCATCGCCAGCCGCGTCGGCCGCAGCCGCCCCCTTGCTCGAATCCGGGACCTCCAGCCATGGTCGTCCCTCCCCCCGTAGCTTTGCTCCCTTCGTGTTCAGGCTAGGCCGGAAATCACCACAAACCGGGGCATATTTCGCGATTTCACGGTGTCTTGACGGCAATATCACTACGTAAAGCGGCTACCGGACCGCGCCCGCCTCCGCCTTCATCCAGGCCGCGATGTGCCGGGCGTAACTGTCCGGGAGAGGCAGCGGATCGCCGCCGATGGTGAACACCGCGCAGAGGATGTTCACCCCGAACAACCGGTCCCAGACCCTGGCCCGGCGACAGGTGTCGGCGTCCACGGCCGCCCGCACGTTCTCCCAGCCGTGCCAGGCCATGAACGCGGCGTCGATCGCCGGGTCGAACAGCTGCGCCCGGTCCCAGTCGAGCACCCCGACCAGCGTGCCGTCCTGCGCCCAGTGCACGTTGTCGCCGGCCAGGTCGCCGTGCACCAGCACGTCGGGCACCGTCTCCAGCTCCAGCGCCGCGGCCAGCCTGCGCTCCGCCTCGGGCCGCAGCCGTTCCGGCAGCCGGGGCAGCACCTCGTGCTCCAGCACGCGCGCCCAGTGCCCGTCGTGCGCCCTGGGCGCGGGCAGCAGCCCGCGCAGCTCCTCCGTCACCGGCAGCTCGCGCAGCGCCGCCAGCAGCCCGGCGATCTGCCCGGGATCGCCCTGGCCCTCCGGCAGCCCCGTACCGTCGAGCCAGGAGACCGCCACGGCCCTGCGCTCGCCGAAGTCGGTCACCGGCGTCAGCGGCTCAGGCACCTCGAAGGGCGGCCCGGCCGCCCGGACCGCGCGCAGGATCTCGACCCCGCGCGGCATCTGCGCCGCGCCGAGCGGGCGGCGGGAGACGCGTACCGCGGCCACGCCCGGCAGCAGCACCACGTCGTGCACCCCGCCGGGACCGCGCCGCGCCCGGTCCAGCGGCGCGCCCGGCACCAGCGCGTCGGCGATCTCCAGCAGGTCGTCGGTCAAAGGTTCTGGCTCGTTCACCGCGCGAGCCTATCCGCCGCCGGAGGATCAAACCTGCACAAGGGGCGCGTGTCACCGCCGGGGCGGCAGGCCGCGCATGCCTAGCGTGAGGGCATGCACGAACGGTTGCGGCACCGCTGGGCGGCTCTCAAGGAGTCGCCGTACGGGCCGGCCACCGTGCTCATCCTCATCGTCTCGGCCGGCGCCGGGCTGTTCGCGGGCTCCTACACCTACGCCATGGCCAACCCCACCCCGCATCGGATCCCGGTCGCGGTGGTCGGGGTGAGCCACGAGACCGTGCGCGGCAGGGCGTTCGCCGCCGGCCTGGAGCGGCAGCTCAACGCCTCGCTCGCGCTGATCTACCAGCCGTCGCCGGCGCGCGCCCGGCAGCTGGTCGAGGAGCAGCGGGTCTTCGGAATCCTCGTGGTGCGCGGCTCGGACGTCAGGCTCGACGTCTCCGGCGCGGCGGGCGCGTCGGTCGCGCAGGTGCTCACCCAGGCCGCCCCCGTGGCGGCGGCGCGCATCGGGGTCCGGCTGACCGTGCGCGACATCAAGCCGCTGCAGCGCGGCGACCCGCGCGGCCTCGCGCTGTTCTACATCACGCTGGCCGCGGTGGTCATGGGGTTCATCGGCGCCGTCCAGCTCAACGTGCACGCGGGCGGGCTGACGCCATGGCAGCGCATCGCGGCCGTCGTCACGTACTCGATGCTCGGCGCGCTGGCCATCGTCGCCATCGTCGACTGGGTGCTCGGCGCGCTCATCCTGCCGATCATGGAGTCGTGGTTCATCCTGGCGCTGACCATGTTCGCGTCGGGGATGGTGTTCACCATGTTCGACACCCTCGTCGGGCGCTGGGCCATGCTGCCGACCTGGGGACTGATGGTGCTGCTCGGCAACCCGTCGTCGGGCGGCGCGGTGTCGTGGCCGCTGCTGCCCTCGCCGCTCGGCGCCATCGGCCGCTGGCTGCCGCCCGGCGCCTCGGTCAACGCCCAGCACACCGCCGTCTACTTCGGCGGCCACCAGCGGCTGATGCCGTTCCTCGTGCTCGCGCTGTGGGCGCTGGGCTCGATGGCGGTCTTCCTCATCCTGCGCGAGCGCCGTCCCGGCTCATGACCGCAGCGCCGCGGGCGCGGCCACCCGCACGGCGAGCAGGGCGACGTCGTCGCAGAACCGCTCGCCCCGGTGCGCGAGCAGCCGGTCGCACATCTCCTCCAGCGGCAGGTCGCGCAGCTCGGCGGCGGCGCGCGCGAGGTCGGCCATGCCCGCGTCGATCCCTTCCGGCGGCTCCTCCACCAGGCCGTCGGTGTAGAAGATCAGGTTCGAGCCGGCCGGGACCACCTGCTCGTGGTCGGGACGCGGCAGATCGGGGGCGACGCCCAGCGGATGGCCGGCCTCCGCCCGCAGGTAGAAGGCCGCGCCGTCGCCGGTGACCAGCAGCGGCGGCGGATGGCCCGCGCTCGACCAGCCCAGCAGCCACTCCGCGGCGCCGCGCTCCTCCAGGCGGGCCACCAGCACCGTCGCCATCGGCCCGCCGTGCAGGCCGTGCAGCACCTCGTCCAGGCAGGCGAGGATGCGGGACGGCGGCCGGCACCGCTCGTACGCGATCACCCGGAGCATGTTGCTGATCTGGCTCATGACGACCGCCGAGCGCACGTCGTGACCCATCACGTCGCCCACCACCAGGCAGGCCACGCCGTCGGGCAGCATGACGACGTCGTACCAGTCGCCGCCGATCGGCGGGATCGCGGTGGAGGGGCGGTAGCGGGCGCACGCCCGCAGGCCGTTCATGTCGGGCAGCTCGGGGAGCAGGCTGCGCTGGAAGGTCTCGGCGCTGCGGCGGATGCGCTCGTACAGGCGGGCGTTCTCGATGGCCACGCCGGCCGCGCTGGCCAGGGCCGCGATGAGCCGCTCGTCGTCGCCGGTGAACGGGCCGCCGCCGCGCTTGTCGGCGAAGTACATGTTGCCGTAGACGGTGCCGCGTACCAGGACGGGCACGCCCAGCAGAGACTTCATGATCGGGTGTGAGGCGGGGTAGCCGCGGAAGGAGGGGTGCGTGGTCACGTCGTCGATCCGCATCGGGCGGGGCCGCGAGACCAGCTCGGCCAGCAGGCCGTGGGCGGTGGGCATGCGGCCGATCGCGTCGACCACCTCGTCGGGCACCCCGTAGGTGACCAGGTCGCTGAACTGCCCCCGCTCGTCCAGCACCCCGAGCGCGCCGTAGCGGGCGTCCACCAGGTCGGCCGAGACCTCCACGACGGTGCGCAGCGCCTGGTTCAGCTGCAGCTCGGAGCTGATCGCCAGGATCGCGTCGAGCAGCCGCTCCATCCGGCCGTGCAGCTCCTGGATCTGACGCAGGCCGGCCCGCAACCGCTGGAGACTCTCAGCACCCAGCGGGCCCAGGTCCGCACCGTACGCGCCGTCGTCGCGCTCCTGCTCGCTCACCTCCACCCCCCGAGATGCCGCCGCCCTCCCCTCATGCCCCGTGCCCCTGGCATGACACCTGGTCACGGGCCCGCTCGATCGATGGTCCGTGACACGAGGCCCAGGACGGGCAGGTGCGGTTCCGGGCGGCCGAAACGCTCGCGGGATTCGATCGCGTGGCCGCCGTCACGACATTCCGCGCGCTCGTCTCGAACGCCGCCGTGAATCCCCAGGTCATCCGGTGAGCGGCGGACGCGGTCGAGGATCTCACGAGCGTGCCCGGCGGAGGGTTCCGGTCTTGACTCTCAGCATTCACCCAGCTTGACCCTTTAGCGTTATGGGATGGTTACCAACGTGGCCGCCGAGAAGGGCAGCGGCCTGCAGGGGCACGAACGGCCGGCGGCCGGGCGGCAGACCTGGCTCGACGCGTTGCGCGGTGTGGCCGTGCTGGCCGTGCTCTTCGAGCACCTGCTTGACGCGCTCTTCCCCGAGGTCCGCGCCAACGTCAGCCCGTGGTTCGACTTCGGCCAGTACGGCGTGATGGTGTTCTTCCTCATCAGCGGCTACGTGGTGCCGGCCTCGCTGGAGCGGCGGGGCAGCGTCACCGGGTTCTGGACGGGCCGGTTGTTCAGGCTCTATCCGCTGTGGATCCTCGTGGCGCTGGCCGGGACGTTGTTCGGGCTGGTGCCGGTCTACTGGGAGCTGCCCGACCAGGTCGCCGACCACCCGCTCACGGGCGCCGTCGCCCACGTGACCATGATGCAGGACTTCCTCCAGGTGCCCAGCGTCGTCAACGTGTTCTGGACGCTGTCGTACGAGATGGTCTTCTACCTGCTGGTGACCGCGCTCTTCCTGCTCGGGCGGGGACGCCCCCGCACGACCGGCGTGCTCGGCGTGGCGGTGGCGGGCGTGCTCGTGGGCGGGGTGCTGCCCGCGGGCGCGCTGTCGAGCGCGCTCGGCGTCGAGGTGACCGTCGTGGCCGCCACCGGTGTGGGGGTGCTGGGGCTGGCCGCCGTCCTCATGGGCGGTCACCGTCTCCGCCTGGCCGGCGGCGCCGCCGTGGGGGCGCTGGCCATCGTGCTGCTGTGCGTCAACAGCAGGATCGGCGCCTGGCAGAGCGTGGCGATCCTGGGCACGATGTTCGCCGGCACCGCGCTCTACCGGCTCGACCACGGGCAGCTCAGGCGCGGCGTGGGGCGCTGGATGATCGGGCTGGTGCCGGCCGCGTCCATCGCCGCCGCCTTCTGGTACGGCCCCGGCTGGGGCATGCCGGACGACGAGGCGATGGCGTTCCGGTGGAGCTGGTCGGCGGCGGTGGCGGCCGCCTGGCTGACGTTCCTGGCCTGCCGCCTGGTGCGCTCGTACGAGATGCCGCAGCCCCTCGTCCGCCTCGGGCTGATCAGCTACTCCGTCTACCTGCTGCACCCCCTGTTCATCCAGGTGCTGCGGCGGCTGGTCCCCGACCCAGGCCCGGTGCCGCTGCCCACCCGCATCGGCTACTCGCTGGTGGTGTGCTGCACGGTGGTGGGGTCGGCCGCCCTGTCCTACCGGTACGTCGAGCGGCCGGCCCACGCGTTCGGCCGCCGGCTGGTGGCCAGGCCGGCGGTCAGAGCGTCGAGCTGAGCCCCTGCCCGATCCTGCGCAGCTCCGCCTCGACCCTTGTGGCGCTCCTGAGGTCCTTGGCGTAGGTGGGGCTGAACGAGATCTCCGCCCACTGCCGCTCCTTGAGCTGCACGAACAGCGTCGGCGTGCCCTTCATGCCGTCCTCGCCGACGTTCTGGATCACCAGGTAGCCGGCCCGGCCGCCGACGGTGACGTCCTCGCCGTCCTCCTCGCTCCGGTACATCTGGATCCGGTCGGTCAGCTCCAAGGAGGCGTCGTTCTCGTACATGTAGACCTGGACGCAGTAGAAGCCGTTCTTGTCGCCCTTGTAGTCGTAGGTGACGCTGTACTTGTCGCCGAAGTCGATCGACCAGTGCTTCCACTGCAGGCGCTTGGGCAGGTAGCCCACCTTGACGTGGCCGAACTCCCGGCCGTCGCCCAGATCCCCGAGGTCCGGCGGATCCGAACGCATCGGCGGGGTGTCGTCGATGGCCGGCGGCTCCACCGTGGCCGTCACCTGGTCGGGGAAGGTCGCCAGCGAGCCGGCGGCCACGTACCCGACCGGCATGGCCGCGATCACCGCCACCGACAGGGCCGCAGCGGTCGCCGTGAGCCTCCTGCGCCTGCTCCTGGCGCCGGCGACCACCCGGTCCAGCAGGTCGGGCGCCGCGTGCAGGTCCGCGGTCTCCTCGGCCATGAGCCGGCGCAGCTCGTTCTCAAGCGTGGGCATTGCTGATCACTCCCTCCACGTCCGCGCCGCCGAACGCCGCACGCAGCTTCGCCATCGCCTTCGACGCCTGGCTCTTCACCGTCCCCGTCGAGCAGCCCCACCTCGGCCGCCTGCTGCTCGCTGAGGTCCTCCCAGTAGCGCAGCACGACCACCGCGCGCTGCCGTGGCGGCAGCTTGCGCAGCGCCTCCATGAGGACGTGCCGCAGGTCGGCGTCCGTCGTGCGGGCGGCGCGCTCCGGCGGGGTGTGCACGGGGATGAAGCTGAGGATCGCGCGGCGGCGGGCGCGGCTGATGGAGAGGTTGATGATGGTGCGGCGCACGTAGGGCTCGGGGCTGTCGTGGCGGACTCTGTCCCAGTTCCGATAGGTACGCTCCAGCGCGGTCTGCAGCACGTCCTCGGCCTCGCTCGCGTCGCCGCAGGCGAGGTACGCCACGCGCAGCAGGCTCGTGCCGCGCGCGGCCACGAACGCTCCGAAGTCGTGTTCCACGCCGTTCACGATCGTCTGTCCAATGTCACGCCCTCTGATACGCCCGGGCGGGGAGCCGCGTTGCCCGGAGGCCGGCGATTATTTCGCGGGGCAACCTCCGGCCGGGCTCGGGCGTATAGGAGGGCGTGACGAGACGTACGAGATTCGTGGGCCTCCTGGCGGCCGCCGTCGCCGGCGGACTGGCCCTGGGCGCCGGCATCATGACCGCCTCGACCGCTGACGCCGTGTCCCCCGGGGGCGCCTACTGGCACACCCGGGTCATCTACGCGTCGGAGCATCCGTGGCGGTTCGGCACCAAGGCGGACCCTTACCGGCTGACCGAGCGGCAGATCATGGAGCAGTGGGCCACGCGCGACGGCCGGTTCTGGAACGGCGGCAGGGAGCTGGGGGCACGGCCGAGCAGCGCGGCCGACGAGCAGGCATGGCAGCGTGACGGCTCCCCCGGCAAGTGGAGCGAGTCCATCGACGGCAAGACGGTGAGGATGTCCACCGAGCCGGCCAACGGGCACGTCAGGCCGAACCGGACCACGACCCAGTTCTTCCTGGCGGGGCAGCGGCTGACGTACGAGGAGGTGCAGCGCCTGCCCGCCGACGCCGAGCGGCTGAAGGACTGGCTGCGCCAGGCCGGCCGGGTCTTCCGAGTCCCGGAGAACGGACTGGACTCGTGGGTGATGTCGGCGCTGCCCATGCTCCTGCACGAGCTGCCGGCTCCGAAGGAGGTCCGCACCGCCGCGTACCGGCTGCTGCTCACGATGCCGGACGTCCGCGCCGACGGCCAGGCCACGGACGCGCTCGGCCGCACCGGCAGCGCCGTCGTGCACACCCGCTCGGGAGGTAAGAAAACGACCACCCAGCGGTTCATCGTGGACACCGAGCGGATGATGCTGCTGTCGTCCGGCAGCGCGACCGACGGCCCTGATGCGCAGCCGGCCAGCAGGGAAGAGAGCACGATGATCGAGGCCGGTTGGACCGACACGCCACCGGCCGTCCCCGCCCTCCCGTGATCCGGCTCCCCGGCCGTCCCGCCCGGCCGGCGGGCATGGCGATCTTCCTGGTTCCGCTCTACGCTCCTGACAAGGATCATGTGTCCCGGGGAGCGTTCATGACCGGACCCAGCTCGATGCGCGTGATCATCGCCGGTGCCGGCATCGCCGGGCTCACCGCCGCGCTCAGCCTGCACGCCGCCGGCATCACCGACGTGACCGTGCACGAGGCGGTGGAGGAGATCCAGCCGCTCGGCGTCGGCATCAACCTCCTGCCCCACGCCGTGCGCGAGCTCATGGAGCTCGGCCTGGGCGACCGGCTGGCCGAGACCGGCGTGGCCACGGCCGACCTCACCTTCCTCAACCCGCGCGGGCAGCGCATCTGGTCCGAGCCGCGCGGCCGCGCCGCCGGCTACCGCTGGCCCCAATACTCGATCCACCGGGGCCGGCTGCTGCTCCTGCTGCTCGACGCCGTACGCGAGCGGCTCGGCCCGGGCGCGGTCGTGCTCGGCTCCCGCATCACCGCTCTCGACCACGACGCCGACCTGCTGATCGGCGCCGACGGCATCCTGTCGGACGTGCGGCGGGCGATGTTCCCCGGCGAGGGCGGGCCGGTGCCGGGCGGCGACGTGCTGTGGCGCGGCACCACCTACGGCAGGCCGTTCATGACCGGCCGGTCCATGCTGATGATCGGCGACCGCGGGCAGAAGCTCGTCATCTACCCCATAGCGCCGCCGTCGGAGGACGGCACCCAGCTCATCAACTGGGCCGTCCAGCACAGGACGGACGTGCGGGGCGTGCCCACCGGCGACTGGAACCAGCCGATCGGCGTCTCCAAGGTGCTGCCCCACGTGCAGGGCTGGCACTGCGACGAGCTCGACGTGTGCGGGCTCGTCGCGGGTGCCGCGCAGGTGCTCGAATATCCGCTGGTGGACCGGGATCCGCTGCCGTACTGGTCGAAGGGGAACGTGACGTTACTCGGCGACGCGGCGCACCCGATGTACCCGACGGGCTCCAACGGCGGCACGCAGGCGGTCATCGACGCGCGGGTGCTGCCTGAAGATCGCGGACGAGCGCGCGCCGCTGGGCTTCTCCGACATCGAGTACGTCATGCCGCGGGCGGAGCGCGAGGAGATCGCCCTGCACTACAAGAGGCTGGCCGGGTTCGAGCCCGCCACGCTCAACGCCCGCCGCAGCTGGTCAGTGCCGCTGAGCGGGTGACGGCTCGGCGGCCGGCCGCGACTCGTGCGCTCGGCCCAGCCTGCTGGGCCACCAGGCCCGGCCGCCGAGGTCGCGGACGAGCGCCGGCACCAGCAGCGACCGCACGACGAGCGTGTCGAGCAGCACGCCGAACGCGACGATGAACGCGGTCTGCACGAGGAACGTCAGCGGGATCACGACCAGCGCGGCGAACGTGGCCGCGAGCACCACGCCCGCCGAGGTGATCACTCCGCCGGTGCTGACCAGGCCGCGCAGCACGCCCTCGCGGGCCCCGTGCAGCTCCGTCTCCTCGCGGACCCTGGACATCAGGAAGATGTTGTAGTCGACGCCCAGGGCCACCAGGAAGACGAACCCGTACAGCGGCACCGACGCGTCGGAGCCGGTGAAGCCGAACAGGTGCTCGAAGACGAGCGTGGAGACGCCGAGCGTGGCCAGGAAGTTCAGCGCCACGGTGGCGACCAGCAGCACGGGCATGGCCAGCGAGCGCAGCAGCACGATGAGGATGAGCAGGATGATCACCAGCACGACGGGGACGATGAGCAGCGTGTCCTTCTTCGCGGTGTCGGTGGTGTCGAGCTGCTGGGCGCTGTAGCCGCCGACCAGCACGCCGCCCTCGGAGTGCAGTGAGTCGCGCAGCCGCTTGACGGTGTCCTTGGCGGCGTCACTGTCGGGCTCGTCGCGCAGTGTGGCCTCGATCAGCACCTTGCCGTCGACCACCTTGGCCGCGCCGCCGGGACGGCCGCTCTCGCTGACCGGCGCGGCCTCGAAGACGCCGTCGACGGCCTTCGCCCGCTCCGTCACGTCGGCGGCGCGGTCCTCCGGCGCGACGATGACGGCGGGCTGGCCGGAGCCGCCGGGGAAGTGCTCGCTGAGCGCCGCCTGCGCGGCCACGGAGGGCGCGTCGTTGACGAACGTCTCCTCCAGCGGCACGCCGCGCGCGTTGAGCTGGGGCGCGAAGAGGGCGAGCGCGGCGAGCGGCAGCACGGACGCGGCCCACACCAGGCGCGGCCTGCGGTCGATGAGCGTGGCCACGCGGCCCCAGATGCCGCCCGCGCCGGCGTCGGCCGGGCGCGGCTTGGCCGGCCACAGGGCGGCGCGGCCGAGCAGGACCAGGGTGGCGGGCAGGAAGGTGAGCGCGCTGAGCGCGGCGCAGGCGATGCCGATGGCGCCGACCGGGCCGAGCGCGCGGTTGTTGGTCAGGCTGCTGAGCAGGAGGGCGAGCAGGCCGAGCGCCACGGTGGCGGCGCTGGCCACGATGGGCTCGATCGAGCGGCGCAGCGCGATGCGCCCGGCCGCGAACCTGTCGCGCCCGGCGGCCAGCTCCTCGCGGAAGCGGGCGGTGAGCAGCAGCGCGTAGTCGGTGGCCGCGCCGATGACGAGGATGGACAGGATGCCCTGCACCTGACCGTCCACGCGGACGATGTCGCGGTCGGCCAGGAAGTAGACCACGGCGCAGGCCAGGCCGAGCGCGAAGACGGCGCCGGAGATGATGGCCAGCGGCAGCAGCACGCTGCGGTAGACGGCCAGCAGGATGACCAGGACGGTGATCAGCGCGACGCCGAGCAGCAGGCCGTCGATGCCGGAGAAGGCGTCGCCCAGGTCGGCCCTGGTGGCGGCGGGGCCGCCGAGCTGCGTGGTCAGACCCTCGACGGGGACGGCCTCGCGGATGCGGTCCAGCACGTCGCCGAGGCCGCCGCTGCTGATGTCGGGGCTGAGCTGCACGATGCCCTGCAGCGCCTTCTCGTCGTCGGAGGCGAAGGCGGGCGAAGGGGCGCCGACGACACCGGACGTGCCGCGCAGGGCGGCGAGCGCCTTGGTCGCCGCCGCGGTCTGCTCGGGGGTGACGGCGGCGCCGCCGGAGGTCCAGATGACGATGACGGGTTGCGTGTCTCCCTGCCGGAACTTCTCCTGCACCTCCAGGACCCGTGTGGCTTCGGCGCTCTCGGGCAGGAAGGCGGCCTGGTCGTTCGTGGCGACCTCGGAGAGCTTGCCGGCGAACGGTCCGAGACCGCCGCCCACGGCCAGCCAGGCCAGCACCAGCAGTGCCGGGACGAGCCAGCGGATCGATCGCCGCGCCATGCGGGGTCACCCTTTCGCCACGCCTAGTAGCTCGATCAGTGAGATTCTCAATTATCAAGCTAATGTAGCATGGTCCGCATGAACGGCGGCGACGGGGACGGCGAGACACAGATCGACCTGCGATCCTTCGCGGCCCGGCTGCGCCGGATGACCGCCGAGTTCAATCGCATCGCCCACGAGTTCGCCCAGGCGCAGGGGCTGCACACCACCGACGTCCAGGCGCTCATCATGATCTTCGACGCGGCCGAGCCGATCACGCCGGGCAAGTTGCGCGAGGAGCTCAACCTCACCTCGGGCGCGGTCACCGCCTGTCTCGACCGGCTGGAGCGGGCGGGGCACATCCGCCGGGTCCGCGACGCGCACGACCGGCGGGTGGTCCACCTGCATTATCGCGAGGCCGCCCAAGAGCTGGCCGGCGCGTTCTTCCGGCCGCTCGGGCACGGCACCGAGCGGGTGCTGAGCCGGTTCAGCACCGGCGAGCTGCGCACGATCGCCGCCTTCCTCGACACGTTGAACGAGGAGCTCGGCGTCCTCCGCTCCGCCCCCCGCTGACCGCAACCGTTGACGCCGGTTGCGGCGCCGGGCTCGGGCTCGTCCGGCGCCCGCGTAGGCCACGCACCCGCAGAATTCACCCGGCGGCGGGATTTCCCGCGCGAACGAGCGGGTAGGCGGCACGCATGCCCGATTGGGGAGCGATCTTCCTGCTCAGCACGCCGGTGCTGGAGATCTTCGTACGCGGCACCGTGACGTTCCTCGCGCTGCTGGTCATGCTGCGCCTCGCCGGTCAGCGCGAGTCGGGCGGGCTGGGGCTCACGGACGTGCTGCTGGTCGTGCTCGTCGCCCAGGCCGCGGCGGGCGGCCTGAGCGGCGGCTCGGAGTCGATCGCCGACGGGCTGCTGCTGGTGGCGACGATCCTGCTGTGGAGCATCGCCGTGGACGCGATCGCCTACCGCTGGCCGCTCGCGGCCCGGCTGCTGAAGGCCCGCCCCCGGCCGCTCATCGCCGACGGGCGGCTGGACCACCGGGTCATGCGCCGCGAGTTCATGACCAGGGAAGAGGTGCTCAGCCAGCTGCGGCTGCACGGCCTCCAGGACATCTCCGAGGTCGAATGCGCGTACCTGGAGCCCAACGGCATGATCAGCGTCGTCGCCCGCAGGACCGGCGACCCACCAGCGCCCACCGGACCCTCACCGGCCCCACAGGCCGACCCGCACCGGGACGCCCGGTGAGCCGTGCACCAGCGGCGGCCCCTCGGCAGCGGGCAGACCGGCGGCGCGTACGAGGTCCTGGTCCAGGCCGTCGAGCCGAGCATGGTGCAGGGGCCAGGGCGGGTGCTCCACCTCGGCCGTGACCAGGCGGCCCGCCACAAGGCTGAACAGCCGGAACCTGGCGGTCAGGAAGTGCGCCAGGTCGTCCCGCTCGCGTTCCCGCAGCGGCACGCCGAGCGTCACGTCCACGTCGCAGCGGGCGCCGTACGGGCCGGGCAGCCGCCGGCGGCACCGGTAGCGGGTGCGGCCGTCGCGGGTCTCGACCGACATGTCCGACCAGGCGTAGGGCAACCCGTAGCCACCACGCCCACCGAGCGCGGCGGCCAGGCGGCCGGCGTCCAGGGACAGGAACCAGATGCCGGTACGGCCGCGCTCGTCGCGTACGTACGTCCGCAGGTTCGTCTCGGGGAACGCGGACAGCCAGGGCAGCGCGGGCAGGCCGGGGAGCCGTACGTCGCGCATGAGGAACGGCGTCAGCCCCACCCACGCCGACCCGTCGAACGTCTCGGCCGCCAGCCCCGCGGGGAGCCGTGCCTGCACCTGGTCCGGGTGGTAGCGCCAGTGCAGGAACGTCATCCGCGTCCACCGGTGGTACATCACCGGACGGCGCACGCGGGGTGACGGCGGGGGTCGCATCCGGTTCCCCTGCCCCGGGCGCGGACGGGTAGTCCGTGAGCTTTGACCTCGGGGAATTAGGTGCATTTGCCCTTTCTGTGGGGAGTGGAGAGGTCCACAGGATTCCACTGAACAAGGGGTGATGGTCGTGGAGGGAGACGAGGAAGCGATTCGGGTGGGGGTGGAGGAGGAGTTCCACGTCGTCGACCTCTCCACCCGCCGCCTGGCCGCGCGAGCCGACCTCCTGCTGGATTCGCTGCCTCCGGAGAGCTACGCGCGTGAGCTGCAACGTTCGACGGTGGAGTCCAACAGCGCGCCGTTCATGAAGCTGGACGACCTGGCGCGCGACCTCGGGGAGCTGCGCCGGGGGCTGGTCGAGCAGGCCGACGCGGTGGAGCTGGGCATCGTCGCGGCCGGCAGCGCGCCGCTGGTCGAAAGACGCGAGCAGAAGGTGTCGCAGGAGCCCCGCTACGAGCAGATGCTGAGCGACTACCAGCAGCTCACCAGGGACCAGCTCATCTGCGGCACGCATGTGCACGCCCAGGTGCGCGACCCCGATCTGGCCGTCGCGGTGGCGCACCGGCTGACGCCGTGGGTGCCGCCGCTGCTGGCGCTGTCGGCCAGCTCGCCGTACTGGGACGGCGAGGACACGGGGTACGCCAGCTACCGCAGCCTGATCTGGCAGCGCTGGCCCACGGCGGGCCCGATCGACAAGTACGACTCCGCCGCCGAGTACGACGAGATGATCAAGGAGCTGATCCGCACCGGCGTCATCACCGACCCCGGGATGATCTACTCCGACATCCGTCCCTCGCAGCACGTGCCCACGGTCGAGCTGCGCATCTGCGACTCCTGCCCGCGCGTCGAGGACATCGTGCTGATCGCCGGCCTGTTCCGCGCGATGGTCGCGAGGGAGCTGCAGGAGATCCGCCAGGGCGTGGAGCGCACCGTGCAGCTCGCCGCCGTACGCGCGGCCTCCTGGCAGGCGGCCCGCTCGGGGCTGGAGGGCGAGCTGATCGACCCGGTGAGCGGCGTGCCCCGCCCGGCGCCGGTCGTGATCAGGCGGCTGGTCGAGGGCCTGCGGCCGCAACTGGAGGAGGCGGGCGACGCGGAGCTCGTATCCGTGCTGCTCAAGGAGGCGCTGGCCAGGGGGACGTCCGCGGAGCGGCAGCGGCGCGCGTTCGCCAGGCGAGGGCGGCTGACCGACGTGGTGGACCTGCTGCTGGCCGAGACCAGGGCGTACGGGTGGGATCGTCCAGGCGATCCGCCCGCGTACCGGTCGGCGTCGTGAGCGTGCCATGTGCGGATTGAGCGGAGAGCTGCGCTTCGACGGTGAAGAGGCCGACATCAAAGCCGTCGGGCGGATGACGGAGACGATGGACGCGCGCGGCCCCGACGGCTCCGGCCTGTGGTCGCGCGGCCCCGTCGCGCTGGGCCACCGGCGGTTGAAGATCATCGACCTGTCGGACAAGGGCGCCCAGCCGATGGTGGACGTCGAGCTGGGGCTGGCGGTGGTGTTCAACGGCTGCCTGTACAACTACGCCGAGCTGCGGCACGAGCTGCGCGGCGCCGGTTACCGCTTCTCCTCCACCTCCGACACGGAGGTGCTGATGAAGGCGTTCCACCGGTGGGGTCCGCGCTGCGTCGAACGGTTCAAGGGCATGTTCGCCTTCGCCGTGTACGAACGCGCCACCGGCCGGCTGATCCTGGGCCGCGACCGGCTCGGCATCAAGCCGATGTACCTCGCCGAGGACGGCCGCCGGCTGCGCTTCGCCTCGTCGCTGCCCGCCCTGCTGGCGGCGGGCGGCGTGGACACCGCCATCGACCCGGTGGCGCTGCACCACTACATGACCTTCCACGCGCTGGTGCCCGGCGAGCGCACGATCCTCGCGGGGGTGCGCAAGCTGCCGGCGGCGACCGTACGGGTGATCGAGGCGGACGGCGCCCGCACCGACCACCGCTACTGGGACCCGCCCCACACCCGCGGCGCGCTCCCGGAGGCGGCCGGGCTGAACGGCCGCGAGTGGCGGGACGCCGTCATGGACGCGCTGCGCGCCGCCGTACGCAGGAGGACGGTCGCGGACGTGCCCGTCGGCGTGCTGCTCTCCGGCGGCCTGGACTCCAGCCTCATCGTGGCGCTGCTGGCCGAGGAGGAGCACGAGCCGCCGGTCACGTTCAGCATCGGCTTCGAGGCGGCGGGCGGCGAGCGGGGCGACGAGTTCGCGTACTCCGACCTGGTCGCCCGCCGCTTCGGCACCGACCACCACCGCATCCGCATCCCGGACGAGCGGCTGCTCGACGGGCTGCACGGCGCGGTGCGGGCGATGAGCGAGCCGATGGTCAGCCACGACTGCGTCGCCTTCTACCTGCTGGCGCAGGAGGTCGCCGAGCACGTCAAAGTGGTGCAGTCGGGGCAGGGGGCCGACGAGGTGTTCGCCGGTTACCGCTGGTTCCCGCCGCTGGCCGACGTGCCCCGCGAGCAGGCCGCGGACGTCTACGCGCGCGCGTTCTTCGACCGGCCGCACGACGGGCTGGCCGCGATCCTGCCCAAGGAACGCCTGCTCGGCCACGACGCCAGCGGCGACTTCGTGCGCGAGCATCTGGCCCGGCCCGGGGCGGACACCGCACTGGACGCCGTGCTGCGCCTGGAGACCACCGCCATGCTGGTGGACGACCCGGTCAAACGGGTGGACAACATGACGATGGCGCACGGATTGGAGGCGCGCACCCCGTTCCTCGACCACGAGCTGGTGGAGCTGGCCGCGGCCTGCCCCGCCGAGCTGAAGCTGGCCCACGGCGGCAAGGGCGTGCTCAAGGACGCCGCCCGGCGGCTGCTGCCCGCCGAGGTCATCGACCGGCCGAAGGGGTACTTTCCCGTACCGGCGATCCGGCACGTGGACGGGGCGCTGCTCGACCTCGTGCGTGACGTGCTGACCAGCCGGGCGGCGCGCGAGCGTGAGCTGTTCCGCCGCGACTACGTGGACCGGCTGCTCGCCGACCCGGAACGGGACAGGACGCCGACGGGCGTGAACACGTTGTGGCAGCTCGGCCTGCTGGAGCTGTGGCTGCAGACGCACGGGCTGTGATGACCCGCCCCGCCGGCGAACCCCGCCCGCCCGTGGGCGGGGCCGGGCCGGTGTACCCGTTCGCGCTCCCCCGCCTGGACCACCTGGCTTGGCAGGAGCATCCGCATCCGGACGGGTTCCTGCTCGGCGGGCCGTCGTACGTGCCAGGGGTGTCCGGGCTGACCGCGTGGAGCTGCCTGGCGCCCGCTCTGGCGCCCGACAACAGTGCGGTCGCCTTCGTCAGCGACCACGACGGATCGCCGCGCGTGTGGATCAGGCCGCTGCTCGGGACGGGCGAGGAGTGGGTCGTGGACACGGGGCCGCAGCCGGTGGTGGACGTCAGCTGGGCGCCGACCGGGGCACATCTCGCCGTGCTCGTCGCGCCGGGCGGCGGCGAGCACACGCAGGTGTGGACCGTTCAGCCGCACGGCGGCGACCTGCGGCTGCTCGCCGCGCCCGACGGCGGGTCGGCGTCGCTGGTGCGCTGGACCGCGCGCGGAGAGACGGTCCTCGTCACCGAGACGTCGGCGGACGGCGTGTCGAGGGCCGTGCTCGTGGACGCCGTCACCGGCGGGCGGCAGATCATCGCGGCGGGTCCGCTGCTGCGGCCCGTGGCGATCAGCCGCGACCACGCCAGGATGCTGCTGCGGCGCGGGCCGCGGGGCCGCCGCCGGATGTACGTGGTGGACCTGCGCTCCGAGGCGCTCGGCGGGCACGAACCGAGCGGCGAGCGGCTCCTGCTGCCCGGTCTGCCCGGCTCCACCGACGACGGGGCGCTCTCCCCCGACGGCAGGACCGCGTACCTGGTGTCGGACGCCGGCCGCGACCGGGCCGCGCTGCTCGCCGTGCACCAGGGGGCCGAGGCCGTGGTGCTGGCCGAGCGGCGGGACGCCGAGCTGGACCGGTTCGCACTGAGCGCCGACGGGCGCCGCGCGCTGCTCGTGTGGAACGCGCACGGCCGTTCCGAGCTGGACGTCATGGACCTCGAACGCGGCCGGCTCCGGCACCTCCCGCCCCCGCCGGCCGACGTGGTCACCTCCGCCCGCATCGGCTGGGACGGCGCCCTGGCCGCGCTCGCCGCCGAGTGCCCGCAGGAGCCGTCGCACGTCGTGCTCTGCGACCTCGACCAGGGCCGTTACCGCTACGCCGCCGGCGCGGGGCGGCTGCCCACGGCGGCCGGCGCCGAGCTGGTGCGCTTCCCGGCGCGCGACGGGCTGGAGCTCGCCGCCTGGCTCTATCGGCCGCCGCACGCGCAGGGGCCCGCGCCGTACGTACTGTTCCTGCACGGCGGGCCCGAGGACCAGGAGCGGCCCGCCTTCAACCCGCTCTACCAGAGCCTGCTGGCCGCCGGGATCGGGGTGTTCGCCCCGAACGTGCGCGGTTCAGGCGGGTACGGGCGGGCCTTCCGCCAGGCCGACGACCGCGAGCTGCGCTTCCGCGCCATCGACGACGTCGCCGACTGCGCGGCCGAGCTGGCCCGCATCGGCGCCGGTGACCCGTCGAGGCTGGCCTGCATGGGCTGGTCGTACGGCGGCTACCTGACGCTGGCCACGCTCGTCACCCATCCTGGCCTGTTCCGGGCCGGCGTGACCGTGAGCGGCATCGCCGACTTCGAGACCTTCTACGCCCGTACCGAACCGTGGATCGCCGCGGCGGCGGTCGGCGAGTACGGCCACCCGGACACCGACCGCCACCTGCTGCGCGCCCTGTCACCCCTGCGCGCCCTCGACCGCCTCACCGCTCCCCTGCTGGTGGTGCACGGGGCCCAGGACACCAACGTCCCGCTGTACGAGGCCGAGCAGGTGATCGCCGCGGCCGCCGCACTCGGCCTGCCCTGCGAGTCGCTGGTCTTCGACGACGAGGGCCACGAGATCCGCCGCATCGCCAACCGCGTCAGCTACGTCACCAGGGTCACGGACTGGCTCTCCGCCCATCTGCACCCCCACCGCTGAACGCGCACACCACCGGCCGGGGCCGCGCCATGGCCCGCGCCGTCGCGGTGCGTCAGTAGGGGCGGCCGGTGCCTTCACCGGGGAGGTAGCCGCCGTCGTCGGCGCCCGTGCGGCCGGAGCCGCCGTCCGGGTCGTCCTCCTCGTCCGAGGCCACCCAGTCGACGTCGGCGCTGATGTGTTCGCCGCCGCGCAGCGCGCCCTCCGGCTCCGACGGGGGTTCGCCCTCGTCGTCCACGATGAGGCCGTGTTCCGACTCGTCCACCGGCCCCTGCACGCGGAAACCCGGGTCGCCCGGTTCGCCCCGCTGCTCGCGCCGGTCCTCCGGCATCGGGTGCGGGCTCGGGCCGTAGGTGGCGACGTGGTCCTCGATCTCGTCCGTACGGGCCGCGACCGACTTCTCGCCCGACCCCGCCGTCACCGACCATTCGTCGTCGCGGCCCGTGACGTATCCCATGGGCTCGGCGTACCCGGAGTCGTCGGAGCCGGGGATGCCGGCGGGCCCCACGTCGCCGCCCATGTTGTGCAGGTCGGGGTCGAACGTCGTGCCTTTGTCCTGCTCCCGGCGCTTGTCGTCGTCGTCCTTGCTCGCCATGGTCCTCCCCTCACTCCGGCTCGATGTGCATGGCGGCCTCCTCGGCGGTGAAGCCGCCGCCGTCGGGGCCGACCTCGGTGGCGATCTCGTCGGGCTCGTCGTCCCCGTGTGCGCCCTCGTCGGAGGCGACGAGGCGACCGGCGGGCCGCGGCTCGTCCCACACCTGCCCGGACGGCTCCTCCGGCTGCGCGCCCGGCACGGGGTCGATGCCGCTGTCCCGCTCGCGGCGGGTGTCGAGGTCGGAGCCGACGCCGAGGCCGCCCTCCTCGGTCACCCGGTCCACGGCGGGCGCGTCGAAGTCGTCACCGTCCCGGTGCCCGGCGGTCGCGCCCTCCTCCACCCCGAACTGGGGCTTGTCCTCGGGCACCTCCCGATCCAGCCGCCCGGACAGCGACTCGCCCTGGATCTGCTCGTCGTCGGTGGTGCCGAACTCCTCCACGGCCACCGGCTCGTCGGCGGGCAGGGGCGCCTCCTGCGGATCGACCGCCCACTGCTGCTGCGGCGTGCCGTCCTGGAGATCCGGTATGCCTTCGTCCTCGAACCGCGAACGAGGATCGTGCTCTGGTACGTGATGACTCATCTCAACTCCCTCATGTCGCCCGCTGCCCCCAAGGTCTCCGCAGTAACGCGGCCCGCGCCCCGCCAGGCGAAGCGCGGGCCGCCAGGAGCGCGGGGCCGCCTCACTCCGCCGGCTCGCCGTCCTCCGTGCCGGAGGTGAGGTCCTCGGCCGTCTGGCCGGACTGGCGCAGGGCCTCCTCCATCGCCACCTGGCCGGCGTGCCTGGGCTCGTCCGCGGGCTCGCGGGCGTTCCGCTCGTCTTCCTGGGCCGCGTCCAGCAGCGGCTCAGTGTCGGTTTTCGCCGCGTTCTCATCAGGAGTGGTCATGCGGCTACGGCTACCCCGCGCGTCGAGCAGCGAACGCCCAGGTGGGAGGCGGTACGCTTGCGTCCAAGCGCTTGCTTGGCGAGAGTGGGCGGCATGAACGAGGTGTTCGCGCCCGCCAGGCTCGGGCCGCTGCGATTACGCAACAGGATCATCAAGGCGGCGACGTTCGAGGGCCGCACGCCGCAGGCGCTCGTGTCGGACGCGCTCATCGACTTCCATCGCGCGTTCGCCGAGGGCGGCGTGGCGATGACCACGGTGGCGTACTGCGCGGTGAGCCCCGAGGGCAGGACCGAGCGGCGGCAGCTCTGGATGCGGCCCGAGGCGATCCCCGGGCTGCGGCGGCTGGCCGACGCCGTGCACGGCGCGGGCGCCGCCGTCTCCGCCCAGCTCGGGCACGCGGGCCCGGTGGCCAACCCGGCCTCCACCAGGCTTCCCGCGCTGGCGCCCAGCAGGCGGCCGAACCTGCTCGGCATGAGCATGACCAGGGCCGCCACCCGGGAGGACCTCGAACGCATCGTGCGGGCCCACGGCGATGCCGCTCGCGTCGCCGCCGAGTCGGGGTTCGACGCCGTGGAGATCCACCTCGGGCACAACTACCTGGCCAGCGCCTTCCTCAGCCCGAGACTCAACCGCCGCGACGACGCGTACGGGGGCGAGCTGTCAAAGCGAGCCCGCCTGGCCCGCGAGATCTGCCGCGCCGTCCGCGAGGCGGTGGGCGGCCGGCTGGCGATCCTGGCCAAGCTCAACATGGACGACGGCGTCCGCGGCGGGCTGCGCCCCGAGGAGAGCCTGCAGGTCGCCGCCTGGCTGGAGGCGGACGGCAGCCTGGACGCGCTGGAGCTGACGGCGGGCAGCTCGCTGCTCAACCCCATGTACCTGTTCCGCGGCGACGCGCCGGTCAAGGAGTTCGCCGCGGCGTTCCGGCCGCCGCAGCGGTGGGGCGTCCGCGCCATGGGCGGGCGATTCCTGCGGACATATCCGTACGAGGACCTCTATCTCCTGGACCAGGCCCGCGCCTTCCGCCGCGCCCTGCACCTGCCGCTGGTCCTGCTGGGCGGCGTCACCGGCCTGGAGACCATGAACCGGGCCATGGCCGAGGGCTTCGACTTCGTGGCCATGGGCCGGTCCCTGCTCAAGGAGCCCGGCCTCATCGACCGCATCAGGCAGGACCCGGGCGTCACCTCCACCTGCATCCACTGCAACCGCTGCATGCCCACGATCTACCGGGGCACGCACTGCCCGATCGCTCAGGCGGGCTCGTGACGCCAGCCTGAGGGGGCCGTGGAGGTGACCGACACCTCGCCGCCCGACCGGGTGACCGTGAAGCGGGCCGGCGTGCCGGTCGCGGGGTCGGTGACGGTGAGCGTGGTCTCGCCGTCGGGCCCGGGGTAGACGCGCAGGGTGAGCCCGTCGAGGTAGGCGTAGTCGGGTCGGTCGTCCCTGGCGCCGACGGGCAGCACCGCGCCCTCGCGGACGTAGATCGGCATCGAGGTGAAGCCGTGCCGCTCGGTACGCCAGCGCCCGCCCTCGACCCGCTCCCCCGTCAGGTAGTTCGTCCACGTGCCGTCGGGCAGGTAGAACTCCACCGTCCCGTCAGGGGTGAAGACGGGCGCGACGAGCAGGTCGGGGCCGAGCATGTACTGGGCGTCGAGGTGGGCGACGGTGCGGTCGCCGGGGAACTCCATCGCCATCGGCCGCATCACCGGCGTGCCGCTCTCGTGCGCCTCGACGCCCGCCTGGTACAGGTACGGCATCAGGCGCAGCTTGAGCTTGGTGAACAGCCGGGTGACCTCGACCGCCTCCTCGTCGAACGCCCACGGCACCCGGTAGGACGACGAGCCGTGCAGCCGCGAGTGGGATGACATCAGCCCGAAGGCCACCCACCGCTTGAACACGCCGGGGTCGGGCGTGCCCTCGAAGCCGCCGATGTCGTGGCTCCAGAACGAGAAGCCGGAGAACGCCAGCGACAGGCCGCCTCGCAGGCTCTCGGCCATGGACTCGTACGAGGAACCGGAGTCGCCGCCCCAGTGGACGGGCAGCCGCTGCCCGCCGGCCGTGGCCGAGCGGGCGAACAGCACCGCCTCGCCCCGCCCGCGCCGCTCCTCCAGCACCTCGAACACGGCCTCGTTGTAGAGCTGGGTGTAGAGGTTGTGCATGCGCTCGGGCGCGGAGCCGTCGTGGTAGACGACGTCGAGCGGGATGCGCTCGCCGAAGTCGGTCTTGAACGCGTCCACGCCCTGGTCGAGCAGGCCGCGCAGCTTCGACTGGAACCACCGCGTCGCGTCGGGGTTGCTGAAGTCGACCAGCCCCATGCCGGCCTGCCACATGTCCCACTGCCAGACGCCGCCGTCCGGCCGCCGCAGCAGGTAGCCCCGCTCGGCGGCCTCGGCGAACAGCGGCGAGCGCTGCCCGATGTACGGGTTGATCCACACGCAGACCCGCAGGCCCTTGGCGTGCAGCCGGGCCAGCATGCCCTCGGGGTCGGGGAAGACGCGCGGGTCCCAGGCGAAGTCGCACCAGTTGAACTCGCGCATCCAGAAGCAGTCGAAGTGGAAGACCGACAGCGGCAGGTCACGCTCGGCCATGCCGTCGATGAAGGAGGTGACGGTCCGCTCGTCGTAGTCGGTGGTGAACGAGGTGGACAGCCACAGCCCGTACGACCAGGCGGGCAGCCGGGCGGGGCGGCCGGTGAGCGCGGTGTAGCGTTCGATGATCTGCTTGGGGGTGGGCCCGTAGATGACGAAGTACTCCAGGCTCTCGTCCTCGACGGAGAACTGCACCCGCTGCACCACCTCCGACCCCACCTCGTACGACACGTGCCCCGGGTGGTTGACGAAGACGCCGTAGCCGCGGTTGGTGAGGTAGAACGGCACGTTCTTGTACGCCTGCTCGGAGGATGTGCCCCCGTCGGCGTTCCAGATGTCGACCGTCTGCCCGTTCTTCGCCAGCGGCCCGAAGCGCTCGCCGAGCCCGTAGACCACCTCGCCGACGCCGAGCGAGAGCTGCTGGGCGAGGTGGGCGGACGGCCCCGTCCTGGGCTTGCCGACCGGCCCCGGGTCGGTCTGGGCGTCGGCGGCGAGCTGGAAGTAGCCGATCGACTTGTGCCCGCTCGTGGTGAGCGGCCGGTCGTCGGCGTGGAAGGCCAGGTTCCAGGGGGCGCCGGGCGTAACGGTGGCGCTGAGCGCGCCGCTGGTGAGCGTCGTGCCGTCGGCCTTGGCCGGGCCGTCGCCCGGCAGGTCGAAGCCGCGCTGCTCGCCGCCGCCCCTGTGGTGGTCGATGCGGACGCGGATCACGTTCTCCAGCGGTGACGACAGCCGCAGGGTCAGCACCGGGCGGTTGAGGGTGTCGCCGCGCCGGGTGATGACGGTGGTGGGCGCGGTCACGGTGATCGCGTCGGCGCCGGTGTCGATGTCGTAGGCCTCGGCCGCGTACAGCGCGGTGACGCCGGGACGCAGCTGCCAGAGCCCGTCGGTGAACTTCATGCCCATCAACCTTTCAGGCCGCCGGCGAGCAGGTCCGCGCGCCAGAAGCGCTGCAGGACCAGCAGGAGGATGATCAGCGGGATGACCGCGACGGCGGAGCCGGTGATGACCAGCGAGTAGAGGTCGCCGTCGCCCGCGCCCTTGCCGAGGAACGTGTACAGGCCCAGCGTGATCGGGTATTTGTCCTGGTCGGAGAGCATGATGAAGGGCAGCAGGAAGTTGTTCCAGATGCCGACGAACTGCAGCAGGAACACCGTCACCAGGCCCTGGATCATCATCGGCAGCACGATCGTGACGAAGATCCGCAGCTCGCCGGCGCCGTCCAGGCGGGCCGCCTCCAGCGTGCTCTCCGGCACCGATGCCACCGCGAACACCCGGCACAGGAAGATGCCGAACGGGTTGATGATCACCGGCAGCAGCACCGACCAGTGCGTCCCCGCCAGGCCGACGGCGGCCAGCAGCAGATACTGCGGCACCGCCAGCACCACGCCGGGCACCAGCACGCCGGCCAGGATCGCCGAGAACAGCACCTGCCGGCCGCGGAAGCGGAACTTCGCCAGGGCGTAACCGGCCATCGCCGCCACCAGGGTCGACAGCACCGCGCCGAGCCCCGCGTAGATGAGCGAGTTGAGGCCCCACTTCCAGAACTGGCCGCCCCCGTACGTGCTGAGGTCGATCAGGTTGTCGATCAGCCCGGTGCCCGGCGCGAACGAGAACGTGGTGAACAGCTCACGCGAGGTCTTCGACGAGGCCAGCACCACCCAGGCGACGGGGGTCAGGCAGTAGAGCGCGCCGAGCAGCAGCACGACCAGCGCCAGCCGCGGCCTGCGCCGCTGCACCCCGCGCCGCCGGCCGAACTGGCGGTCGCCGGTGCTCGTGACGGCGGTCATGCGTTGTCTCCGAAGGTCCGGCGCTGGAAGAAGCGCAGCAACAGCAGCGAGATGGCGAGGATGCCGACGGCCAGCACCACGGACGCGGCGGCGGCCCCGCCCAGGTTGTCGTTCGCGAACGCCTCTTGGTAGATCTTCATCAGCGGCACCCACGTCCAGCTGATCGTGGTCGTCATCGGCCGTAGCGTGGCCGGCTCGCTGTAGAGCTGGAGGGTGCCGATCACCGAGAACAGGCCGGTGAGCACGAGCGCGGGCGCCACCAGCGGGATCTTGATCCGCCAGGCGATCTGCAGTTCGCTGGCCCCGTCGATGCGGGCCGCCTCGTAGACCGAGGTGGGGATGGCGCGCAGCGACGTGAAGATGATGATCATGTTGAAGCCGACGCCCGACCAGAGCGCGATGTTGGCCAGCGAGAAGTAGAGGGCGGGGAAGCCGAAGAAGTCCAGCGGCCCCGCGTTCAGCTCGCGGGCGATGTAGGTGACCGGGCTCGTGCTGGGCAGGTAGAGGAAGCCCCACAGCAGGCTGGCGATCACGCCGGGCACCGCGTACGGCAGGAAGATCGCCGTACGCGCGAAGCCGCGCGCCCGCACCCTCGGGGTGTCGAGCAGCAGCGCGAACAGCAGGGCCAGGCCGAGCACGCTCGGGATGGAGATCACCCCGTACAGCAGCACGCGGCCGAGCCCGGCGGCGTACTCGGGGTCGCTGAGCGCGGCGGTGTAGTTGTCCAGCCCGACGAAGGTCTGCACGCGCCGCCCGAACGCCCCGCCGCCTTCGACGCGGAAGCCGCGGAAGCTCAGGTAGATCGCGTAACCGATCGGGATGACCATGAACAGCGTGAACAGCACGATCGCCGGCGAGGCGAACAGCCATGGGGTGGCGACGGCGCGCAGGCGGGTGCGGCGGCCGGCGGAGGAGGCGGGCATGAGACGTCCAGAGTGGGATCGAGCGGGGGCCCTGGGCGGGCCCCGCGCGTCTTACTGGGTGACGGTGTAACCGGACTTCTGCAGATCGGCGACCACCGCCTGCTGCGTGGCCTGGTACACCTCCCGGAAGGAGGACTTGGCCAGCGCGGCCTTGTTGAGCGCGTCGCCGAAGGCGCTCTGAGCCACGTTGACGTTCGGCCCCCAGGTGACCGGGATCGTGGTGTTCTTGATCACCTGGTCGGTGACCTGGTAGAAGTCCTTCTGCTGCGGCATCAGCTTAGGCGGCTCGTGCCCGAGCGTGGCCTGCCGGCCGGCGTTGCCGCCGGGGAAGAGGTCGAGGCCGAGCAGCAGCTTCGAGCCCTCGTCCGAGGCGCCCAGCCAGGCCGCGAACTTCGCCGCCTCGGCGGCGTGCTTCGACTTCTCCGGCACCAGGAACGCCGACCCGCCGAGGAACGGCACGGCCGGGTCGCCCTTCGTCCACTGCGGCAGCGGCGCCGACTCCCACTTGCCCGCGGTGTCGGGCGCGACCGTGTAGAGCACGCTCGGCGCCCAGGCCGCGGCCGCCCAGCTGAGGATCTTGCCCTTGTTGACCTGGGCGTTCCACTCCGGCGTGAGCAGCGGCTCCACCTTGACCAGGTCGCGCTCGACGAGGTCCTGCCAGAAGTCGGCGGTCTTCAGCGACGGCTCGCTCGCGATGCCGACCTTCCAGCTGTTGCCGTCGGTGCTCCACCACTGCGCGCCGGCCTGGGCGGCCTGCGCGGCGAAGAACTCGAGCTGGCTGGCCGCGAAGCTGGCGATGTAGGCCTCGGGGTCCTTCTTGTGGATCTTCTCGGCGGCGTCGGCGTACTCGGCCCACGTGGTGGGGACCTTCACGCCGAACTTGTCGAACAGGTCCTTGCGGTAGGTGAGCACCATCGGGCCGATGTCCTGGGGGACGCCGTACACCTGGTTGTTGAAGGTGGTCTGGGCCCAGATGTTCGGGTCGACGTTCGCCTTGACGGACGCCACGTCGGCGGTGATGTCCTTGACGGCGCCCGCCACGACCAGCGCGGGCACTCCGCGGTACTCGATCTGCACCACGTCGGGGGTGTCGCCCGCCTGGTCGGCGGCCAGCAGCTTGGCGGCGGTGTCGGACGTGCCGCCCACCTCCGAGAGCTTGACCGTGACGTTGGGGTTGAGCTCGTGGTACTTGTCCACGATCGCCTGCGCGCCGGGGTCGCTGCCCTTGAGGCTCCAGGTCCAGAACTGCAGCGTGATCGGGCCGTCCGCGCTCGCCGCCGTGCCCGAGGATTCCGGCTCGTTCGAACCGCATGCGGCCAGCGACGCCGTCAGGGCCGCGACCAGTGCGGCGGCGCCCAGAAGCGTCCTGCGCCTGCGGCGCGAGGGCAGGGAGTGTGGGGTCATGGCGGTCTCCTCGGACAGGTGCTCTCCGGCGGGGGGCCGGGTCTTGCGTGGGGTTTCTAACCTGATGTTAACGTTGTCATTCTGTCAAGCCCTTTTTTGTAACACGCCACCGGAGCCCGCCCCCGTGCCCACCTTTCGCAACCCCGTCCTGCCCGGCTGCCATCCGGACCCGTCGATCTGCCGGGTCGGGGCCGACTTCTACCTGGTCACCTCGTCGTTCGCGTACTTCCCTGGATTGCCCGTCTTCCACAGCCGTGACCTGGTGCGATGGCGGCAGCTCGGCCACGTGGTGGACCGGCCGGGCCTGCTGCCGCTGGAGGGGCTCGACGTCTCCGACGGGCTGTGGGCGCCGACCATCCGCCACCACGAGGGCCGCTTCTACGTCGTGTCCACGCTCGCCGTGCGGCGGCGCGGCCGGATCACCTTCGTCGCCACCGCCGACGACCCGGCCGGGCCGTGGTCGGACCCGGTGCCGCTGGAGGCCGAGGGCATCGACCCCTCGCTGTTCTTTGACGACGACGGCCGCTGCTGGTTCACCGCCTGCCGGGACGCCGCCGGTGACGTCGGGCCGGGCGAGTTGTGGATGCGGGAGCTGGATCTCGAGCGGCTGAAGCTCGTGGGGCCGGCCCACGTGCTGTGGCACGGCGCCGTACGAGGGGCGTGGGTGGAGGCGCCGCACCTGTACAAGCGGGACGGGACGTACCACCTGATCGCGGCCGAGGGCGGCACCGAGCGCAACCACAGCGTCACCGCCGCCCGCGCGGAAACCGTCACCGGCCCGTACGTCACCGACCCGCGCAGCCCCCTGCTCACCCACCGGCACCGGGGCCCCGGCGAGCCGGTGCACAACGTGGGGCACGCCGACCTGGTGGACACGCCCGACGGCGAGACGTGGGCGGTGACGCTGGGCGTCCGCCCCATCGACGGCACCCACACGCTGGGCCGCGAGACCTTCCTGGTGCCCGTCACCTGGACGCCCGCCGGGCCGGTCTTCGCCCCTGAGTCAGGCGGGGTCCGCCTGGACGAACGCCTCCCCTCGATCGCCGCCGCCCTCCCCGAGGACGAGCCCCCGGCCGGGCGGGAGCACTTCGACGGGCCGGTGCTCGGGCCGGAGTGGAACAGCCTGCGCGGCCCGGTGGATCACCTGACGGGCGACGGGCTGGAGATCGAGGCCGGTCCTGAGCCGCTCTCGACCCTGGGCGTGCCGGCGTTCGTCGGGCGGCGGCAGCAGCACGTACGGTTCCGCGCCCGCACCAGCCTCACCTTCACGGGCGCCGAGGCGGGGCTGGCGGTCTTCCAGAACCAGGACCAGCACGCGACGCTCGCGCTCATCGACGGCGAGGCGGTGCTGACCGTACGCGAGTCGGGCGTCCCCACCCGCGTGGCCGCCGCGCCGGTGCACGGGGAGGTCGTGCTGGAGGTGGAGGGCGACGAGACCGGCTACACCTTCCGCGTCGGCTCCACCGCGCTCGGCACGGTCGGGCGCGCCCTCCTCAGCACCGAGCGCGCCGGCGGGTTCGTCGGCGTCTACCTGGGCCTTTATGCCTCCGGCGGCGGGCGGGTGAGGTTCGGCTGGTTCGACTACGAGCCGGCCTGATCCCTGGGCGGGGCGGTGCTGCGGCGGACCACCAGCTCGGGCGGGATGCGCTCGGTCGCGGGCGCGTCGCCCTTGATCCGTCCCAGCAACTGCTCGACGCAGCGCTCGCCGAGCCCGAGGAAGTCCTGACGGACGGTGGTCAGCGCGGGCACCAGGTACGCGGCTCCCGGTATGTCGTCGAAGCCGACGAGCGAGACGTCCTGCGGCACCCGCACGCCCAGCTCGGCGAAGGCCGCCAGCACCCCCATGGCCATCTGGTCGTTGCCGGTGAAGATCGCGGTCGGCGGCTCGGCCTCGTGCCGGGTCACGAGGTAGGTGGCCAGCCGGTAGCCGCTGTTGCCGGTGAAGTCGCCCTCGAACAGCTCGCCCTGGGCCTCCGGCACCTCCGCCAGCGCGGCCCGCCAGCCGTCCACCCGGGCCCGCGCGTCGTAGGTGCGCAGCGCGCCCGTGAGGTAGGCGATGCGGCGATGTCCCAGCCTCAGCAGGTGGCGTACGGCCAGCCGCGCCCCCAGCTCCTGGTCCAGCTCGACGAAACCGAGGTCGGGGTTGGGCACCGTGCCGGACACGATGACCGTCACCGGCACGTCGGTGGCGATCTCGGCCAGCGCGTCCACCACCATGGGCCGGTCGCCGATCACCGCGACCGCCTCGACCGCCTGGTCGGTGAGCCGCCGCAGCGTCTCGGCGAAGTCGCGGGTGCTGCCGCCCTGCCAGCTCGCCAGGTTCACCCAGTAGCCGGCGCGCTGGGCCGCGCTCTGCACGCCGCGCAGCATCCTGGGCAGCTCGTACAGCTCGGCGCCGGCCAGCACCACGCCGATCGTGGAGGAGCGGCGGCTCTTGAGCGCGCGGGCGACGCTGTTGCGCCGGTAGCCGAGCTTCTCGATGGCGGCCTCGACCCTGGCCCGGGTCTCGGGGCGTACGGAGGGGTGGTCGTTGAGCACGCGGGAGACGGTGACGTGGGACACGCCTGCCTCGCGTGCCACGTCCACCATGCCCGGTGCCCGATTCATGTTCATACTCCCGCCTCCGCAGAAGACGGATCATATAGGGCACGCCGTGGTCGCCGGGGTCCGCCTTTGCGGCGTACCCCGATGCGCTGTCCGGCGAATGACCGGTTTTCGTCCTGGTGGCCGGCCGCTTTCATCGGCGAAGATGAAGGGCCGGTGACGCCATTCTCGCCGACGGGGGGTCCGCCTGCCGCACGTGCGGCTCCGGGCGATGATCCACCGTGCCGACATTCTCTGCTTTTCGCACGATCAAACGATCAATGCCCAGCTCAGAACATTTATCCCGCCATTTCGGACACACCTCCGAAATAAACAGACATGACACCCCTAGGTGTTACGGATGGTCTCGTAGACTCCACCCCGGCGGGGCACGGGGCTATGGGCAATGCGCATGGATCGAGGGGTCACCATGTCTGCTGGGATCGTTCAGGAGGGTCAGAGCCTGGGAGCGCTCGTCCGGGCCTGGCGCAACAGGGCGCTGCTGACCCAGGAGGAGCTGGCGAGCAAGACCGGGGTCAACGTACGGACGATCCGCCGGCTGGAGGGCGACGCGGTGGAGCGGCCCCGCAGCAGGTCGCTCCGGCTGCTGGCCGAGGCGCTCCAGCTCGACCCGCTCGAACAGGCCGCCTTCGCCGCCGCCGCCCAGGCGGGCCCTCCTCCCCCGCCCGCCGAAGAGGCTTCCGGCGCGGAGCCCGAAGGCGGGCGGCGCGTGCCACGGCAACTGCCCGTCGGGGTGTCCAGGTTCGCGGCCAGGACGGAGGCGCTGGCGGAGCTGGACCAGCTGCTGAGGCCGCAGGCGGACGGCGCGGCCACCCGGATCTGCGTCGTCTCCGGCATGGCAGGGGTCGGCAAGACGTGCCTGGCGCTGCACTGGGCGCACCGGGCGCGCGGCCGGTTCCCCGACGGCCAGCTCTACGTGAACCTCAAGGGCTTCTGCCCGTCGGGCGACGCCGTGGACCCGCGCGACGCCCTAGGCATGTTCCTTGAGGCGCTGGGCGTACCGCCGCGGCAGATCCCCGACGACCTCGCCGCGCGTTCCGCCCTCTACCGCACGACGCTGTCGGACAGGCGGGTCCTCATCGTGCTGGACAACGCACTGGAGGCCGAGCAGGTCAAGCCGCTGCTGCCCGCGGCCCCGTCCTGCGCGGTGCTGGTGACCAGCCGCAACACGCTGACCGGCCTGGTCGCGACGGAGGCGGCCGCCGCGCTGACCCTCGACCTGCTGCGCGACGACGAGGCCAGGGAACTGCTGGCCGGCCGGCTGGGCGCGGCCCGCGTCGCCGCCGAGCCCGAGGCGGCCGGGGCGATCATCGCCCGCTGCGCCGGGCTGCCGCTGGCGCTGGCGATCACGGCCGCGCACGCCGCCACCCACGCGCTCACCCTGGCCTCGGTCGCCGCCCAGCTCGGCGACCGGCGCCGCCGCCTCGACACGCTCGACGCCGGTGACCCGGCGGCCGACGCCCGTGCCGTCTTCTCCTGGTCGTACCGGACGCTGAGCGCCGAGACGGCCCGCCTGTTCCGGCTGCTGGCGGTGCATCCCGGGCCCGACCTCACCCTCGCCGCGATGGCCAGCTTGGCGGGCGTCACCCGGGAACGGTTACGCGCATTGGTCGGGGAGCTGCGCAGCGCGCACCTGCTCACCGAGCACCTGCCCGGCCGCTACAGCCTGCACGACCTGCTGCGCAGCTACGCCGCCGAGCTCGTCCGCCCGCACGCCGCCGAGCGGCGGGCCGCGCTGCACCGCCTGCTCGACCACCACCTGCACACCGGCCACGCCGCCGCCCGCCTGCTCAACCCGCACCGCGAGCCCATCACCCTCGCCCCCCGCCAGGCGGGCGTGACGGTCACCGCGTTCGACGGCTACGAGCAGGCGTTCGCCTGGTACGCGAGCGAGCACCGCGTGCTGCTCGGCCTGATCTCGCGGGCCGCCGCCGAGGCGTTCGACGTGCACGCCTGGCAGCTCGTCTGGGTCGTCACCGACTTCCTCTACCGGCAGGGCCACTGGGACGAGTGGCGCGCCACCCAGCGCGCCGGGCTGGCCGCCGCCGAGCGGCTCGGCGACGTACGCGCGCAGGCCATCGCGCACCGCGGCATCGCCATGGCCTGCTCGAACCTGGGCCGGCACGTGGAGGCGCAGCCGCACATCAGGCTCGCGCTCGACCTGTACGACCGGCTCGGCGACCGCGTCGGCCAGGCCCACACCCACGTCAACCTGTGTGCGCTGCTCTACCGGCAGGGCCAGTACGCCGAGGCGCTGCACCACGGCACCCGGGCGCTGCGCCTGTACGTGGCCGCCGACGACCTCATCGGGCAGGCGATGGCGCTCAACACGACGGGCAACGTGCTCGTGGAAACCGGCGAGTACGAGCAGGCGCTGCGTTACTGCCGCCGGGCCGCCGCCCTGTACGAGCAGCTCGACGACCCCAACAACCAGGCGCTGACCTGGGACACCATCGGCCACGCCTACCACCGGGCGGGCCGGCACTCCGACGCGGTGGCGTACTACCGGCGGGCGGCCGCGGTGTTCGAGGAGCTGGACAGCCGCTCCTTCCTCGCCCAGACGCTCGTCAACCTGGGCGACGTGCACGCCACGGCCGGCGGACGGGAACAGGCCCGCGCCGCGTGGCGCCGGGCACTCGACCTGCTCGCCGAGTCGGGCCAGCCCCAGGCGGACGCCGTACGCGAGAAACTCGCCGCCCTCCCCTGACCAGGGGCGCAGGTCTCAGGCGCGCTCACCCGCCGAACGCAGGTCCACGACGGCGGCGGCGAACGCCAGCGGGCCCGGCAGCAGCGGCACCAGCAGCGGGATCGCCCAGGCGAGCAGGACCGCCAGCAGCACCGCGCAGGCCAGCAGGAGCGTGCCGCGCGGGTCGCCGGCCGAGCGGTGCAGCGCCGTACGGACCGACGGCCCGTACGGCGAGGCGACCGCCCGCAGCCCGACGGTCAGCGCCCCCAGCGCGAGCAGGGCCAGCGCGGTCGCCATGACGCCGGCGCCCGGCAGCCCGGCACGGACGAGCGCCAGGTCGACCAGCAGCACCCCGGCGAGCAGCGGCAGGGCCAGCCCGGCGGCGAGCGTCCCGGAGCTGAGCCGGGCGCGCAGCCGCCGCGCGTACCCGGCGGCGGTGACGTGCGCGCCGCCGGTCGCGGACTCCCTGAGCGCGGCGGACGCGGCGGCGAACGCGGCCGGCACGGTCACCACCGGCAGCGCCGCGACGGTGGTCAGCAGCCCGGCCAGCAGCATGTCGGCGAAGAGCGCGAAGCCCGGCCCGAACGGCTCGCCGGGCGCCCTGTCGGACGGAACGCGGGCCATCCCGCCCTCAGCCCTTCAGCCCGGAGGTGGCCATGCCCTGCACCAGGTAGCGCTGGAACACGAAGAAGAACAGCACGATCGGCAGCACCGAGATCACCGACATGGCGAACATGGGTCCGTACGCCGAGGTGCTGGACTGGTCGACGAAGCTGCGCAGCGCGATGGTGAGCGTGAAGTTCTCCGGCGCGAACAGGTAGATCATCTGGGTGAGGAAGTCGTTCCACGACCAGATGAAGGTGAAGATGGCCGTCGTGATCAGCGCGGGCCGGCTCAGCGGCAGCGTGATCGCCCAGTACGTACGGAACGGCCCGCACCCGTCGATCCTCGCCGACTCCTCCAGCTCGCGCGGCAGCCCGCGCATGAACTGCACGATGAGGAAGACGAAGAACGCCTCGGTGGCGAGGAACTTCGGCAGGATCAGCGGCCAGTACGTGTCCACCAGCCCGAGCCGGTTGAAGATGATGTACTGCGGGATCAGCACGACGTGGTGCGGCAGCATCAGCGTCGCCACCATGAAGCCGAACATCACCTTGCGCATCCTGAACCGCAGCCGGGCGAACGCGTAGGCGGCCAGCGAGCACGACAGCAGGTTCCCGATCACGCAGCCGCCGGCGATCAGCAGCGTGTTGACGAACAACCGGCTGACCGGCACGCCCGACACGCCCTCCAGGGCGGTCAGGTAGTTCGACCACTCCAGGTGGCTGGGCAGCAGGTCGAGGCTGGTCACCACCTCGTCGGCCGGCTTCACCGAGGTGGCGAGCAGCCAGACCAGCGGATAGAGCAGGATGAGCAGGCTGACGGCGGCGATCACGTGCGGCAGCCCGCGCCGGACGGCCGCGCCCGGCGCGGTGGTCAGGGGCCCGGTGCTCAGGGGCCCGGTGCTCAGGGGCCCGGTGCTCAGGGGCGAGGTGGTCATCGTCCCTCCTCGTCGGCGTAGAAGACCCAGGACCGCGAGGTCCTGAACAGGATCAGGGTGACCACGCCGATGGCGATCAGCAGCAGCCAGGCCATCGCCGCCGCGTAGCCCATGTGGGAGGCGGTGAAGCCGCGTTCGTACAGGTAGAGGGTGTAGAACATGGTGGAGTCCGCCGGGCCGCCCTTGCCGCCGCTGATCGCGAAGGCCGGGGTGAAGACCTGGAACGACTGGATGATCTCCAGCACCAGGTTGAAGAAGACGACGGGCGACAGCATCGGCACGGTGACGGAGACGAACTGCCGCCAGGCGCCGGCGCCGTCGAGGGCGGCGGCCTCGTACAGCTCGGGTGAGATCTGCTGCAGCCCGGCGAGGAAGATCACCATGGGCGCCCCGAACTGCCACACCGCGAGCAGCACCACCGCGAAGACCGCGAGATGCGGGTTCCCGACCCAGCCGCCGGTGTCGATGCCGAACCACTTGAGCACGTCGGTCACCGAGCCGCCGTCGTTGAACAGCGCCCGCCACACCAGCGCGATCGACATGCTCGCCCCGAGCAGCGACGGCGCGTAGAAGGCCGAGCGGTAGAAGCCCCTGCCCCTGGTGAGGTTCTTCAGCAGCAGCGCCGCGCCGAGCGCGAGTGCCAGCTTCAGCGGCACGGCCACGACGACGTACAGCAGGGTCGTGCCGACCGAGCGCCAGTAGCGCGGGTCCTCGAAGAGCATCTCGGCGTAGTTGCGCAGGCCCACCCACTCCGGCGGGTCGAACAGGTCGTAGTCGGTGAACGACAGGTAGAGCGACACCGCCATCGGCAGCAGCGTCAGCAGGCCGGCGCCGATCATCCACGGCGACATGAACACGTAGGCGGGCCACTGCTTGTCGCGCACCCGGCGGGGGCTCTGCGACGGCGTGGTGCGCGCGGGCGCGCGGGTCGTCAGGGTGGTCATGACCGCAGCTCCCTGTTCGCCTCGTCGATGAACTCGCGCGCCGCCTGCCTGGGCGTGGACATCTCGAACATGACGCGCTGGTAGATGCGGCCGAAGGCGGTCTGGACGGCGACGTCGCCGCTCGGCGGGGCGGTCGGTGGCGCGTCCATGCCGTACTTCTCCATGGTCTGCGCGTACCGGTAGGTCTCCAGCTCGGGGCCCTCGAGCGTGGTGGCGACATCCGCGGCGATCAGCCGGTTGGGCGGGGTGGAGCGGGTGAAGCCCTGGGCGGCGCCCGCTCGCCGGTCGTTGAGCAGGAAGTCGATCAGGCGGGCCGCCTCCTCGGGATGCTCGGTGTGCGCGCCGATGCCGAGAAGCATGCTGGGCTTGAAGTACGAGCCCGCGTGCCCGCCGGTCGTCGGCACCGGCGCGAAGCGGATGGAGCCGCCGAGCATCGTCACGTAGCCGGGGAACGGCGCGTCCCAGGTGAAGTCGGCGGCCGTCAGCCGCCTGATCATCGGGCTGGTCTCGGTGCTGCCGGCCTGCGCGGTGTCCTCGGCCGCGGCGATCGCGCCCTCCCTGCGCATCCGGTCGAAGTAGGTCCAGAACTCGGTGAGGTCGTCCTCGGTGAAGGCGATGCGCTTCTGCTCGGCGTAGAGCTGCCCGCCTCTGCTGCGCAGCCACACCTCGAAGATGTCCTCGTTGCCGCCGCCGTCGTTGGCGCCCCTGACCGGGCGGCCGTCGGGCGCCTTCAGGCCGAGTGCGGCGATCGCCTTGTTGGTCTCCTCGAAGTCGTCCCACGTCCAGCTCGGCCGGGGTGCCGGGACGCCTGCTTCGGCGTACAGGGCGGAGTCGTAGGCGTAGCCGGTGATGCCGCGGCCCTGCGGCAGGGCGTACTGGGTGCCAGCGAAGGTGCCGGTGCGCAGGAAGCCTTGGTCGAACTCCGACGTCCTGATCGTGCCGTCCTTGATGAACGGGTCCAGCGGCAGGAGGGCGCCGCCGCCCGCGTACTGGGAGATCTGCCGGTAGTCGAGCTGGGCCACGTCCGGGATGCCGCCGCCGGCCGCCTGTGTGGCGAGCTTCTGGACGTACGCGCCGAACTCGGCGTTGGAGGTGCGGACCGTGAGGCCGGGGTTCGCCTGCTCGAAGAGCTTGACCGCCTCCCTGGTACGCGCGGCGCGGTCGTCGTTGCCCCACCAGGTGAAGGTGAGGGTGACGCCCTGCTGCTTCGCCGTCGTACTCGTCGAGGAGCAGCCGGTGAGACCCGCTGCGGCCGCGGCCAGGAAGGTGCGGCGGCTGACGAGCGGCCGGCCGGGCGTCGCGCTCACCAGGCGTGCCCCGCGAGGTGGGCGGCGACCTTGTCGCGGTCCCAGGCGCCGTCGGCGATGACGACGCGGTAGGCGCGGCTGAGCGTCTCGCCCGGGTCGAGGACCAGCTCGTCGTGGAACGCCCACGAGGGGGCGACGGCGGCGAACGGGTCGCTGCGGACGAACCAGTGGGCCGGGTGCGTGCCCTTCTCCCCCAAGTGGTCGTTGGAGGGAGCGTGCTCGAAGACGAGCGTGGCGTGGCCGTCGCGGCCGTCGTGCTCGGCGACGTAGGCCAGCCACGGGGCCTGGACGCCCATCAGGTCGCCGCCGTCCGCCTCGGCGGTGAAGACCCGGCCGCCGCGGAACGCCCGTGGCCCGCGCCAGAACAGCCCGGTGTAGCCGGCGGCGGGCCGGCCGTGCGTGGTGGGGCTGCCGAAGCGCAGCGGCTCGTCACGCCGGTTGGTCGCCGCCGAGGTCCAGGTCAGCGACCAGCTTCCGGACTCCGGATCCACGTCGCGCACCTCGATGCGGCGCTCCTCCTCGGCCCACAGCTCGCCGCCGTGCGGATGCCAGGTGAGGCGCTCCGCTATGACAGCGCTGTCAACCCGGGCGTGGACGTCGTCGAAAGCGACGTGCGCCATCGAGCCGACCCGCTCGGGCAGCGGCAGGTAGCCCTCGCCGTGCACGTACGTGTTGCCGCCCCACAGGTTCTGGCCCGACAGGTGGGAGGCGGTCAGCTGGAGGCCCTTGTGCCAGCGGTGGTCGTTGGGGCGGTAGTCGGTGACCAGGCCGCCGGACAGCGTCCTGATCGGATGCAGGTAGGGCTTGGGCGCCTCCCATGCCGCCTCCGGGCGGTAGACGTAGGCGAACAGCTCCGTGCCGCTCGCCTCGTGCACCACGGTGATGCGGTCGCCGTGGGCGTGGATCAGTGCCAAGGTCATGCGTGAGTCCTTCTCCTCGCGGATGGCGGCCTGGCGCCCGGTCTGGGGGCGGCGCCGTGGGGGTCGGGGTCGCCGGGGCCGATACCGCCCGCAGGTGGGTAACGGACCGCCCGAAAAGACGATTGTCAACGCGCTGTTCCAACGTTGTAACAGCCGACTTTCCACAAGGTCAACCCTTCTGTAAAAAAGGCTGGACCCTTCGGGAGATATGGACATACAGGCGGGACGGGCGCGCGAGGCGGCTCGGCGTAGGGTGGAGTGATGGGACTCGACGAGCTGCTCTCCCTGCTCGACCGGCACGTCCGCCCCGACGAGACCACCGCCGTCGACGGCCTGCACATCGCCAGGATCGAGCAGCCCGGCCCGCCCTCGCCCTCCATGTCGGGCACGGTGCTCGCGGTGCTCGCCCAGGGGGCGAAGCGGCTCGTGGTGGGCGACCGGGTGCTCGAATACCGGCCGGGCAGCTACCTGGTGGCCTCCATCGATCTCCCTTGCACCGGCCACTTCGTGGACATCGGCCCCGGCCACCCCGCCGTGGGGCTGGCGCTCGTCCTCGACCCGTCCGCCATCGCCGACCTGCTGCTCCACGCCGACCCGCCGCAGGGGCGGGAGCCCGCGCTGCCCGGCATCGCCGTCGCGTCCATGACGGACGACCTCCTCGACGCCCTGACCCGCCTGGTCCGCCTGCTCGACCGGCCGGGCGACCAGGCCGTGCTGGCGCCCATGGTCAAGCGCGAGATCCTGTGGCGGGTGCTCACCGGCGACCAGGGCGGCACCGTACGCCAGCTCGGCCTGGCCGACAGCAGTCTCAGCCACGTCGCCAGGGCGGTGCGGTGGATCAAGGAGCACTACGCGGAGCCGTTCCGCGTCGAGGACCTGGCTCGTACGGCCGGCATGAGCCCGTCGGCGTTCTACCGGCACTTCCAGACCGTGACCGCGCTCAGCCCCATCCAGTTCCAGAAGCAGCTCCGCCTCCAGCAGGCCCGCCTGCTGCTCGCCGCCCATCCCCGCGACGTCACCGCCGTCGCCCACAGCGTCGGCTACGACAGCGCCTCCCAGTTCAGCCGCGAATACCGTCGCCAGTACGGCCTGCCCCCCAGCCAGGACGCCACCCGCCTCACCGGCCAGCCGATGTGATCTCACCGCGCGTACGACGGCGGCGGCGGTGCGTGCGCCGCTTTGACACTCCCCTTGGGTAACCGCTATCTATTAGCCAACCGTTAGGGGAGCGACCATGCAGGACGCGGTGCTCGCGATGCTCGCCAAGGAGCCGTCGCACGGCTACCAGTTGCACGCCAGGCTGCGCCGCAGCCTGGGCCCGCTCGGCGAGGCGATGAACCGGGGTCAGATCTACGTGACGCTGTCCCGCCTGGAGAAGGCGGGGCTCGTCGTCTGCGAGCGTGCCGACGGCCTGCCCGACCGGCCCGAGCGCAAGGTCTACGCGCTGACGCCGGCCGGGCAGCAGCGGGTGACCGCCTGGCTGAGCGAGGTGGGCTGGCCGAAGCCCGACCTCGCGGAGTTCCATCTCAAGCTGACCGCCGCCGCGGCGGCCCGGCTGGCCGACCCGGTGGAGCTGGTCGCCGCGCAGCGCCGCGAGCTGCTGCGCCGCCTGCGCGAGGCGCAGCAGGCGGCGCTCGCCGAGCCGCCCGGGTCGGGGGCCGGCCTGCTGCTCGAAGGGGTCGTGCTGCGGCTGCAGGCCGACCTGCGCTGGCTCGACGTCTGCGAACGCGCCTGGACACCCGGCGCCGGGACGGAGGACGCATGATCGCGGTGCAGACCCGCGGCCTGGTGAAGACGCACGGCCAAGGGCAGAGCCGGGTACGCGCGGTGGACGAGGTCGACCTGGAGGTGCCCGAGGGGCAGTCGCTGGCCGTGATGGGGCCGAGCGGCTGCGGGAAGTCCACACTCCTGCACCTGCTGGGCGGTCTCGAACGGCCGACCGAGGGCGAGGTGTGGGTGGACGGGCGGCGCATCGACACGCTGAGCGAGCGGGCCCTGGCCCGGCTGCGGCGGCGCTCCGTGGGCTTCGTGTTCCAGGCGTTCCACCTGGTGGAGGAGCTGTCGGCGGCCGAGAACGTCGAGCTGCCCGCGCTGCTCGCCGGCCGCTCGCCCCGGCAGGCCAGACGCCGCGCGGCCGGCCTTCTCGAACGGGTCGGCCTCGCAGAACGCGCCCGTCACCTGCCGTCGGAGCTGTCGGGCGGCCAGCGCCAGCGCGTCGCCGTCGCCCGCGCCCTGGTCAACGACCCGCGCGTCGTCCTCGCCGACGAGCCGACGGGCAACCTCGACAGCGCCGCCACCAACGACATCCTGCGCATCTTCGAGGACCTGCGCGGCTCGGGCCAGACGCTGGTGATCGTCACCCACGACGAGCGCGTGGCGGCCACGGCCGACCGGCTGATCACCATGCGCGACGGCATGTTCGTCGGCGACACCGTCATGACCGGCACCGGCGGCCGGTGGCTGGGCGGGCTGGGCGGCCTCATCGGGCTGGAGGGCTGACCGCCGTGAGCTCTCTCGTGCTCGTCGCGCGGCTGGTGCGGGCGGATCTGCGGCGGCATCGCGTTCAGGGGGTGCTGCTCCTGCTGGCGGTGGCGGTGGCCACGGCGACGCTGGCCGTGGGGGTGTCTCTGCCCGGTGTCAGCGACTCCCTCTACGCGCAGACGCGTGCCGCCACCGCTGGGCCCGACGTGGTGGTGCTTTCCGGGGAGTCCGGCCCTGCCGTGGCACCGGCTCTGGCCTCGTTGACGGAGGATCCGCGGGTCGTCGCGCATCGGGGGCCGTACCGGATCGTCTACGGCGAGCTCAGCGCGCGCGACGGGGTCAAGTCCCCCGTCGTGGTGCATGCCATCGACGAGCGGCCCGCCGCCGTCGAGCGGCCGGTGGTGACCTCGGGCGAGTGGGTGCGTCCCGGCGGCCTGGTTCTGGAACGGGGGTTCGCGACCGCGCTGGAAGCCGGGCCCGGTGATCGGGTGACGATCGCCGGGCGGACGTACCCCGTGGTCGGGGTCGCCGTCACGGCGGCCACCTCCATCTACCCGTGGGCGGCGCAGATCGGGCCCGGCGGCGGTCCCAGTGACTACAGCGGGCTGGCCTGGCTGACCACGTCCGACGCGCGGGCTCTGGCGGAGGCTCGCGACCTCAAGGTGACCACCGCCGTGGATCTCAAGCTGCGCGACCCCGCCACCGCCGACACCTTCCGCGACGCCCACCACGAGCTCGACGCCGTGAGGGTGAACTTTCACTCCTGGCGGTTCAAGGCGCAGCAGGACATGGTGATCCTCAGGAACAGCCAGCCGATCCTGGTGCTCGGCGGGTGGCTGCTCGACCTGCTGGCCGTCACCGGCGTGGCCGCGCTGGCCGCCGGGCGGACGGCCGAGCAGACGCGCAGGGCGGGGCTGCTCAAGGCCGTTGGCGCCACGCCCGGCGTGATCGCCACCGTCCTGCTCACCGAGTACCTGGTGCTGGCGGTGGCGGGGAACGTGCTCGGGCTCGTGGCCGCCCGGCTGGCCATGCCGGCCATCGCCAGCCCCACCGCGAGCAGGATCGGCGACGTCACGCTGACCGGCTCGGCCGTGGTCGCGACCGCGGTGCTGGCCGTCGTGGTGGCGGTGCTGTCGACGCTGCGTCCCACGCTGCACGCCCTGCGTACGGCCACCGTCACGGCACTGGGCGCCGGCGTGCGCCGCCCGCGGCACCGGCCCTGGCTGACCGCGCTGTCCACGCTGCTGCCCACGCCGCTCCTGCTCGGGCTGCGGCTGACCGCCCGCAGGCCGGGCCGCGCCGTGCTGCAGGCGTGCGCCACCGCCGTCACCGTGATCACGCTGATCGCCCTGCTGGCCCTGCAGGCGCAGCACGACCGCGGCTACGGCCTGAACGGCTCCTCCGCCCTGCCGAACCTGCGCGGCGAGCACGACCGTCAGGTGCTGCTCGCCGTCACCGTGCTGATCGTCGTCCTGGCGGTGGTGAACACGCTGATCCTCACCTGGACCACCGCCATGGACGCCCGCCTGAACCTGGCCATCGCCCAGGCCGTCGGCGCCACCCCCGGGCAGGTGGCCGCCGGGCTGTCCGTCGCCCAGCTCCTGCCCGCGGTGTCGGGCGCGCTCGCCGGCGTGCCGCTGGGCGCGTTCATGAACCTGCTGTTCAGCGCCAGGAACGCCGTGGCGCCGCCCGCGTGGGGGTTGTTCGCCGTGGCGGCGGCGGCCGTGGTGGTGACGGCGGCGCTGGTCGCCCTGCCCGCCCGGCTGGCGGCCCGGCGCCCGGTGGCCCCGACGCTCAGCGCCGAGGCGGCGTGATCGTAGCTGTCCCATAATGGGAGGCGATGTCAGGTCAGCTCCTCGCGCGAGCCGCCGCCTCCCTGCACGGACTGGCGCTCGGCGACGCCTTCGGCTCCCAGTTCTTCGTCCCCGCCAACCGTCCCGCGCTCTCCGCACGCCGCCTGCCGCCAGGTCCCTGGCAGTGGACGGACGACACCGAGATGGCGTGCTCGGTCTACCGGGTGCTGGCCGATCGCGGCGGCGTCGACCAGGACGAGCTGGCGTCGGGTTTCGCCACGCGCCACGACTTCGACCGGGGCTACGGCCCGGCGACGAACCGGATGCTCAGGCTGGTGCGCGAAGGCGGCGACTGGCGGGCGCTGGCGGCCGAGCTGTTCGACGGGCAGGGCTCATGGGGCAACGGCGCCGCGATGCGGGTGGCGCCGCTCGGCGCCTGGTTCGCCGGTGACGTGGCGGAGGCGGCCCGCCAGGCGGCCCTGTCGGCGCTGGTCACGCACACCCATCCCGAGGCGGTGGCGGGCGCCGTCGCCGTGGCGGTGGCGGTGGCTGTGACCGCGGCGGAGCCCGCTCTGCCCGCGGGGCTCTTCCTCGACCGGGTCGCGGAGCACGTGCCGCCCGGCATGGTGCGCGACGGCATCGCCGAGGCCAGGCGGCTGCTCACCATCGGCGATCCCGGGCTGGCCGCCCGCATGCTCGGCAACGGGCGGCAGGTCGCGGCGCACGACACGGTGCCGTTCACGCTGTGGGTGGCGGCCCGGCACCGCCACGACTACGAGAGCGCCCTGTGGACGACGGCGGTGGCGGGCGGCGACGTGGACACCACGTGCGCCATCGTCGGCGGCATCGTGGCCGCCGACGCGGCCACGCGCCTGCCGGAGGAGTGGCGGGCCCGCTGCGAGCCCCTGCCCGAGTGGGCCGGCGCCCCGCCACTCGCCGCCCCTTAGGCGACCCGAGTCACTTCAGGCCGAGCCACTTCAGGCCGGGGCACCTTCAGGCGGTGTGGATCACTTGCCGCAGTGGCCGAACTTCGAGGTCCACTGCTTCTTGCCGTAGTCGCCGCCCCACTGGACGCAGTAGCCCCTGGCGTCGATCTTGACGGGCCCGGCGTAGGTGGTGAATTTGCCGCCGTCCACCTTCCACGGCTGGCGCTCGCGGTGGATCAGTGCCTTGAGGTAGACCCGCTTGCTGCTGGGCTTGTTGCGCCACGTGACGACGCAGTTGGTCTTGCCGTTGTAGAGCAGGTAGACGGTGGCGCCGCCCAGGCTGTGCTTGTCGATCACGTGATAGCTGCTGCCGCACGCGGCGATGGGCGACGACGCCGCCTGCGCGGGGGCGCTCGTGAGGAGGGATCCGGCGAGGGCGGCCGCACTGGTGAGCGCGAGCACGCCGGCCCGGTTGAGTCTGCGCATAAGAGCCGTTCCTAACGTCGTCCAGCTGTCGCGCGGTGGCTGCTCGCCGCGCCGCACCGGGCACGAAGATCGCCACACACGTGGTGCGGTGCAACTTATGCACCTTTGCTACCAGTGTCAAACGTAGGTAAAGGACGGTCCCATACGCCACAGGTCACCCTCGGCGGGCGCTGAAGACCAGCTCGTCGGTGTACCGCCCGTCCCCCAGATAGAAGGAGCTCGACAGGGTCCGCTCGGTGGTGTCGAAGACCGTACGCCACAGCGTGCGGAACGGCCCGAACTCGGGCGCGCGCACCGCCTCCAGGCCGTCGCACATGTCGCGCTCCGACATCGTGACGCCCTTGCTGTGCTCGTACAGCGCGCGCAGCCGGCCGTACGTGCCGAGCGTCTCCTCGGTGTCGGCGGGCAGCGCCATCGGGTCGGGGTGGCGGTGCAACTGGTGGTTGGTGACGCACAGCGGCCCGTCGCCGACCTCCACGATGTGCTCGGTGCCGTTCGCGCCGCGCTCCCACACGAAGGCGCCGCCGTGCGCGTCGGAGACCAGGTAGTGCAGCGGCGCGCCGTGGTCGTACTGCTTGGCGCAGAGCAGCGCCTGCTTGGCCTGCTCCACGGTCGCGCAGGTGTCGATCAGGAACCGGGGCAGCTGCAGGCTGCTCAGGCCGACCTGCGGGGTGGTGTCCTGCGGCGGCTCGGTGTTCTCGATGTCGGCGATCAGCAGCGTCACCGCCAGCCCCGCCTCGTTGATGCCGTCCATGCAGCCGTCGAGGTCCGACATGGTGATCACGGTGGAGGCGAGGCCGTCGTCCGGGATCGTGGTGATCACGTACGGGCGGGCGGCCATCGGCAGCTCGTCCGGCCCCGGTGTACCGCCGTTGAACTCGCTCGCGGTCAGGGTGAAGAAGTCGTAGTTACGGGCCATCCTGCCGTGACCGTCCGCCGACGCCGACGGCGGCACCCACAGGGCCGAGCAGGCGGAGCCGGTCGGGACGTAGCCGAGCCCGTCCAGGGCCAGCTCGTCCTGGTCGGGGTCCAGGCCGAGCGCCTCGGCCGCGCCGTCCATCCTGGCGTGGTGCTGCGGCCAGTGCCGCTCGAACCAGGTCCGCCTGGCCCGGTTCACCGTGGGGTCCACCGGACGGGGCCGCCAGCCGAGCCGCAACGCCTCGTCGGTGAGCCGCCTGCCGATCCCGATCTGCCCGCCCCGTACGGTCATGTGACGCACGAGCTGGAAGTCCTGCCTGCCGCCCGCGACTTGAGTGATGTTCATGCCCCCGACCCTCCCGCCCCCCACTGACCGCCCCCTGACCCCCCACTGACCACCCACTGGCAGGGAACCCGCCGTTGCCTGGATGAGGCGACCAATCAGACCCGCGAGGGAGCCGCCGGCGCCTGGAGGAGCGGCGGGAGCGCAGCGACCAGAGCGGGGGCAGGCGACGGCATCAAGGGCGACCGAGCCGGCCGCACGCAGTGCGGCCAGTTAGACACAACGGCCAATTAGACCCGCGTTACGCGGCCAGGTTGACCTGGGTTCTGTGGTGGTCGGACTGTTCGATGAGGTCGACGAAGCCGAGGGCGTAGTCGGCGGCGGAGATCGCGCCGCCGTCCTCCGGCTGGACGGCGACGTCGTCGCCGAGCCGGTAGCGGCCGAGTCGTTCGGCGGGCATGTGGGCGCCGAATCTGAGTGCCGGGCTGACGAAGACCCAGTCCAGGGTCGGGGGCGTGGCCGGCAGGTCCTCGATGATGAGGGCGGCTCCGGCGCGGATCTCGTCGTGGAGCTCCGCGGGGATGTGGCTGAGATCGGTGACGAAACGGTCCGCCCCCGGCGCGGGGCGCAGCGACGAGAACCCGCCGACGACGTACAGGGCGGCGCCGGCGGTGTCGGCCAGGCGGGCGAGGGTGCGGTTGACGTCGCGGAAGGCGCCGGCCAGCGGCCCGCGCGGGGCGAGGGCGGCCACGACGACGTCGGCGCCCTTGACGGCCGCCGCCAGCGTCGCCTCGTCCGTCGCGTCGCCCTGAACGTAGTGGACGTCAGGAACCGGTGCGGCGGGGAGTGAGCGGCTGAGCGCGGTGACCTGGTGGCCGCGCGCGGCGGCCTCGGCGACGATGGCCGACCCGGCGTAGCCGGTGCCGCCGACGACGGTGATACGGGACATGAGATGCCTTTCTCCAGGGGGATGGCGCCGGAGGAGGCGCTGCGATTACCGTACGAGTGCAGCTCTCCAACGGGAAGAAGGCACTTTGTGGTAACCACCTCATCCGAGACGGTGCTGCACGGCAGCCCGTACCGCGCCGACTGCCCGACGCGCCACATCCTCGACCGCATCGGAGACCGCTGGACGGTGCTCATCGTGGGCGCACTCCAGGACGGCAGCGCCCGCTTCTCGGAGCTCCGCCGGCGCATCGAGGGCATCTCGCAGAAGATGCTCACCCAGACGCTGCGCGGGCTCGAACGGGACGGGCTCGTGCGGCGGACCGTGTACGCGGAGGTGCCGGTCCGCGTCGAGTACGCGCTCACCGAGGCGGGCCGCACCCTGGGCGAGCCGCTGCGCGCGCTCCAGGAATGGGCGGTCACGCACCTCGGCGACGTGTCGGCGTCCCAGCAGGCCTACGACCGCGCCCAGGAGGCCCCAGCTCAGGCCGGCGCAGCTCACGCCCAGCAGGCCCCAACCGGCGCAGCTCACGCCCAGCGGGCTCGAGCCGGCGGAGCGCATGACGTTCCGCAGGAGGTTCGCGACCGCGACCGCCGCACCCCTTGATGCCCGGTCAGACCGCGACCGCACGCCGGCGAGCCACGTCGGTCCGCGCCCGTGGCCGCGTCCCCCTCGAGTCCGGTCAGTCGGTGCCGACGCGGAGTGCGGCGTCGAGTTCGCGGCGGCGGGTCATGGCGGTGTGGGCGTACGCCCCCGCCACCGCGCACAGCGCCAGCCCCGCCGCCAGCGCCACGGGTGTGAGCAGGCCAGGGGTGTGGTCGGCGACGGGCAGGCCGCCGGCGAACACCGACACGTCAACACCGGGGCCGAGCGCGGCGGGCAGCCCCATGCCCAGGGCCACGCCCACGGGCGCGGTGATGACGACGACGGGCAGCAGCTCCAGCAGGGTCAGCCGTCTGGCCTGCCGGTCGGACAGCCCGAGCGTGCGCAGCAGCGACACCGTCCGCGCCCGCCCCTCGGCCCCGGCGACGAGCGACAGCACGATCGCGGCCAGCGCGTACGCCCCCAGCGCCACCGTCACCACGGCCATCGTCGTCCGGACGGTCCCGGTCAGCGGATCGGCCTGGATGGCCCGCAGCGCCGCCTCCTGCGTCTCGATGGTGGCCGACGGGACGAGCCGGGCCAGTTCGGCGGGGCTGATGTCGCCCTTGATGAGCAGGGTGTCGGCCGCGTGCCAGGGCAGCACCTCCCACGGCACGAGGAGGAACTGCCCGCTGGAGTAGAACCCGGGCACGGCGTCGATGACGCCCTCGGCGTTCAGGCGTACGGGTGACAGCCAGGTGAGGTCGAAGGTGCCGCGCGGGCCGAGCGCGGGCGAGACCAGCGCGGACGTGCCGCCTGACGTGCCGCCTGACAGGGCGGGCAGGCTGATCGGGGCGCCCTCGTTCACCCGCCGCCACTGGGCGAGGTCCACGGCGACGACGTACGGCTGTTCGCCGGTGCCCGTGATCTGCGCGCGGCCGGTCATGGCGGGGGCCACCCGCTCGACGCCGGGCGCGGTGCGTACCCGCTGGATCGTCTCGGGCGTGAGGCCGGCCGCGGTGAGCTTGATGGGCGCGCCCACCTTCTGCCAGGACGCGACCTGCTGGGTGGCGGTGATCCCGTCGTGGATCACCGCGGCGAACACCGACAGGCTCAGCGCGGGCAGCAGGATCAGCACCGGCAGCGCTCCCGTGGCGCGCTGCCTGGCCGCCCTGGCCAGCCCCAGGAACGGCACGGCGGCCCGCCCGCGCGCGGCCAGCCGGACGAGCAGCCGCAGCGGGTAGGGGTGGCAGCGCAGGGTGATCAGCGCGGCGGCGAGCGTCAGCGCGACGGGGATCACCAGCAGGTACGGATCCTGCTGCGCGGTCCCCGACACCCCTCTGGCCCGCAGCAGGTACGCCCCCGCCAGCGCGAGCACGACGACCAGCGCCTCCACCGTGACGCGCCGCGCGGACGGCCGGACCGCGGCCAGGTCGCCGCGCCGCTCGCGCAGCGGGGTGCGGTGGGCGAGCGCCACGCGCGTCCCGGCGAAGGCCACGGTGACGACGACCACGGCCAAGGGCCCGATGTGCACGATCGGCGGCGCGGGACCCGGCAGCAGGTACGCCAGTGCGTACCCGGCGAGCGCGGCGGGCCCCGTCGTGAGCGCGGTCAGCGCGGTCCCCGGCGCCACCACCTGCCCCAGCGCGGCGCCGCGCGCCCGTGCCAGGGCGAGCGTGCGTTCCATGCGGTCGGTCAGCAGCCGCGCGGCGAGCGCGATGACGCCGAGCGCGACCGCGAACAGCCCGCCGAGCACGAGGTACAGGACGGTCTGGGCGGCGGCGAGCGCGGTCAGGAAGGCGGTGACGAGCTGGGGCAGCCCGGTGGCCAGGCGGTAGCTGATGAGGCCGGTGCCCTGGACGTCCACCTGCCGGCGGAACTCGGCGACCGCGGCGGGGACGCCGGGCGCGGACAGGGCGTTCGCGGCGCGCGGGTCGAGCGGGAACACCCAGCGGTAGGTGAGGTTGCGGGTGGGGTCGGCCAGCGCGGCCAGCCCGGCGTCCGCCATGAGCGTGGTGGTGTGCAGTTCTTCCGGCCCGTCGGCGGGCACGGCGTGGGTGACGTGCAGGACGTCGGCGTCGTGGCCCCAGGCGCGGTCGGCCGGGTCCTTGGCGCGGAAGACGCCGACGATGCGCACGGCCGTGTGCACGCTCTCGCCGAGCAGCCTGGTCTCGCCGACGCGCAGCCCCATCCGGGACTCGGCCTCCTCGACGACGCCCACCTCGATGACGGGGATCGTGCCTCCGGCGTACCGCATGGTGGTGGGCGCGCCCGGGGCACGGCCGCGCACCCAGTCCACGCGCCGGCCGGCGTCGGAGAGCCAGCCGAGGTTGACGAACTCGCGGATCGGGCCCTTCCCATCGGCGGGCGTGCGGAAGGTCTTGGCGCTGATGTGGCCGCCCGGCCCGGTCAGGGGGCGCAGCGCGGCCGGCACGAGTGCGCGCCAGCGCCGCGCCGCGTACGCGAACTCGGCGCGCGAGTGCAGCTCGCCGGGTTGCTGCGCCGGGGCGCCGGTGACGGTCAGATCGGCGGCCGTCACGTCGGCCCCGGCCAGCGACCTGCGCAGCGCCTCGTCGTACGACGCCTGCATGGTCCGCGGCAGCCCGGAGACCAGCAGGCAGGCGACCGCCGTCAGCACGGCGAGCAGCGCGACGGTGCCCGCGTGCGTGCGGACGCCCAGGGGGATCCTCACCGTTCCTCCAAGCTCTGTCCCCGCCACATGCGCCTGGCCAGCCCCGCGACGATCACCGCGAGCACCGCCGTCACCACCGCCAGCAGCACCGCCACGGACGCCCAAGGAAACCGGAACAGCACGTCGGGCACCACCGCCGCCGCCTGCCCGCTCAGCACGATCCGCGGCACCACCAGGCCGCCGACGGCGACGGCGAGCGCGGTGCCGGACGCGAGCGACAACCCGATGACGAACGCCTGCTCGGTGGCGAGCAGCCCGGCCATCTGCCGGAGCCCGGTGCCGAGCGCCCGCAGCACGGCGAACTCGGCCCGCCGCTCCCGCGCGGCGGCCACCGCGTTCACCAGGAAGCCGAGCACCGCGAAGCCGAGCGCCGCCGCGAACCCCAGCGTCAGCCCGCCGCGCAGCGCGCCGGCCAGCGGGTCGTCGCGCAGCTTCGCCGCCAGCTCGTGCCGGTCCACCGCGGTGACGTCCCATTGCGGGTTGCGGCGCAGCACCTGCCTGGCGGGCGCCGAGTCGGGGGTGGCGAGCCACCATTCGGTGGCGGGCCTGGACGGCTGCGCGGCGGCCAGCTCGTACGCGTGCAGCGACTCCCAGTCGGCCAGCACGGCCTCCTGCCCGGCGTCGCTGGTGGGCAGGCTCGTCACGATGCCCACGACCTCGATCCGCACGACCAGTCCGGAGAAGCGCACCTCCCCGGACCGCCCCGTGGCCAGCTTGAGCGCGGCGGCGAGGCCGGACGTGAGCACCACGGGCAGCGGCCTGCGCGCGGTGCCGAGCGCCCCGCTCACCGGGACGTCACCGCCGTCCGCGCTCAGCCCGGTCAGCCGCGGGTCCCCCGCCCCCGCGAGGCCGCGCACGGACAGCGGATAGGTGATCGTGCCGGAGCGGCCCGCGAGCGACGCCAGGTCGAGTTCGACCGTGTTGGCGCCTTCTCGCAGCTCGCCGAGCGGCAGGTCGTGCCAGACGCCGAGCGCGTCGGACAGCACCAGCCTGCCGGGACCGGCGGCGCGCGCGTCGGCCCGCACGGTGAGGGCGCGCGGCTTGCCGGGCAGCTCCAGCCGGCCGCCCCGATCACCCGTGAGCGCGGCGGCGAGCTGCGGGACGGTCCTCGCCGACAGGTCGGGACGCAGGTGGAGCAGCTCGGGCAGCCGGCCCGCGTCCAGCGCGAGCAGCAGCGCGCTCTCGCCGCCCACCTCGGTCTGCGCGCGGAAGGCCGGCGAGGCGGCGGTGACACCGGGCAGCGCCGCGAACGCCGTCCCCCGCCCGAGCACCCCCAGCTCAGGGCCCTCGGAGGGCCCGCGCAGCCGCAGGTCGGCGCCCGCCTGATGGTCAGCCTGGTCGCGGTGCGAGGTCTGCCAGGTGGCGGTGGTGGCCAGGGAGATGGCGCCGATCGCGATGGCCAGGGTCAGCAGCAGCGCGGGGCCCGCGTACCTGAGCGGCCGCCTGCTCACCTGCCAGGCGCCCAGCGCGGGCGCGAGGCCGGCGCGGCGCGCGGTGACCCGCTCGGCCAGCCGCGACACGCGCGGCACGAGCCGCAGCCCCAGCAGGCCGCCCGCGAGCAGGGCCAGGGCGGGGCCCGTGATGATCAGCGGGTCGATGCCGAGCCCGCCCGCCGCCGTCGCGGTGACCGGGCCGCCGTAGCGCTGCAGCTGCCAGATCGCCAGCCCGGCCGCCGCCAGCAGCGCCAGGTCGCCGCCCGCGCCGTGGATCAGCGCGCGCCGCAGGCCACGGCCGCGCGCCGACTGCTCCTGCACGTACGTGCGCCGCCCGCCCGCCACGGCCGGCAGCGCCAGCAGCACGGCCGCGGCCAGCGCCACCCCGAACGAGACGAGGTACGCCCCCGCGTCCGGCTCAGGCCGCACCGAAGTCCCGGACAGCAGGCCGATCAGCGCGATGAGCGGCGGCCCGAGCAGCGGCGCGACCACCGCGCACGGCAGCGCGATCAGCAGGGCCTCGCCGCCCGCCAGCGCCACCAGCCGGCCCGTGCCCGCGCCGCGCGAGCGCAGCAGCGCCGTCTCCATGCGGCGGTGGTCGGTCAGCAGCCGCGCGGTCAGCACCAGCGCGTAGCCGGCCAGCAGGATGAGCTGCAGCATCGAGATCAGCAGCACCGAGCGGGTCACCAGGGACGCGCTGTCGAGCTGGGTGAGCAGCGCGGGCAGCTCGGTGGCGGTCAGGCAGGTGACGCAGCCCGCCGCCGGCAGCCCGCGGCTCAGCCCGCCGACGGCCGCCGCCAGCGGGCGCAGCCGCTCGGCGGTCAGCGTGCCGAAGCCGGGCTCGGCCGCCCAGACGGCCCTGACGCGGGTGGCGAAGCCGGCGACGAAGGTCTCGGGGGTCACGGTGAGGGGCCCGTACGTGGTGTACTCGCCGCGCTCCACGCCCCGGCTCAGCAGCTCCTCGCCGGCCCAGCGCTCGCCCAGCGGGTCGTCGAGCCGGAAGACGCCGACGACGCGGACTTCGACCGGGTGGCCGTCGCCGCGCGCCCTGGTGACGAACTCCTCACCGGCCTCGAACCCGGTGGCCGTGGCCGCCGGCTCCGAGATCGCCGCCTCCACCGTGTCCTCCCCGGCCTGGGGCCACCTGCCGGCGACCAGGGTGGCGTGCCGGTCGAGCCCGTCGTGGCTGCCGAAGCGCAGCAGGCCGGGCAGCTCCTCGTCGTCCTCGCCCGGCATGACGTACGAGTCGGAGCGCAGGCTGGTGGTGACGTCGGGCGGCGCTCCGAAGGTCTCGGTCAGCCGGTCGCGGACCAGGCGGTCGTACTGGGGGAAGGTCGTGGCGTCGACCTGGGCGGTGACGGTGACGCTCGTCTGGCGGTAGGGGGCGTCCCGCACCGCCTCGCGCACGCCCGCGCCGGAGACGGCGGCGGCGTACATGGTCATCGCCACCAGCGTGGTCGTCGCCAGGAGGATCGCCCCGAACGCGCCGAGCAGGAGCAACGGCTCGTCCAGGGCCCGCTTCACGACCAGCGGCGCCCGCATTCCCGCCTCTCCTTCCCCCGATCCTTCTCGACCTTCGGACGCGGGCGCGACCGGCGGCAAGAGCGATCGGCCAGCCGATACGGGAAGGTGATCAGGCGAAGTGCTGTCCGAAATCCAGCGTTGACAGATCTCCGTGAAGATCCGTAGCGTGTCCTGAAAAGCCGAATAATCGGTTTCCCGCGGAAAGGAAAAGCGTGCGACGTAGACTGGCGCGAGCAACCTCGACGCTTATGGCGGCGGCATTCCTGGCAGCCGGAACAACCTTCCTCTCAGCCGCTCCAGCGGCGGCTGGAACGACGTGGCAGGCGCAGGCCGCGGCCGGCTGGTCACCGTACAAGAATTACGCGACCCACGCCGCGTGCGCCCGCGAGGGCGGCGAACTCCTGAACGCCGGAATCATCAAGGACTGGGACTGCTCATGGGACAGCCCTTATTGGCTGCTGAGCGTCTACCGCTGAGAGAATGAAACCCGGTCAGGGCGGCGGAGCACCTTTCGCCGCCCTGACCGGGACCTTTTCCGCACCTATTCGATGCGTACGCGCAGAATGAAGTAAGGGCTGTCCCAATCGCACTTGTAGGCGATGACGACGCCGCCGCCGAGCATTTCCCTGCCCTGCTGCCGGCAGGCCTCGTAGTCGAGGTAGTTCTTGTAGTCCACCCATACGGCCGGCGGGGCCGCGACATTCGATGCACGGGTGGTTTCCGCTTGTGCGGAGGTGGTTGCGAGGAAGGTGCCTCCCGCCGTCAGGAATCCTGTCGCGAGGAGGATCGAAGCGACTTTCGCCAGTCTGCGTCGCACATTTTTCCTTTCCGCAAGGCGTTCAAGAGCGCCCTAAATTTCGGCCTTTACCCGACACGTTACGGATCTTGCCCGAAGGGTGTCAATACCGAAATGTCGCCATAACGGGCGACCGCAAGTGACCCCTGACCACTCCTCGCACGGGGCGCAGGTCAGCGGGGGGCCGCAGCGCTGAGCGGGGGCCGCGGCGTTCAGCGGGGGGCAGTGGCGCCCGGGGAAGAACTGGCGTCCGGCGAAGGAGCGGCGCCCGGCGAAGGAGCGGCACTCGGCGAAGAACTGGCGTCCGGCGAAGAAGTGGCGGCGCGTTCCGCCACGCCGCGCAGCAATTCGACGAGCAGCCCGCGTTCGGCCTTCGGCAGCGGCCCGAAGAGGTGGCCGCCGATCCGGTCGGTGGCCTGCCGCGCCGCCGCGAGCGTCTGCTCGCCCTGGGGCGTCAGCACGATGCAGTAGGCCCGCCGGTCCTGCGGCGCCCGCTCGCGGGCGACCAGCCCGCGAGCCTCCAGCTCGTCGATGAGCCGGACCATCGCGGACTTGTCGATGCGCAGGCGGTCGATGAGATCACGCTGGCTGACCGGGCCGTACATCGGGAGCGCGAGCAGCACGGCGAACGTGCGGACATTGAGGCCCAGCGGGCGCAGCGCCTGGTTGAGCCGCTCCCGGCTCTGGTTGTGCACCTCGGCCAGCAACATCCCGAGCCCCACATGGTCGGCGGCGGGGCCGCCCTCTCCGGCCAGGAAGCGCTCGAGCAGATCTTGGAGCATGCGCCCACTGTAGTCCCATCCGATATAGTCTCACAGTGAGATTATCTCGCAGGAGTTCAAATATTCGCCGACCAGGAGAGATCGTCATGCCCGAGCCGACCCGCAGCCGCACACGCCAGGCCACGGCCCGGCAGGACGCGCCGCGCCCGCTCCCCCGCCACGCGGGAGGAGCGCGATGACCGGGGCGGGCCAGGTGATGGTCGCCTCGCAGGTGGCCAAGACCTACGGATCAGGCGACGGCGCGGTCAACGCGCTGCGCGGGGTCTCGGCCGCGTTCGTCCGCGGCGAGTTCACCGCGATCATGGGCCCGTCGGGGTCGGGCAAGTCGACGTTCATGCACTGCCTGGCCGGTCTGGACGTGGTGACGTCCGGCACGATCAGGGTCGGCGAGACCGACCTCACCCAGCTGTCCCGCACCCGGCTCACCGAGCTGCGCCGCGACCGCATGGGCTTCGTCTTCCAGTCGTTCAACCTGCTGCCGATGCTGACCGCCGAGGAGAACATCAGGCTCACCGGCCGGCTGGCGGGCCGCGACGTGGAGCCCGGCTGGTTCGACACGATCGTGGACGCGCTCGGCCTGCGCGGCCGGCTGAGCCACCGGCCCTCCGAGATGTCCGGCGGCCAGCAGCAGCGGGTCGCCGTCGCGCGGGCGCTGCTGACCAGGCCGGAGGTACTGTTCGCGGACGAGCCCACCGGGAACCTGGACTCGAACTCCAGCGCCGAGGTGCTGAGCTTTCTGCGCGCCGCCGTGGACGACTACCAGCAGACGGTGGTCATGGTCACGCACGACCCGGCCGCCGCCGCGTACGCCGACCGGGTGCTGTTCCTGGCCGACGGGATGATCGTGGACGAACTGGCCGGGCCCACCATCGACGCCGTGCACGCCCGCATGCGCAAGATCGAGGGCTGAGCGTCATGGGCAACCCGTTGTGGCTGATCGCGCGCCGCACGTTCGCCGAGGGCTGGGTGCGGCTCACCGCCACGCTGCTGGCGGCACTGGGCTCGATCGCGCTCATCGCGGGCTCGACGCAGTTCGCGCTGCGCGCGCAGGAGGCGGTGGCCGGCAGCGACGCCAGCGAGTACGCCAACGCCGACGTGCTCGTGCAGGGCGGCACGGTCGATCCCGCCGACCCGTTCGCGCCGCCGGACGGCCGGATCCAGCTCGACCGGCTCGCCTCCCGGCCCGGGGTGGCCGCGGCGGCCGGTGACGCCACGGTCGCGGTGACGGCCACCCGCGCCGACGGGCAGGCGATCATGGCGGCGGCCGAGGGCCGTACGCTGCTGCGTCCCTGGGTGGCCGATGCGCGGCTGAGCCCGTACCGGCTGGAGGCGGGCCGCGCGCCGGCCGCCGACGGCGAGGTGGTGGTCATCCGGCACCTGGCCCGCGCCGGCGAGCTGGGCGTCGGCGACCCGCTGACGCTGACGCTGCCGCGCGAGACCCGCCAGGTGCGGATCTCCGGCATCGTCAGCGTCCAGGACCGCGGCGCGGTGGCGGCGGGCGACCTCGTGCTGGCGCCGCCCGAGACCGTGCGGCAGGCCGCGATGCTGCCGCCGGGCAGCTGGCAGGGCGTCTGGCTGAAGGCCGCTCCCGGCGTGTCCGCCGACCGGCTGCGCGACGAGGTCTCCCGCGAGCTGGGCGACACGGCCACCGTACGCACCGCCGCGTCCGTACGGGCCGCGCAGACCGCGGCGGCGGCGGGCGAGGGCGCCTCGATCGCCGGCGTCGTCGGCATGCTCGCCTCCGTGGCGATCTTCGTCGGCCTGTTCGTGGTGGCCAACACCTTCGGCACCCTCGTCAGGCAGCGCACCAGGCGGCTCGCGCTGCTCGGCGCGATCGGCGCCACGCCCCGCCAGATCGGCCGGCTCATCCGGCTGGAGGCGCTGGTGCTGGGCACGGTCGCGGCGGTGGGCGGCGTGGCCGCCGGCTTCCCGCTGGCCGAGCTGATCATCTGGCTGTTCGCCAAAGACGGCTTCGACGTCTCCGCGTCCGACCCGCAGTTCGGCGTCGCCGCGCTGCTCGTGCCCGCCGCCGCCGGGATCCTCGTCACCCAGGCCGCCGCCTGGCGGGCGGCCCGCCGCGCCGGGGCGGTCTCGCCCATCGAGGCGCTGCGCAGCACCGTCGCCGAGCCGGTCGAACGCCGCTGGCCCCGGCTGCTGCTCGCGGGCGGGCTCTTCGCCGGCGCCCTCCTGTTCTGCGGAGTCGCCGTGGCGGTCCGGATCAGCGACACGCCTGGCTCGGACCGCACGTTCGCGATCACGCTGATGGTGCTCTTCGCGTCGATGCTGGGCGTGACAGGGCTGGCCGTGCTCACCCCGTTCTTCGTCGGGCCGCTCGGGGGTCTGGTGGGGCGGGTCGGGACCATGGTCAGCGGGGAGACCGGGCGGCTCGCGCGGGCCACGATCACGCGCAGCCCGCGCCGGGTCTCCTCGGCGGCCTCGTCGCTGATGCTCGGCGTCGCGCTGGTCGCCTCGCTGGTGCTGGTGACGATGTCGGTGCAGGACCGGTTCATCGAGGCGGGGCGGCAGGTGATGGTCGCCGAACACGCGATCGCCTCGACCGCGCGGACCGCGGAGGGCGCGCCCGCGCCGCTGGCCCGCGACGTCGCGGCCAAGGTCGCGAACGCGCCCGGCGTGTCGGCGAGCGCGCTGCTGACCCAGAGCGAGGTCACGCTGGTGTCGCCCGGCGGCGCCGAGCCGTACCGCTTCCTGGTCAGCGGTGCCGAGCAGAGCGGCCTGCGCGAGGTCCTGCGGCTGGGCGGCAGGCCGCCCGTCCTGCGCGACGGGGAGATCGCGCTGGCCTCGACCGTGATGAAGGAGCGGGGGCTGCGGCGCGGCCAGGACATCGTGGTACGCGGCCTCCAGGGCCGGGTCACGCTCAAGATCGCCGGCTCCTACCACGACCCGTCCCACCTGTTCGCCGACCAGGCACTCGTGGCCCCGGCGACGATGGACCGGCTCGACACCAACGCGGCCACGCTGGCGGTGCTCGTCCGCGGCGGCTCCGCGCAGGCGCTGGAGAGCGCCCTGTCCGGGGTGCCGGGGGTGCGGGTGCTCGACAGGGACGCCTACGTGGACGCCGCATCGCAGTCGCAGACCAGGGCGCTGCGCTCGACGTACAGCTTCGTCGGCATGGCGCTGCTGCTGGCCCTGTTCGGCATGGCGACCACGGTCTCGATGAGCGTGGTCGAGCGCACCCGCGAGTTCGGGCTGCTGCGTGCCGTCGGCGCGACCGTGCGGCAGGTACGCGGGATCGTCCGCTGGGAGGCGGCCACCGTGGTCGTACTGGGCACGCTGCTCGGCCTGGTGATCGGCATCGGGACCCTGGGGCTCCTGTACGTCACCAGCGGCAGCTCGTTCCTGCGCCCGGCGCCGCCGTGGTGGCTGTTCCTGGCGCTCGTGGCGGGCGCGGCGGTGGCGACGCTGCTCACCTCGGCGCTGCCCGCGCGCCGGGCGGCGAGCGTGCCGGTGCTGGAGGCCGCCAAAGCCGAGTGAACGGCGGATGTGACGTCGACAGGACACGTCAAGGACCGGCTCCTCTCGCACGGGAGCCGGCCTTTGGCGTCATGGGGGTGACGTCGCGGGAGTCACAGGGTCAGGCCGACGAGGGCGCAGTTGACGATCAGGGCGAGGGTGGACAGGGCGGTGCGCACCCGGTTCCACGAGCCCCACTGCCGCCGGGGGTCGCGCTGCGCGAAGTCGTCGGGCAGGTGGTCGGGGTCGAGGGTGCGTACCCACCGGTTCACCGGCACGTTCTTCGTCACCGAGATCGCGATCGTGCCGAGGCAGAGCGCGGCCGCCACCAGGTACAGCACCCGCGCCACCGGGCCGTCCACCAGCAGGGCGAGCGCGAGGTCGCCGACGGTGGTGAGCAGCAGGCAGGCGGGCATGAACGGGTCGAACCTGGTCGAGAAGAAGGCGTGCGCGTGCACGTAGCGGTCGGGTGGCAGGCTGTCCAGCAGCGGCCAGCCGCCCATCTGGGTGCCGAGCAGCACCCCGGCGGCCAGCCCGTTGGCCAGCAGGACGAGCGGGACGACGATCTCCAGCACGAGCTCCTCCAAACGGTCAGCCTGCCACCGGCCCTCGCGTCCGCACCGCTCAGCGGGCGGCCGCGGCGGCCTCCACCTTCTGCTTGATCAGTGCCATCTGCACGGGGGTGTTGCGGTTGAGCCGCGCCTGCATCGTCGCGTCGTCGACCGGCGCCTCCGCCTTCATCTCGAAGTCCTGCACCCAGCGCATGCGCACGCCGCCGTCCTCCTGCAGGTACTCCCAGTAGATCCACATGTACTTGAACGGCCCGGTCTCCACCCGCTGCGAGCGGACGGTCTTCGTGGCCTCGTCGGGGCGCCTGGCCGACACCCAGCTCCACACCTTGCCGTTCTCGTCGGGGTGCAGCGCGAGCCGGAACAGGATCGTGCCGTCACGGTCCGAGAGGATCTTGGCCTCTGAGTACTCGCTGAACAGCTCGGTCCACGACTCGATGTCGTTGGTCATGTCCCAGACGAGCTGCATGGGAGCGTTGATGATGATCTCGTTGTCGGTGTGCCCCGCCATGTCACGCACCCGCCTTCGCCGTCAGCAGCGAGTTGACGTAGTCGACCGCCTTGGCCGGGGTCGGCATGTCCAGCACGGCCTCGTCGCTGATCTGGACGCCGTAGCGGCGCTCCACCTGGCTGCACAGCTCCAGCAGGGCCAGCGAGTCGTAGCCGAGGAAGGCGAACTCCGTGTCGGCGATGTCGCCGTCGAGGTCCGCTTCGTCGACGCCGCCCATCTTGCGCAGGATGTCCTTCAGTTCGTCCATGTCGAAGGCGCTCATTGCAGTTTCTCCATTCGGTCGGCAGCGCCATGTTCCGGCGCTTTCTGACTTCTCATCCGGCTTTGCGGCGCGGTGCCCGACGCGGTCAGGCGAGCACCACGGCGACGGCGTTCACCGTCACGCCCAGCAGGGCGAGCGCGGTGCGCAGCAGGTGCCAGCGCCGCCACAGCGGGCGGGGGTCGCGCCAGTCGGGCGGCACCTCGTCCGGGTCGAGGGCCTTGACCACCCGGTTGATCGGGACGTTGCAGAAGTGCGAGACCACCGACACCCCGAGCAGCAGGACGGCCGCCGTGGCGAACAGCGCGGCCGGCTCGGCCCTGGTCAGCACCGCGAGCACGATGTCGAGGACCATCGACGTCAGCACGATGATCGGCATGGTCGGGTCCCACCGGCGGCCCACGAGCTGGTGGGTGTAGACGTAGCGGTCGGCCGGCATGGCGAGGAGCGCGGGCAGCACGCTCAGCGCGACCGCGAACAGCACCCCGGCCACGACCCCGCTGCCCACCAGCGCCGCCACGGCCAGCAGATCCGTGATCACGGCCCTTGACCTCCGCCGTCCGTCGCCGGCTCGGCGCGGGGTGTCGGTTCGGCGACCGTGGCGGCGTCGTCGTCGCCGCGGCCGGCCTCCAGGACGGCGGCGTAGCGGTCGAGGGCGCTCCCCGTCACCGGCAGCTCAGCCCCGTGCGCCTGCGCCTCCTGGATCGCCAGCCGGAGGTCCTTGTGCATGAGCGTGGCGCGGAAGGCCGCCGGCCGGTACGTCCGCCCGCGCATGAACTGCGCACGGAACGACAGCACCGGCGAGCGCCAGCCGCTGCGCTCGAAGACGTCCAGCAGCACGCCCCGATCGACGCCCATGGCCTCGACGAACGTCACCGCCTCCGCGAGCCCGATGATCTGCACGCCCAGCATCAGGTTGAACGCCAGCTTCAGCGCGCTCGCGTTCCCGGTCGGCCCGAGCACGCGGACGTCCTGCCCGATGGCCTCCAGCACGTGGCGCACGTCGGCCACCGCCGCGTCCGCACCGGCGGCGAAGACCCGCAGCTCGCCCTTCGCGGCCATCGCCGGGTTGCCGAGCACGCACGCCTCGACCCGCCGCACCCCCGCCTTCGCCAGCCGCGCCTCGGCCTCCACGGCGAAGGCCGGGGTGACCGTCGAGGTGTCCACGACGACCGCGCCGGGCGGCAGCCGCCCGTCCAGCGCGCCGAACAGCACCTGCTCCACGGCCGCCTCGTCGGCGAGGCTGAGCAGCACGACCTCGGCGCCGGCCACCGCCTCGGCCGGGGTGGCCGCGATCGCGGCCCCCGCCTCGCGCAACGGCACGGCCTTGTCAGGACTCCGGTTGTACGCGGTGACGCGCGCGCCCGCGGCGATGAGGGCCCGCGCCATGCCCGCGCCCATGCCGCCCAGCCCGAGCACCGCGATCGACGTCGGCCGCTCGCTCATCGCTGCGCGGGGTGGGTCTCGACGGACAGCTGCGAGATGCAGCGCATGACGGAGTCGCGGAAGTACCGGCCGAACCCGGCCTCGTCGCCGGTGTCCCGCTGCTCCTGGAGATAGGGGGCGAGCTGCTCCTCGATCAGGTGCACCCCGCGCTGCCCGGCCATGTGGCGGGCGATGGCGGCGAACTCGCCCTCGTAGTGGATGATCCGCACCATCACGTCGTCCTTGATGAAGACCGCGGTGCCGAGCAACCGGCCCGCCGCGGCGCCGTCGTCGCCGGTGAACACCGGGGTGTCCACCCGCTGGAAGCCGGCGAAGATCTCGGCGATCTCGTCCTCGTAACCCGGTTTGACCCGGTAGGTGATGGCCGCGTACGGCATGGCGTCCTCCTTCTGGATCGTCGGCGCGGGCTCAGCCGAAGGCCACTTTGGCGATCAGGTCGAGCTGGCCGGCATCGGACGTACAGGGGATCAGCATGAGCTCGTCGCATCCGGCGGCGGCGTAGCCGTCGATCGTCTCGCGCAGCCGGGTGTCGTCGGTGATCACGTTCTCGGCCAGGAAGCGGGCCTTCTGGCCGGTGTAGGCGTAGTAGTCGAGCAGGTAGCGGGCGCCGGCCTGCCTGCGGTCCGCACCGGGCGCGACGTAGGCCAGCGCGCCCAGCCGGGGCTGGTCGGTGCGGCCCGCGTCGGCCCAGCTCTTGCGTACGGCGGCGGCGACCTCGGCGTACCGGTGCAGCGGGGTGCTGCCGGAGATCCAGCCGATGCCGTACCTCGCGGCGCGCGCCATCGACGCGGCCGAGTTGCCGCCGACCCAGAGCGGGATCCGCCCGCGCCGCGGGCGCGGGCCGACGCCGGGGACCTCCCCCGACCACACCCGCTCCATCTCCTCCAGCACCGCGTCGAGGCGGCGCCCGCGCCCGCCGTACGGCACGCCGGTCGCGGTGAAGTCGTCCTCCCTGCCGCCCGCCGCGACGCCGACGACCAGCCGGCCGCCGGACAGCCGGTCCACGCTCGCCAGCTGCTTGGCCAGCAGCGTCGCACTCGGCCGGTACGCGGCCAGCAGGATCGTGGGCGCCAGCGTGATGCGCTCGGTCACGGCCGCGGCGGCGGCCAGCGTCACCACGGTGTCGTAGCTGTCGTAGACCAGCCGGTCGAGCACGGCCAGCGTGCTGAAGCCGAGCCGGTCGGCCCGGCGGGCGAACTCGGCCAGCTCCCTGCCGTCCGTGCCGGGAACGGTGCTCGGCGCGCCGACTCCGATGTCCATGGGTCTCCCGCCCGCCGCTCAGATCCCGCCGTCCACGTTCAGGGTCACGCCGCTGATGTAGCGGGAGGTGTCGCCCGCCAGGAACAGCACCGCGCCGGCCACGTCGTGCGGCCGGCAGAGCCGCCCGAGCGCCGTGATCGACACGATCCGCTCGACGACCTGCGGCGGCAGCCCCGCACCCGGCTCGGTCTCGGTGAGGCCAGGCGCGACCAGGTTGACCCTGATGCCGCGGGCGCCCAGCTCCTTGCACAGCCCCCGGGTGAACCCGATGAGCGCCGCCTTCGAGGCGGAGTAGTGCACGCCGTTCATCCGCCCGCGCAGCGCCGCCGACGCGCCGATGTTGATCACCGAGGCGCCGTCGGCCAGCAGGTGCAGCATCGACTGCGTGACGAGGTAGGCGGAGGTCACGTTGTGGTCGAGCAGCCGCTGCCACTCCTCGCCCGAGATCTTGGCGAACGGGGCCGCGCCGTCCACGCCGACGTTGTTGACCAGGACGTCGAGCCCGCCGAACTCGGAGTCCACGGTGCCGGCCAGCCGGCGGGCGTCCGCGGAGTCGGTCACGTCGGCCCGCACCACCCGGCTGCGGTCGCCGAGCTCCTTCAGCTCCCTGGCGAGGGTGTCGGCGTCCTCGCCCTCGGTGTGATGACATGCCAGAACGTGTGCGCCGGCCTGCGCGAAGGCGAGGACCGTGGCACGACCGATGCCCCTGGTCCCACCGGTCACCAGCACGCGCTTGCCGCGTAGCCCTTGATCCACCAGACCATTCCTCTCGCTGCGACGTACGGCTCGGCCCATCGTGCAGGCACCGGCTGGTCCGCCCCTCGATTCCCGGTCGAGGCCGGGCGGCGCCGCCGTCGCGCTCCAACCGGCTTCGAGCCGGTCTCCACCTCGCGATGGAAGCGTCGCGAGCGACCCGGCACGACCGTCGGCCAGGGCTGCGAGAAAGGAAGTCACGTATGACGGGCATCGCTCCGGACGTCACCACCCCTACCGGGCTCATCCGGCTGTGCAACGCCTTCTGCGAGGCCAAGGCCCTGCTCACCGCGGTGGAGCTGGACCTGTTCACCGTCCTGCACGACAACCCGGCCACCGAGGAGGAGCTGCGTGAGCGGCTCGGGCTGCACGGCCGCGGCCTGCGCGACTTCCTGCACCTGCTGACCGCGCTCGGCCTGCTGGAACGCCAGGGCGACGGCTTCCGCAACGCCGCCGGCGCGGACCAGTATCTGGTGCGCGAGCAGCCGACGTACATCGGCGGGTTCATGCGCAGGACCAACGACAACCTCTACCCGGCCTGGGGCAAGCTGTCCGAGGCCCTGCGCACCGGCGAGCCGCAGGCGAAGGGCGACTTCCAGGACGTCCTGCGCGACCCGAAGATCCTGGGCCGGTTCATCCACATGATGGACGCGCTGACCCAGGTGCTCGGGCCGCAGCTCATCGAGGCGTTCGACTTCTCCGGCCACGCGACGCTGCTCGACGTCGGCGGCTGCCGGGGCAACCTGGCCGGCCAGATCACCAAGGCGCACCCCGACCTGACCGGCACCGTGTTCGACCTGCCGCAGATGGAGCCGTTCTTCGACGAGCACATGGCAGGACTCGGGCTGACCGAGCGGATGAGCTTCCACGGCGGCGACTTCTTCAAGGACCCGCTGCCCCGCGCCGACGTCGTGGTCCTGGGGCACGTGCTGCACGACTACGACGAGGAGAGCCGCCGCTTCCTGGTGGAGAAGGCCGGCGCGGCGGTCAAGCCGGGCGGCGCGCTGGTGATCTACGACCGCATGCTCGACGAGGGCCCCGCCCTGATCGAGAACCTGGTGATCAGCCTCGACATGATGCTGGTCACCGAGGGCGGCTCGGAGTATCCGGTCGAGGAGGTCAGGCAGCACGCCGCGGCGGCCGGTTTCACCGCGCTGGAGCACCGGCCGCTCGGCGACTTCGACACGCTACTGGTCTGCCGCAGAGGCTGAGGGCTCCGGGTTCCTGGGCACCGCGAACTGGGTGATGCAGCGCAGCCGGCTGGCGTTGAAGGTCTTGGTGAAGCCCTCGACCGTGCCGGTGTCGCGCGGCTTGTTCAGGTAGGGGGCGAGCTTGCGCTCGACCTCGGCCACGCCCGGCTGGCTGGCCATGAACCTGATCACCGCGTCGAGGTCGCCCTCGTACTCGATGAACCGCACCAGCATGCTGTCCCTGATGAACACCGCGGTGGCGAGGATGCGGCCGGCCTGGCCGCCGTCGGCCCCGGGGACGACGTTCCCCGACGGCCGCCGGAAGTTCGCGAACACCTCGGCGACCTCGTCCTCGTGTCCGCCCTTGATGTCATAAGTGATCGCCGTGTACGGCATGGCAACTCCTCGGGGAGATCGCGAACGTGGGTCCCCAGGATGCGCGGCGAGGCTCGAAACGCCCTCGCGAACCGCTCGGCCGGAACGCCCGGCACGCGCTCCATGCCGGTTTGATCCGCCCTTGAGCCGCCGGTGGCAGCCTGCCGGGCATGGCAGGCCCCTGACCGGCCCGAAGGCGGCGGAAACGACCTGTCACCCAGAAGGAGGAATCGGGATGACCACGACCTCGACCGACCGCGTACCGGCGCAGGGTCCCGGCGAGGAGCAGCAGGAACTGCTCATGATGCTGGCCGGCAAATGGGTGGCGGGCACGTTGAACGTGCTCGCCCGCCTCGGCGTCGCCGACCTGCTCGCCGACGGCCCGTGCGGCGTCGAAGACCTGGCCGCGCGGACCGGCAGCCACGCGCCCACGCTGCACCGGTTCCTGCGCGCCGCCGCGTCCGTCGGCGTGTTCGCCGAGCGCGGCGACGGGCGTTTCGAGCTGACGCCGAAGGCGCAGTACCTGCGCAGCGACGTGCCGGGCTCGCTCAGGTACCTCGCCTACTTCTACGGCGAGACCACCGTGTGGAACTGCTGGGGCTACGCCTACGACACCGTGCGCACCGGCGAGCCCAACGGCCGCAAGCTGCGGGAGGGCAAGAACTTCTTCGAGTACCTGGAGCAGGAGGCTCCCGAGTTCGCCGCCGCGTTCCACAAGGCCATGTCGGAGCTGAACGAGAGCCGCGCGCCCAAGATCGCCGACTCCTTCGACTTCGGGCGCTTCGCCACCATCGCCGACATCGGCGGCGGCCAGGGCCGGTTCCTGTCGGCCATCCTGCGCCGCTACCCGGACTCGCGGGGCATCCTGTTCGACATCGAGACCGCCATCGCGACGGCGCCGCCGGTGCTCGCCGCGCAGGGCGTCGCCGACCGGGTCGAGCTGGTCAGCGGCAGCTTCTTCGACGAGGTGCCGTCGGGCGCGAACGCGTACACGCTGAAGGCCGTCATGCACGACTGGGCGGACGCCGAGTGCAGCAAGGTGCTGGGCAGGATCAGGCAGGCGATCGGCGACGACGCCGACGCCCGCGTGCTGATCGTGGACGGCGTCGTCCCGGAGGGCAACGACCCCCACTACATCAAGCTGATGGACATCTCGATGGCGGTCACCAACGGCGGCCGGGAGCGGACCGTCGCCGACTGGACGCGGCTCGTGGAGGAGTCGGGCTTCGAGGTCGTCGACATCCACCCGACGGAGCCGCCCCACAGCATCGTCGAGGCGCGGCCGGTGTGAGCCGCCTGATCAGAAAGGTGACCAGATGAGCAGCGAACAGCCGGTCCCGTACCCGTTCCCGCGCCCTTCCCCTCTCGACGTGCCCGCCGAGCTGACGGACCTGCGCGAGCGTCCCGTGCTCCCCGTGGTGCTGCCGAGCGGCGACCGGGCGGTGCTGGTCACGCGGTACGAGGACGTGCGGTCCGTGCTGACCGACCACCGGGTCAGCCGCAATCTCAACCGCCCCGACGCGGCCCGCATGACCTCGAACAACAAGATGTTCCAGGACGAGCGGATGGACCCCGACCCGCCTGAGCACACCAGGGTCAGGCGGCTGGTGATGAAGGCGTTCACCGCCACGATGGTGGAGAACCTGCGCCCCAAGGTGCAGGAGATCGTGGACGAGCTGGTGACCAAGATGGAGAACGGGCCGTGCCCGGCCGACGTGTCGGAGGCCGTCGCGTTCCCGCTGTCCATCCGGGTCATCTGCGACCTGCTGGGCGTGCCCGCCGAGGACCAGGACCGCTTCCGCGGCTGGACGGACCGGTTCCTGTCCACCGGCAAGTACTCGGGGCCCGAGATCGGCGCGGCGATGCGCGAGATCAGCGCGTACATGGGGGCGCTGATCGAGAAGCGGCGGGCGAACCCCCGTGACGACCTGATCAGCGCGCTGACGCAGGTCCACGAGGACGACGACACCCGCCTGAGCGAGTACGAGCTGCACTGGTGGTGCCGGCTGCTCCTGCTGGTCGGCTACGAGACCACGGCCAGCCAGATCGGCTACATGGTGGCGAAGGTGCTGGCCCACCCCGACCAGCTCGCCAAGCTGCGCGCGGATCTGTCGCTGGTGCCGTCGGCGGTGGAGGAGGTGCTGCGCTTCAAGCTGCTCAACGGCTCGCTGTCGATGCTCCGCTACGTCACCGACGACATCGAGGTGGGCGGGGTGACGGTGCCGAAGGGCACGAGCGTCATCCCGGCGGTCGAGTCGGCGAACTGGGACGAGAGCGTGTTCTGCTGCCCGCACGAGTTCGACGTGGCGCGGCCGTCCAACTACCACCTGACGTTCAGCGTGGGGCCGCACTTCTGCATCGGCGCCTCGCTGGCCCGGCTGGAGCTGCAGATCGTGCTGGACACGCTGCTGCGCCGCTTCCCCGGCCTGCGGCTCGCCGTGCCCGCGGCCGAGCTGGGACGCAGTGAGGGGACGCTGATCGGCGGGCTGCTGAGGATTCCGGTGGAGTGGTGAGCATGCGCGTGACGGTGGATCGTGACACGTGCTGCGGCAGCGGCCTGTGCGTGGCGGCCGTGCCGCAGGTGTTCGGCCACGACGACGAGACCGTGGTCGTGGTACGCGACCCGGAGCCGCCGGCCGCGCTCGCCGACCTCGTCCGCGAGGCGGCCAGGCGCTGCCCGACGGGCACGATCCGGCTGCTCGACGCACGTGCGGGCGACTGATCGGGGCCCGGCATGAAGCGGCCGCCGGCGGATGTACCGCCGGCGGCCGCCTCGTCTCCGGCCCGCGCCGAGCCGGACGCTCCTGCCCCTGGCTCAGCCGGCCAGGAGTTTCGCCTCCAGGTCCGGGTCCAGGTCGGCCGGGACGTGGTCCGCGCGATAAGCGCTCTGGGAGCTCTCCGGCACGTCGCCGCCCACGTCACGCAACCAGGCCCAGGTGTCGGCCACGGTCTCCTCGACAGGACGGCAGCGCAGCCCGGCCGCCACCGCCTTGGACACGTCGGTCCTGTGCAGCAGCTCGTACATGTCGCCGGGCGGCAGCCAGCCCGGCAGATCGACCCAGGGCCGGATCCCCGCCGCCAGGATCGGCTCGGGGTCGACCCAGCGCAGCTCGGCGCCGGCGCCGGTGACCTCGACGCAGGCGGTGACGAACGCCTCCATCGTGGCGTGGTCCAGCGGGCACACGAGGTTGTAGGCGCCGTGCAGGCCGCGGCCCGCCGCGTCCAGGACGAAGGCGGCCAGGTCGCGGGCGTCGATGTACTGCAGCGACGAGGTACGCGGCCCCGGCGCGAGCTGGACCCCGCCCCGGGCGGCGCGCCGCAGCCACCACGGCACCCGCCCCGAGTTCTCGCGGGGCCCGAAGATCAGGCCGGGCCGCACCCGCAGGGCGCGCTCGCCGAGCGCCCGCTCCGCGGCCACCTCCCCGCCCGCCTTCGCGTCGCGGTAGCCGATCTCCTCGCCGTCCGGCGAGCCGGCCACCACCGGCCGCTCCTCGGTGAGCGGCGCGGGCACGGGGAAGTCGTAGATGCCGCGGCTGGAGACGTAGGTGTAGTGGCCGATCCGGCCGTCCAGCAGCCGCAACGTGTCGCGGACCACCCGGGGAGGGCCCGACCACGTGTCGACCGCCGCGTCCCACTCGCCGTCCGCGAGTGCCCGCATGCCGTCGGGCAGGTTGCGGTCGCCCTCCAGGGCCCGCACGCCGGGCGGCGGCGCGTGCCGCCCCCGGTGGAACACGGTCACGTCCCAGTCTCTGGCCAGCGCCGCCTCGGCCACGGCGCGGCCGACGAACTCCGTACCGCCAAGCAGGAGAATGCGCATCCGATCCTCATTCCGTTGGACGAGAGAGCGTGCCGACCCGCACCGCTCCCGACGGGCACAGCCGCTCCGCGCGCAACGCCTGGTCCATGGCCTGTCCTGAGGGCGTCTCCGTGAGCACCACCACCAGGCCGTTCTCGTCCTGGTCGAAGACGCCCGGCGCGGTCAGCGCGCACATGCCCGCGCCGACGCACACCCGCTGGTCACCCACGACGCTCATGCCGCTCCCCCTCTCACCACGTCACCGGCAGCGCGTCGATGCCCTGGATCGCGCCGGGCGGGCGGGGGGCCAGCTCCTCGGCGGGCACCGTCATGCGCAGGGTGGGGATGCGCTGCCACAGCGCGGTCAGCGCGATCTGCAGCTCCAGCCTCGCGAGGTTCTGGCCGAGGCACTGGTGCCTGCCGTAGCCGAAGGCGATGTGCCCGCCCGCGTCGCGGCTCGGGTCGAAGACGTCGGGGTCGGTGAAGACGCCGGCGTCCCTGTTGGCGAGCGAGCCGGGGATCAGCACGCCCTCCCCCGCCTTGATCACCACGTCGTCGATCTCGATGTCGGCGGTGGCGACCCGCAGGTTCGCGCTGTCGGCGATCGACTGGAAGCGCAGCAGCTCCTCCACGGCCGGCGTGATCGCCTCGGGGTTCGCGCGGATGGCGGCGAGCTGGTCGGGGTTCTCCATCAGCGTGACCGCGCCCAGCGAGATCATCGCCGCAGTGGTCTCGTGGCCGGCGATGAGCAGCGACATGGCCGCGAGCGCGAGGTCGTCATCGCCGATCCTGCCGGTGCCGGCCAGCCGCCCGATGAGCCCGGCGCCGTCGGGGGTCTTCTTGTACTCGGTGACCAGGTGCTCGAAGTAGGCGAGCAGCTCGGCGCCCGCCTGGCGGCCCTCGGCGGTGTCGAACGTGCGCACCAGCCGGCGGATGGCGTCCTGGAAGAAGTCGCGGTCCTCCCAGGGGGCGCCGAGCAGCCGGCAGATCACCCGGAAGGGCACGGGCAGGGCGAACTCCTGGTAGAGGTCGGCCGGCGGGCCGTGCTCCAGCATGTCGTCGAGTGACTCGTGCACGATGCGCTCGATGTCGGCGCGCCGCTCGCGCACCTTCTTCAGCGTGAAGTCCGGCAGGAACATCCGCCGCTGCTCGTCGTGCTCCGGCGGGTCCATCCCGATCAGCGCCTGGCGCTTGCGCTCGGTCAGCAGCTGGACCTGCACCGAGATGACGGGGAAGCCTGGACGCCTGCGGTCGGACGACAGCCTCGGGTCCTTGAGCAGCGTACGGGCCTGGTCGTAGCGGGTCACCAGCCACGCGAGCTGCCCGGCGTGGGTCGTCACCCGGCGCAGCGCCGGTCCCCCGCGCAGCTCCGCGTACGCCGGGGGTGGAAGGTGGGGGCAGACGCGCGCCTGGGGAAAGGCGGGCGGTGCTGTGGTCATCTTCTCTCCTGCTCCGTGTCCTGAACGGCCGGGCGGCTCAATGGCCCCCGGCCACGTGGATCACCTGACCGCTGACGTTCCCGTTGGCCTCGGACGCCAGGAACAGCACGGTGTTGGCGACGTCCGCGGGTGTCGACACCTTGCCGACGGGACGGTCCTGGTTGAGCATGCGCTTGATCTGTACGTCGTCCAGCTCGGCGAACCTCGCCTGCTTCTCCTCGGGGAAGCGGCGCAGGAAGCCCCTGCTCACCGTGGCCCCCGGGGCGACCACGTTGACGAGGATCCCGTCGGGTGCCAGCTCGGTGGCCAGCGTGCGGCCCAGGCCGTGCAGCGCCATCTTGCTCGACACGAACGCCTCGTCCCCGGGCGCGCCGCGGGCGACGATGTTGGCCGAGATGAGGATGATGCGGCCCCATGCCTGGCGCCGCATGGCCGGCAGCACGGCCTGCACCGTGTGGAAGGAGCCCTCGACGTCCGCCCGGAGCAGCGGCGACCACTCCTCGGGCGGCACGTCCTCGAAGTTCACCGGCGCGGTGCGGGTGCCGTCCTGCGCGGACGCGCTCAGCACGAGCACGTCGAGCCGGCCCCACTCGTCGAGCACGGCGCTCACGCACGAGCGGATGGCGGCCGGGTCGGCGAGGTCGTACTTGACGACCATCGCCCGGCCGCCCCGCTCGCCGATGACGCGGGCCAGCTCTTCGGCGCGTTGCGCGTTGTCGCGGAAGGTCAGCGCGACGTGGGCGCCCTCCGCGGCGAAAGCCTCCGCCATGGCGGCGCCGATGGATCCACTGCCACCGGTGACCAGGACGACCTTGCCCGCGAGTCCGAGTTCCATGTTGGCTCCTCTCCGATGTGCAGCGTCGCGGTCGTACGTCGACAGCGGCTCGAATCAGGCTGAAGTGGGTCAGTAGCGGGTGGCGGTGGTCGCGCTCTGGACCACGGCGACCTGGTTGCCCTCGGTGTCGAAGGCGGTGCCGGTGCCGGTCGCCCGCCAGGAGGAGGAGGTGAACGTGCCGGTCTGCTCGATGCGCACCTCGCCGGTCCAGGTGCCGTCGTCGTCGGCGTACATGAAGTGGCGGAAGGAGAACGAGAAGCCGCCTGAGGCCAGCCGCCACGAGCCCAGGCTGAGGTGGCCCGCCCCCGTCGTGGTCGCCACCAGGACGCCGTCGGCGACGAACGCGAACAGGCCGGCCTCCGGCGGCCGGTTCACACTGGGGAAGGTGACCTCCACCGCCCAGGTGCCGAGCAGCGGGAGGAGCCTGCTCTCCTGGGCGCCGGTCTCGGCGGCGGCGGGCGTGGCGCCGGCGAGCAGGCCGAGCCCGACCAGCGGGGCGAGGCTCCCGCCTCGGCTGAGCAGGCTGCGGCGGTTCAGGCCCGTTCTCATGTGAGCTCCTTTCGGACGTGGCACTCCTTTATCCGGCAGGGTGCTCGAACGGCGGTCCAACCGCCCTCGGCCGAGATCGCCCCACCGCACTTCCGCCGTTACCTGCTCGGTCTTCGAGGCGGGCCTGTGACGCTGAGCGCGCAGGCGCGGCCCGCCGTACCGGCGGCCTCACGAAGCGGCCTCATAGAGCGGCCTCATAGAGCGGCCTCATAGAGCGGCCTCATAGAGCGGCCTCATAGAGCGGCCTCACAGAAGGGACGGCCTAGGCATGAAGCTCGGTGTCAATCTCTCCTATCTCGACGCGGTGGAGGTCGCGCGGGAGGCCGAACGGCTCGGGTTCGACCTCGCGGTCGTCCCGGAGGGTTTCCGCGCGGACGGCGCGACCGTTCTGGGGGCCGTGGCCACCGCGACCACCCGCATCGGCCTGGCCTCCGGCGTCTTCCAGGTGCCCGGCCGCACGCCGGCGATGACCGCGTTGACCGCCTCCACGCTCGACGCCCTGTCCGGCGGCCGGTTCCGGCTGGGACTCGGGGTGTCGAACCCGGACATCTCGGAGGGCTGGCACGGCGTGCCGTTCCGGCGGCCGCTCGCCAGGACCCGCGAGTACGTGGACATCGTGCGCCGCGCCCTCACCGGCGAGCCGGTCACCCACGCGGGCGCCCACTACCGGCTCCCGCCCGAGGGCTGCACGGCCGCGCCGCTGCGGCTGTACGGCGAACCGGCCCGGGTGCCCATCTACCTCGCCGCCGTCGCGCCGGGCGGACTCGAACTGGCCGGGGAGATCGCCGACGGCTGGCTGGGCGCGTTCTCGCCGCCGGGCGAGCTGCCGAAGACCATCGACGCCCTGCGCGCCGGCCGGGCCCGCGCGGGCAAGCAGCTCGCCGGGTTCGAGGTGCTCTGCGGCGTCCCCATGGCGCTGGGCGCCGACGTCGAGACGGCCGCCACGCCGATCAAGGGCTACCTGTCGCACTTCCTCGGCATGGGCGGCCGCAGCCGCAACGTCTACCTCGCGCTCTTCGAGCGGCTGGGGTACGGCCGCGAGAGCGCCGTCGTGCACGAGCGCATGGCCGCGGGCGACCCGCGCGGGGCCGCCGCCGCGGTGCCGGCCGGCCTGGTGGAGCACATCTCGCTGCTCGGCCCGCCCGAGCGGGTCGCCGAGCGGATGCGCGCGTACGCCGAGCACGGCATCACCACCCTGCTCATCTCGCCCTTCGGCGGCACGACCGCCGAACGCGTCGAGATCCTGCGCACCGCGGCGACGGCGCTGGACCGCGCCGGCCTCGCCGCGTGAGCGCCATGGGCACCCGCAGGCTCGCCGCGCTGCGCGGCAACCCCTGGGCGGTCATGACGACCACCTGCCTCGGCTACTTCATCACGATCCTCAACTCCACCTCGGTCAGCATCGCCGTCCCCGAGATCCAGGCGGGGCTCGGCGCGAGCCTCAGCGAGGTGCTGTGGGTGGTCGGCGGTTACGTGCTGGCCCTGGCCGTGCTGACCGTCACCGCCGGCCGGCTGGGCGACGTGGCGGGGCCGCGTACCGTGTTCCTCACGGGCATGGCGGTCTTCACCGTCGCCTCGACCTTGTGCGGGTTCGCCCAGACGCCGTGGCAGCTCATCGGCGCCCGCCTGCTCCAGGGCGTCGGCGCCGCGCTGATCATCCCGCAGACGCTGACGATGATGACGCTGGTCTTCCCGCCGGAACGGCGCGGGCGGGCGAGCGCGGTGTGGGGGGTGACCGCGGGCCTCGCCGGCGTGGCGGGGCCGACGCTCGGCGGCCTGCTGGTCTCCACGGCCGGCTGGCGCTCGATCTTCGCCATGAACCTGCCGGTCGGCGTGCTCATCGTGGTGCTCACCCTGCTCGTCGTCCCGCCCGCCGTGACCGGCCAGGCCGCCAGGCGGCTGAACGCGGCGGGCGCGACCCTGGCCGGCGTGGGGCTCGGCGCGATCACGTTCGGCCTGCTGGAGGGCAGGCACTACGGCTGGGGCACGGTCGCGTCGGTGGCGGACGTGCCGGTCACCGTGCCGATGGTGATCGGGCTCGGCCTCCTGCTCCTCGCCGGGTTCGTCGTCCACCAGCACCGCGCGCGGGAGCCGCTGGTGCCGACCCGGTTGTTCGCCGACCGCACGTTCACGCTGATGACGGCGTCCATGGCGATCGTGTCGATGTGCGTGATCACGCTGTCGCTGACCATGACGCTCTTCCTGCAGACGGTGCTCGGCATGCCGGCCGCGCAGGCCGGGCTCACGCTGGCGCCGTGGGCGCTGGGCATGACGTTCGGCTTCCCCGTCACGGCCCGCCTGACCGAGCGGTACGGCGGTGAGCGGGTGCTGCTGGGCGGCCTGCTCGTCTACGCCGCCGCCCTGGCCGCCGTCGCGCTGCTCAGCCGGCCCGGCGTGGCCGGGTACGCGCTGGTGGCGCCGCTCGCGATCGCCGGGCTGTCGCAGTCGGCGGCGTTCGGCCCGATCACCTCGCTCGCCATGCGGGACGTGCGCCCCGACCTGGCGGGGGCCGCCTCCGGGGTGTTCAACACGATCCGCCAGACCGGGACGCTGTTCGGGATCTCCGTGCTGGGCACGGTGCTGCAGGCCAGGCTGGACGCCGGCCTCGCGAGCACCTCCTACGGGACCGCGTTCGGCGCGGCGGTCAGGTTCACGCTGCTGGTGTGCGCCGCGAGCGTGCTGCTCGCGGCGCTCGCCTCCTGCCTGAACGCGCGGTCCCGGCGGGTCAGCCGGGAACCCGCCCCACGGTCAGATGCAAGTCGGTCCCCGTCGGCGTGATGCCGGTGAACTCCAGGCCGGCCCGCTTGAACAGGTCGGCGTAGTCCTGCTCGGTGCGCTCCTTGCCGCCCATGACCAGCAGCATGTGCAGGTCCATCGACGGGACGAACTTGCTCTCCGGCGGGTCCTGCAGCAGCGGGTCGGCGATGACGATGCGCGCCCCCGGCTTGGCCGACGCCGCCACGTTGCGCAGGATGCGCTCGGAGGGCTCGTCGTCGTACATGTGCAGGGTGAGCTTGAAGACGTACAGGTCGGCGCTGAAGGGCACCTCGTGGAAGTAGTCGCCGGTGACCAGCGCGCAGCGCTCCGACAGCGGGCCCGACAGCAGCTCGTCCTCCACCACGGCCAGCGTGGCCTCGGTGTCGAACCAGACGCCCGACACGTGCGGGGCGTGCTCCAGGATCGCGCGCAGCAGCGTCCCGGAGCCCGCGCCCATGTCGGCGACGGTGCCGGCGCCCTCCAGCGGCAGCGCGCCCACCAGCGCCGGATTCATCTGGTCCGACCACGATGTCATGCCGCGGAACATCCGCGCCTGCGCCTCGGGGTGCTCGCCCAGGTAGTCGAAGAAGTCGGCGCCGAAGACGTCGGGGAACAGGCACCGGCCGGCCCTGACCGACTCCGCGAGCCTGCCCCACATCGCCCAGCCCCAGTCGGACGGGGTGAGCAGGGTGTGGATGAGGCCACCAGGATGGTCCCTGCGCATCGCGCGTGACATCTCGGTGTGCGCGTACACGTCCGGGGTCACCTGCTCGAAGATCCCGTACGCGGTGAGCGCCCGCAGGAGGCGGGCCAGCGTCGGCGGATCGGCGGACACCCGCGCGGCGATCTCGGTCACCGGCGTGGGCCCGTCGCCGACCGCGTCGGCGAGTCCGAGCTCAGCCGCCGCCCGCACGATCGCGGCGTCCTGCACCGAGTTGGACAGGCGGCGGACCCTGGCCGCGGGAGACGGTCCTGTCGTGCTGGTCATATCCGTTTCCTCTCACCACCTGGTGGACGATGTGCCGCCTCATGCTCTGCTCGCCCGCTCGAACACCGAGCGAGACCAGGACGAGAGTCCAGCGCCGCTTGCGGGCGCCTTGAGCCGCCGCGCCCATCGTTCTGGGTGACGACCTCACGCAGAGCAGGAGAGCCCGATGACGCTCAAGTTCCCGTTCGACTGGCCGCCCGGGGCACGACCGCCGGAGGAACTCGCCACGCTCCGGGACGAGCCGGTGGTACGGGCGGTCATGCCGAGCGGCGACCCGGTCTATCTGGTCACGCGCTACGAGGACGTGCGGGCGGTGCTGTCGGACCGGCGCCTGAGCCGTAACAGGGAGCGCCCCGGCGCGCCGCGCATGACGGCGGCGGCGAGGACCAAGATGTTCCAGAACCCGAAGATCGACCGGGATCCGCCCGAGCACACCCGCATGCGCCGCCTGATGACGAAGGCGTTCACCCCGGCGCGGATCGAGAAACTGGGCCCCTACGTCGAGGAGGTGGTGGCGGAGCTGCTCGGCCGGTGGCGGAGACCACCGGTGGACCTGGTCTCCGAGTTCGCGCTGCCGCTGACGCTGCGGGTCATCTGCCGCCTGCTCGGCGTCCCCGTGGCCGACCAGGAGCGCTTCCGTACCGGGCTGGGCGAGGCGTGGCAGTACATCGGCGAGCTGATCGAGGTCAAGCGGGCGGACCCGGGTGACGACCTGATCAGCGAGCTGATCTCCGTGCACGACGACCAGGACGGGCGGCTGAGCACGCACGAGCTGCACGTCTGGTGCACGGTGCTGCTGATGGCCGGGCACGAGACGACCGCGGCGCAGATCGGCAGCGGGGCGGTGCTCCTCATGCAGCACCCCGACCAGCTCGCCCTGCTGCGCGACGAGCCCGAGCGCATCCCCGACGCGGTGGAGGAGCTGCTGCGCTTCCAGGTGGCCGGCCACTCGCTGTCGATGCTGCGCTACGTCACCGACGACATCGAGATCGGCGGGTGCCCCGTGCCGACCGGCTCCGGCGTGGTGCCGGTGCTGGAGTCCGCCAACTTCGACGCGTCCGTGTTCCCCGACCCGCTGCGCCTGGACGTCACCAGGGACGCGCGGGACCAGATCGCCTTCAGCGCGGGACCCCACTACTGCCTGGGCGCGGCGCTGGCCAGGCTCGAGCTGCGGACCGCGTTCGCCCAGCTGATCGGGCGCTTCCCCGGCCTGCGGCTCGCGGTGGACGTGGCCGAGCTCAGGCATCACGACAACCCACTCGAACTCGGCTTCGTCGAGGTTCCCGTCACCTGGTGACCACCGGAGGAGACATGCGAGACGGCTTTTATCTTTCGAGCTACGTGACCATCCCCGGGCTGCACCGGCTGGCGATGGTGTCGTACCGGCACGACAACAACGTGTCGCTGTGGCACAAGGAGGGATCGCTGATCCGGCTCCTCGGCCACTGGGAGTTCGAGCGGATGAGCGGCTTGAAACACCATCGGACGCCGTTCCTCAGCTTGGAGGAGCTGCGTGCGTTCGTGAACGGCCTGATCGGCCCGTTCGGGGTGTCGCTCGACGACATGACCGAGATCTGGGGCACCCCGGGGCTCGCGACCACGAACGACTACCACTTCGTCGAGGAGTATCCGGAGTTGTCCTTCCACAGCATCGCGCACCTCTACAGCGCGATGCTGCTGGACAGCGAGACGTTCTTCGGCGGCGACATCCTGACGCTGGCCGTGGACGGCGGCCCCGACCGCCTGCTCGACGGGCGTTACAAGCGCTACTGGTTCACCGGCGCGGTCAGCCGGCGCGGCGTCGTCGAGACGTTCCCCGTCGCCTCGCCCGGCCTGCTCTACAGCACCGCCAAGGACCGGTTCAAGATGCGCGAGGGCACCCTGATGGCGCTCGCCACCGCGACCACGGCCACCGGGCGGTGCGACCGTCAGCACATCCTCGACTCCTACGACTTCACCGGCCTGGCCGCGCTGGAGGGCGCGCCGCGCGCGTTCGAGGAAATCGTCGCCCAGGTCAAGGAGACGGCGAGCACCGACCCCGACTTCACCGAGGAGGAGAGCTTCGTCAGCGCCGCCATGAAGGAGATCCAGGCGATCTCGGTCATGGTGATGGAGCGCAACATCGAGACCGCGCTGGAGCGCTACGACCTCGACCCGGCGACCACGCACCTCGCGCTGGCCGGCGGCTACGCGCTGAACTGCCCCACCAACAGCCACCTCATGGAGAAGTACGGCTTCCGCGGCTTCCTCGCCCCGCCCTGCGTGGACGACGGCGGGCAGGCGGTCGGCATCGGCCTGGCCGCCTTCCACAAGAAGACCGGCGGCGAGCCGTTCACCTTCCGCTTCCCCGGCGCGTACCTGGGACGGGCGGACGACGACCTCGACGGGGCGCTCGCGGAGTTCGGCGACCACGTCGCGGAGGTCTCCGACCTCGATCTGGACCAGGCCGTACGGGACATCCTGGCCGAGCCCATCGCCTGGTTCCACGGCCGCTCCGAGATCGGGCCGCGGGCGTTGGGCAACCGCAGCCTGATCGGCGACCCGACGTCGCGGGCGGCCAAGGACGCGCTCAACGCGTTCAAGCTGCGCGAGTGGTGGCGGCCCGTCGCGCCGGTGGTGCTGGAGGACCGGCTGGCGGAGTGGTTCGAGGACAGCAGGCCGTCGCCGTACATGCTGGAGACCTTCACGATCAGGGAGGAGCGGCGCGCCCAGATCCCGGCGGTGGCGCACCTCGACTACTCGGCCCGCGTGCAGTCGCTCAACGCCGGGCAGAACCCGGCGCTGCACGCGCTGCTGACCGCCTTCCACGAGCGCACCGGCGTGCCGATGCTCTGCAACACCTCGCTGAACGACAAGGGCGAGCCGATCATCGACACCATCCGCGAGACGATCAACTTCTGCCTGCGCAGGAGGATCAGCGTCGCCTATCTCAACGGGCGCAGGGTGGCGTTCAAGAACTTCGACCGTTACGCCGCGGGCGGGCCCTACCCGCGGATGCGGCAGCCGTTCACCGCCATCCCGGAGAGCCGGGCCGAGGCCGTGCACGCCGAGCTGAACCCGTACGGGCTGCCCGAGCTGTACCTGCACGTGCTCTACCTGGACCTCGCCCTGAGCGGGAAGTTCGACCTGCGCACGGAGGAGGGGGCGGCGGAGGCGTACGAGGCGGTGGACAGCCGGCTGCGCGCCGACCCGTCGCTGCGGCAGGCCGCCGAGCGCAGTATGCGGCGCGCCGAGCACCGGTTCACCACGTTCGGGCCCGACGCGCTGCTCAACCTGGAGCTGGGCGCCGTCCGCCAGATCACCGGGGCGTAGCGATCCGGCGGATCCGGCGTTCAGCTGCGGGCGAGTGAGGGGGTCAGCTCGGTCAGCGCGCCCGCCACCTCGGCGGGCGCCGGCCGGGCGGCCATCTCCTCGCACAGCTCGGCGGCGGCCAGGCCGGGCTCGGGGGCGTCCAGCAGCCTGGTCACCTCCTCCCGCACGGCCTCGGGCGTCAGCCCGGCCGCGCCGAGCACGGACGCCGCGCCGGTCGCCACGGCCCGCCCCGAGTGCCCGGCGTGGTCGGGCAGCTGCGGCACCAGCAGCATGGGCAGCCCTTGGGCGAGCGCGGCGAGTATGCCGCCGGCGCCGCCGTGCCCGACGAAGACGTCGCAGTCGCGCAGCGCGTCGCGCAGCGGCGTGTCCACCACGACGCGCACGTTCTCCGGCAGCGAGCCCTCCGCCTCCCGCCGGCCGGGCGGCTGGTCCCGACGCCCGGCCGGCGGGTCCCACTGCCCCGCCCGCTGGCCCGCCCACTCGCCGGCCCGCAGGTCGGGCCGGGCGGCGAGCAGGTCGCGCTGCGCGGCGGAGACCGCGAGCACCACGTCGAAGCCCGCCTCCGCGAGCGCCGCGGCGATCCGGCCGGCGACGAACCTGGACGGGTCCACCTTGGCGATGGTGTGCCCCCAGCTCACGCACACCCGGGGCCGGCCGCGCGTGGCCGGCGGGCGCCAGGGCGCGGCCTCCGGCCCGTTGTAGGGCAGGTGCCGCATCGGCAGCACCCGGTGCTCGCCGGGCAGCTGCATGCCGGTGGGCACCGGGTCCACGCTCACCGTGCCGTACGGGTCCACCGGCCCCGCGCCGAGCCGGTCGGCGAGCGGCGCCAGCGCGTCCGGCAGCACGGCGCGGGCCCGCTGCAGCAGGTCCACGCCGTAGAGCTGGCGCACGGCGGGGACGCCGGTGACCGCCGCGGCGACCGGGCCCGCCAGCGTCACCTGGTCGTACACCACCAGGTCGGCCCGCCAGTCCCTGATCAGCTCGACGAGGCCGGGCGTCATGGTCTCCGCGTGCGCCATCAGCATGCGCAGCACCCTGGGTCCCTTGCCGTCGCGCACCGGCGCGGGATCGCCCGGCAGGGGCAGCAGGAACTCGTGGACCATCCCGGCCGTGTCGACGTCCGTTCCCACGACCGCCGCCGGCAGGTCGGCGCGCAGGATGTCGCGGGTCAGTCCTGGCTCGCTGGCGACGATCACCTCGTGCCCCGCGGCGCGGCAGGCGCGGGCCAGCGGGACCAGCGCGTACAGGTGCGAGGGCCAGGCCCAGGTCGTGAACAGCACCCGCATGGGGCATCTCCTCCTCGGCTGATCGCGGTCGCGCCCGCCGTCAGAGCTGGTCGGAGGGCGCGTGCTCCTGCGCCGACGATGGCACCGCGCCCTGGAGACTCGCTGGAGCGCGGCACCGTCGCGCATCGAGCGGGCGCGGCCATCGTGGCGGCATGAGCGAACCACGCACCGCCCTGATCACCGGGGCCAACCGAGGGCTGGGGCACGCGACCGCCGCCGAGCTGCGTCGCCGGGGCCTGCGCGTCATCGTCACCGCGCGGGACGGCGACGCCGCCGCCGAGGCCGCCGCGCGCATCGGCCCCGACGTCCGCGCCCATCCCCTCGACGTCACCGATCCCGACGCGGCCGGGCGGGCGGCGGCCCGGCTCGGCGCCGTGGACGTGCTCGTGTGCAACGCGGGCGTGCTGCTCGACGCCGGCGACGACCCGCTGGCGGTGCCGCTGGACGTGGTCGAGCGCACGCTCGCGGTCAACCTGCTGGGCGGCTGGCGGGTGGCCCAGGCGTTCGTGCCCGGCATGGTGAAGAGGGGCTGGGGGCGGGTGGTCTTCGTCTCCAGCGGCACCGGGTCGTTCAGCGCGGGGCTGTGGACGGGGGCGCCGGCGTACTCGGTGTCGAAGGCCGCGATCAACGGGCTGACGACGATGCTGGCCACCTGCACCAAGGGCACCGGCGTGCTGGTCAACGCGGTCAACCCGGGACAGACCAGGACCAGGATGATGCCGAGGGCGGAGCGGACCCCCGAGCAGGCCGCCGCCGGCATCGCCGACGCCGCCACCCTGCCCGACGATGGGCCTTCCGGCGTGTTCCTGAGCGGCGGCAGGGAGATCGGGTGGTGAGCCCGATGGAGCTTACTTCGAGCATCTTTCCACTGCGTACGGCCACCATCGAGGCAGCCTTTCCCACTCACCGCAGGAGGCGAGGAACGTGCACAGGACCTTGATCGTCGCCAAGCTCAGGAGCGCCGGCAACATCGGGCCGATCGCCGATGCGTTCGGCGCGTCGGACGAGTCGGAGCTGCCCCACATGGTGGGGGTGAGCAGGCGGACCCTCTTCCACTTCCACGACCTCTACTTCCATCTCGTCGAGGCGGACGAGGACATCTCCCCCAACCTCTACAAGGCGCGCAGCCACCCGCTCTATGAGGACGTCAACGCGCGGCTGGCCAAGCTGGTCGCGCCGTACGACCCCGACTGGAAGGAGCCGAAGGACGCCATGGCGAGCCCGTTCTACGTGTGGACCAGCGACAAGGGGAGGATCCAGTGACTACGGACATGACCGGCGCGAAGATCGCCAAGACGGCCAGGCCCGCCGTGGTGAAGGCCGCGGACGTGGCGCCCAACCGCCGCCGCGGCGGCGACATCAGGGTCACGCTGAGCCCCAAGACGGCCGGCTGCGCCTCCGGGTTCGGCGGCGTGCTCTACCTGGAGGCCGGGGAGTTCGTCGCCGAGCACTACCACCCGTACTCGGAGGAGTTCCTGCACGTCGTCGCGGGCGAGCTGGAGATGAGCCTGGACGGCGCGCCGGTCCCGCTGAACGCCGGCGACTCGCTGCTGGTGCCGATCGACGTACGGCACCGGCTGGTGAACGTCGGGACGGAGCGCGCGCAGGTGGTCTTCCACCTGTCGCCGCTGGCGCCCCGTCCCGAGCTCGGTCACGTGGACACCGAGCAGCTGCCGGCGCCGCAGGAGCCCGGCCCGCAGGTCGGGGGGCCGAGTTGAGCAGAGAGGCGGTGATCACCGGCATCGGGGTGGTCGCGCCGGGCGGCATCGGCCGGGAGGCGTTCTGGAACCTGCTCACCGAAGGGCGTACCGCGACCCGGCGGATCACGCTGTTCGATCCGAGCGGGTTCCGCTCGCAGATCGCGGCCGAGGTGGACTTCGACCCGAGGGCCGCGGGGCTGTCGGCGCAGCAGGTCAGGCGGATGGACCGGGCGGCCCAGTTCGCCACGGTCTGCACCAGGGAGGCGGTCGCCGACAGCGGTCTCGACTTCGGGACCGTCGAGCCGGACCGGGTCGGCGTCGCCGTCGGCAGCGCCGTGGGCTGCACGATGAGCCTGGAGGAGGAGTACACGGTCCTGACCGACGAGGGCCGCCACTGGCTCGCCGACCACACCTACGGCGTGCCGCACCTGTACGGCTACATGGTGCCGAGCACGCTGGCCGTCGAGGTGGCGTGGGAGGCGGGCGCCGAGGGCCCGGCGGCGCTGATCTCGACCGGCTGCACCTCGGGGCTGGACGCGGTCGGCCACGGCGCCGTCCTCATCCAGGAGGGCGCGGCGGACGTCGTGATCGCCGGGGCGACGGACGCGCCGCTGTCGCCCATCACCTCCGCCTGCTTCGACGCGATCAGGGCGACCTCGCCGAGCAACGACGACCCCGAGCACGCCTCGCGCCCCTTCGACGCGACCAGGAACGGTTTCGTGCTCGGTGAGGGCGCCGCCGTGATGGTGCTGGAGGAGGCCGAGTCGGCGCGGCGGCGCGGCGCCCGGATCTACGCGCACCTGGCGGGATTCGCCAGCCGCAGCAACGCCTTCCACATGACCGGCCTGCGGCCCGACGGGCGCGAGATGGCCGAGGCGATCAGGGTGGCGATGGACCAGGCGCGGATCGACCCGGCGGACGTCGACTACATCAACGCGCACGGCTCGGGGACGCGCCAGAACGACCGGCACGAGACGGCGGCGTTCAAGCGCAGCCTCGGGCAGCGCGCGTACGAGATCCCGGCGAGCTCGATCAAGTCGATGGTCGGGCACTCACTCGGTGCGATCGGCTCGCTGGAGGTCGCGGCGTGCGCTCTGGCCCTGGAACGGCAGGTCGTGCCGCCCACGGCCAATCTGCACAACCGCGATCCCGAATGCGACCTGGACTATGTGCCGATTACAGCGCGCGACCACGAAATGGACGTGGTGCTGAGTGTGGGCAGTGGTTTCGGCGGGTTCCAAAGCGCGATGGTCCTGGCCCGTTCCGTATAACGGCACAGCACAATAGCCATGACTCGATTATCTATCCATGTCAAGGTGACAAAGGGGAAGAGTAGTGAAACCAGGGATCACCACTACTCGCCGGTAAGGGCCGCGATTCGGCATACCCGGGATATACCCAGGTCACAGGCTCGCCGCTAATCGCGTACGGCTCGTTGACGGGCATCTGCACAGGAAGGCGGCGCCGGAAAGTAGGGGCCAGGTTCAGGGATTTCCCTGATGCCATTAGTCAGATGTGGCAATATTCTCAGTCAAGTACCACTATCCACCGAAACCCAGTGATCTTCGAGTGAATTTCGAGATCTTGTAACACGCATCTGCTAAATTCCCTTGAGGAAGCAGATCGTCCAGTGTGGCCGACGACAACGGGGTGACGTCTCAACGCTGTCGGCGCACGCTCTCGGGTAAGCAGACGCATGGCGCGCGGCGTGCGGGGTCCTCCCGCACGTACGCCGGCCAATGGATGCAGGGGACGGTGCGTGTGGTGGTGGAAATCAACCTGCTCGGACCAATGGAAGTGCTCAGACATGGCGTCGTCCTGACGCCGTCGGCCCCCAAACTGCGCACGGTGCTCAGTTTGCTGGCCGTCCAGTCGAGCATCGTCGTCAGAACCGACAAGATCATTGAGGAGCTCTGGGAGGACAACCCGCCGGCGAGTGTGACCACCACGTTGCAGACGTACATCTACCAGCTGCGCAAGCTGTTGCGACTGGGCACGCCGCCGGACGGGCGCGGCGCGGGTGACACACCCGCCGACGCCGCACTGCGTACCTCTCCCTACGGTTACGCGCTGTTCCTCGACCCCGACATGCTCGACACCACGCGGTTCGAGCGCCTGTCCGACCAGGGCAGGAGAGAGCTCGAGGCGGGCGACATGAACGCCGCGGCCGAGACGCTCTCCCACGCGCTGCGCCTGTGGCGCGGGCCCGCGCTCGTCGACGTCGGCCACGGCCCCGTGCTGCGGGCCGAGGTGCTGCGGCTCGAGGAGATCAACAGGAACACCCTCGAACGCCGCATCGAGGCGGACCTCTACCTCGGCAGGCACCACGAGCTGCTCGGAGAGCTCACCAGGCTGGCCGCCGAGCAGCCCACCCACGAAGGGTTCCAGGGCAAGCTGATGCTGGCGCTGCACCGCGCGGGCCGGCGCTCCGAGGCGCTGCAGGTCTATCAGCGCACCCGCAACACGCTCGCCAGCGAGCTGGGCCTCGACCCGTCCAGCGACCTCGAACAGCTGCATCGAGCCGTCCTGGCGGCCGACGAAAGCCTCGCACTCCCCCAGCCCAGGGCGCCCGTCATGCTGAGCCGTACGAGGCCGCCGCGCCAGCTCCCGCCTGAGCGCACCGCCCTGGTCGGCCGGCAGCCGCAGGTCGGCGCCGTGCTGGGGGCACTGTCCGCGCGGCAGCATCACGCGCCACCGGTGGTCGTCATCACCGGTCCACCAGGATCCGGCAAGTCCGCGCTGTGCGCGCAGGTCGGGCACCGGGCCAACGGCCCCTACCCCGACGGCCAGCTCTACGCGCGGCTGGTGGACGCCCAGGGCCGCCCCGCCGACCCCCGCGACGTGCTCGCCGAGTTCCTGCGCGCGCTCGACGTGCCCGAGGACCGCATCCCCGGCACGCTGAGCGAGCGCTCCCGGCTCTTCCGCACCTGGACGGCCGACCGGCACGTGCTGGTGACCCTCGACGACGTGGTCCGCGCCGACCAGCTCCTTCCGCTGGTGCCGGCGAGCCCCGACTGCGGCGTCCTGGTCACCGCGCGCAGGCAGCTGTCGGCGCCGGTGGTGACCGCGGTCGTGGAGGTGGGCCCGCTCAACGTCGAGGAGGGCCTGCGGCTGCTGACCAACGTGCTCGGCAAGCACCGCGTCATGGAGGACGAGGCCGCCGCCCGCGAGCTGGTGCGCCTCTGCGACGGCCTGCCCACGGCGCTGCAGGCGGCCGCCGCGCTGCTGCAGCTCAGACGGCACTGGCCGCTCAGCAAGGTGGTCAAGGGCAGCGGCCTGCCGTCCGAACCCGGCACGCCCAACCACCACGAGCTGTTCCTGTACGCCAGCGTGGAGCTGAGCTACCGGCTGGCCCCGCTGAGCGTCCAGCGGGCCTTCCGCAAGCTCACCAGGCTGGACATCTCGACGTTCACACCGCGCTTCGCCTCGTGCCTGCTCGACATGACCGAGGCGCAGACGGAGTCGCTGCTGGACGAGCTCGTCGAGTTCCAGCTGATGGTCGCCGAACTCGGAACGGACGGGGACCTGCACTACCGTTTCCTACCCAGCGTGCGGGCGGCGGGACGGTTGCTGCTCGCGGACGCGGGCCCGGTCGACGGCTCGGCCGCTTACCGAGCCGTCGGTGCCGGACATGCGCACGTCTCCTGACCCCGCCTCGGCGGTTCACCCCCGGCTCGCACCCGGGGGTGAACCCGCCGAGCGGGCGGGCGTCCCGTTCATCGAGACGCCCTCCGTCAGCAGCGACGTGGTGTGGCTGCCCGCCCGGAAGGCCGGCTCGGCCAGCACGGCCCGCAGTAGCGCCTTCGTCGTACGGACGCCGCGGCCCTCGATGCGGAACTCCGCGAGGGCCCGCTCCATCCTCGCGATCGCCTGCTCGCGGTCGGGCCCCCAGGCGATCACCTTGGCCAGCAGCGAGTCGTAGTCGGGCGGCACCGCGTACCCCGCGTAGGCGTGCGTGTCCACGCGGAGGAACGGGCCGCCCGGCGGCACGAACTCGCTCAGCGTGCCCGCGCTCGGCGCGAAGTCCCGCTCCGGGTCCTCGGCGTTGATGCGGCACTCCACGGCGACGCCGCGCGGGCGGACGTCCTCCTGCGAGAAGGAGAGCGGCCGGCCGGCGGCGATCCAGAGCTGCTCGCGGACGATGTCGATCCCGGTCACCGCCTCGGTGACCGGGTGCTCGACCTGGATGCGCGAGTTGACCTCGATGAACGCGAACTCCTCGCCGGCCACCAGGAACTCGAACGTCCCCGCGCCGGTGAAGCCCGCCGCCTTCGCCCCGGCGACCGCCGCCTCGGCGAGCCGGGCGGACACCCCGGGCGACACCCCGGGCGCGGGGGTCTCCTCGATGAGCTTCTGGTGCCGCCGCTGCACGGAGCAGTCGCGGTCGCCGAGCGCCACGACCGAGCCGTGCTCGTCGGCCAGCACCTGGACCTCGACGTGCTTGGCCCGCTCCATCAGCCGTTCGAGGTAGACCCGGCCGTCGCCGAACACCGCGCGCGCGGCGGCGCCGGTGGCGCGGTAGGCGGACGCCAGGTCCTCCATCCTGCGCACCACCGCCATGCCGCGCCCGCCGCCGCCGGCCACCGCCTTGATGATCAGCGGGAAGCCGATGCGCCGCCCGGCCTCCACCACGTCGGCGACGGTGCCGACGGGTTCGGGGGTGCCGGGCAGCACCGGCAGGCCGGCGTCCGCCATCATGCTCCTGGCCAGCGCCTTGTCCCCGAGTCTCGCCATGACCTCGGGGCGGGCGCCGACGAAGACGAGGCCGTTGGCCGCGCAGATCTCCGCGAAGTCGGGGTCCTCGGACAGGAACCCGTACCCGGGGTGCACGGCCTGCGCGCCGGTGCGCAGCGCGGCCTCGATGATCGCCGGCGGGTAGAGGTAGCTGCGTTTCGCCGGTCCCGGGCCGATCTGGGTGGCGACGTCGGCGGCGCGTACGGCGGCCGAGTCGCGGTCGACCGACGAGTGCACGACGACGGTCCTGATGCCCATCTCCCGGCACGTCCGTACGATGCGCAGCGCGATCTCGCCGCGGTTGGCCACCAGGACGGTGTCGAACGGGCGGCGCGTGTCCCCGGTCATTCGTCGGCTTCCTGGTCGATCACGATGAGCGGCTGGTCGTACTCGACGCCCTGGGCGTCGTCCACGAGGACGTGCGACACCCGGCCGCCCACGTCCGCCGTCACGGGGTTCATCAGCTTCATCGCCTCCACGATGGCCACCTGCTGGCCCGGCTCGACGAGGTCCCCGACCTCGACGAACGGCTTCGCGCCCGGCTCGGGCCTGCGGTAGAAGGTGCCCACCAGCTCGGCCCGCACCGTGTGCCCCGCCGCGTCGGTGGCGGGGTCCGCCGTGTCCTGGGCCGGCTCCTGGGCCGGCGGGGCGTACGCGCCGGGCGCGGGCTCGGCGAGCGCCGGCCACTCGACCTCGATGCTCGCGTTGCCCAGCCGGACGCACGCCCTGCTCGGCGGCCTGGGCGCCGCCTGGACGGCGTCGGCCAGCCCCCGGCACAGGATCGCCACCGCGTCCCGCGCGCCCAGGCCGGCCAGCGCGCCGTCCCAGGCGCTCGGCTGCTGCCCGTCCGTCATAGAGTCACCTTCTCCCTGTAGGTGCCGAACCAGCGCAGGCGCCGCCGCCTGGCCTCGCGCAGCGCGGCGCCGTCCTGCTCGCGCAGTTCGCGCAGCGCGCACACGACCGCGTCACGCACCAGCTCGCTCGCCTGCCCGGGCGCCACGTGCGCGCCGCCCGCGGGCTCCGGCACGACGCCGTCCACGATGCCATTGGCGAGCAGCGTCGGCGCGTCCACGCCGAGCGCGTCCGCCGCCGTGGCGGCGGCATCGCCGCTGCGCCACAGGATCGCCGCGCAGCCCTCCGGGCTGATCACCGAGAACGTGGCGTTCTCGCACACCAGCAGCCGGTCGGCCACCGCGAGCGCCAGGGCGCCGCCGCTGCCGCCCTCCCCGGTGACCACGCTGACCACGGGCACGTCGAGCGAGCCCATCACCCGCAGGCAGTCGGCGATCGCGTGCGCCTGGCCGTGCCGCTCGGCCTCCAGGCCGGGGTGCGCTCCAGGCGTGTCGATGAGCGTGACCACCGGCACCCGCAGCTTCGCGGCCAGCCGCATGAGGCGCACCGCCTTGCGGTAGCCGGCCGGCGACGGCATGCCGAAGTCGCGGCGTACCAGCTCCTGAGTGGTGTGGCCCTTCTGGTGGCCGATCACCATCACCGGCAGGCCGTCCAGGTCGGTCAGGCCGCCCACCACGGCGGGGCAGTCGGCGCCCGCCCGGTCGCCGCGCAGCTCCACGAACTCGCCGCCCCAGGCGGCGACGTGGTCGAGCGTGGTCGGCCGGCCCAGGTCGCGGGCCAGCTTGACCACCTGCGCGGCGGGGCGCTCGGGCAGCAGGTCCGGGTAGCGGATCACCGGGTCCTCGGCGGCCGCGCCCCAGCCGGGCTCGGCCGGCGTGCCCAGGGCGAGCAGCGGCAGCAGCACCTGCGGCAGCTCGGCGCGCGGCACGACGCCGTCGAGCAGGCCGTGCTCCAGCAGGAACTCGGCCGTCTGGAAGCCCTCGGGCAGCCGTTGCCTGATGGTCTGCTCGATCACCCGGGGCCCGGCGAAGCCCATCCTGGCGCCGGGCTCGGCGATGATCACGTCGGAGAGCGTCGCGTACGACGCCGCCACCCCGCCGTAGGTGGGGTCGGTCACCAGCGTGATCGTCAGCAGGCCCGCCTCGTCAAGTGCCGCCATCGCGTTGCTCGTCCGTGCCATCTGCAGCAGGGAGAACGCGCCCTCCTGCATGCGCGCGCCGCCCGACGCGGTGACGATCAGCAGCGGCAGCCGGTGCTTCAGCGCCTCCTCGGCGGCGGCCACGACCGCCTCGCCCTCGGCGGTGCCCATGCTGCCGCCGAGGAAGCGGAAGTCCATGACCGCCACCACGACGCCGCGCCCGCGCACGGTGCCGCGCACCACCCGCACCGCGCAGTCCATGCCGGTGCGCGAGCGGGCGGTGTCCAGCCGGTCGGCGTACGGCAGCAGGTCCTCGAACCGGAGCGGGTCGTGCACCGACGGCGCGGGCTCCACCGTCGTGCCGGAGCGGGGGTCGAGCAGCCGCCCGAGCCGCTGCTCAGCGGTCAGCGGCGCGTGCCTGCCGCAGTCGGGGCACACCCCGCCCATGCGGTCGAACCGCTTGCGGTAGACGAGCATCCCGCAGCCCGCGCAGGACAGCCAGTCGGTCAGATCCATCGTGGTATGCGAAGTCCCATTCGGAACGAGTTTCACGAGCCGGTCTCCTGGCTAGTAGGACGCTGTTACTCGGTAGACGGCGAACGGCCGGCGCATCCTGCCGTCACGGAAGGGGCGTAGCGGCGCCGTCTGCCGCTTGTGCTCCGGCCCCTGCTCCCATTTCTCGAAGTCCTCCATGCTGCGCCACGTGCTCACCACCACGAAGTCGCCCTCGTCGGTGACCGAGCGCAGCAGCTCGTTGCCGAGCAGGCCGGGCACCCCGGCCAGCCGGTTGCTCGCCTCGTGGTAGGCCGCCTCGATGCCGGCCGGGTCGTCCGTGGCGTGGTAGAGCAGCACCCGGACGCCGTGCCCGTCGGGCGCCTGAGCCGTCATCGCGCCGCCTCCTCCCACGCGTCGTGCGTGGCCGTCTCCTCCGAGGTGGAGCCGGGCAGGTGCGCGACGATGTGCGCCGTGCTCATGGACCCGCCCGAGCGGTACGGGTGCAGCTTCTTGCGGTGCTCCAGGTGCCGCTCGCTCAGCTCGAACTCGCGGAAGCGCGGCTCGTCCACCCAGTCGCTCATGATGTGGTAGACGCCCTTCTCCTCGCCGTCGCGGGCGAGCCACTGGCCGAGGTTGGCCGGGTGCGTGGTGACCGAGTCGCCGACCTCCATCCACACCCGCTCGAACTCGCGCTCCATCCCGGGCTTGATCTGCAGGCGCAGCATGACGCGGAACCGGGCCTGGCTCATGAGATCCCCCCGTCCACGGACACGACGGAGCCGGTGACGAACCGCGACAGGTCTCCTGCCAGCCACATCACCGCGCCCGCCACCTCGTCGGGGGTGCCGAGCCGGCCCAGGCAGGTCTTGCCGGAGTAGCGCTCGATCATCTGGTTGCGCTGCTCCTCAGGCATCGCGTCGAACGCCTCGGTGTAGATCATGCCGAGCGCCACCACGTTGAACCGGATGCCCTGCGGGCCGAACTCCCTGGCCAGGGTGCGGAACAAGCCGTGCAGCGCGGCCTTGGTCGCGGTGTAGTGGGCGCGCAGCGGGATGCCGACCTCGATCGACTTCGAGCTGACGCCGATGACCGACGAGCCCGCGCCCAGCAGCGGCAGCGCGTTCTGGATCGTCAGGTGCACGGCGGTGAGGTTGGTGTCCACGATGCGCTGCCACTCGGCGAGGTCGAGCTTGGCGTAGGGGACGTGGCTGATCGCGGCGGCGTTGTTGACCACCAGGTCGAGCCGGCCGTCGAACCGCTCGCCGCACTGCTCCAGCAGGCCGGCGATCTGCCCGGGGTCGGTGAGGTCGGCGCGCAGCACGCCGTGACGGCCGCCGATCTGCTTGAGCTCGTGCTCCAGCGAGACGACGTTCTCACCCTCCTGCCGGTAGTTGGTGACGACGTCCACGCCCGCCTTGGCGAGCGCGAGCACGATGCCGCGGCCCACGCCGCGGGTGCCGCCGGTGACGAGTGCCCGCTTACCGCTCAGGCCGAGATCCATGGTGTTCCCTTCCCTTTCACTTCGTGAGCACGAGCGCGGCGGTGAATCCGCCGTGCCCGCGGGCCAGGACGAGCGCGGTCCGCAGCGCGCCGTCGCGCGGCCGGCCGAGGACCAGGTCGATGTCGCAGCCCGGCGCGAGCCGGGAGGTGCCGGCGGTGGCGGGGACGACGCCGTCGCGCAGCGCGAGCAGCGCCGTCGCCACGTCGAGTGCGGCGCCGCCGCCGTAGAGCCGGCCGGTCAGGGTCTTGGGCGCGGTGACCGGGACGCCGCGCGGGCCGAACACCTCGGTGATGGCCCGCGCCTCGGCCAGGTCGTCGTCCGGCGTGCCGCAGGCGTCGGCGAACACGACGTCGATGGCGGACGGCGACGTGCCGGCGTCGGCGAGCGCGCGTTCGATCGTGCGGCGCAGGGCCGGCGGCCGGTCCGAGCCCGGGGCGGGGTCGAAGCCCGCCGCGTAGCCCGCGACCGCGCCGTAGACGGTCGCGCCGCGCCGCGCCGCGCTCTCGGCGCTCTCCACGATGAGCATCGCGCCGCCCTCCCCCGGCAGGTAGCCGGAGGCGTCCTCGTCGAACGGCAGGTACGCCCGCTCGGGGTCGTCGACGGTGGACATCCTGCCGTTGGACAGCTGCGCGACCAGCCCGTACGGGCACAGCGAGGCGTCGGTGCCGCCGGTCACCACGATGCGCGAGCCCCGCCGGATCAGCCTGCGCGCCTGCCCGACCGCGTCCAGGCCGCCGGCCTGCTCGCAGCAGATCACCCCGCAGGGGCCGCGCATGCCGTGCCTGATCGACACCTGGCCGGTGGTGGCGGCGTAGAACCAGGCGATCGACTGGTACGCGCCCACCCAGGACGGCCCGTTCTGGTAGAGCCGCTCCATCTCGTGCTGGCCGAACTCGGTGCCGCCCGACGAGCTCGCGGTCACCACCGCCATCTCGTACTCGGGCAGCTCGGCGGGCACCACGCGGGCGTCGGCCAGCGCCGACTCGGCCGCCGCCAGGCCCATGTGCGTCCAGTGGTCGGTCTGCGGGATGAGCCGGTTGGGCAGGCGTTCCGCGGCGACGAACCCGGGCACCTGCCCGGCCAGCCGCACCGGATAGCCGCCGGCGTCGAAGCGGGTGATCCTGCCGATGCCCGACTTGCCGGCCAGCGTGGCCTGCCAGTGCGTCTCGGTGTCCATGCCGGTGGGGGCGATGACGCCGATGCCCGTCACCACCGGCCGGTCGTTGCGTTCGCTCATCGGCTGCCCTCCGTGACGGCGTCGCTCTCCGGGCGCTCCGCCGGTGTCTCCAGGCCCGCCGCGAGCCCGTTGGCGAGGGCCCGCCGGCCGAGCGCGAACGCGAGCCCGACGACGCTCGCCACGCCTCCGAGGCCGAGGTAGTAGATCGGCTCGGGGACGACTTCCGCGAGCCTGACCACGCCGCTGCCCAGCCCGCCGCCGAGCCCGGCGAACAGCCACATCAGGCCGAGTGTGCGTCCCATGTAGCCGGCCGGCAGCACGTCGGCGGCGGCCGAGATGATCACCGCGGCGACGATGACCTCGCCGCACGCGTGGGTGAGGTAGACGACGACCAGCCACAGCGGTGACACCTTCTCGCCGGACGCGGCGAACACCGTGGTCAGCGACATGATGAGGAAGCCGCCGCCGACGAGGACGAGCCCGATGGCCAGCTTGACCGGCACGTGGGTGCGGCCCGACAGCGCCGGCAGCGTCACCGCGATCAGCGGCGCGAGCATGAGGATGAACAGCGGCGTCGCCGCCTGCAGCCAGCTCGCCGGGATCTCCATGCCGAACACCACGCGGTCCACGTGGTCGCGGGCGAAGAGGTTCAGCAGCGACGCGGCGTGCGCGACGATCATCCAGAACAGCGTGGAGCCCAGGAACACGGCGAGGAACGCGCGCAGCCTGCGCCGGTCGTCCGCGCCGAGCCCGCGGTTGCGGTAGACCACGGTGTAGCCGACGATCGGCACGATCACGCTGAACACGCCGACCAGCCCGATCGCCAGCGACACGCTCAGCATCCCGGCCAGCCCCAGGCCGAGCACCAGGGCGAGGACCACCCCGCCGGCCAGCCCGGTACGCCGCGCGGCGGCCGCCCGCTCGCCGGCCGTCAAAGGCCGCACCGGCCGCTGCCCGACGTCGCCGAACTGGGCGGCGCTCACCCGGAGCTGCACCCCGGTGATCAGCATGACCAGCGCCGCGACCAGGAACGCCAGGCTCCAGCTGACCCGCTCGCCCAGATAGCCGACCAGCAGCGGCGCCGCCAAAGCCGAGACCTGGGTGGCGACGTACATCAGCGAGATGCCGGCCTCGCGGCCCCGGCTCCCGGCGAACATCATGTTGATCATGGCCTGGTGGTTCGGCTTGTAGACCGCGCCGCCGATCGCCACCAGCGGCAGGCCCACCGCCGCCGCCCAGCCCGCGGGCACCGCCAGGCACACGTATCCGGCCATGCCCGTCAGGCAGCCCGCGACCAGCGCGCGCCGGTTGCCCAGCACCCGGTCGCCGAGCCAGCCGCCGGCGATGGACAGCATGAACATGAAGCCGATCCAGGCGCCGAACAACGTCGCCGCGTCGGTGACCGGCAGGCCGAGCCCGCCGCTCGCGGCGGGGGCCGAGGCGTACAGCACCAGGATGGCCTGCAGGCCGTAGAAGCCGAAGCGTTCGAGCGCGTCGCTGGTGAACAGGGTGAAGTACCAGCGAGGCATCGCGCGCAGGGTGATGGCTCTGTCGGCGGTGCTCATCGCGGCCCGCCGCCCCGGGGGAGGCCGCCCGCCCGCTCGCCGGCGCGCACCAGAACTGTCAGTCCGTACATGCAGGCCCTTCTTTCGGCTTGACCCAGCAACACCCCTCTTGGGTACGGCAGCCGACTCGAATCTCCCTTGCGGCGCGGGCAGCGGGCGCCGGCCCATCGGCGTTCGCCGCAACTTATGGGCGCGGACCGGCATCCAACCCGGCATGAAAACGATCAGAGTCCTCGCCGCCCTCACCGCGGCCCCCATCGCCGCCGCGACCTTGATCGCGCTGCCCGCCCACGCCGCTCCCACCTGCCCCGCCCCGTCGAAGACGGAGCTGAAGGGACGCACCGACAGGCCGGCCAAGGGCACCCGAGCGCTCAAGGGGGTCCGCGTCGCCCACCTCCCGAAGGGCTTCACCTACGGGGAGCTGGAGGCGTCGAAGCACGACGGCGTCACCGAGTACGCCTACCGCTGGTCGGACGACCGCGACGACACCGACCGCGCTCACCGGTCCCTGTGGGTGCGGGTGGTCTGCTGGCCGAAGGCGCGCGACCTGAAGGACCTGCGGAAGCTCCCCGTGGCCCTCGGCACGTTCACGAGCGCCGGCAAGCCCGCGCGGCTGGGCGGCAGAAAGGTCCTCGGCAAGACCGGCGACGGGGCACTGGGCCACGGCCGGTACGTCGGCTGGGTGCCACGCAGCGGCGTCGTCGTCACCGTGATGGCCGACCAGCCCCTGATCCGCGACCTCCCCGCCATCGTCAAAGGCATCCGGGTCTGACGCGCGGCTGAGGGGCCATCCGCAGCGCAACCACCTCAACGAGCGTCGCGCACCCCGGTTGCCGTACTCGCGTGCCATCTCGCGATCACGGAAGGCATGCCGGCAACAGCGGAGATGGCCGCACACACCCCCGCTGACACCAGCAGCACCACAATGAAGCCCATGAACGGTGACGCGATGATGAGGTTCGTCAACAGACCGAAGACCGCGACGACCTGAGCCACCGCCACCGTCTCCGGCTGTTCACCGACGACCTCCACGGCGAGCGCCAGGAGCACGAACAGGACGCAGGAGTACGCGGTCACGACTCCGTCGACCTCTTCACTCGTGGTCGGGAACTTGGCGAGAGCGACGAACAGGAGGAGCGCGGTCACCACACTGAACAGGATCGGCAGCCGAGACCGACCCGCCCTCGGCCGTTTGGCTGCCCTGAGCAGCAACGCGGCGGCTGCGACGAGCAACAGCGACACCACCGCTCCCCCGTTGCCGGCACGGAGCACGCCGAACGGATGCGAGACGAGAAGGATGACCATCACGATGGAAATGATCGCGGCGACGGAGTTGCCCACTCTCGCTGCCGCATCCGGCTGTGATCGAACGGCCTCCAGGAACACGACCGGCAGGATGAGCGCCACCCCCACCATGATCACCATGATCTCGAGGTCGTCGCCCACGGTCGCCAGTCCACCGAGTCCGGCGAGCAGGCCCAGTTCCACGGCGCCCAGACCTGCGGCCGCGCCCAGAGCCGCATTCCTGAGGCGCCCCTCCCGCAGAAGGCCTACAGCCGTCGCCGCGACAGCGAGTGCCAGGGCCCATATGACGATGCCGTGAGGGAGGGGGAGACCGACCAGGTAATCGTGGGTCCCGCGTAACGCCAACGTGAGACGGGGCCAAGAGGAGAGGCTGGGTAGGAGGACGCTGCCGACGAGCAGGAAGAATGCGGCCACGAGAGCAGGACCGCGAAGGACGGGCGACCCATACGACGCCGCCTCCGGCACCGTTGCCATCGTCGAGGAGCCTGTCGCCGACGTGCTGCTCGTCGGCTCGACCGACGCGTCTGTCCTGTCTTCCGGCTCCGGTGGCTCGACGAGTCGTGTTGACAGCGGCGCTTCTGGGGCCGGCTGTCGTGCGCCAACGTGCTTCGGCACGGCGGAGGGGATCGGGGAGGGTACGTCCGCCGACGCTTCCCCGGCGGCGCTCAGAGCCTTGTTCGCCGCTTGTGAGACCATCCGGCTGTCGTCGTCGACCAGTTGCTCCAGTGCCAGCCGTGCCGCAAGCGCCAGTCCCGCGTGCCGTCCGCGCAGCAGGCGTTCGAGTTCTTCGACCGCTCCCGACCTGACCTTCGCCAAGGGGTGCTCGAGAGTCCCCAGCAGATCGTCCGGCAGCGGCGTGGGCTCGGCGACCGGCCGGCCCCGGCGGGCGATGATGAGGTCACCCTGAACGTCGAACGTCCACTTGCCAGGAGTCTGTTTGGGGGTGGCGGCCCGGACCCGGTCGTACACGTAGTCGTACAGCTCGTGCACTCCCACGTAGCCGTCCTGGTCACGGTCGGCCAGACCGGTCTCCAGCCCATCGACCAGCGCACGGGTGAACACGGAGGGCGAAGCCGCCGCCTCATCGGCCAGTTCCAGCCCGTCGAACGCGTACTCCAGCGCGTTCGACGCGGTGATCACGACACGACCCCGACCGCCGAATTGGTCTTCGACATGGAGAGTCGCGCCTGCCCGCGGAAGTGCCCCGCGAGCGAAGGCGCCCGCGTAACAACAGTCGAGCAGAAGCACCACGCGCCGGCATCGGCTGCGGGACATCTGCCGGTTGACGAACTCGGCCGCGACCGCAGTCGCGCCGAGCCGATGCAATTTCGTCGTGGTGGTGGCGAAGTACAGATCGCCGCTGTCGTTTTTGACGCCATGCCCGGAGAAATGCAACAGGAGCAGATCGTCAGGATGCCGGTCGGCGAAAAATTCCTCCACGGCTTCGTTGACCACGGATGTCGATTCATTCAACAGCGTACGGACATCGAAGCCACCGATGGATTCGTCGCCCAGAACCCGCGCCAGGGCTTCGGCGTCCTGCGCGGGTGCGCGTAGCCGGCGTAGTCCCGGATCCCGGTACTCATCGCCGGCCACGATCAACGCAAGCCGTCGCCCGGAGGCGGGAGAGGCATCGGTCTGCCTACGGCGCAGCCAAGCGTCGATCAGTTCTCGCTGCTGGTCGGACCTGACGCCGGTCACCTCCAGCACGTCCCCATCGAGTTCGAGCTTGACGGAGCGGTGCTGGTTGCGCCCCAGCCAGGCGGTGATCGCGCCGACGATGGAGCCCAGCACCTCCGTACCGGTCAGCGCGATCACCAGCCCGCCGAGCGTCAATGCCAGGTCGGCCCTGGCACCTGCGGGGGCCGGATCCGTACCGTCCGCGCTGACCACCACGTCGAGATGAAGGAGTTCGTCGCGGAGCCACGAAGTGGCCTCGTGCAAACCTTGGGGGTCGGCGGAGTCATCGACGACCGTCACACTCAGCCGAGTCTTTTCACTCACTCAGGCCACCCCCTCGGGGCACCTCGATGATAGCGGCCACCGCATTCTAGACATTGCTCAACGTGCTGTCATGAGAAGTGGCCCATCGCGGCCACGTGCAATTTTTCGGCGGCCCCATCACATATGAAGCTGAATGCGAATTATTTTTCCGGAACAAGCGCTTACCGCGTTTCGACTTGCCGCCGGGTGTCAGCAGTGGCCGGCCTCGGATCCACGACCGGCGACGCGTGAGCGGCCACCGCCCTCGCCCTGCCACCGCATTTCGTGCTGCCCTGGGCTACGATAACGTGCTAACGACCATGGCACGAAATAAGGAGCAGCGGCGTGGAGTCGTACGACGGCCCGGCCTGCCGCCAGTGCGGGAAGTCACTTCCCTCCAGGTCAGGGCGGGGGAGGAAGCGTGAGTACTGCGATGCGACCTGTCGGAGTGCGGCGCGGAGGGCTCGTGAGCAGGCGGAGCACGTAAAAGAGAACTTGACAGAGGTCGCTCGTAAAGGAAATATTGACGACGCAACGGAACCGGACCTGGCGGAGGCCGCGGGGCGGTTGCTGGAGCGGCTGAGTGCCGCCGCCGCCCCGCTTGAGGCGGTGGCGGCGGCTCGGGACCTCGCGCGGGTGGCCGATCAGGCCATGCGGGCGGCGGTCGCCGGCGCGCGTACGGCCGGGCACACCTGGCAGGAGATCGGCGACGTGCTGGGCTCCAGCAGGCAGGCGGCGTTCCAGCGCTTCGGCCGGCCCCTCGACCCGCGAACAGGAGCTCCCATGACCGACACGATCCTGCCCGGCGCGGCCGACCGTACGGCGGCGCTGGTCGCCGGCCTGGTCGGCGGCCGGTGGGAGGAGGTGTGCCGCGACTTCGACGAGACGATGGCCGCCGGGCTCTCCCCCGACCAGCTCGCCACGGTCTGGGCGCAGGTGGTCGGCGCGATCGGCGGTTACGAACGCATGGGCGAGCCGACTGCTCACCAGGCGGCCGACCACACCGTCGTGAACGCCCCGCTGTTCTTCGAGGCGGGCGAGCTGACCCTGCGCGTCACCTACGACCACGACGGCAGGATCGCCGGGTTCTACCTCCTGCGCCCCGACGCTCTGTGACGTTCCCCGAGAAATGGAGTGACCCATGCCCGTCCGCTCACGCCTGACCGCCTGCCTGTGCGCGTTCACCCTCCTGACCGCCGCGTACGTGGACGGAGCCGCCGCCGCTCCCCCGGCCGCCGCCTCCGTGCAGGCCCGCTGGGTCGAGGAGGAGGTGAGCTTCCGGGTGGACGGCATGACCGTGTACGGCACCTGGCGCCACCCGGCACGCGCGGGCAGGCCCATCCCGGCGGTACTGCTGATCGCGGGCAGCGGCCCCACCGACCGCGACGGCAACAGCGCCCTGCTCAGCGGGGTGAACACGCTGAAGTCGACGGCCGAGCTGCTGTCCAAGGCGGGCGTGGCGAGCCTGCGCTACGACAAGCTGGGCACCGGCAAGACCGGGCTCGGCCCGTACGCGGACAAGGTCGCCGAGGTCGGCGTCGGCGTCTTCGAGCGGCAGGCCCAGGCGGCGCTGGCGTTCCTGGCCAGGCGGCCCGGCGTCGACAGGCGCCGGCTCACCGCCATCGGGCACAGCGAGGGCGCGCTGTTCGCCCTCCTGCTCGCCACCAGGTCGAAGACCCCGGTGCGCGGCGTCGCCCTGCTCCAGCCGCTGAGCCGCCGCTACCTCGACGTCATCAGCGCCCAGGTCGCCGCCCAGCTCAGGGCCCAGGCGCAGGCGGGCCTCATCACCGAGGCGCAGGCGAAGGAGATCGAGGAGGCCATGGCGCGTGCCGTCGCGTCGCTGCGCGCCGACGGCACGGTGCCGCCGAACCTGCCCGGCGGCCTGTCGAGCCTGCTCTCCCCCGTGAACGCGAAGTTCCTGTCGGAGATCGACCGCCTCGACCCGCCCAAGGTCGCCGCCCGGCTCAAGCCCCGCACCCCGGCGCTGCTGAGCTGCAGCGACGCCGACATCCAGGTGAGCTGCGCGGACGTCGAGCACCTGGCCACCGGGCTGAGGAAGGCCGGCACGACGTTCGTCCGCCTGACCGGGGTCAGCCACGTGCTCAAGGAGGACCCGAGCAGGACCGCCGAGCACTACGGCGACCCGCTGCCGTACTCACGGCAGCTCAAGAAGGCGCTCCAGGCGTTCGCCCGGTGACCGGCGCCTTCAGCCGAGCTCCTTACGGCCCTTGCCTTCAGCCGAGCTCCTTACGGCCCTTGTCGGTCAGCGACGCCATGTGCACCGCCACCCCGAACGTGGTGAAGCCCGACCTGGCCGCCTTGGTGAACTCGGCGATCACCCGGTCGGACGGGTAGTCGTCGATGAGGAAGTCGTAGGCCGCGTCTCCGTGGTCGCGGACGGCGGCAAGCACGATCTTGGTGGTCAGCTCGGGGGTTCCCACGTTCTCCTCCAGCGGGTCGCCATGCCTCTACATTCGCACCGTCCGCCCGAACCCGCCATCCTGGAATTCGCATGATCACGGTTCGGTGTCACGCGAGTGGCCGATCTTGACGCGAGAGCCTCCGTACGACGTTATTAGAACGTACGTTCCCATCGTCTTCGGAGGTTCTCGTGCGTCATTCCCTCGTCCGCCGATTAGCCGCTCACCTGGGCGCCGCCGGCCTGATCGCGGGCCTGCTCACCATCGCCACCCCCGCCGCCGCGGCGGCCACCGCCCCCGCCGACCTCGGGGTGACCACCCAGGCCTACAGCGCCGACCTGGCCGTCGGCGGCGGCCGGGTGTTCGTCGGCGCCGACGACCGGGTCATCGTGGCCGACGCCACCGGCACCCCCACCGGCGACGTCATCACCGGGCTGTCCGGCGTCCGCCAGCTGGCCATGGCCCAGGACGGCGCCCGCCTGTACGCGGCGCTCAGCGGCTCCAACGAGGTCGCCGAGATCGACACCGCGACCCTCGCCGTCACCCGCAGGCTCGACCTGTCGTCACACCCGTGCCCCGTCAGCCTGGCGCTGCTGGGCGAGCGGCTGTGGGTGGGGCACGGCTGCGACACCGGCAAGGGCGGCGTCGTCGGCCTCGACCTGAGCGCGACCGCCCCCGTTCCGGTGGCGGTCGGCGGCGAGCAGCTGCGCGCTCCGGTGCTCGCGGCCGCCGGCGACACGCTGGTGGTCGGCCAGCGCAGCGTGCACGAGGGTGACCTGCTGGTCTACGACGTCGGCGGCGACACCCCCGAGCTGCGCGGCACCATCGAAGGCGACCAGGTCTACCTGGACTACCTGCGCGACCTCGCGCTGAGCTCCGACGGCACCGCGCTGTTCGCCATGGCCAGCAGCCCCAACGACGTCATCCGGTTCGACACCCGCACGCTGACCGTGAGCGGCGAATACGGCGACGGCTGGATCGGCTACGCGTCGGCCGTGGCACTCAGCGGCGACGGCGCCTACGTCGCCTTGGCCGCCGAATACGGCAACAACGACCTCACCGTCTACGACGCCGCGAGCGGCACGGCGCTGTTCGGGGCCGAGCAGTGGGACGCCGAGGCACTCCTGGACGGCGTCGCGTTCTCCGGCTCCGACGTCTTCATGCTGCTGCGCAGCACGACGGACCGGCTGCTGCTGTGGCGGGTGACCGGCGCCGAGCTGCCGGCCTCCACGCTGACGGTGACGGCCCCGACGTACGCGTACGTCGGCTCGCCGGCCACCATCGAGGGCCGGCTCACCCGTGCCGACGGCAAGCCGCTCGCGCTCAAGCCGCTCACCGTGGTCCGGCGCTCGACCTACGAGGGGAAGGAGCTGATCACCGGCGTGCGGACCGGTAAGGACGGCACGTTCAGCTTCGAGGACACCATGCCGGAGCGGGGCGAGTGGATCTACCTGGTGTACTGGGAGGGCGACGATCGCTACCGCCGCGCCGGCGCCTTCGCCGCCCTGAACGCCAGGGACAGGTCCACCCTCACCCTGGACGGCCCCGAGACGGGCACCGCCGGCACGACCGTGCAGCTGACCGGCACCTTGACGGCGAACGGCCGGTCGCTCGGTTCGTGGACCACGTTCACCGTGCTGCGCAGCATCAAGGTCGACGACGCCAGCGACAGCGTGACGCTCCCGCCGGTGCGCCTGAACGCCGACGGCACGTTCACACTCACCGACACCCTCACCACCGCCGGCCACTACACCTACCTCGCGACATGGGGAGGTGACATCACGGCCGGCCCGGCCAAGGCCATTCACCGCATCACGGTCGAGTGACGTGCGCGAGCCCCGCCGCCGACCGGCGGGGCTTCCGCCTAGAGCATGTGCCTGACCGGCTGAGGCATCGCGGGGACGGGCTGTGCCAGCAGCTCGTCCACCTCCGAACGGGTCAGCAGGCGGGCCTCCAGGAGCGCGGTGAAGCAGCGGCGCCAGTCCCTGCGCGCCAGGTCCGTCCTGCCCAGGGCGTGCAGGGTCTGGGCGGACCACCAGGCGGCGACGGCGTAGCCGATGCGGTAGCCGCCCTCGTGCAGGAGCGTCAGCGCCACCTGGAAGGTTTCTGCGGCCTCCTCCAGGCGGCCGGCGTGCATGTACGCGCGGGCCAGGGTCTCGCGGGACAGGCCCTCGCCGTACAGGCTGCCGGCCCACGCCGCGGTCGCCTCCTTCGCCTCGGCGACGGCCTCGTCGTAGCGGCCCTGCCGGTAGAGCACGTGCGCGCGGTTGTTGAGTATGGCCCCGCGCTGGTACTCCTCGCCTCTCGCCAAGGCGATCGACAGCGCCTCGGACAGGTAGGCGTGGGCGCGGTCGAGCCGGTCCAGCTTGGTGTGGATGATCCCCAGATTGTTGATGGGCCCGGTGCGCCGGTGCGGCAGCCCGGCCTCGTCCCAGCACTTCGCCGCCCGTTCCAGGTCCGCGATGGCCTGCTCGTCGCGCCCCTGGTCGCGGTGGACCCAGCCGAGGTACGCCGCCGCCTGCGCCTCACCCGCCCGGTCGCCGCACCGCGCGGCCAGCTCGACCGCGCCGGCGTGGATGTCGGCCAGGTGGGTGACCCAGCCCCGGTAGTTGAACGGCATGTGCAGCCCCAGCGCCATCCCGAGGGCGACGTGCGGCACCGCGGACTCCATCGCCTGGTGGGTCACGGCGAGGAGGTTGTCCCGCTCCGCCTCGGTCCACCTGCCGGCCTCCTGCGCGTCGGCGAGCGGGACGCCGGGCTGCTCGGCCTCGTAGTACGGCTCCATGGGCTGGGGGTGCACGAGCAGGGTGGCGGTGTTGAGCGTGGCCAGATAGTGGTGGTAGCCGCGGTCGAGCGCGGCCGCGCGCTCGTTCTCGGGCAGCTCGGCGGCCTGCTCCCTGGCGTACAGGCGGATGAGGTCGTGGAAGCGGTACCGGTCGCGGCCCGCTGGTTCCACGAGCCGGGCGCCGCGCAGGTGATCGAGGGCCGCCTCCGCCCGTGGCTCAGGCCAGCCGGCCAGGGCGGCCGTGGCGGCCGGGGTGTGGGTCGGCGTGTCGAGCAGGCCCAGGAGCGGCAGCACGTGCGCGGCGTCGTGGCCGTCCTGCTCCTCGTGGAGCTGCCGGTGGCTGACCGCGATGCCGGCGCGTACCGCGAGGTCGTCGTACTGCAGGGTGTCGAGGCGGCGGGTGGCGTCGGCCAGGCGGTCGGCGAGGTCGGCCACCCGCCGGTCGGGCCGCGCCACCAGGCGGGCGCCGGCGATGCGCACGGCCAGCGGCAGTCCGCCGCAGAGCCGGGCGACCGCCGCGGCGGCCTCGGGCTCGCGCTCGACGCGGTCGGGACCGGCGATCCTGGACAGCAGCGTGACGGCGTCCCGATGGCCGAGCCCGGCCAGGTGCAGCCGGCGGACGTCCCCGAGCTCCGCGTCCAGCCTGCCGAGTGCGGTGCGGCTGGTGATGACGGTGCGGCAGCGCGGCCCGGCCGGGATGAGCGGCCGCACCTGCCGGGCGTCGAGCGCGTTGTCCAGGATGAGGAGCACCTCGCTCCCCTCGGTGAGCGCCCGGTAGCGGGCCACCGCTCCCTCCACGTCGGACGGCACGGCGGACCCGTCGAGACCCAGCGACCGCAGCACGTGGCCCAGGCCGTCGGGCACCGGCAGGGGCGGCAGGCCGGGCGTGGAGCCGTTCATGTTGAGGTAGATGACGCCGTCGCGGAACCGCCCGGCCACCGTGTGCGCCACGTGGACGGCGAGCGCCGACTTGCCCACCCCGCCCGGCCCGTCGATGACGGCCACGTTCGCGTGCAGCAGCGCCTCGCTCAGCCACGTCACCTCCTCCTGCCGGGCGGTGAACGACCGGGTGTCGGCGGGCAGCTCGGCCGGGACGATCGTGCCCTGCCGCGTGGGCGCGGGCAGGTCGAGCGCGGGGTCTCTGGCGAGGATGGCGTCCCGCAGCCGGCGCAGCCGCGCGCCCGGTTCGAGGCCGAGCTCGCCGACCATGGCCGCGTGCCCCTCCTGGTAGACGGCGAGCGCCTCGGCCGGCCGCTCCGCGCGGTAGAGCGCCAGCATGAGCTGCGCGCGCGGCCCCTCCCGCAGTGGGTGCGCCTGTACGTGCGGAACGAGGTCCGCCATCACCGCGACATGGTCGCCCGCGGCCAGCCGGAGCTCGGTGTGGTCCTCGTAGACGGCGAGGCGTTCGGCCTCCAGGCGCTTGGCCTCGACCTGCGCCCACGGCTCGTCCAGCCAGGCGAGGGCCCGCCCCCGCCACAGGTCCAGCGCCTGGCGGAACCACCTGTCCGCCGTGCTGGGCTCGCCCCGGTCGCGGGCCGCCCGCGCCTGCCCGGCCAGCAGCGTGAAGTGGTGCGCGTCGATCTGGTCGCGGGGCAGGTCGAGCAGGTAGCCGCCGGGGACGGTCGCGATGGCGCCGGCGCCGAGCGTGTCGCGCAGCTTCGACACCACGATGTTGATCTGCTTGGCGGCGGTGGTGGTGGAGGACCGCCCCCACACGTCGGCGACGAGTTGCCGCGTGGTGACGGGCCGGCCGGCGTCCAGCGCCAGGCGCGTCAGCACAGCGACGCGGCGGTGGCCGGACAGCGGCAGGGGCCGCCCGTCCATCGTGATCTGCCAGGGCCCGAGCAGCCCGATCTCGAGTCTCATCAGGGCCAGACCCTACGCAGGCGCAGTATGGCACGGGTATATCCCGGCGCTCACAGCTGGTTCTTGATCGCCTCTGGCAGGTCGGGGACCGGCTGCGCAAGGTAGCGGGCCTCCTCGCCGGGCGTGATCAGCCGGGCGTCGCGCAGGAGCGCCAGCGACGCCCGCCACGACTCCCTGGCCTCGTCGTGCCGGCCCAGGTCGTGCAGGGTGTGGCCGAGCCACCAGTGGGACACGGCGAGGCCCATGGTGTAGGCCGCCTCCCGCTGGTACTCGATGCCCATCCGGAACTCGCCGACCGCCTCCTCGAGCGAGCCCCGCGCCCGCAGGCAGTCGGCCAGCGTGTCGTGCGCGACGCCCACCGCGCCGGCGTTGCCCTGCTCCTTCACCGTCAACGCCAGGGCGAGCCGCGCCTCGTCCTCGGCTTCGGCGTGCCTTCCCTGCCGGTGATAGACCTGGGCCCGGTTGGAGCGGACCATCCCCTCGTGCAGGGTCCGCCCCTCCTCCTGGGTGATGACGAGGGCGCCGCGCAGCGCGGTGAGCGCGTCGTCGTAGCGCTCCATCTGGGTGTAGGTGATGCCGAGGTCGTTGTAGAGGCCGGCCTTCCTGCGGGGCGATTCCGTCCGTTCGACGCACGCCAGCGCGTCCTCCAGGCAGCGCACGGATTCCTGGAGACCGCCGACCTGCTGGTGGATGCCGGCGAGCCCCTGCAGCAGGCTGACCTGGGCCTGCCAGTCCGCCCGCTCCCTGGCCTGCCGCAGCACCTCCGCACCCGCTTCGAGTGCCTCGGCGAACCATCCCCGGCGGTCGAACAGCCACAGCAGGTGGTGGGCGAGCCCGACCGCCGAGCCGTCGGCCAGCCGTGCCGCCTGGCGCACCGCGGCCAGGAGGTTGTCCCGCTCCCCGTCCAGCCAGGCGTTGGCGGCCTCCAGCGTGGGCAGCTCCTCACCCGCCTGGTCGGTGGCGTACAGGCCGGCCTCCGTGTGGTCGTTCAGCAGGTCGGCGGCCCGTTGCGCGGTGGCCAGGTAGTGGTGCAGCACGCGGCGGGTCGCGCTCGCGCGTTCGTCGCCGGGGAGGTCCTGCTCGCGTGCGTACAGGCCGACCAGGTCGTGGAGCTGGTAGCGGTCGGGGCCCGCGCGTTCGAGCAGGCGGGCGTCCAGCAGGTGCTCCAGGGCGGTCTCGGCGCGGTGCTCCGGCCAGCCGGCCAGCGCGGCCGTGGCGGCGGGCGTGTACGCCGGCAGGTCCGCCAGCCCGAGCAGGCAGAGCAGGTGCGCGGCGTCCTGGCCGGCGGGCTCCTCGCGTAGCTGCTGGTGGCTGACCGCGAGGCCGGCGCGTACCGCGAGGTCCGCGTACTCCAGCAGGTCGAGCCGCCTGGTGGCGTCGGCGAGACGGACCGCGAGGTGGGAGAGCGGCCGGTCGGGACGCGCGGCCAGGCGCGCGGCCACGATGCGCAGCGCGAGCGGGAAACCGCCGCAGAGCCGGACGATCTCCTCGACGGCCTGCGGCTCGGCCTCCATGCGGCCGACTCCGACGATCCGGGTGAGCAGGGTGGCCGCGTTGGCGTCGTCGAGCCCGCCGAGGTGCAGGTGCCGGGCGTTGTTCAGGGTGGCGAGCGGATCGCGGCTGGTGATCAGCACGCGGCAGCGGGGCCCGGCCGGGATGAGCGGGCGGACCTGGCGGACGTTGCGGGCGTTGTCGAGGATGACCAGCAGGTCGCTCGCGGCGGTGAGCGAGCGATAGCGGGCGGCGGCCTCCTCGGTCTCGGAGGGGATGGCGGCGCCGTCGAGGCCCAGCGAGCGCAGCAGGTGGCGCAGCGCCTCGATGGGGGCGAGCGGGGCGAGCCTGGCGGTGGAGCCGTGCAGGTTGACGTAGATGACGCCGTCGGTGAAGCGGTCGGCGACACCGTGCGCGACGTGGACGGCGAGCGCCGACTTGCCGACGCCGCCGGGCCCGTCGATTACGGTCACCGTGGCGTCGCTCAGCAGGTCGGCCCGCACCAGGTCGGCCCGCAGCCGCTCCGCCTCGGCCGTCCGCGCCGTGAACGCCTGGACGTCGGCGGGCAGCTCCGCCGGAGGGACGTGCTGGAGCCGCCGCGTCCTGGGCAGGTCGAGCGCGGGATCCTTGGCGAGGACGGCCTGGTGCAGCCGGCGGAGCTCCGCGTCCGGCTCGATCCCCAGCTCGTCCACCATGGCCCGGCGCAGGCGCTGGTACGCCTCCAGCGCCTCAGGCGCCCGGCCGTCCCGATAGAGCGCGAGCATGAGCTGGGCGGCGAGACGTTCGCGCAGCGGGTGCGCCCGGGCGAGCCCGGCGAGCTCGCCGGCCAGGGCCCGCTGGTCGCCGGCGGCCAGCCGCAGCTCGGCGTGGTCCTCAAGGACGCTGAGCCGCTCCGCCTCCAGCCGCTCGGCCTCGATGCCCGCCCAGGGCGTGTCCACCTCGGTCAGCACCGGCCCCCGCCACAGCTCCAGCGCGCCGCGGAACAGCGCGTCCGCGGTGGCCGTGGCGCCGTCCGCGCAGGCGGCGCGGGCCTGCCTGGACAGGTGGGCGAAGGCGTGCACGTCCACGTGGTCACGTTCGACGGCGAGCCGGTAGCCGCCAGGAACGGTCTCGATGGCGTCGGGGCCGAGCGTGTCGCGCAGCTTCGAGATCACGATGTGCAGTTGCTTGGTGGCGGTGACGGCGGAGCTGCTCGCCCACACGTCGGACAGCAGCGTCTCGGTCAGCACGACCTGCCCGGCGTCGAGGGCGAGCCGGACCAGCACGCCGATCCGCCGCGCCCCGCTGATCGTCACCACCGTGCCGCCCGCCTCGACCTCCAGCGGACCCAGGAACTTGATCTCCAGGCTCAAGCGAACGCTCCCGTCGTCAGCCAAGATCACGAATTCTAGTCACCGCGCCGATCCACCCACTGGCTGTTTGTGACGATCCGCCCCTTACGACTGACCTCGCGCAAGAGGCCTTGAGCCGGGCCAGCGGTCATACCTCTCGCGTATCACCGCAGGGCAGGGCTAGCCTGGGCGGATGGCCGACGCGTTCCCCGACCCCATCGATCTCGACCTGAGGCTCGTGCAGTGCTTCGTCGTCCTCGCCGGGCACCGCCACTTCGGGCGCGCGGCGGAGGCCCTGCACACCACCCAGCCCTCGCTGAGCCGCCAGATCCGGCGCCTGGAGCAGCAGCTCGGCGCCCGGTTGCTCGACCGTTCGACGCGCGGCACCCGCCTGTCCGAGGCAGGGGAGGTCTTCCTGCCCCTGGCCGGCGAGCTGCTGCGGTCGGCGGGCCAGGCCATGGCCCGCGCCCGCGCCGCCGCGCAGACCCATGAGATCACCATCGGCTACACCCGCGGCCTGGTCATCACCCCCGCCGTACGCGCCCTGCGGCAGGCCGAGCCGGACGCCGAGGTGAAGACCCGCCTGCTGGCCTGGAACGACTCGCGGTCGGCCCTGCTCGACCACCGCGTCGACGCGGTCGTGACCCGGCTGCCGTTCGCCACCGATCAGCTCCACGTCACGGTCCTCCACGACGAGCCCCGCGTCCTGGTCGTCGCACGCGACCACCGGCTGGCCGGCCGCGACTCGGTCACCCTCGACGACATCGCCGGCGAGCCGATCCCCCACGTCCGGCGTACGGACGCGCTGCTCAACGCCTACTGGCGGATGGATCCCCGTCCCGACGGGCGGCCCGCCCCCGACGGCCCGCTGGTCGAGGACCTCGAGGACAAGCACGAGCTCATCGCCGAGGGGCGGGCGGTGGCCGTCGGCCCGCCCCTCGACCACGCCACCGGCCTGCATCCCGCCCTGACCACCGTCCCCCTGCGCGGCGTCGAGCCGAGCCAGGTCGTGCTCGCCACCCGCGCCGGCGACGGGAGCCGGCTGGTCGCGGCCTTCCGGCGGCACGCGGAGGCCACGCTGACGGGTGGTCAGACGCGGGTCAGTGCCCGATCGGCGGTGCGGGCGAAGAACAGCTCGACGCCCCAGCCGGGCTCCGTCGGCTTGTGACGATCCAGCTATACCGTCCGCATACCGCCCGCCATTACGCTCACCGGTCTCACCCCTGATCACCTGGCGAAGGACCCCCGTGACCCGTCTCGCACTCGCGACCGTGCTCGTCGTGCTGCTGTCAATGCTTCCCGGCGCGTCCCACGCCGCCGCCCCCGGCGTCCTGGGCACGGTGGGCAACCTCATACGCGAGGAGCAACCACGCGCCGACGGGATCAGGCACACCGACACCAAGGCGATCATCGCCGGGCTGAAGGCGATCAACGCGAACACCTACGTGTATCCGATGGCTGGTGACGACGTGCAGTGGACCGACCTGCGCGACGAGTTCCTGCCCGCGGCCGCCGCGGCGGGGATCGACGTCTGGGTGCTGGTGTACTCGCCGAGCCAGGCGGGCTGCTGCGTGTCGAAGCCGTTCAGGCACGACTACGTCGCCTGGTCGCGCGAGATCGCCAAGCTCGCCGCGAGCCACCCGAACCTGACCGGCTGGACGGTGGACGACTACGCCTACGACCTCCGCACGTTCACTCCCGCCTACCTCCGGCAGATGCGGGCGGCGGCCGAGGCGATCAGCCCCGACCTCAGATTCGTCCCGACCGTCTACTACCCCCAGTTCACCGACGCGTTCGTCGCCGAGCAGATCCCGCTGATGGACGGGGTGATCTTCCCCTTCCGCGACGAGCCGTACCGCGACACCTCCTGGCCGTGGAGCCTGTCGCACCAGGTGCGGCAGCTCGCCCAGCGGCTGCCCGGCACCGAGATCTACCTGATGCCCTACGCCTACCCCCTGAGCCACGCCGCCCAGAAGCCCACGGTGTCCTACGTCGAGGCGGTCACCAGGAAGGGTGTCGAGCACGTCCGCAGCGGTGAGCTGGCCGGCGTCCTGCAGTACAAGCTCCCGTACCACTCCCGCGACCTGGCGTGGACGCGCCCCGCGGCCGACAACCTGGCCCGCACGGGCTCCGGGCGGCTGAGCTTCGTGGTCCAGCAGAACACCGCGACCAAGGCCGGCATGTGGTGCGGCGCGACGCGGACGGCCACCGTGACCTCGGGGACGGTCAAGCGGATCACCTTCCACCACAGCGACACCCGCGGGCCGCAGGATCCGGCGGGCCACCACGTCAAGCAGCTCCTGCTCAACGGCACGGTGGTCTGGGAGCGTGACGTCACGGCCGACACGGCGGGCACGTGGGTGCGGGCGACGGTCGACGTCACGTCCCGGCTGGCCGGCGCGACGAGCGCGACGCTGCAATGGCGTCTGTACGAGCGCAAGGCCGTGACCAACTACGTCGTGGACGCCGGTGTGGACGACATCACCCTCACCGGCATGACGATGAGCGATCCGGGCGTGGAGAACGCCGCCGTCTGGACGCCGAACCTCACCCGCCAGGGCGGCCCGGTCTACTGCTCGGCGCAGGTCTACCACGAGAACTACGGCGCCGACCTCGGAGCGCTCATCGCCGGCCTGTACGCCACCGGGTGAGGCTTCGCACGCTGACGGGTGATCAGGCGCGGGTCAGGGCCCGGTCGGCGGTGCGGGCGAAGGACGGCAGCAGCTCGACGCCCCAGCCGGGCTCCGTCGGCACCGGGACTTCGCCGTCGCGCACCTCGGGCATCGGCCCGTAGACGTCCCGCGTCCACGGGGTGGTCTCGATGCTCCACTCCTGCGGATGCGCGCAGGCCGGCATCGCCGCGGCGAGATGCAGGGTGAAGACGCGCAGCAGGGAGTCGTTCGCGCAGTGCGGCGTGCACGGGATCCCGGCCGCCTCGGCGAGCACGGCGACCTTGCGGGCGCGCGAGATGCCGCCGATGTAGCCGATGTCGGGCTGCACGATGTCCACCGCGCGCATCGCGATCATGCGGCCGAACTGCGGCAGCGAGAAGTCCTGCTCGCCGCCGGAGACCGCGATGTCGAGGGCCGCCGTGACCTGGGCGGTCGCTTCGAGGTCGGTGAACGGGCAGGGCTCCTCGAAGTGGAAGTAGCCGTGCTCCTCCAGCATCCGGCCGACCCTGATCGCCCTGGGCACCGAGTACCCGCCGTTGGCGTCCGCCGACAGGTCGACGTCGGGGCCGAGCGCATCGCGCAGGTGCGTGATGATCCGCTCGGTACGCCCCGGCGCCGCGTCGCCGTCGCGCCCCATCGCCTCCCCCACCCGGATCTTGACCGCGCGGAACCCCTGCTCGGCGATGAGCCGGCCGAGCCGCTCCGCCTCGTCCTCGGGGGTGATGGCGCGGGACATGCTGGAGGCGTACATGGGGACGGACGTGCGCGCGTGCCCGCCGATCAGCTGGCACACCGGCCGGCCCGCCGCCTTGCCCATGATGTCCCAGAGCGCCGTCTCCACCCCGGCGAGCGCGCGGTGCAGGAAGCTGCTCGGGAACTTGTAGTGCGTCCGCAGGCAGGCGTCGACCAGCGCCTCGGCGTCCCACGGGTCGCGGCCGACGAACATCGGCGCGACCATCGAGTGCAGCACGCTGACCGTGGTGGCCGCCTCGTACGGCGCGGTCTGCCCGATGCCCTCCAGGCCGTCGTCGGTACGGACCAGGACGACGGCGAGCTTGCCCCGGGTCAGGGTCTCGATCTCGGTGATCTTCACAGGTGCTTCCTCAGCGTCTCGGCGAGGGGGGCCCGTACGGCGCAGCGGTCGAACCGGAACGAGTCCGCCAGCTCCCTGGCCTGTTCCGCGTCGATGCCGGCGAAGAGCGCGGCGAACTCGTCCACCATGGGCTCGGCCAGCAGGATGTGCCGCACCAGCACGTGGATCCACTGCCGCTGGCCGAACGGCGGCGGGTCGAAACCCGGGAACTCCTCGGCCACGGTCCGCTCGATCGGCTCCAGCAGGTGCCGGACGCCGGTGTCCACGCCGCCCCACACGTCCACGCCCAGCCGGGCCTTCTTCTCCAGGACGGGCGCGATCCTGCGCAGGTACGGCGAGTCCGCGGCGGCGTGAACGACGCCCTGCAACCCGATGTCCTTGTACGTCCACAGGCTCCAGCCGGCCCCGTACGCGTCGTAGATGCCGAGCTGGTCGGCCAGCACGCGGTAGCGGGCGCCGTCGAGCGCCGGGTCGCCCCCGTACGGCGTGCTGTAGACCGGCCCGAACTCCCCCACCCAGATCGGCGTCCCGGTACGCCGCATGTACTCCGCCCGCTCCAGGAACCTGGCCTCCAGGTAGTCGCGATCGACGTGCCGCCCCCGCGAGAGGCCCGGGTAGTCGCCGCTGTCGGCGAAGCCGGCCAACGCGTAGTCGTGCACGGTGTAGACCGTGCCGGGCAGCGGGTCGGCGAACAGCTCGAAGTCGGTGGCGTGCCGGTTGCCGTCCAGGAAGAGGACGTGCGACGGATCGACGGCCCTGATCGCGGCGTGCAGCCGCTCGTAGAACGGCCCGATGCGCTCGCCCGACGGGTCGGCCGGCTCGTTGAGCGGGTTGTAGCCCGCGACCCACGGGTTGTCCTTGTACCGGTCGGCCAGCGCCTCCCACAGGTGCACGACCCGGTCCTGGAAGTGCCGGTGCGTCCAGAACAGCGACCGGTGCGTGGGGTTGTCGCTGTGCCAGCGCTGGTTGTGGTAGCCGGGCGCGGCGTGCAGGTCGAGCACGGTGTAGAGGCCGTGCCGCGCGCACGTCTCGATCACCCGGTCGAGCAGCAGGAAACCTTCCTCCTTGAGCCGCATCGGCCGGTCGTCGTCCTCGAAGTGCCGGTAGTTGAACGGCACCCTGACGCTGTTCATGCCGAGATCGGCGAGGAAGCGCGCGTCGTCGTCGGTGAAGAACACCTCCAGGAAACGCTCGAAGAAGGCGTCGTAGACGTCCTGCCCGAGCACCCGGCGCAGCGCGGCGCGCTGCAGCTCCTCGGTCGAGGGGTAGCCGGTGATGAAGTTCTCCATGTTCATCCAGCCGCCGAGCCCGACGCCGCGCAGGCGAACCGTCTCGCCGGACGCGGTCACCAGTCGGTCGCCGTCGATGTGCAGCCTTGCGGACTCGTCGTGCATGGTGAGGGGATCTCTCCTTGGGTTGAGGGTCATTTGCCGAAGCCGGCCGTGAGGCCGCGTACGAGGTGGCGGCGGCCCAGCACGTACGCGACGAGCATGGGCAGGGTGGACAGCACCACGGCGGCCAGCACCGCGGGCACGTCCACGGTGAACTCGCCCTGGAACGCCCACAGCGCCATCGGCAGCACGCGCAGGTCGGGGCTCTGGGTGAGGATGAGGGGGAACAGGAAGCCGTTCCAGACGTGCAGCGCGTCGTAGATGCCGACCGTGACCAGGGCCGGACGGGCCAGCGGCAGCACCAGCCGCCACAGCATGACCCAGTCGCCCGCCCCGTCCATCCGCATCGACTCGAACAGCTCCCTGGGGATGTCGCGGATGAAGTTCGCCAGGATCAGCACCGTGATCGGGATCGCGAAGCCGATGGACGGCAGGATCAGCGCGAGCAGGCTGTCGTACAGGTGCAGGCGGGTGATCATGTAGTAGAGCGGGATGATCGTGGCGTGCACCGGGATCGCCAGGCCCAGCAGGAAGACCGAGAAGCCCGTACGCGCGAGCCTGCCCTCCCCGCGCACCACCCCGTACGCCGCCATCAGCGAGAACGCGACCGTCACCACGACCGAGACCACCGTGATGATGACGCTGTTGAGGAAGTAGCGGCCGAACCCGCTCTCCAGCACCAGCGCGTAGTTGTCGAGCGAGACGCTGTCCGGCAGGGCCAGCGGGTTGCTGGCGAAGAAGCCGGTCTGGCTGCGCAGGCTGGAGATCACCACGTAGTAGATGGGCACGATGATGACGGCCAGCCAGACGAGGCCGCCGATGCCGGCGCCGACGTTGGGCAGCCGCCGTACCTTGGTCCTGGTCAGGGTGGTGGCCATCAGAGCCCTTCCTGTTCGCTGCGCATGCGGGCGAAGCCGGTGTACTTGGTCAACGAGAAGGCCAGCGCCAGCCCGGTCACGACCAGGATCACGGCGAGCACGCTGGCCTTGCCCATGTCGTTGGCCGAGAAGCCGGTGAGGTACATGTCGAGCGGGAGCAGCCGCGTCGCGTTGCCAGGACCGCCGCCGGTGAGCACGAACACCACGTCGAAGTACGTCAGCGAGCCGGTCACCATGAGCGTGGACGACGTGACGACGGTGTTGCGGAGCTGCGGCAGGGTGACGTAGCGGAACTGCTTGACGCGGCCGGCGCCGTCGATGTCGGCGGCCTCGTACAGGGAGGCCGGGATCTGCCGGACGGCGGCCTGATAAAGCAGGGTGTGGAAGGGCACGAACTGCCACGCGATCACGAAGATCACGACGTACAGCACGAGGTCGGGGTCGCCGAGCCAGTCGAGGCTGAGGAAACCGAGGCCCGGCACCCCGCCGAGGCCGAAGTTCGGGTCGAGCACGGCCTTGAACGCGATGGCCACGGCGGCCGACGAGAGCAGCAGCGGCAGGAAGTACAGCACGGCGAGCACCGCCCGGTAGCGCTGGGTCCCCGCGGTGAACACGCCGAGCAGCAGGCTGATCGGCGTCTGCACCACCCACGAGAACACCATGATCTTGAGGGTGAGCAGGAGCGCGTTGCCGGTCACCGGGTCGTGCAGCACCTCGGCCCAGTTGCCGAGGCCCTCCCACGAGATCTCGCCGAGGCCGTCCCACCGGGTGAGGCTGAGGACCACCGCGCCCGCGAGCGGGACCACGGCGAACACCACGAACATCACCAGCGCCGGCAGGGTGAACAGCCCGCTGCGGGTGCGGGCTCGGGTTGCGGACACGTGCATCGCCTCAGCCGGTGATCGTGGCGTTCATGGTGGTGGCGAACTGCTCTGGGGTGATCTCTTCGAGGAAGACCTGCTGCAGCGTGGTCAGCAGCTTGTCGCCCGCCTCGGGGGCGAGCGCCTGGTCCAGGCTGAGCTGGAAGTTCGGAGCCTTCTTCGCCGTCTCGTAGATCATCGAGTAGTACGCGGGGTCGTCGGACGCGGCGATGGCGTCCTCCGCTCCTTCCACCGGCGGAACGTTGCCGACGGCCAGCAGGTCGGCGGCGTACTTCTCGTTCAGCAGGTCGCTCTTGACGTACTCACGGGCCGCCTGCTTCTGCTCCGGCGTCGCCGCCGCCGAGATCGACCAGAAGTTGGTCGGGTTGCCCACCACGTTCGCGGGGTCGCCCTTGCCGCCCTCCACCACGGGGAACGGCACGTAACCGAGCTTGCCGTCCTTGACGAACTGCGGGTTCGCCGTCTTGATCGTCTGGTACGTCGCGGGCAGGCCGAGCGTCATCGCGGCCTTGCCGGTGTAGAGCAGGGCCACGTCGGCGCCGCTGTCGGTGGAGATCGAGGAGAAGCCCTTGACGAAGCCGCCCGCCTTGACCAGCTCCTGGATCTTCTTGTTGGCCTCCGTCACCGCCGGGTCCGACCAGGCGTTCGGCTTACCCGCGGTGATGTCGTCCATGACGCGGGGGCCGCCGATGCGGTCGATCAGGTACGCCAGCCACGGCAGCAGCGGCCACTTGGCCTGGCCGCTCACGGTGAACGGCGCGATGCCCGCCCCCGTGAATTTCGGCACCAGCGCCATCAGCTCGTTCCACGTCTTGGGCGGCTGGGCGCCGATCTTGGCGAACAGGTCCTTGTTGTAGTAGACGACCACCGGTTTGACGCCGTTGTTCGGCACCGCGTACGTCTTGCCGTCCACCTTGCCTACCGCGGCGATCGAGGGCAGGAACCGGTCCTTGACCGCGGGGTCCGCCGCGAGGTCGCTCAGGTCCTCGACGGCGCCGGCGGCCACGTACGACTTGAGCACGCCGCCGCCCCAGCCGTAGATCAGCGTGGGGGCCTGCTTCGCGCCGACGGCGGTGCGGATCTTCTGCTTGTAGGGGTCGTTGGCGAACTCCTGGATGGCGAACTTCTGCCCTTCGTGGGCCGCGTTCCAGGAATCGAAGGAGTTCTGGAAGGCCTTGGCGGTGACGCCGCTGATGATCCACGCGGAAGGGCCTCCCGCGTCCGCCGAAGTGCTCCCGGCCTGCCGGGGACCGGAGGTCCCGCAGGCGGCGACGCCCACCGTCAGCACGGCGAGCCCGATCGCGAGCAGTGGTCTGGGGGATCCGACCGCTGTCTTCATGTCCTTCACCTTCCTGCGCACCCGCCGGAGACGAAGCTCCGGCATGACACCGCACACAGCCGGTCTTGCTGCGGTTAGTCCGACATGGTGCAAGTCCGCTCACGTCGATGTCAATCGTTATCGATAACGTTTTACATGCGCTAGGATCGGCGCCGTGAACAGTGGCCGCGTGACGATCCGCGACGTCGCCGAGCATGCCGGGGTGTCGGTGGCGACGGTGTCGAAGGTGCTCAACGACCGCTACGGCGTGGCGGCGGCCACCGTCGACCGGGTGCGCGAGGTGATCGCCGAGCTCGGCTACGAGTCCAGCCTCGTGGCCCGCAGCCTGCGCAACCAGCGCACCAACGTGATCGGTGTCCTCGTCTGGGACATCGAGCCGTTCAGCGCCGAGCTGCTCAAGGGCGCCGCCCGCGCGATCAGGGGCACCGACTACGAGCTGGTGGTCTACGCGGGCGGCGGCAAGGGCTCGGGCCGGCTCGGCTGGGAGCGGCGCTACCTGTCGCGCCTGTCCGGCACGCTCATCGACGGCGCGGTGCTGGTCACGCCCACGGTGCTCGACGTCGACGGCGGCACCCCCGTCGTGGCCGTCGATCCGCACAGCGGGCGCGAGACCGTCCCGACGGTCGACGCCGACAACCTCCAGGGCGGCCGCCTGGCCACCGAACACCTCATCGCCCTCGGCCACCGGCGCATCGGCTTCCTCGGCCGGCCGCCCCGCGACCTGGAGTCGGGGCCGCTACGCGAGGAGGGCTACCGCTCCGCCCTGGCCGAGGCCGGCCTCCCGCCGGACCCCGCCCTCATCCGCGTCGCCGGCTACGACGAAACCGACGCCCGCAACACCGTCCGTGAGCTGCTCACCCTCCCCGACCCGCCCACCGCGATCTTCGCCGCGAACGACGTCTCCGCCATCTCCACGATCGAGGTGGCCACGTCGATGGGCCTGCGCGTCCCGGACGACCTCTCGGTCATAGGCTTCGACAACGTCCCCGAGAGCATGATGAGCGACCCGCCCCTGACGACGGTCGAGCAGCCGATCCAGCAGATGGGCCTGATAGCCGTCGAGATGCTCCTCGACCTGCTGGCCGGCCGCGACCCCGCCCAGCGCCACGTCCGCCTCCCCACCCGCCTCGTCCCCCGCTCCTCCTGCGCCCCGCCGAAGTAGGGACCATGCCGCCTCAGGACGATCTCCGCGGTCTCGCGCACGCCAAGCTGGTGCGGCACCGCGTCCTCGCCGCACAAGCCGTCCCCTTACCGAGGGACGTCCTGGCCGTGCTGGTGAACGATCCGTCCCGATCCGTCCGGCGCGTGCTGGCGGCCCGCACCGACGTGGACGCCTGGGACCTGCTCCGCCCCCTGGCGAACGACCCCGACCTCAGAACCCGCCAGACCCTGGCCGCCAACCCCTCCTGCCCCGCCGACCTCCTGCTGATTCTGGTCGACGACCCGCACGAGTCGGTGCGCTGGGAGTTGCCCTCCCACCCGCAGACCGACCGGCGCGTCCGGCGCAAGATCATCGACTCCCCCGACGAGGACCTCCGCCGCCTCCTCGCCGAGGAAGAGACCCTCGACCGCGACACCACCGAACAGCTGCTGCTCGACCCATCGGAAGAGGTCCGCGAGTCGCTGGCGGCCCGCACCCCGTTCCCCGACGCCCTCGCCCGCCTGCTGACCTCGCGGAGCGCCCTCGTCCGCGCCGGCGTCGCCCAGAACCCCCGCACCACTCCCGAGCAGCGCCACACCCTCACCCGCGACCGCTCGGCCCGCGTCCGCGCGACCCTGCTGAAATTCGTGGAACTGGACGAGGAGGACCTCCGGCTGCTCGCCAAGGACCGCTCACTGAACGTGCGCTGGTGGCTCGCCACCTGGCCCACCACCCCACGAGAGATCCTGGAACTCCTGCTGCGGGACCCGAACGAGGACGTCTCCAGGCAGGCGAACGTGACACTCCGCCACCACCACGCGTAAGCGCCCGGCGCCTCCCGGGTCGAACAACGTACGGGCATGATTTCGCAAGGCGGGTTGTCGCCACGGACGATCTGATCTTGCCGATCTACGCTTCCCGCATGGCTTTCGTGATCCCAGAGATCAAGGTCGGGCTGGCCGAACTCGGTGGCGGGCCCGATGCCCGGTGCTCGCGGTGCGGCAAGCGGGCGACCCTGTACTTCGTCGAACCGGCGACGGGAAGGCCCACGTACGTGTGCACGGCCGACGCCGGCGCCGAGGTGGAGGCGATGCTGCTGCGCACCGCCGACTAGCGTGTCGTAGCAATGCGAGAAGCGGCGCTGGTGGTCGTCAAGCTGTGTCGCTTGGTCATGACCAGCGCCCTCGCCCGTCGTCGACGACGTCCCGTTGCGCCGGGACGTGCCGAAGATGCTCCTCGCGTGCACACTGGAACGAGATGGAGAACCGATCCCAGCCTGTCGTCCCCTGCGGGGCCTTCGGTGGAGGTGCAGAGGGCATATGTCCGCCCTCGCGTATCAACGCATGTTGGCGTAGGAGTCCCGGCGCAGGCCGCCAGATGGTGCGCCAAGCCGTCACCCTCCCAGGTCCGAATTCGCAGGGCTGGTGCGAGCGGAACCGCTGCTCTCCCAGGCGCTGGTGAAGATGCGCAGGGCAAGCCCGTAGAGCAGTCCCGGTGGTCGCGCAACCAGACAGGGTGAGTTACGACCGTGTTCGGTCTCGTCGTAGAGCGTTATGTACGCGACTTCGTCGGTCAGAATGATGCGATACAGGTTCGGCATGTCGTAGAAGCGCAACTCGACGACGTCCATGTGCTGCGCTGCTTCCCGCACGTACTCCGCGTTGTTGCGCACCTGCTCGAGCAACATACCGGGCCGTAGCCCCCGGTCGAAGCGACGGAGCGACTCCTCTCGCCTGACCAGCCAGGAGCCCGGCCGGGGGTCGGGCAGCAGCACCTTCACCGCATCGAGGGGGCGTACCGCGCCTGACCAGATCGGGGCGAAGGCGTCCCGCGTGAGCTCGTTGCCGCGGCCGGTGAGCACGCAAATCCACCGAGCACGGGCCAGGTCGGTAGCCAATTCGTCCGCCGCCCGCCGCTGCTGGCGGTACAGCTTGCGCACCCCCAACCCGGAATAGTGCGAGAGTACAGCGACGGCCCAGTCGCGGGCACGGGCAGAGAGAACCCATCCCACCGCGACGGAGAGTGCTGTCGCCGCCATCGAGCTGACCACTCCCAGGGTGAAGTCGTTCATCGCTTGGTCTTGAGGTAAGGCAGCAGACGACGCAGGACTTGAGCGGCGTGCCAAGCCGCGACTTGCTGAGGTGTGTCGGACTTGTGCTGATCGGCGTGGTCGGAGATGCCACGTATGACCATCCACCGATGGTGGCGTCCCGAGGCGGCTGAGCGTTCGTGGCAAGCTTGTCCGAGACCACCCGCTTCCATGTCAACGGCAAGGATCTTGTCGTTGAACGATGCCAGGAACGCGATCTCGACGGCGTCCTCGTCCGCGATGACCGCTTCCCCTGACCCGATGGGGCCCGCATGCACAGCCGGCGATCGCGACGTTCCCTCAGGATCTACGATCGTCAGCTGGTGAGACGCATCGAGATCGGCCAGGAAGGTGTTGATCGCATGGCCGACGCCAGCGGGCACCGGCCGCGTCTGACCGCGGCGATGAGTGCCGGAGGGCGTGACCTTGCGCAAGTCGTAGTAGACCATTTCCGTGGCCAGGATCACGTCACCGATGGCCACGGACTTGTGGATACCTCCACCGATCCCCACCAGCACCGTGACCTCAGGGTCGAAGGCTTCGACAAGGTTGGCGTATGCGGCCATGGCCGAGCGTTGTCCCTGTTCGAGAGTCATGGTGGCGGCCACCGTCACTCCGTCCACGACCGCCCGGTAGAACGTGAGATCTCCGACGCGATCCCTGCGCAGGCCGAGTGCGGCCTGCACGGCCCGGGTCTCCAGCGGCAGGATGGTGATCACGCCCACCTGGGCGCGCTCCGCGGCTTCGTCGCGAGACGCTCCGGCGGTCCGTACCACCTTGGCGTTGCTGCCCACCGCCGAGTCGCGCACAGTCATGGTGCCGCCGTAGTTCAGGATGCCGTCGACGTGCAGCCGGCTCACGATGATTCACCGTCCTTTTGGTCGTTGGGCTCCTGTTGCTGATCGGACCCGTACTGATTGGTCCGGGAGGCGTTCTTGCCGATGGCCGAGTCACGGATCTCCATTCGGCCCATGTTGAGAACCGTTGCACTGATGATCAGCTGCGCCCGCTTCTTGAACTCGGAGGTGTCCACACCGTGGTCCTCCAGGAATTTCTCCGTCGCCCATAACAGCCGCTGCTCGATGATCTTCATCAGGCCGAGAATCTCGGCGCGGTCGTGCTCGGCATCTTGCCAGGGGGTGGCGCGATCCTCGCGCACTCGATGAGCCGTCCCGACGGCCGACCCTCTGCGCGGCAGGACCGTCCAGTCGACGCGGGCCAGCAACCAGGCCAGGAGCAGCCGAGGCACACCGGCGATGCGCCGCATGGCCAGAATCTCGTCCGGCAGGCGCAGGACCGCTTTGAGTCCCTCCCGCACCACCGACACCCATCCTCTTTCGCCGTAGTGATCGAGGATTTCGTACTCTCTGGGTAGCCGGGTCAGGGCACAGGCCGCGAAGTCGAGACAGAGCGTTCTGGCCTTGATCGTGACGCGGACGAACACCGTCACGACCACCTCACCGGTCGGCGACGTGGAGATCTCCAGGAAGTGGTGAAAGGGACCGTAGGGGTTATTGATTATCTTCCTGCGCTCGTCCGGATCGAGCGAGCGTCGCAGGCGGTCCCGATCCTTGGACAGGACCATCTCCTCTACGTAGATGCGATCCCCGATGCTGAGACCCGGCAGCGAGGTCGGCTCGTTTTCCCCACCGACCTCCTCTACAGCCTTGTGCAGCACGTCCACCAGCATGTCCGGCTCGAAGTCACGGACGCTTTCCTCGGCTTCGGGCGCTTCCGCCTCCGGGAGCAGGGGCACGATGAGCGGTGGAAGCCACTTGTGCACGAGCTCGCCCGCGCCGACGAAGATGTCCTGCGGATCTTCGAAGTAGTCGGCCGTCAAACGCAGGCGGATACCGTCCTCGTCCTCGTCGTCTTCCTCGCTTTTCGTTACAGGCCGCCGGTAAATCGCGTACTCGGACTCCTGCTGTTCCCTGATGCGTTTCATGCGCTGGCTCATCCGTCCGAAACCCAACGAGTCGGAGACCCACATGCGGTTGGCACCCAGCCGTCGGCCTGCGGCCGCGGTGAACGCGAAGAGGGCCAGCGCGGCGATGAGCGCCACCGCCATGCGGAGCACGCTCTCGATGGACTGATATTGCAGCCCCGTCATCAGAAGGGGGGTGACGATGAGCGCTGCACACGCTATGAACAGCAGTCTCACTTCGCGTCGCAGTTCCTCCAGCCCGCGCTTGTGCCGGCGGTATCGCCTGCGGTGCAGGAAGTGGTCGACTGCCTCCAGCGCCTGCCGTCGCCCGACCGCGGGCAGCGTACGAGCCAGGCGCCGCACAGCCAGCCAGAGCAGCAGGATGCACACCACCGTGAGGGCAAGCGCGGGCAGGACCAGCCATGCCCCGACGAACACCGAGAGAAATCCGAGCCGCTCGCAGACCTCCAGCATCAGCGCACGCTTGGCGTGCGCAACAACAGGCACCAGATCGAAGCCGTACGAAGGCGCCACGCGATGAGCGGGGTCGAGCAGCACCCGCCAGATCACCGAGTCGCGAAAGTCCCGGTCGAAGTAGACGCCGGCACACAGTTGCCGGGTGGCTTTACCCCGTGGATGAGCAGGTCGCCGCCCAGGTGAATCCGCACCGTTGGCCATGTGGCCCCTATCTCCTGCTGAGTTTAGGTAGCTATGACCTTAAGTCCGCAACCATATAAGGTCAAGATGACCTAAAGGGAGAGAGTCTTGTCACGCGAGCACCAAGTGGGGATGAAGGTCACTGTCGACCTCGTCATCCTCACCATTCGGGACGACGAACTACATGTTCTCCTCATCGAACGCGGAAATGAACCGTACAGAGGCTGCCAGGCTCTCCCCGGCGGTTTCCTACGGCCCGGTGAGACCCTTGAGCACGCCGCCCGGCGCGAACTCGAGGAGGAGACGGGCCTGGACGCGGCCCTACTGCATCTGGAACAACTTCGCGCCTACAGCGAACCGAATCGCGACCCTCGGGGACGCGTGATCACCATGGCCTTCCTGGCACTCGGCCCCGACCTGCCGATTCCCCAGGCCGGCACGGATGCCGCGAAGGCCGCGTGGGCGCCGGTGTCGTCGGTCCTGCCCGAGCCCGATCTGCTGGCCTTCGACCACCTGACCATCCTTCGCGACGCGTTGGAGCGAGCCCGGTCGCAACTGGAGTACACGACGGTGGCCACCGCATTCTGCCCCGAACCGTTCACCATCTCCGACCTGCGAAAGGTCTATGAGACCGTATGGGGGCTCAAACTCGACCCAAGCAATTTCCGTCGCAAGGTCACCCGCGCCGACCAGTTCTTGGAGGCCACAGGGGAACGGCGGTTCACTGAGCCAGGTCGTCCCGCCCCCCTCTACCGCCGCGGCCCCGCCCAGCTTCTGCACCCGCCGCTGCTACGCGAGGGGCACCTCGCCCGACGCCACACGACCACTTCTGCCCTGCGCTAGTCTCCGCGAGGCGCGCGTGGGGCGGGCAGTATGGATCGCGAGGCCGTTCCGCGTGGCGCCGGGGAAGTCGCCGTTGCGGTTCTTCAGGCCGTCGAACTCCTGTGCCCCATAAGCCTGCAGACGTCACCCCCAGGGAGCGTTCATGTCCACGCTGGTATTGGTTCATGGTTTCTGGCACGGCTCCTGGTGCTGGAGCGAGGTCATCCCCCACCTGGTCGCCGCGGGGCGGACGGCCGTCGCCGTGGACCTGGCGGGGCACGGGCTCTATGCGCGCCGTCCCCGGTGGCTCACCGAGCGGCCCTGCGATCGCGCGGCGGTCGCCGCCGAGGTGTCGCCCGTCGCGGACGTGAGCCTGGACGGCGCGGCCGCGTTGCTGACGGAGCAGGTCAAGCGGATCGGCCGGGGTGAGCCGGTCACGGTGGTCGCCCACAGCGCGGCGGGGCCGGTGCTGACGCGGGTGGCCGAGCAGGCGCCCGAGCTGGTGGCGCATGCCCTGTATGTCACGGCGTACATGCCGGCGTCGGACACGCCGGCGGTGGCCTACACGCGGATTCCGGAGGCCGCGGGCGATCAGGTCGCGCCCCTGCTGCGGGGGGATCCGGCCGAGATCGGCGCGCTGCGGCTGGACCTCGCCACCGATGACCCGGCCTACCGGCGGGGGCTGCGGGAGGCGTTCTACGGTGACGTGGATCCGGTGCTCGCCGACGCCGCCACCGGGCTGCTGACCCCGGACGGGCCGCTCGGGATCATGCTGGGCACCACCACGCTGACCCGGGCGGGCTGGGGGTCGGTGCCGCGGACGTACGTCCTCTGCGCCGAGGACCAGGCGATCCAGCCGGCCGTGCAGAGGAGGTTCGTCGCCGAGGCGGACGCGGCGTTCCCCGGCGACCCGATGTCCGTCGTCTCGCTCGACGCCTCCCATTCGCCGTTCCTGTCCATGCCCGGCCGGCTGGCCGAGGTGATCGTCCGAAACGGTTGATAGCGGATTTCTGTTATCGTTGATACATGGCTGATCGGGAAGAGGTTCGCCAGCGCATCATCGACGCCACCACCCAGTTGCTGCGCGACAAGGGCCGCGAAGGGGTGACCACGCGTACGGTAAGCGCGGCGGCCGGTGTGCAGGCGCCCACGCTCTACCGCCTGTTCACCGACATGAACGGGCTGCTCGAAGCGGTCGCCGCCGACGGGTTCGCCCGCTATCTCGCGAGCAAGGACAGGCAGGAGCCCTCCGGCGACCCCGTGGACGACCTGCGCCGCGGCTGGGACAACCACGTCGGCTTCGGCCTGGAGAACCCCGAGCAGTACATGCTCATGTTCGGCCGCCAGACCCCCGACGCCCACCGGCGCAGCACCGAGCGGTCGATGGAGAAGCTGCGCCTGCTGATCGAGCGCATCGCCGCCGCCGGCCGGCTCACCGTCGGCGTACGCACCGCGATGGACATGATCCACGCGGCGAGCGTCGGCTGCACGCTCAACCTCATCCGCACCCCGCAGGAGCAGCGCGACCCGGCCCTGCCCGGCCGTCTGCGCGAGGCGGTGCTGGCGGCGATCACCACGGAGACGCCGACCGGCCCGCCGAGCGTGGCTCAGCGGGCCGTGGGGTTGACGGCCGTCCTCGACGACGTGCCGGGTCTTTACACGCCGGGCGAGCGGGCCCTGCTGGACGAGCTGCTCGACAGGGCCGCTCAGAGCAGCTTGTCCTGAGTGAAGGGCACGTCCCTGAGCCGCCGGCCGATGGCGTGGTAGATGGCGTTGCCGATGGCAGCGGGCACCCCGGTCCCCGGCGTCTCGCCGAAGCCGCGGATCCCGGTCAGCTCGGCGTTCGGCTCCTCAGGGTCCACGAAGAGCGCCTCCACCGACGGCACGTCCGCGCAGACGGGCACGAGGTACGTCGACAGGTTCGGGTTGACGACCCGCGCGGTGTTCGGGTCCACCATCGTGTGCTCCATCAGCGCGAACCCGATCCCCCACGTCACCCCGCCGATGACCTGCCCGCGCGCGGTCCTGCGGTTGAGCACCCGGCCCAGGTCGTACGCGGCCACCACCCGCGACACCCGCAGCCGCCCCAGCCGTGGGTGGATGCGCACCTCGAGGAACACCGCGCCGAACGCGTGCCCGCCGGTGTTCCTCCTGCTCCCCGTGGCCTCGACGGGCCGGCCGTGGCGGCGCATGACGTCGCGGTAGGTGTCCGTGCGCCCGCGAGCGGACAGGCGGCCGTTCTCGGCCACGACCTCGCCGGCGGGCACGCCGTGCAGCGGTGAGCGCGGGTCGGCGACGGCCAGCGCGATCACGGCCTGCCGCGCCTGCCCCGCCGCCTCGGCCGCCGGGCCCGCCACGCTGGGCATCGTGGCCGACCCGGCGGACAGAGAGGCGGCGGGGTACGCGGTGTCGCCGAGCAGCGTCGTGACGTGCCCGAGCGGCAGGCCGAGCCCTTCCGCGGCGATCTGGGTGAGCACGGTGTAGGTGCCGGTGCCGATCTCCTGGGTCGCGGTCCGCAGCGTCGCCCGCCCGTCGGTGCCGACGGTGAGCCTGGCCTGGGACGGGATGGCGGCGTGGGTGTGGGTCTCGGTGGCCATGCCCCAGCCGACGTACTCGTCGCCGTCCCTGGTGGTGCCCGGCTTGGGCCGGCGCCGTGACCAGCCGAACGCCTCGGCCGCCACCCGGTAGCACTCCAGCAGCCGCTTGCCCGGGTAGGGCGCGGGCGGGTCGGCCTGCTGGTCGACGTCGGTGTGGTTACGTACGCGCAGCTCGACGGGGTCGATGCCGAGCTCGTAGCTCAGCTCGTCCATGGCGGTCTCGAGGCCGAAGTGCGCGGTCGTCTCGGGCGAGCGCATGTAGCTCGACGTGGGCAGGTCGAGGCGGACGCCGAGCTGGCGTACGTGCACGTTCGGGCAGGCGTACAGGCGCACCGCCGACTCGCTGCCGTTGTAGATCGCCTCGTCCACGCGGGTCACCTGGGCCGTCGAGGTGCTCTCGATGGCGGTCAGCCGGCCCTGCCGGTCGGCGCCCAGCCGCAGGTGGTGGCGGTGCTCGGCGCGGTGGCCGTTGGAGGTGTACATCTGCGCGCGCGACAGCACCAGCCGCACGGGCCGGCCGCAGAGCTCCGCCACCGCCGCGGTGAGCAGGGTGTGCGGGTACGTGGGGCCCTTGGCGCCGAACCCGCCGCCCAGGTAGGGCGAGACGACCCTGACCTTCTCCGCCGGCTGGTCGAACCCGAACGCGGTCGCGACGGCGTCCCGCGCGAACACCACGCCCTGGGTGCTCTCGTAGAGGGTCAGGGTGCCGTTCTCCCAGACGGCGGTGGTGGTGTGCGGCTCGATCGGGTTGTGGTGGTGCATCGGGCTGCTGTACGTCCGGTCGACGCGTACCGGTGCCTGTTCGAACGCGGCGGCGGCGTCACCCCTGGCGATCTCGTTGGGCCGGTCGCGGAACCGCTCGGGCAGGAACGCCTCGCCGAGCACGTCCGCCATCCGGACGACCGGCTCCTCGGCCCGGTAGCGCACCTTCACCAGCGCGGCCCCCTCCTGGGCCTGCTCCAGGGTCTCGGCCACGACGTACGCGACCGGCTGCCCCTGCTGGTGCACCCGCGTGTCCTGCATAGGGATGAACCGCCGGTTGTACGGAAAATTCGGCAAATTGAGCCGCCGCAGGTCCGCGTGCGTGTAGACCGCGACCACGCCCGGATGCGCCAGCGCCGCCCGGCCGTCGATCTCCAGCACCTCGCCACGCGCGATCGTGCTCATCACCAGCGCGCCGTGCAGCACACCGGACACCTCCTGGTCAGCGGCGTAACGGGCGGCGCCGGTGACCTTCGCCCGGCCGTCCACCCGCGCCACGCCCTTGCCCACCAGCCCGCTCATCGCAGCCCTCCCAGCTCACCGAGGATGCTCACCAGCGCCCGCTGGACGAGCTCGACCTTGAACGCGTTCCCCTCGTACGGCTTCGCGTCCGCGACCAGGAGCCGGCCCGCCTCCTGGATCGCCTGCGGGGTGAGCGGACGGCCCCGCAGCGCCGCCTCGACCCGGGTGTCCCGCCACGGGCGGGTGCCCACGCCGCCGAACGCCAGCCGTACGTCCCGCACCACGCCGCCCCTCGTCCGCAGCGCGGCGGCCACCGACACCACCGCGAACTCGAACGTGGCCCGGTCGCGCAGCTTCAGGTAACGCGACCGCCCGGCGAGGTCCGTGCGGGGCACGTCGACCCGGGTGATCAGCTCGCCGGGACGCATGGCCGTCTCCTGGTCAGGAGTGGACCCGGGCAGGAGGTAGAAGTCGGCGATGGGGACCGCGCGCTCGCCACCGGGGCCGAGCAGGTGCACGGTCGCCTCCAGCGCGGTCAGCGCCACCGCCAGGTCGGAGGGGTGGGTGGCGATGCAGTGGTCGCTGCCCCCGAGGACGGCGTGCGGCCTGTTCTGACCGGTGATGGCGGGGCAGCCGCTGCCGGGCACCCGCTTGTTGCAGGCCGAGCCGGCGTCGCGGAAGTATCCGCACCTGGTGCGCTGCAACAGGTTCCCGCCGATCGAGGCCATGTTGCGCACCTGCGGGGACGCCGAGGCCAGCAGCGCCTCCGACAGCACGGGGAACTCTTCGCGCACCCCGGCGTGCTCGGCGACCTGCCGCATCCTGGCCGCCGCTCCGATGCGCAGCGCGCCGGAGCGGGCGGTGATGGAGGCGAGGTTCAGCCGGTTGACGTCGATGAGGTGGTCGTGGGCCTCGGCGCCGTCACGCATGAGGTTGAGCAGGTCCGTGCCGCCCGCCACGTACGTCGCGTTGGGGGTGCTCGTCGCGGCCCGCACCGCGCCGGCCGGGTCGCGGGCTACGGTGTAGCCGAAGGCCCTCATCGCCGCACCTCCTTCGCGGCGTCGGCGACGGCGGCCACGATGTTCTGGTAGGCCGCGCACCGGCACAGGTTCCCGCTCATCCACTCGCGGATCTCCGTCTCGGAACCCGCGTGCCCCTCGTCGATGCAGGCCACCGCCGACATGATCTGGCCGGGCGTGCAGGCGCCGCACTGGAAGGCGTCGTGCTTGATGAACGCCTCCTGCACCGGGTGCAGCTCGTCGCCCCGCGCCAGCCCCTCCACCGTGGTGATCTCGGCCCCCTGCCGCATCACCGCCAGCGTCAGGCACGACTTGACCCGCTCGCCGTCCACCAGCACCGTGCAGGCCCCGCACTCGCCGCGGTCGCAGCCCTTCTTGGTGCCGGTCAGGCCGAGCCGCTCGCGTAACGCGTCCAGCAAGGTCACCCGCGGCTCCAGGACGACCGTGCGCGCCCGGCCGTTGACGGTCATCTCGATCTCCATCGTCGTGCCGGGCGCGGCGGCGGCGTGTGCCGGGGCGGGGAACGCGATGCCGCTCCCCGCCACCGCCGCGGCGGCCGCGGTCACGGCGGCGCCCTTGATCACCGTGCGGCGGGTGTGCAGGGACGGGTCGAGCAGGGCTTCCGTACGTTTCTCCGGTGGTTCGTGCGGGTCGAAGGTGGATCTGCTGCCGTGGTCGTTCATCGCGCTCCCTCCCCAGACATGTAAGCACTGAAAACGCTATTTCGTTATCGGTGCTTACGTCAAGAGGTGCTAACGGCAGCGTGTTAGCAGCGATTCAGCTCATGTGGGACGCGAACCACTCCAGCATCGGCTGCGGCCGCCGCTGGAACTCCAGGTAGCCGTCGAAGCGGCGGTTCGTGCCGCGTACCCATTGGAGCCTCTTGTCGGCGACCGGGATGTTGTCGAACATCGCCTGCACGTCGCTCGGATGCGTGAGCGTGTCGTCGTGCACCTGGTACAGGAACGTCGGAACCCGCACCCCCTTCGCCCACTCCCGCGGCTGCCGTGCCGCGAACGGGATGCCGGTCCGCAGCACCACCAGCCGCTCCAGCTCGTCGATGCGATCGGCCGGCACCCCTGCCATGACCAGCCGCCGCGCCATGATGACCTCCATGGTGACCGGCTGCGGCCCCACCAGGCAGCGCACGCCCTCGAACGCCCGCGGCTCCCTGCTCATCGCGTGGAACGTCGAACTGCAGCCCAGGCAGCGGCTGAACAGCCCGATCCGCATGCCCTTGGTGTCGCGGCGCTCGCGCGCGTACCGGAGCGAGCCGAGCACGTCACGCGACTCGAAGATCCCGCTGGAGGCGATGCCGCCGTTGGCGGCGCCGCTGAGGCCGGAGTTGCGCAGATCGTAGGCGAGCACGTTGTAGCCGGCGTCGTGCAGGATCTTGTAGTCGGGCACGAGATCCACCTCGATGTCGTTGCCACTGGAGCTCCAGATCGACGTCCACGGCTCCAGATGGCCGGGCAGCCCCGACCGGTTGAACCCCATCGGATGGTTGGCGATGATCAGCCGGTCGGAGCCACGGGCGGGGATGAACCAGCCCTCGATGGGCACGCCGTCGATCGCCTGAAAGGTGACGTCCTCGTAGTCGAGGCCCTGCTCCGCCGGCGTGTGCATGATCGGCGAGCGGAGCTGCTGGCCGAACGCGTCGGCCATCTGCCGCAGGATCTCGTCCTCGCCGGGCGCGGCCGCCGCCGTCGTGCCGGCGAGGAGGGGGACGGCCGACAGCCCGGCCGCCGTTCTGAGCACGGCGCGGCGCGTCGTCGCGGACACGTGGTTCTCGCTTCTTCTCATGGCTCCCATGGTCGGGAGAGCCCGCCCGCGCGGTCCAAAGCCTGTGCGGCATCCTCATACGCCCGAGGCATCACCCGACGTCAGGCCCGGAGCTATGCTGCAGGCATGGCCGAGTCAGAGCCGGATCTCGACTTACGATCAGTGCGCTACTTCACCGTCGTCGCCGAGCACCGGCACTTCGGCCGGGCCGCGCAGGCCCTGCACATCACCCAGCCCTCGCTGAGCCGCCAGATCCGCGCGCTCGAACGCCGGCTCGGCACTCCCCTGCTCGACCGCACCCCGCACGGCACCCGGCTCACCGAGGCCGGCGAGGTGTTCCTGCCGCGCGCCAAGGCGTTGTTGCGGTCATCGGCGCAGGCGGTGTCCGCCACCCGCGCCGCGGCCCGTCCCCGCAGGATCGCGATCGGGCACACCCTGCACGTGCCCGTCCTGCCCGCCGTACGCGAGTTGCGCCACCGCCATCCCGACGCCGACGTCCGCGTGGTGCAGCTGGCCTGGAACGAACCGCGCGCCGCGCTGCTGGAGCGCCGGGTGGACGCGGCGGTGTGCCGCCTCCCGCTCCGCGACGCCGGCCTCCAGGTGACGCTCCTGTACGACGAGCCGCGCGTCGTCCTCGTCGCCCGCGACCACCGCCTGGCCGGCAAGGACCACGTGACCCTCGACGACCTCGACGGCGAACCCATCCCCCGCCTGCCCGACCCGCTGTGGAACGCGTACTGGCGCCTGGTCCACCGCGCGGACGGCCCGCTCGTGGAGTCGCCCGAGGAGAAGTTCGAGATCGTCGCCGCCGGCCAGGCCGTGGCCATCGTCTCCGCCGGCCTGCGCGCGGACCACCCGGGCGTCACCAGCGTCCCCCTGGACGGCGTGCCGCCGAGCCAGGTGGCACTCGCGACGCGAGCCGGCGACGACAATCCCCTGCTCACCCCGCTCCGCGAGTCCGCCCTGCTCCGCCTCACCGGCCGGCACGGTGGGTGAGGCGGAGCGCGGTGGCGGTGACGGCCTGGAGACCCATGATGACCGCCAGCGTGACGGGCTCCTGGACGTTGAGCACGCCTCGATCGCACCGTGCGGGTCGAGTGCATGCCTGGGCGCGGCGACCGATCGGTCGCCGCGTCCAGGTGGGGTCAGCCGGCGGCCACGGCGGTCAGTTCGTCCAGGACCAGCGTGCCGGTGTAGCGGGCGTCGGGGTTGATCTCGTTGAAGAAGATGCGGCGCAGGCTCACCGGGTACGCCATGCCGTCCGGCACGTCGTACGTGATCTGCTGCCACCCGGGTTCGGTGATGAAGGCGGGTTCGATCGTGTGCAGGGTGCCGTTGCGGTCGACGACCTCCAGGCGGGTCCGCTGGTCGTGGCCCTCCGACCGCACCCACAGCTTGAACGCCGTCGGCTGGCCGGCCACCGGGAGGAGGTTGGCGGACGGCCAGATGCCGACGCCGCGCGTCTCGGTGCTCTGGGTGAAGTCGTAGTCCAGCTTCAGCCCGTTCCCGGCGTGACCGTCGGGGGTGGAGGAGGCGGTGCCGGTGGCGCGCAGGCTCCAGAAGTCCCAGTTCGACGTGTCGTCGAAGGTGTCCACGACGTCCTGGGAGGTTCCGATGCCGACGACCAGCTCGGTCCGCACGCCGCCGGCGGTCACCGTGACGACGTGCTCGCCCTCGGCGGCCTTGGCGGTGACGGTGAACGCGCCGTCGCCGGTCGGGGTCACGTCCAGCGCCGCCTTGTCGTAGGTGAGGCGGACGTCGGCGGGGTCGATGGGGGCGGCGTATCCGGCGGCGTCCGCGCCGTTGACCTCGAAGGTCCCCTGGGCGTCCTTGGTCAGGAGGTTGATGCGGCGGGTGCCGGTCTCCAGGCGGGCCAGCGGGCCGAGCACGGTGAGGCCGATGTCGCCGGCGGCCTTGCCGTGCTTGGCCGTCACGGTCGTCTCACCGGACGCCAGCGCCCGGAAGACGCCGTCGCGGTCCACCCGGCCGACCCGGCCGTTGCCGGCCCGCCACTGCGGCCTGACGTTGCGGGGCTTGTCGGCGGGCCCGTACGTCTCGTCGTACGCGGCCGCCGTCAGCCGGCGGGTGAGCCCGGGGAAGACCCGCTCGGTACGCCACGACGCGGCGGCCTCGGGCCCGGGGAACCGGTCGCGCTCGGTCGCCGTGCTCACCCAGAAGCCCTTGGCCTTGCCGCTGCCCTTGGGCAGGAACATGGCCAGCCCGGTCGGCACGGGACGGGTGCCCGCCGCGTCCGACGGCCGGTTGACGAGGTCCACCTGCTGCTGGCCCGGTTCGCGGACGACGAGCGTGGTCGAGCCGCCGCCGTCGAGGTTGAGCGCGGTGTGCGCCCCCAGCTTCACCATCATCTCGGCCAGCTCGTCCAGCCCGACGCCGCGGGAGAACTCGGGTTGCCGGCCGTCCACCGCGACCAGCCACATCTTGGTCCCGTCGGCGGAGAACCCGACGGCGGTGCGGGGCTCCGGCGTGTTGTTCTCGGGCGGGAGCTGGAGCGGCTTGCCGTCGGCGACGATGAGCTGGCGTCCGCTCACGGCCGCCTTGACCTTCATGTCGCCGGGAGCGCGTACGGCGTAGTCGACGGAGACGGGATCGCCGACCCGCAGCGAGGACAGCGCGTCGGCGCCGGCCTCCCGTCCCACCAGCACGAACGCGCCTTCGGTGATCGCGCCCTCGCGGGGGACGTCCACGACCTCGGTCACGACGCCGTCGCGCACGACCACCTCGATGGTCCGCGCGACGCCCCTGACCGGATGGCAGCGGCAGTAGGTGCCCCAGACCGGGGTGAACATCCCGATCTGGTCCTTGAGCAGCTCGGCCTTGTTGAGCGCGTCCAGGGGGACGGTCCCGCCGGGCAGCTTGACGGTGCCCTCGAAGACGATCTCGCCGATGGCGCCGATCTGGTCCTCGGAGAACATCACCGCGGTCTGGTTCGTCTGCGTCGCCTTCGTGTTGGGCAGCGGCGACTGCAGCAGCTCGCCGTCCTGGACGGCCACGCCCCACGGCGCGCCCGAGGCGGCGATGTCGAAGTAGTCGGCGTTCGTCGCCGCGATGGCGCCCGCTTCGCGCGCCATGTCGAGCAGCGGCCGCCGCGCGGCGACCTGGCCGGGGAACAGCCGCCCGATCTGCACGCCGGCCTTGAGGTCGACGGACATCTGGTACGTCTGCAGCCAGCCGGGCTCCCCGGTGGCGCCGTCGGGCCCGTACAGCTCGACCGTGCTCAGCTCGACGCCGGGAGCGACCGGCTGGGTCTCACGGTAGGTCTCGGTGCGGCCCTCGACGACGACCGCCGCGGCGGCGGGCGGCGGCGTCGCCGCGTACGCCGGGCCGGTCAGGACGAGAGCGAGAGCCGCAGATAACAGGCTCCAGCGCCGCAAACCACGACGGGACATGACCATCCTCCTCAAACAGCGATACCGGCCGCGCGCCGGAGCATGTACGCCGTCACCGGCGCGAACTCGGCGGGCGTGAAGTTGTCCTCGATCGGCAGGACGGGCTCGTGCCGTCCCCTGGCGTGCGCCAGGAACAGGGCGATGTCGTTGGCGTCGGCGATCGACAGCGTGTGCAGGCCGGCCGCGATCGCCGCGCCCGCCATGCCGTGGTCGGCGATGACGAGATCGATCCGCGCGCCGCCGCCGGCCACCGCGGCGATCATGGCCTCCATGTAGTCGGGCCGGTGGGTGTGCAGGATCGCCTCGTCGTGGAAGGCGCACGCGACCCCGCCGAAGAACCGGATCCCGGTCTCGCCGGCGGCGTGGGCCCCGACGGCGCGGTCCAGCCGGTGGTCGTCGAGGACGCGGACGATCCCGTTGCCCGCGTTCCGCAGCGCGCGCGCCAGGTCGGCGTAGTGGTCGAGCAGCCCGGTCGGGTGCCCGGTCGCCAGCAGCACCGTGCCGCCGCCGTCCCGCAGGAAGGGGGCGAGGGCGTCGGCGTGCGCCCTGATGCCGGCCAGCGTGTGCTCGGGCGCGATGTACCCGAGCTCGGGGTCGCCGTCGGTGATGCGGTCGCCGATGCCGGCCTCGACGGCGGCCACGACCTCGTCGATGGCCGCGGTACGCCAGTCCTCCAGGCCGAAGGTGTTGTCCAGGTCTCCCTTGAGCATCTTGTGCGCGTACGCCAGTGACTGCCGGCGGACGGTCCTGATGCCGCCGGACAGTCTCCGCTCGACGAGCAGCTCGCGCAGGTCCGCCTCTTCGTGTGCGATGCCCATGCCGTCAGCTCGCCGCCGCCGCGACGACGGGACGGGCGGCGGCTTCCGGCGGGCGCCACGCGCCCTCGACCCTGGGGAACGCCCGCGCCGCTCCCTCGCCGATGCTCAGCCGCACCTTCGCCCCCGGCGACCAGCCGCTCTGGGCCGAGTGCACGATCACGACCGAGCCGCCGACCTCGACGTAGGTGCGGACGACCGGGCCGAGGAACTGCACGTCGCGGACGACGCCGCGCAGCGCCCCCGCGCCGGGGCCGTCCTCCTCGCTGAGCGACACGTCCTCGGGGCGTACCGACACGTCCACGGGTGAGCCGGGCGAGACGGAGGACGACGTGCTCGCGGGCGTCGCGGGGAGCACCGCTCCCGCGACGTTCACCTCCCACGACTCGTCCGAGCCGCCCGCGTACTCCCCCGCCAGCCAGTTCGTGATGCCGACGAAGTCGGCGACGAACCCGTTGGACGGGGCCAGGTAGATCTCGTGCCCGCTGCCGAGCTGTTCGAGCGAGCCGTCCTTCATGACGGCGATCCGGTCGCCCAGGGCCAGCGCCTCCTCCTGGTCGTGGGTGACGTAGACGATCGTCGTCCCGGTGTCGCGCTGGATCTCGCGCAGCTGGGTGCGCAACTGGATGCGGGTCTTCGCGTCGAGGTTGGACAGCGGCTCGTCCATGAGCAGCACCGACGGCCGGATCGCCAGCGACCGGGCGACCGCGACGCGCTGCTGCTGGCCGCCCGACAGCTCGTTCGGCCGCCGGCCGCCGAGACCCGTGAGGCCGACCAGCTCCAGCGCCTCCTCGGTGCGCCGGGCCCGCTCGTCCTTGGCCAGTTTCTGCGCCTTCAGCCCGAACTCGATGTTCTCCGCGACGGTGAGGTGCGGGAAGATCGCGTAGTCCTGGAACACCATGGACGTCGGCCGCGCGTCGGGGCCGTACCCCGACACGTCCACGCCGTCGATGAGCACGCTCCCGCTGTCCGGCTGGATGAACCCGGCGATCATCCGCAACGTGGTGCTCTTGCCGCACCCGCTGGAGCCGAGGAGGCAGAGGAACTCGCCGCGGCCGACGACGAGGTCGAGGTCGCGTACGGCCGGCACCCCGCCGAACGACTTGCACAACGCCTTCAGTTCGATCATGGAATCTCCATCAGCAGGTGTCACAGGTCGTAGAGCCGCAGCCGGGAGCCGAGGGCGAGCTTCGCGACGGCGAGCCCGGCGAAGCTGACCACCATCAGGCCGGCCGCGACGCCGGTCGCGGCGCCCCACTGGCCGAACTCGGCGAGGTTGACGATGGTGGGCGCGCCCAGGCCGATGCCCGGCGAGGTCAGGAAGATCACGGCACTCAGCGTGTTGATCGCGTGGAGGAACCCGAACACGAGCGACGTGGTGAACGCGCCGCCCAGCAGGGGGAACATGATCTGGACGATGACCCGGGCGCGCGAGGCGCCGAGGTCGGTGGCGGCCTCGTCGATCGACGGGCTGATCTGGTTGATGGTGGTCACCGCGGTCCGGTAGCCGACCGGGATGGCCCGCACGACCATGACCAGCACCAGGATCAGCGCGGTGCCGGTCAGCGCGATCGGCGGCTCGTTGAACGTGAGCAGCCACGAGATGCCGATCATCGTCCCGGGGATCGCCGACGGCAGCACCGCGAGCCCGTCCATCACGCCCCGGCCGAAGACCCGCGTGCGGTGCACGACGTACGCGGCGACCAGCGTGCTGATCGTCGTGATGATCGCCGCCGTGGCGGAGAACAGCGCGGAGTTGCGGATGTCGTCGCCGCGCAGGAGGGCCGTCTGCCAGTGGTCCAGCGTCAGGCTCCAGTCCGCGCCCCACGCCCGGGTGAACGAGCCGACCAGGATGCTCCCGTAGATGAGGATCATCAGGACGCTCACCAGGCCGAGGACGGTGAGCAGGCCGCGCCGCACGGCCGCGGGCAGCGGCGCGGGCGGCAGGCTGCCCGTCTTCCCCGACACGGTGACGGCGGAGCGCCGCGCGAGCACGCGCCGCTGGATCAGGAAGAGGATCAGCGTCGGTACGAACAGCAGCACGCACAGCACCGCCGCCATCCCGAAGTCCTGCCGGCCCACGGCCTGCACGTACGCCTCGACCGACAGCACCTGGTACCCGGCCCCGATGAGGACGGGGTTGCCGAAGTCGGTGATGACGAACATGCCGACGAGCAGCAGCGCGTTCAGGATCGTGGGGAACGCCAGCGGCAGCGTGACCCGGCGGAAGGTCTGGAACCAGGTCCAGCCGAGGTCCCGGCTGGCCCACTCCAGGGTGGAGCCGATGTTCTTCAGCGTCGGCAGCAGGGTCAGCGTGGCCATGGGGAAGAAGGCGAGCGTCTGCACGAGCCAGAGCCCGCCGAGCCCCAGGAGGCTGATGTCGAGACCGAACAGCTCGTGCGTGATCAGGCCGCGCCGCCCGAACAGCAGCAGCACCGCCAGGCCGACGACGAACGGCGGCGAGATCAGCGGGAGCAGGGCCATCACCCGCAGCACGGCCCGGCCCCTGATGTCGGGCCGGCTGAGGGCGTAGGCGAACAGGAAGCCGACCACGGTGGCGCTCAGCGTCGAGGCCACACCGATGACGACGGTGTTCTTCGCGGCCGTCGCCACGCGCGGCTCGGCCAGCCTGCTCCACGCCTCGCCGTCGGGCTCGAACAGCATGGCGACCGTCGGCACGAGGACGAGGAGGAGGAGCAGGCCGGCGACGTAGGCGACGAGCGTGCCCACCGTGATCCGGTCGGCCAGCAGGCGGCGGCGACTGCGCCGCTGCCAGTCAGGCCGGGTCCCGGGGGCCCGCTCGGTCCTTTCTTCCGGTACGACGGTCCGCTGGGTCGTCGAAGGCACGGGCATCAGACCCCGTACCGCTTGGCGAACTCCTTGGACACCGCGTCGCGCATCTCACCCGCGCGTACCGGGTCGTAGTCCACCAGGTCGAGCTCGGCGAGACCCTGCGCGCCGTCGGGCAGGTCCACGTCGCTGCGCACGGGGTAGGAGTGGACGAGGTCGACGATCATCTGGGACGCCTTCCTGCCCTGCAGCCACTGGACGAACTTCTCGCCGCCCTGGGGGTTCGGCGAGCCCTGGACGAGCGCGTTGCCGGAGATGACGACGCCGGTGGGCTTGGGGTAGACGAGCTCGATGGGGAACCCGGCCCCGCGCACGTTGAGCAGGTCGTGGGCGAAGGAGACGCCGGCGGCGTACTCGCCGGTGGCGACCAGCTGCGACGGCGCTCCCCCGCTGTCGGTGTACTGGCCGATCAGCTTGTGGAACTCGTCGAGGAACTTCCACGCGCCCGCCTCGTCGCCGTGGCGGAAGATCTGCGTCGCCACGAACGTGTACCCGGTGCCGGACAGCGTCGGGTTCGGCATGACGAGCTGGCCCTTCAGGTCGGGGCGCAGCAGCTCGTCCCACGTCGTCGGGAGCGGGGCGCCGCCGGTCTCCTCCTTCCACCGGTCGGCGTTGACGCCGACGGTCATCAGGATGAGCTCGTTGGCGTGCCAGTAGCCCTCGGGGTCGACGAACCGCTTGTCGATGCCCTCGGCGGCGGGCTTGAACGACCGGATCAGCTTCTCCTTGGCGAGCGGTCCGGCGTCCCCGCTGGCCAGGCCGATCACGTCGGCCGCCGGACGGCCCGCCTCGGCCTTCAGCCGCGCCAGGAGCTCGCCGGCGCTCTGCCGCAGCACCTCGACCTCGGTGCCGGTCTCGGCCGTGAACGCCTCGGCCAGCCGCCGGGCGGGCTCTTCCGGCATCGGCGTGTACCAGGTCACCGTGCCGCCGCCGGACGCGGACGCGGCGTCGTCGCCGCCGCCGGACCCGCAGGCCGACCCGAACATGAGGAGTGCGAGAGAGAGCGCGCCTGCGGCGACTCGTAACAGGGACTTGTGCATGAGTGACCGCCTTCGGATCGATGCGCCCACAGGAAGGGGACGCAAGGTCACGATGCACGAAATGGTGTTATCTGTGACGCGAGGTGTCAATACCTCTTGTAGACCAATTGGCTGCTCGTCATCCCAGAGACGTCGCCGTGTGGGTCACTCCGCGGGGGTGTCCGAGGTCCTCCTCAGGGGTCGCCGTCAGGTCCAGCTCCGATGTGATCATGTAGCGGTCGCCGCGGAACAACGTCTGGGTGAACTCGATGGGAACGCCGTCCGACGTGCGGGTCGCGGTCCTGAAGAGGAACGCCGGAGAGTACGGCGGCGCGTCCAGCACGGCCGACTCCTCCTGGCTGAGCACCGTCGGCTCGATGGTCTGCGTGCCGGCCGCCACCTTCAGGCCGTACTTCTCCGACAGCAACTGGTAGAGGGACTTCTCCTCCAGCTCGTCGGCGGGCAGGCCGGGCACCAGAGCGTCGGGCAGCGTCGTGGTGGCGAGCGCGATCGGGTCGCCGTCGGCCAGCCGCAGCCGGCGGATCGTCACGATCGTGTCGGACGGCGCGATCTGCAGCCGCCAGCTCATGCGCACGCCCGCGTCGGAGCGCTCCACGCCGACGACGCGGGTGGAGGGCGTGATGCCCCGCCTGCGCAGCCCCATGGAGAACGACGACGCCGTCGGCGACTGCGTGATCGTGGGCCGCGCGACGTAGGTGCCGCTGCCCTGCTTGCGGATGAGGTGGCCGTCCCTGACCAGGTCGTCGACGGCGCGCCGCACCGTGAGCCTGGAGACGCCGCAGTCCTCTTCGAGCACCCGCTCGGGCGGAATCGGATCTCCCACGTTGAGGTCTTCGAGCAGGCTCATGATCCGCTCGCGGACCATGTTGTGCTTGCGCCCGCGACGAGCGTCCGCGTCGCTCACGTCCACCCCCTCCTGCCCTCTATGGCCTCTTTATGGCGACACCCGCACTTCCCCCGCATTTTACGTCACGGCCACGGATTGGTATTGACGACTTGTATACCAACTCTTACAGTCACCGAAGAATCATGACCTTCCGGTGAACCAGGGCGGGGCGTGCTGACGCCACCGCCACTCCTCCGTCCCATGGCTGGCCGCGACCGTCAGGCCGGGTCCGATCATCGTCGCATCAGGGCCGACGCATGACCACCCTGCCCCGACCCGCGCCTCCCCCCGACCGGCCTCAGCCCTGAGCAGCATCGTTCCGACAAGGGAGCACCGATGGGCAACCACATGGTCAATCGACGTCATCTCTTCGGGCTCGCGGGCGCCGGCGGCGCCGCCCTCGCGATCCCCGGCCTGTTACCGACGCCGGCGAACGCCGCCGTCCCGCACCCGCCCGCCGCGTGGCCCACCGAGTTCGTCGAGGTGACGCCCAGCGTCGAGGGCGACATCGCCTGGTACGACGTCTCGCACTGGGGCGTCGAGGGCAAGGGCTGGTCCGACACGGCGGCCTACTACGACCGGCTGCCGGCCAAGGCGGAAGGCGTCGTGACCCCCGAGGTCTGGGTGCGCAGCCGCAACTCCTCGGGGCTCCTGACCCGGTTCGTCACCGACTCGACCATCTTCCGGGCCCGCTACCGGCTCAGCCTGGCCACCGTCGCGATGTACCACATGCCCGCCATCGGCCACAGCGGCGTCGACCTGTACGCGCGCACCCCGGAAGGCCAGGACGCCTGGCTCGCCAACACGCACCCGGCGGCGCAGAACGTCGACCAGCAGATGGGCATCGCGGTCGATCCGGGCGAGCGCCTCTACACCGCGTACCTGCCGCTCTACAACAGCCCGCAGCGGCTGGAGATCGGCGTCCAGGCCGGCGCCAAGTTCCTCGGGGTCGCGCCGCGCACCACCCCGCCCGCCGTCTTCTACGGCAGCTCGATCATGCAGGGCGGCGTCGCGTCCAGGCCCGGCATGTCCATCACCGCGCTCCTGGGCCGCCGCTTCGACGTCCCCACCATCAACCTCGGCTTCTCCGGCAACGCGCGCATGGAGCCCGAGATCGCCCAGCTCCTCACCGAGCTCGACGCGTCCGTCTACGTGGTCGACAGCTCCCCCAACATGAACCCGCAGCAGATCTCCGAGCGCGCAGAACCCTTCATCCGCATCCTGCGCGCCGCCCGCCCCGACACGCCCATCGTGATGGTCGAGGACCGCCGGTACGGCGACGGCCAGTTCGTCGAGTTCCGCCGCACCCGCAACGCCCAGAACGCGGCCGCCCTGCGCACGGCCTACGAGAACCTGCGCGCCTCCGGCGTCAGAGGTCTGTCCTACCTCTCGGCCGACAAGCTCCCCGGGCCTGAGGAGCTGGTGGACGGCTCGCACCCGAGCGACCTCGGCATGGCGACGTACGCGAAGGCGTACGAGAAGGTGCTGCGCCCGATCCTGCGGAGACACGACCACTGACCTGCCGGATCTCCGAGCACGGCCGACGCCGTCACCGGCGTCGGCCGTCATTTCGGTGGACATCACCGGCGCCTCGTTGGCACCGTGGCCGGCATGCGACAGGAAGACATCTGGGACGCCGAGACCGCGCAGCGCTACGACACGCCGGGCACCGGCATGTTCGCCCCCGAGGTCCTGGGGCCAGCGGTGGACCGCCTCGCCGGCCTCGCCGGGGACGGGCGGGCGCTCGAGTTCGCCATCGGAACCGGCCGGGTGGCCGTGCCGCTCGCCGAGCGCGGGGTGCCGGTCACCGGCATCGAGCTGTCACCCGCCATGATCGCCCAACTGCGTGCCAAGGCGGACGAGGCGACGATCCCGGTGGTCGTCGGTGACATGGCGACGGCCACGGCCCCGGGGAAGTACACGCTCGTCTACCTCATCTACAACACCATCTCGAACCTGCTCACGCAGGCCGAACAGGTCGCGTGCTTCCGCAACGCCGCCCGGCATCTCAGCCCCGGCGGCCGGTTCGTGATCGAGCTGTGGGTACCCGAGCTGCGCGAGCTGCCCCCGGGGCGGCAGGCCACGGTCCGGCACTCCGAGCCCGGCTACATCGGCTTGTACACCTACGACGTGCTGCGCCAGCACGTCGTCTCACACCACTTCAGGTTCTCCGAGGGCAGGCAGGCCGAATTGTTCCGCAGCCCGCACCGCTACATCTGGCCGGCCGAACTCGACCTCATGGCTCAGCTGGCCGGAATGGAGCTGGAGACCCGGCACGCGGACTGGGCGGGAGCCGAGTTCACCGCCGAGTCACGCTCGCACGTGTCGGTCTATCGCGTCCCCCCTGCCGCTTCCAAGCTATAGCGCGACCCGGGGCTTGCGGCAAGACCCCGGGCACGGCCCAGACTGGAGCGCATGTTCGACGTGATCATCGCAGGTGGCGGGCCGACCGGTCTGATGCTGGCGGCCGAGCTGCGGCTGCACGGCGTACGGGTGCTGGTGCTGGAGAAGGAGACCGAGCCGGCCCCGTACGCCAAGGCGCAGGGCCTGCACGTACGCAGCATCGAGATCATGGACCAGCGCGGCCTGCTGGAACGCTTCCTCGACCACGGCCGCCGGCACCCGCTGCGCGTCTCACTCGGCGGGGCGGACCGGCCCGCGCCCGCCGATCTGGACACCGCGCACGGCTACCTGCTCGCCATCCCGCAGATCGTCACCGAACGCCTGCTGGCCGAGCACGCCGCGGGGCTGGGCGCCGAGATCCGGCGCGGCGCCCAGCTGACCGACCTCGACCAGGACGACGACGGCGTGACCGCCGAGCTGAGCGACGGCACGCGCCTGCGCGCCCGCTACCTCGCGGGCTGCGACGGCGGCCGCAGCACCGTGCGCAAGCTGCTCGGCATCGGCTTCCCCGGCGAGCCGAGCAGGATGGACACGCTGCTCGGCGAGATGGAGGCGGACGAGGACCCGTCGGCGATCGCCGCCGCCGTCGCGCGGATCCGTCAGACACAGCCGCGCTTCGGCCTGGCGCCGCTGGGCGGCGGGGCGTACCGGGTGGTCGTGCCCGCGCTGGACGTGGCCGAGGACCGCGCCGTGCCGCCGGCGCTTGAGGACTTCCGGCAGGCGCTCAAGGCGGTCGCGGGCACGGACTTCGGCGTACGGGCCCCACGCTGGCTGTCCCGCTTCGGCGACGCCACCCGCCTGGCCGACCGCTACCGCGCGGGCCGGGTGCTGCTGGCCGGGGACGCGGCCCACGTCCATCCGCCGGCCGGTGGGCAGGGGCTGAACCTCGGCATCCAGGACGCCTTCAACCTCGGCTGGAAGCTGGCCGCCGAGGTCGCGGGCTGGGCGCCGGACGGGCTGCTGGACACCTACGAGGCCGAACGCCGCCCGGTGGCCGCCGGCGTGCTGGACGAAACGCGTGTCCGCATGCACCTGATGTCCGCCGAGCCAGGCCCCAGGGCGGTGGGACGGCTGCTGGGGCGGCTCCTGCGGTTCGACGAGGTGAGCACGTACCTCGCCGAGCAGCTCACCGCCATCGGCGTCCGCTACGACTTCGGCCCCGGCTCCGGCCTGGTGGGACGCCGCCTGCGCGACATCGACCTGGGCGACGGCCGCCTCTACCCGCGCATGCGCTCCGGCCGCGCCCTGCTCCTCGACGGCACCGGCCGCCTCTCGGCCGAGGGCTGGACGGACCGCGTGGACCACGTCGCGGCCCGCACCGCCGGCCTGCCCGCCCCCGCCCTCCTCCTCCGCCCGGACGGCCACGTGGCCTGGACCGGCGACACCCAGTCAGAGCTGACCACCGAACTGTCCCGCTGGTTCGGTACCGTCACTCCCTGACCTGACCGGAGGAGAAGACGTGGGCCTGACGACGCCGCCGCCCCCGTACGACGTGGCGGAGATCTTCCCCGAGCTGACCGGCCCCCCAGCGGCCTCATGATCGGCGACGCATATCTCGTCGTCTGCCTGGAGTGCCCGATCGGCCCATCGGCAGCGCCGCCCAGTGGCCGTGATGGACCATGGTCATAATGAGCAGCGTGACTGATCACGCGCTTCTGGCGGAGCTGCACGCGTCACTCGATCAGCGGCGGCGTCCCGAGGACATCGCCGAGCTCGTCCTGCGCGCGGAACCGGGCCTGACCGATCGGGAGCGCGAGCTGCTGGAGCGGGCGGCGGAGCACTCCGGCGCGCGGCGCGGGTACGCGACCTCGATGAGCGAGGACTTCGCCCGGCCCGTGGGCGGGGCGCGGCAGGTGGCGGCGACGGCGCGGTTGTTCGAGGTGCCCGAGGAGGCGTCCACGGTGGACGGCGACCGGCCGGACGCGCTCATGGGGTTCGCCGCACGCGTGGGAGACGAGGTCGGCTGGCTCACCGGGCACGGCGACTTCCTCGACGACCGCCTGGACCGGGCCGAACGCGCGGCGGCCGGCATCGAGGTGTCGAAACGGCAGTACAACCGGCGCTTCCGGGCGCTGCGCCGGCTGGAGGCCAAGGCCGGCACGCTCCGCCGCGAGCAGGACAAGAGACGTCTGACGCTGCTCGGCCGGTCCGGGTTCGCGCCGTGTTCGCCGCGATGGACAGCGTCTGGTTCGCCGTCCTCGTCCTGTACGTGCCCGCGGTCCTCGGCCTCCCGGCCTGGGGTTACGGCCTGCTGCTCGGCGTCGGCGCGATCGGCGGCCTCGCGGGAGGCGCCCTGGCGGCCCGCGTCACGCGCCTGATCAGCCCGGCGGGGGCGCTGGCCGCGTGTCTCGGCTCCGCCGCGATCGGGCAGCTGATGATCGGCCTCACCTCTTCCCCCGTCGTGGTGGCCGGGGGCCTGATCGTCACAAGCGGCGCGTTCGGCGTCTGGGCGGTCGTGGCCCGCACCACGCGCCAGCGACTCACCCCGGCCGACATGCTCGGCCGGGTGAGCAGCGCCGCGATGACCGCGGTGATGAGCGCCTCCCCGCTGGGCGCCCTCCTCGGCGGCCTGGTCGCGGCGGAGTGGGGCTTGAGAGCTCCGATCCTCGTGGGCGTCCCCGTCCTGACGGTGGCCGCCGCCGTCTGCTTCCTCACGATGCGCGAGCGCGGCTGAGCCGCGCTTCCGTCCGGCCCCGGGACCCCGGGGCCGGAGCTCGAAAACTACTCGGCGGCGGGTTCGACGATCATGAAGGGGGCGGTGCCGACCACCATGTTCCCCGCCTTGTCGGTGGCCCGGTACGACAGGACGTGCGCGCCGGGCTGGTCGACCTTCAGCGGCTTCGTGTAGACCGCGAACGGCTGGCCGTCCAGCGAGTACTCCACCTTGTCCAGCCCTGACCCGACGTCGCTCGCCGTCAGCGTCACCGTCGCCGAGCCCACGTAGTTCCAGGCCCAGTCCTGGGTGCCGGTGAGCGCGGCCGCCACCTGCGGCAGCGTGGTGTCGTCCTCGGGAGAGACCACGGTGAACCGCAGCGTCGCCACCGGCGAGGTGTTGCCGGCCCGGTCGGTGGCCCGGTACGCGAAGGTGTGCGCGCCGGACTCGGTGACCGACACCGGGGACGGATATTCGGCGTAGGGCTCACCGTCGAGCGAGTACTCCAGCGTGGCGACCCCCGACTCGGTGTCGCTCACCGAGAGCATCACGGTCGCCGAGCCGACGTAGTTGCCCGCCGAGTCCTGCTGGCCCGAGAGCTGCGCGGAGACCTGCGGCGGGGTGGTGTCCCCGCCCTGCGAGGCCGCCACGGTGAACGTCACCGAGCCCACCTCCGAGGTGTTGCCCGCCTTGTCGGTGGCACGGTACGACACGGTGTGGTCGCCGGGCTGGTCCACCGACAGCGGTTCGGTGTACGCCGCGAACGGCTGGCCGTCCAGCGAGTACTCCACGGTGTCCACGCCGGACCCGGCGTCGCTCGCCGTGAGCGTCACCGTCGCCGCGCCCACGTACTGGCCTTCCTCGTTCCTGTCGCCGGTCACCTCCCCGGTGACCTCGGGCGGCGTGGTGTCGTCGCCCTGCGGAGCCGCCACGGTGAACGTCACCGAGCCCACCTCCGACGTGTTGCCCGCCTTGTCGGTGGCGCGGAAGGTCACCGTGTGCTCGCCGGGCTGGTCGACCGAGACCGGGGCGGTGTAGGCGGCGAACTCGCCGCCGTCGAGCGCGTACTCGACGCTGTCCACGCCGGACTCGGTGTCGCTTGCCGAGATCGTGACCGTCGCCGCGCCGACGTAGGCGCCTTCCTCGTTCTGGTCGCCCGCCACCTGCGCGGCGACCTGCGGCGCGGTCGTGTCCTCGCCCCCGCCGTCGGTGACGACGAACTCGCCGACCATCTGGCCGTGTCCGGGGATCACGCAGGAGTAGCGGTACTTGCCGGGGGTGAGGTTCACCTGGGCGACGTGCCGGCCGCCGTCGGCGTCAAAGGGGCTGGCGATGATGTTGAGGTTGACGTCGTGGTTGTAGCCGGGGGTCGAGACGTCGAAGGTCAGCGTGTGCGTCATGCCGGTCGTGTTGCCGGTTGCCGTGCTGTTCTCGAAGACGATGGTGGCGGGGCCCGCCGTCGCCGACTCCGGCGCCGTCTTGTACGCGGTCATGCTGTCGTCGGCGGTCCAGGTCAGCACCTGCTCCGCGGCCTTCACGGAGACGGCCTGCACAGAGACGGCCTGCACGGAGACGGCCTGCACGGAGACGGCCTGCGGACGAGGCTGGACCTCGGCCTGGACGGAGGTGAGGAAGAGCGCGGGAAGCGCCACGGCGAGCAGCACCACCGCGAGCCGCGGCGCCGTCACCGCTGCCCGCACTCGACGTAAGAGGGAGACATGCATGGGTCGATGCACCTTTCCGAGCTGGTGGGGGGTGCCGGGCGCAGGGGGGACGGCGCCCGGCACCCGGCCTAGAGTTCGCGCACGCGGATGTTGCGGAAGTCGATCACGTCGCTGTCGCCGTGGTTCTGCAGCCCGATGAACCCGCTGATGAACTGGCGCAGGTCCGTGGGCGGGTCACCGGCGCGCGACGACGCCTTCCCCGGCGTGTTGTCGAACTCGCTGATCACCGTGCCGTTGCGGATGATCGTGTAGTGCTGGCCGACCACCCTGACCTCGTAGTCGTTCCACTGGCCCTTCGGGGTCACCCCGGCCCGGCTCAGGCTGTTGGACGAGAAGTTGTAGACCGAGCCGGTCTTCTGCGGCTCGCCCGTGTCGCCGTCGTAGATCTGGATCTCGTGGCCGCAGAAGATCGCGACCCACGCGGGTGACGTGCGCGCCGAGCCGACCGTGCCGCAGCTTCCCGCGGGACGCTGCTCCAGCGGGGTCCTCAGGTCGGGGAACCGGACGAAGACGCCGCTGTTGGCGCGGGTCGTGCCGGGCGAGCTGTCACGGAACTGCAGCCGGACCGAGAAGTCCGCGTACGCCTTGTCCGCGTACCACAGCATGCCCAGGCCGCCCGAGCTGCGGATCGTGCCGTCCGGCTGGAGGGTGAACCGCCCGGACGGCGCCTGGCTCCAGCCCAGCAGCGACGACGCCGTGCCGTCGAAGATGGGCTCGTACCCGCTCACCTTGCCGACCTCCGACTGGCGGCCGGCCTTGCGCAGGGCGTCCGCCTCCTGGGCGGTGACGACGCCGTCCGCCAGGAGCTGGTCCACGACGGCCTGCACGTGCTTGACGAACTGGTTGTGGTTCTTCCACTGGCGCTCGTCGTCGATCAGGTCGTTGATCGTGCAGCCGCCCGCGACGACCTTGTTGCGCACGCCGGTGAGCGTGTCGAGGAACTGCACCGTCGGCCTGGCGTCGGGCGCGCCGCAGCCGACCGTGACGACGATCTTCCCGGTGGACTGCTCGCCGTCGGCGTAGGTGACCTTCAGCGTCGCCTGGTAGACGCCGAAGCCGGGGTAGGTGTGCGTCGGGGCGGCCTGCGTGGACGGCTCGCTGCCGTCGCCGAAGTTCCACTCCCACGCCACGCCGCCGGCCTGGGCGCTGGAGAACGTCATCGTCCTGGGGTCGGCGTTCTGCCGGGCCGGGCGCACCACGGCCGCGCTCGGGTCCGGCGTCGCGGGGCCGCCCTTGTAGGTGATGCGGATCAGCTTCTGGTTCGGGTGCAGGCTGAAGAAGCCGTTGCCGTAGTCGAGCATGTAGAGCGCGCCGTCGGGGCCGAACTTCGCGTCCATCCACGACTGGAGCTGGTTCGCGCCGGTGCCGCCCGGGATGATGTGCCGCAGGTCCTCGGCGAACGCCGGCCGGCCCGCGTCCTTCGCGGTCTTCGGGTCCACGGTCACGGCGATGCGGTTGTTGCTGTTGCCCTCGTCGCCGATGAACCACTTGCCGTCCCAGTACTCCGGCCACGCGACCCCGCTGGCGGTGTCGACCAGGGAGCGGTGATAGGTCGGGCCGGACATGACCGCCTGGTTGCCGCCCTTGAGGTACGGCATGGTGAAGGTCTCCTCGCCCTGCTGGTACGACGGGAGCCCGCTGCCGTCCTGCCGCTCGGGGTAGACGGGGCCGCCGCCCTGCGGCGAGTACCAGATCATGTTCTTGCGCGCCGGCGGGATGTCCACCAGGCCGGTGTTGCGGGGCGAGGTGTTCTTGAGGTCGTCGCAGTCGTACCAGTCGGCCGGCTGTGTGGCGTCGCTGTTGCTGCGGTCGCGGTAGGGCTGCTTGTCGCCCATGCAGTACGGCCAGCCCTGGTTTCCGGCGGAGGTGAGCACGGTCGCGGTCTCGTACTTCGCCGGGCCCCACGTCTCGCTCGGGCCGAAGGCGTCGGGGCCGACCCAGCCGGCGGTGATCCAGTCGTTCACCTTGTCCCACTGGAGCCGCGCGATGTTGCGCACGCCCATCACCCAGATCTCGGGGCGGGTCTTGCCGCCGCCCTCCTCCTCGCCGGTGAACAGGTTGCCCTCGGGGATCGTGTAGGTGCCGTCGGGCTCGGGGTGGATGCGCAGGATCTTGCCGTTGAGGTCGTTGGTGTTCCCCGAGGTACGCCGGGCGTCCTGGAACGAGGTGCCCTTGTAGTCCTGGGTCCAGTTGTTGCCGGAGTAGCCGCTGGACCCGCCGGAGGAGTTGCTGTCACCGGTGCCGATGTAGAGGTTGCCGTCGTCGTCGAAGGCCATGCCGCCGCCCGCGTGGCAGCAGCTGTGGATCTGGGTGTCCCACGCCAGCAGGTCCTTGCGGCTGTCCAGGTCGATCGTCTGGGTCCGCGACTCGTAGTTGAATCGGGAGACCGTGCGCTTGCCGATGCGCCGGTCGCGGTCGATCGAGGCGTGCGGCATCCAGTAGACGTAGATGTAGCCGTTCTCCGCGAAGTCCGGGTCGAGCGTGATTCCGACCAGGCCCTCCTCGTTCTTGACCAGCTCGTCGCCGCTGCCGCGGTTGCCCATGACGGGCAGCGTGGCGAGCAGCTTGACCTGCTTGGTGCGCGGGTCCCACTGGTGGATGGTGCCGCAGCCGAGGCCCACCTTCGGGTCGTTCCAGTCGGGGACCGGGCCGGTGGCGCAGGCCGCCTTGCCGATGAAGAAGACCTTGCCGTTCGGCGCGACGGTCAGGCCGTGCGGCTCGCCGATCTGGTCCATCTGGCCCTGCGCGTTCTGCCCGGTCAGCCGCTCCACGGCGTAGTTGGAGGCGATGGTCGCCTGGCAGTCGCCCCTGACGATGCCGGCCGCCCACCGGATGGCGCCGGTGAGGTGGGTGCGGAAGTGCTTGTCGGCGTAGCTGTCCGCGGTGCCGCCCATGCCGGTGTAGAAGGACCGGCCGCCGTCGTAGTCACGGCACCAGGAGACCGGGTGGAACGCGCCGTTGCCGTCCATCTTCGGGTTGTACGTCCACTCCTCGACCTGCGCGATCGTGTGGACCTTGCCCACCGGGTTCGGGCTCCAGCTCAGCCACTTGTCGGTCCGCGACAGCGTGAGCGGCAGCCCCTCGTTCGCCGGGTGCCGCCGGTCGACGACGTCCACGGTGGCCTTCTGCGCCTTCGGCTCGGGCGGAGGCGCGGCGTCGGGCCCGTACAGCCGCAGCTCGGCGAGCTGGATGAGCGGTTCTCCGCTGTTCGCGGTGATGTCGAGCCGGTAGTACTGGTACGCCGTGTCGTTCTCGAACTCGTAGTCCTTGGTCTGGAACCGCTGGGGGAAGGTCTCCCCGCTGCGCTTGTCGAGATCCGTCCAGGTCGTCCCGTCCTGCGAGCCCTTGAGCGTCCAGTCCTTCGGGTCCCGGCCCGCGAAGTCGTTGGCCGAGGTCAGCGCGTAGTGCGCGATCGCGACCGGCTCCTCCAGCTTGCCCTGCACCCACGCGGTCGGCGTCCTGGCCAGCCACTTGGTGTCGTTGTCGCCGTCGAACACCTTGTCCTTGGTCTCGTTCGGCGGGTTCTCGCCGCTCGCCGCGCTCTCCGTCACCTTCTCGGCGATGGGCAGGGCGCCGACGGGGCGGGTGCCGATCAGCTCGGTGAACCAGGCCGAGTCCACCTGCGCCTTGGCGGCGTCGCGGATGCCGACGAACCCGCCGCCGTTCCTGATGAACGTCTGGAAGGCGGCGAGCTGCGCCTCGTCCAGGGTCACGCCGTTGGCGGACAGGAACACCACGCCGCGGTAGCGGGCCAGGTTGTCGGCGGTGAAGACCGCGGGATCCTGGGCCTCCTCGACGGTGAACCCGTTCTTCTTGCTCAGTTCCCTGATCGCGGTCACGGCCGTCCGCACCGGGTCGTCCTGCTGCGCGGCCAGGCCGCTGAAGACCAGCACGCGGACGGCGGCCTTCTTGGCGTCCGGGGCGGCGGGGGCCTGGGCCAGGGCCGGCGTGACGGCCGGTGGCGCCAGGCCGAGCACCAGGACGGCGATCGACAGCGTTGTCAACACGCGCCGCCAGAAAGATGATCGGGACGGTAAACGGTCTGTTCGACCCATCGTCGCTCCTCGGGATCGAGAGTGGCTCGGGATCTGTCGCGGATGTCGAGGGTTCTTCTAGTGGCCTGTGTGACCGTCGCCGGGCTGACCTGGCACGTTCCCGTTCTCGTCGGTCACCTTGAAGATGCCGGCCATCCCCATGTCGGAGTGGCTCTGGACGTGGCAGTGGTACATCCACGCCCCAGGCCCGACCCGCTCGCCCGCGATCAGCTGGAAGCCGAACGACTCGGCGGGCCCGCAGATCTTGGTGTCGATGATCCGGCTCGGGTCGTCGGCGCTCTCCAGCATGCCGGTGCGGTTGTCGGCCCAGCGGTGCCCGTGGATGTGGAAGGTGTGGTAGAACTCGCCGTGCGTGATCACGATCCACTCCACCCGCTCGCCGGCCTTGGCCACGAACTCGGGGGCGTCGTGCGCGGGGCGGTTGTTGATCATCATGTCGTTGAACACGACGGTGAACGTCTTGTCCGGCCTGACGTCCTTCTTCCGCCGGACCACCAGCGGGCCGTAGAGCCCCTGCCGGATGCCGACCGTGCCGTGCGGGGTGCCCACCACGTGGTCGTGGTAGTGCCAGTAGCCGGCGCTGCCCGGCTCGATGCCGGCGCCGCCCCCGCGCCTGCCCTGCGCGTGGGTACGCCAGATGTAGGTACGCCGGCCGCCGGGCTCGACGACGCCGTCGTTCAGCCGGGTGCCGTCGCTGGCCACGTCGTAGTCCACGCCGTGGACGTGCAGGCTGGCCGCGACGTCGAGGGTGTTGACCATCTCGATCTCCAGCGTGTCGCCTTCGACCATCTCGATGAGCGGCCCGGGGATCGTCGCCTTGCCGGGCTCCAGGCCGTAGCCGAGCTGGCCGTCCGGCAGCCGCTCGGCGTACAGGGTGATGCGGCGGACCGCGCCCGCGGCCGGGCCGGCCTGGGACGACGCGGCGGTGGGTTGCGTGGTGACCAGGGGTGCGAGGGCGGCGGCCGCCGCCGAGGTGGTGAAGGCACGCCGGGAGAGCAGGTTTTCGGCCATGCCGCTACGTACTTCGGTCATGGTTCCCCAATCGGTGACGCTTGCGAGGGTTTTGTGCGGTGCTCGGGGCGGGGGTAGTTAGACCGATCTTCGATCGAAGTACGCGCCATTTCCGGCGAAATGTCAAGAAGTAACACCGAAAGCGTCAGAACTTCAGCTCATATCCGGCTAAGGACGGGCAGGTCATCGGCGTTAGGCCGACGCTCACTCCCTGTGTCCGTCGTACGAGCGAGCGACTCGTCCGACAAGTGGCCGGATGCGGCCATTTGGGGCGGGTGTGACGCAGCGTACCGGCTGATGGCGACTGCTTCGATCACACCAGTGCCGAAACTGGTGACTGGACAACGAGTGAGCACGGGTGTTATCAATGGGCCCGAAGCGATCACTTTATGCAGGCTTTATACCGGCCCCTTCCCCGGCGCAATGTCCTGAGCTTGGAGTGGTGATGGTGATCAGTATGCGTTCGCGCGTAAGCATTCACGACCTGCGCATTCCGGGTTCTGATGATCGCGCTGTGTGATCGTTCAGAGGCGTGCGAGGGTGCGGCCGGCTCCGGAGCGTCAGGCGGCGGCCGGGTCGGGCGGCATCCATGGGCTGCCGAGGAGTGCGTCGCGTAGGACAGCATCGGTGGCGTCGTAGTTCTGGTAGCGGTCGTGAAGATCACATCACCCATGGCCCGATCCATCGACATAACGGACAATCACCCAACCACTCGAACCGCTACATCACTCCGTGAGATTCGCGATCTTCGCCAACGCGCGAAGCCCTTCCAGGACTTCGGCCGAGGTGGGCGCGTTCGCCGGATCACTGAGGCTCTGGATCATCACACCCGCCATCAGTGCCGTCTGGATCATGCCGAGCGTGCGGGCGGAATGGCGGGAGACGGTCTCCTCCGGCACGCTCTGCAGGATGGCGGCCATGCCGCGCCAGCCTTCGGCGACGCCGTCGGCCACCCGAGCTCCCAGGTCGGGGCCCATGCCCGCCAAGGACTACAAGCCCGCGGTCAGGCAGGCCTACGGCATGCAGGTTGATGCCGTGCTGAAGCGCTACCCGCTGAAGGCCCCCGCGGGACAGACGCTCGCGGCAGTGAAAACCGACTCGATCTGGTCCGCACCGACTCTCGACACCGCCCGCGCGCTGTCCCGCTGGACCTCCACGCGCATGTTCGAGTTCGCCGAGCAGAAGACCCCTTGGTACGCGGGCTATCCCAAGCCCAGCTTCCCGGCCGCCGCCCAGCACATGGCCGAACTCCCGTACCTGTTCGACCTGGCCCTGTTCGACAAGCTGTCGCCCCGACAGGCCGATCTCAGTGACCGCCTGATTGCGGCCTGGACCCGCTTCGCCGCCACTGGTGACCCCAACGGCGGTGGCGAGCGAGTCTGGCCTCGCCTGCACGACGACCGTGGCCAGGCCGGCTGGCACGTGCAGTCCCTGACGTCCGGGCCCTGGAGGCGCGCCGACTTCGTCAAGGACCACCACTACCGCTTCTGGAGTGTCGGCGACACCCGATCGCACCGGGCCTGAACGCTTACGTTCGCGCGTCTTGTGGGTGATCACCGGGCCGGCCCTCAGGCGGCCGTAGGGGAGTCACGCGACGTCACCGCCGGCGACGTCACCGGGGCCGCGATAATGGGCCGATGAAGGTACGCATCGGGATCGCGCCGCCGCCGGGAGACACCCCTCACCACCTCGCCGGGCTGGCGGAGCGAGCCGAGGCCCTCGGGATCGACTCGCTGTGGCTGTCGGAGCTGGTCCAAGGGCCGGCCGTAGAGCCGCTGGTCGGCATGGCGTACACGCTGGCCGCCACCCGCAAGCTCAAGGTCGGCACGGGTGTGATGATCCTGCCGGGCCGCCACCCGCTGCGGGTGGCCAAGCAACTGGCGTCCCTGGCCGCGCTCGCCCCCAAGCGCGTGCTGCCGGCCTTCGGCCTGACCCCGGCCAGACCCGCCGACCGGGAGGCGTTCCCCGTCCCCGGGCCGCGCGGCGCGGTGTTCGACGAGTCGCTCGAACTGCTGAGGCTCCTCCTGAGCCAGGAGAAGGCGACCTTTTACGGCGAGTACTTCACCGTGCAGGACGTCGGCATCGGCCCCCTCCCACCGAAACCGCTCGACATCTGGGTCGGCGGCAGCGGCGAGCGCGCCCTGCGCCGCGCCGGCCGGCTCGCCGACGGCTGGCTCGCCAGCTTCCTCACTCCTGACCAGGCCGCCGCGGGCCGTACGGCGATCGCCGCGCATGCGGCCGAGGCCGGCCGCGAGATCGAAGCCGACCACTACGGCACCAGCCTCGCGGTCGCCACCACCGAGATCCCCGCCACCGCGCTCGACGCCATCGCCAGACGCAACCCCGGCGCCGACCCCGCCGAGATCGTCCCGGTCGGCTGGCCCGCCGCCCGAACGATGATCGAACGCTTCGTCGAGGCCGGCATCACCAAGTTCGTCGTCCGCCCCGCCACCCCCGTGCCCTCGGCCGAACGCTGGCTCGACGACTTCGCCACCCACCTCATGCCCCTGCAGACCTGAGCGTCAGGACGCCCTGGCCGGGTCCTCTCCGGGGGCCGCCGCTTCGGGTGCCACCCGCCTCCACGCGCTGCGGGCCACCCCGAACGCCGCCCACCCGGCCAGGGCGAACAGCCCGGCCAGCACCAGCCACCCCGGGCTCCCCCACCCCACGACGAACGTCGTCATGAGCAGCGGCCCCAGCGCCTGCGCGCTCGCCGTGCCCGCCGCCATCGCCCCCTGGTACTCACCCTGGGCGTCCTCGGGCATGAGCCCCACCGAGACCCCCCACGAGCCCGCGACGTAGAGCAGCTCGCCGATGATGTGGATCGCGCCCGCGACGAACAGCAGCACCATGGTCAGAACGCCCGACGTCCCCGCCGTCGTCGCGAAGACCGCGCAGGCCAGGGCGAAGAGGAGCCCGGATCTGACGCTGGCGCGCCCCGCTCCGGGCACTGTCTCCACCGACCGGGAGAACCTGACCTGGAGCAGCGCGATCGCGGCGGTGTTGGCCACGAGGATCGCCCCCGACGTCCAGCGCGGCGCGTCGGTGTGCTCGGCCACCCACAAAGGGATGCCGACCGAGAGCATGGACCAGTTGACGGTCAGGACGCCGAACAACCCCGCCAGGGTGAGGTAGCGGTGATCCCTGAGCACCCGGCCGGAGCCACGCCGCCCGCGCCGCCCGCGGCCGCCCTCCGCCCTGGGCAGCCGGCCGACGAGCAGCGCCGCGAGCAGATACGCCAGAGCCGTGCCGACCAGCATGGCGGTGTAGACGGGCCGCGAGTCCACCTGGATCACGAGGGCGCCGGCCCCGGCTCCTGCGGCCATGCCGACCTGACTGACGACGCGGTACTTCGCGAGCGCCGCGATGCGCTCCCCGCCCGGCGCCAGCGCGGTGATCAGCGCCGTCCTGACGCCGACGCTGCTCTCCCCGGCCACCGCGGCCACGCAGCCCACCACGATGAACGACCAGAAGCCGGTCACCCCCAGATAGAGCAGGAACGCCACGGCGCTGATCAGGTAGAGGACGAGCAGGCTACGACTGAGCCCGAACCGGTCGGCGACCATGCCGACGGGCGTGGTGGAGCCGATGCCGACGACGCCCGCGACGAGCGCGCCGACGCCCACCTGGGCCGGGGATAACCCGATCGAGCGGGTGTAGAACAGGACGAAGGACGCCAGCCAGACGCCGCGGCCCGTGTTCGTCAGGAGGGCGATGGCCAGCAGCCGCCCCAGCGGCCCGGAGAACAGCCCGCCCAGCAGCTCCCGCGGCCGCGTCCAGATGCTCACGAGCCGCAACCTGCCCACGAAGGCACCCCCCATGCCCGGGATCTCCGCGCCAGGAGGCCGTTCACGACGTCGTCCGGCCGGCGAAGACAGACCGGCTTGGGCTGACCGGCGATCGCGGCGTACAGGTGACGCGGGAGCGCGAGCCGCCGCCGCAGCCGCTGGACGGCCAGGAAGGCCGCCGCGTGCCCGGCGCCGCGCAGGTCGGCCGCCCCCGCGAACGGGCGCAGCGCGCGGATCTCCGCGAACATCCAGCGGTACATCATCGCGCCGGTGAACAGCATCGGATCGGCGTCGGCGGCGAAGCGAGGATGCCGGGCGAGCTCCTCCTCCGCGGCCCAGCCGGTGGGCCGGCCGGGGGGCACCGTAGATGTACTCCTGCAGCGCGACAGCGGGCCCTCGACGAACCCGGTCGCCGTCATCACCGCGTACCGGAAGGAATCGCTCAGATCATCGCCGTGCCAGGCGTCCTCGAGCAGCCAGTGCAGCCGTTCGAGGCCGTCGCCGCTGCCCAGCATCTTGCCCGGGCTGCGGAACCGGGCGACGCCGAGCCGGTCTCCGTCGGGCAGCCGCACGTCGTGCGCGGCCAGGTGGTCGGCGATCCTGCGCACCCGATCGACGTCCTCGGGGTAGCGCCGGTAGAGGGCGGCGTTCCTGGCGGCCACCCGAGGGTAGAGGCGGGCGTACACCTCGCCGGCGGTCGCCGTCAGCGGCGGCACACCGCCGGTCACCAGGCAGCCGGCGAGTCCCTCCGGCGCCATGGACAGGTACGTCATAGTGACGAACCCACCGTAACTCTGCCCCAGCGTCGTCCACGGACGGTCACCCGCGAGCCTGCGCCGGACGATCTCGGCGTCCGCCACGATGCTGTCGGCGCGCAGCCGGCCGATGTACGTGGCCAGCTCCGCGTCCGACCACCCGGCTGCCGCCCGCGCGTGCAGCGGGGTGCTGCGGCCGGTGCCCCGCTGATCCAGCAGCAGGACGCGGTGGGTGCGCAACGCCACCGTCAGCCAGGCGGGCGCCGGCGGCCGCGGTGCCTTCGAGCCGGGCCCGCCGTTCAAGAAGCACAGCCATGGCAGATCGTCGCTCTCCCTGCCCGCGGCCACGACCTCGCGGGCGAAGACCTCGATCTCGGGTGCGCCGTCGACGCCGTGGACCAGCGGAACCGGGATGACGTGGTCACGGAAGACGATGCCGGGGAGACGGGGCATACCTCAGGACCTACAGCGGAGCGCCGTCCGAGACCGCATGACGGGCTTCCCGTGCTACAACGGCCCGCACACCGAGCCGCGCCAGGACGGGGCGTTGATCATCCACCCCACGTACCGCCGGCGGGGATCGACCGGGTGACCGAGCCGCTCAGCAACTCGATCCCTTCCGTCCTGGCGATCAGAGCCTTCCTCCGGGCCTGAACGCTCCGCCGGTCCCAGCGGCAGCTCGTCAGGGGCGGTTGTTCTTGCCGTCCAGCCAGAGCGTGTCGGACTCGTCGCGGTGGGAGCCCGAGCTGCCGACGTGCTTGGCGTCGATCTTCGGCCCCTTCTTGATGACGTGCACCAACGCCATCGCGTGTCCGCGTCCGAGCCCATAGTCCTGCTTCAGCCAGTCGACGATCACTCCGGCCTTCACTGACGGGTCGTCGAAGCCGCGTTCCTTCGCCAGAGCGATGAACTCACGTGGGGTCAGCCCGGTCTTGGTCTCGATGTTGTCGAGATAGGCCTGGAACGACATGCGCTCCTCCATTCTGTACGACCTGTCACGATCTCGCGCCAGGATAGCTTGTCTTTTACAAGTACGCTTTGTCAACTGAAGCATGGGCTAGGATCTGCATCATGGCGTCTCGGGAGTACGGACAGTTCTGCGGCCTGGCCCGCGCGATGGAGATGGTCGGCGAACGGTGGAGCGTGCTGATCATCCGCAACCTGCTCATCGGGCCCCAGCGCTTCACCGACCTGCACAAGGGCCTTCCTGCCATCCCGACCAACATCCTTTCGACCCGCCTCAAACAGCTGGAAGAGGCGGGCCTGGCCACCCGCCGCGCGCTGCCGCACCCCGAGCGCGCCGTGGTCTACGAGCTCACCGACTACGGACGCGACCTCGAGCCCGCGCTGGTGGCGCTGGGCCGCTGGGGCGCGCGGACACTCACCGAGCCCCGCCCGGGCGAGCTCATCACCGCCGAATCGGTCGCCATGTCCTTCCACACCACCTACCGACCGGAAGCAGCCGGAAAAATCACCGCCGGCTACGAGATCCGCATGAGGGACATCACGCTCCGCCTGCAGATCACCCATGGAGAGCTCACCGTCGGCATCGGCCCCCACCCCTCCCCCGACCTCGTCATCGAACGCCTCACCGGCCACCCCATCCGCGAACTGATGAGCGGCAGCAAGACTCCTGACGACGTACTCCGCGAGGGCAGCGTACGTACAGAAGGCGACCCCGCACTGCTCGACCGATTCGCCGAGATGTTCCGCTTCTGACGGGACAGGCCCTGACCTTCAGCGCTTCAACGCGGACTCAACAGATCTTCAACGTCCCCTCGGCCATCCTTCGTTCATCGACGGACGCGAAGGAGCGAGGATGATGCGACGCTGGATGGCCGCCGGAGTGGCGGCCGGGCTGCTGATGGCCGCCGTGCCCGCCCAGGCGCAGGCCGCCGCCGCGGGTCCCGTCAACTACACGTGCGGGCCTGGCATCAACGCGCACAAGGGCATCGAAATGACCGCCACCCAACGCGGCAACGGGGCGTTCGCGGTCCTGGTCAAGTCAACGAACAGGCCGTACAAGGGCCAGAACGTCTTCTGGGTCCACGGCGGGCAGCTCCGCGAAGGCGACCGGATCTCTCTCGACTGGGGCGACGGTTACGGCCACGGCTACCACTCCTGCCACGCCAAGGCCAAGGGAGGAGGAGCCCACACCCGCGGCGTGAACCAGCCGAGCGGCCGCTGGTTCCGCGCCTGCTTGAAATCCAGCAACCGCTGGACGTGCACCAAGTGGTTCAACGTCGCCTAGCCGCCGACCGATCACCGGTGCGCTGCCCCGCAGCGCGAAGACGACCATGAAGGTCGGGCCATGTCCGATCACGATCAGGAGCTGCAGTGATGAGAATCAGCCTCCTTGCACTCGGTTTGCTGACCGTGCCCGCGCTCGGTCTGGCGGCCTGCTCTGGCGGAGCTTCCACGGGAGCGGGCGAGGCGAGCAGTGCAGGATCGCAACGTCCGTCCCCCGCGTTGCCCTCCTTCAAGGGCAAGACGCTCGACGCCGTCAGCGGCGAGCTGGGGCGCTCCTGGCCCGCCTATGCCACCGCGTACAAGGCTCTGCCCGACGGCCACCTGTTCGACGGTGAGTCCTACTCCGGCACCTGGATCGTCTGCACCCAGGTCGAGGACTCTCAGGCCAAGAAGGTAGAGCTCGGCTTCCTGCCTCCGCAGGTGCCCTGCCCGCCCGATGGCCGCGTCACCCATTGGCCCGTCGTGCCGAACTTCGTCGGCAAGGCCGGCGACGAAGCGAAGCAGGCCGCCCTGCAGCTCGGCTTCCCACTCGTCAGCAGCCGACCCATCGTGATCGAGGGATACGACGACGGTTCGCACCTCGAACGCACCGTCTGCACCCAGGACCCACCCGCCGGCCAGAGCATGCGCCTGCACTACGGGACGACGCTGACGCTGCTGGTCGCCGACAGCAAGGGGACGTGCACCCCGTAGCCGCCTTCCCGGGCTACGGTTCTCGCAAGACATATTAGAGTTGACTTATATAAGTAACACCTGGGATTGTTGGCCTCGTGCAGTCACTCGACGTGTTCGGCGACGCGGCCGGGATCCCCTGTGTCCGTACGACGCCGGCCCCGCGCCACCCGGGAGGTCGGCATTCAGATGGAGCGCTTTCGCCGGTTCTGGAGCTGGTGCCTGGACGCGCTGGGCACCGAACTCGCGGGTGCCCGGCGCGAGCACCACCACCCGCTTGACGAGCCGCCGGGCGCGAATGGCCGGCCCGACTTCAACGATGAGGAGGAGGACGACGAATGATCGACAGTGACCCGCGAAACGGCGTCTCCACAGCCGCCGCATTACCCGTGCACCACTTCGTTTCCGAGACCGGCGGGGACGGCGGCAGATGACCCCGCGCGCCACAAGTCATCTCGTTCTCGTGAGAGGAACAGGCCACATGACCGGCGACCTCACCACCCCAGCGGCCGGCAGGGCGACGCGGACACTGCTGATGTGCGGCACCCTCGCCGGCCCGCTCTACATCGTCGTGGTCCTGCTGCAGATGCTCACCAGGGACGGGTTCGACATCAGCCGGTACCCCGCCAGCATGCTGAGCAACGGTGACCAGGGCTGGATCCAGATCGCCAACTTCGCGGTCAGCGGCCTGCTGTTCGTGGCGGGAGCGGTCGGCCTGCACCGGGCGCATGACCCGGCGAGCCGGGGCGGCATCTGGGGGCCGCGGCTGGTCGGCGTCTTCGGCGCCGGGATGGTCGCCGCCGCCTTCTTCTCCGCCGATCCTGCCGACGGCTTTCCGCCTGGGACGCCCCTCGGCACGCCCACGAGCATGAGCACGCAGGGGATGGTGCACCTGCTCGTCTCCGGGGTCGCCTTCCTCGCGCTGGTCGCCGCGTGTTTCGCGTTCGGCCGGCACTTCGCGGCGACCCAACGCCGCGGCCGGGCCGCCCTGAGCAGGGCGATCGGCGTACTCTTTCTCGCGGCCTGGATCTCGATCTTCGTGATGCAGGGCTCCCGCATGGCCAATGTCGCCTTCGCCCTCGCCATCGCGCTCATCATGACGTGGACGTCGCTCCTGGCCGCATACCGGCTGACTCGGCTCCGCGCGACGGCACCCGCCTGACCATCTCTGCCATGGAGGGCCGCTCCAGTCCACGGCGAGTGCCCCGCCGGCCTCCCCCGACCCGCACCACATGACCGTCGATCGCCTGGGCGACCTGGAAACCCACCCCTGGGACGCGTGAACGGACCACCCACCGCTGAACGAGAGCCGGCCCCCAGTGCTCGGGAGGCCGGCCTCTCAGCAGTACTCCGCAGTCACCTGCGCACCGAACTCCTCGTCGGTGACGACCGCGTCCCCGTAATGATCCACCTCACCGTGCGGGTGCCCACGCTCGTCCTGAAGCGGCGAGGGCACCTGCTCGTGGCAGGGGCGGGGCTAGCGCCCCCCGCAGGACCCGGCGACGGTGATGTTCTCGAACGAGGTCTTCGTGGAGGCGTAGAGCCCGACGCCGCCGCTGCGTACAACGGTGTCGCGGCCCTTCAGGATCTCCTCGCCGTCCAACGTCATCGTGATGCGGTCGCCGTGAATCGCCGCGCCCAGTCGCACGGGACCGGTCAGCGGGTCGCTGAGATCTGCCTTGGCCACGATGACGGGGCCCGACGCGTGGGCCTCGCGGATGATGCTCGCGTACCGGTCTCCGTCGCCCGTCCTGCCGATGTGGATCCGGTACCCGTACGCGTCCGTGCTGTCCCGCAGCGAGATGCCCGCGTTACCGGCGGCGGGTCCCTCGAGCGTGAGCGTGGTCTCCACGGCGTAGTCGCACGCGTCGGAGAAGCGCTTCGGCAGGGTCGACTCGGCCAGGACGTGCGCTCGGCCGTCGGCCGGCGTGAGGCGCAGCTTGCCCGAGGCGACGGACACGGACCCGCTTATTCCTCGCCAATTGGCCTGGTCGAGTCCTTCCCTGATCACGATGTCGTCGAAGGTCGCGGCCCGCCGATGCGTGTAGGCGGCGGCACCGCCCGTCGGGAACCGCGTGTCGTCCGCGGAGATCGACGTGTCGCCGACCTTGGCGCTCAGATGCTTCCCGATCGCGGAGACGACCAGCGTGTGCGGGACGTTCGCGCCGCCCGGCAGTGCGGTCTCCGCGAGGACCTCGGTCTCCGAGTCGTCGATCTTCACGAGCTTGAGCGTCGCGCCCGACGTGGAGTTGAGCACTTCGGCCCGGTAGTAGTTGCGGGAATTCTGGTAGCGGAACGCGAGACCGGTACGGGACGTGGTCTGGCCGCGCGCTCCGGGAACGACGTCCGCGGACATGACCACGTCATCCGGCACGTCCTGCAGCGCCGCGAACGAGACGATGTCCGCGGTCGAGGTCTGTGCCAGCTGTCCGCCGCTCACCGCCCAGGTCCCCTGGACCGGCGTCCAGCCGCCGAAGGACCCGTCGAAGTCATGGACGGTGCGGTCCAGGCCGGCGTCGTCGAACTCGTCGTCGAGCACGGGCGCCGGGGCGAACTGTTCCTGCAGTGACACGGTGACGAGGTCACCCGCGCGGGTGAACGCGGTCGGGGTGCCGTTCACCGTCACCGAGGTCGCGTTCGGCGCGTGAAGGGAGAGCGTGCCGGTGAACGGATCCCCCATCGAGATCCGGGCGGTCGTGCCGCTCAGCTCCACACTGACGTCGGACACCGGTGCGGACGCGCTGATGACGGTGCTGTTCGCGTCGGTCAGCGACGTCCCTCTGGTCAGCGCGTACCTGGTGAGCCCGCCGCCCGAAGCACGTTCGAGGTACGCGGTCTCGGCGTTGGTCGTGGCGGCCCCGAACGTCCGCGACGAAGGGTTCGCCTCGCGCGACAGGTAGAAGCGCCCGGTCGCGCCCGGCATGGCGATCTCCATCGCCGTCGCCGTGGAGTGGCTCACGCCGGACATGGCGATGCGCTTCGCCGTCACCGAGGGCGCCGCGCCGGCCGGGCCGGGAACCACGACCGTGTCCAGTCCCGTCGCCCCGCTGGAGGACCAGTCGTACGACAGGAAGTCGACGTCGGTGAGCACCCGCTCGCCGACCCGTACGGCGCCATGGTTGTGGACCCTGGGGGTCACCGCGGCGCCGGACGTCGCCACCGGGATGAGCCGCACCCCGGCGACGGGCGCGGCTCCCGGCACGGTGTCGAACCCGACCGTGGCGGCCTTGGTCGTCGAGTTGACGGTCACCGGATCTCCGGGGAAGTGCCAGAGTTGCCGGTACTTGTGCGCGGCGGTGTCACCGGTGAGGGCGTCGGAGACCACCCAGAAGCCGGGCTTGACGAAGTAGACCACGCGATCGTGCTCGACCGGCCGGTAGCCCATCGCCGCACCGCGGTAGATGTCGAGGCCCGCGTTCGAGCGCCACCGCGACGTCGTGCGGGGAACGCTTTTGGCCTGTGGCTCCCCGTCGACCTCGACGGTGTTGTGCGCCTCGGTTTGACGGCGCATCCACTCGTTCGTCGGAGTCGCGCTGTAGTCCCCCACCCCGGAGTCGACGATCAGCGGACGCCCGTACGCCGCCATCACCAGGCTGAGGTCGTCCGGATGCCGGTGTGAGGCGGTGTAACTGGTGTTCTGGTTGTTGATCAGCATGTAGCGGGCGTCGGCGTCCCACCCGGAACGCTGCACCGCGAAGCTGATGGGGAACACCGTGGACGACAGTGTCGGGACGGTCCCGTGCGTCCGGCCGGAGGCGACCCAGGTGAAGTCGGACCAGGAGTTGCGGACGCCGCTCCTGCGGATGGCCGACGTACCCGCGGTGTCGTTCGGCGTGTCGCCGATCGCCGCGGGTTCGAGGTTCGGCTGACGGGTCGCGAACAGCGAGTCCGCGATCCAGTCCGCCCCCTGGACGAGCGCGTCAGGAACGGCCCGTCCGTTGCTCTGCGCGAGTGCGATGACGGAGTTGAGCATGTCCGCCACGTACGCCTGATAGTTGAACGCCGGCTCGCGGTACACCCCGTCGCCCTTCAACCACGTGCGCAGGAACCGCTCGGCCGAGCGCATCGCGAACCACTCCCAGCCGGACGCTGCCGAGAACTCGGGCAGGAACACGGCTGCCGCGTGGACGGAGCGGGCCATCGACATGTACCAGTTGTTGCCGAAATGTACTGGCAGCACCCCGACGAGGTAGTTCGTCGTGGCGTGCACGCCGGACAGGTACGCCACGAGATCGCCGGCGTCGATGCCGGGATCGGCCCTGAACACGGAGAACGTGCTGACCAGCTGGGCGAGCCGCTTGGCCGCCGACAGGTTGCGGCCCTGCGGCCAGCTCTGGTTGTCGGCGAAGAAGTCCAGCGAGATGTCCATCCACGCCTTCGCGTACGCCGCACGCTTCGCCGGGTCGCTCTCGGTCAGGTAAGCGGAGGCCAGTTTGGGCATGAACGTGAAGTCGCTCATCAACGTCTGCGCGCCGCCGGGGGCGGTCTGTGTCCCACCCCAGAGGTCCTGCCAGTCGACGTCGATCCGCTGCTCGGCGCTGTCGTAGAAATCGCGGGTCTGGGAGCCGAACCGGAAGATCCCCGCCGCGAGCTCGTCGGGGCCCGAGTCGCCACCGCCCGAGCCCGCGGCCGGAGCCGGGTACTGGACGCCGGTGCGGCCCGCGTAATAGACCTTGAGCTCGCTCGCGGCGCCCGCCTCGTCACCGGCGGCCAGTTCGGCCGCCACCGCGCCGAGCTCCGGGCGCGTCAGGTCGAGCAGCCGGCCGAGGTCCGACATGTCGGCGACGGCGGCACCGGCCGGCGACAGGAACGCCGCCACCAGAGCCAGCACGACCGCCGCACGTGCCCGGCGACGCGTGTACCGACGTAACCTGCTCCGTCTCACCACTGGTTTCTCCCTACCTTCGTGCGAATCCACGTCAGCCACCCGCCTGCTCCTCGTACTCGGCCTTGATCTTGTCGCCCACCCGGTCCATGTACTTCTCGATGGCCGGCTGCCACGCCGAGACGGGCTTGTTGCCCAGCTGGATCTCCAGCAGCACCGAGTCCAGCTCCTGCTGCTCGCTGGCCGCCTTGCTGGCGGCGGTCTCCGAGTACAGCCCGAGCGTCGGGTCCTCGACGGCGAGCGGGACGCCGGCGACCTGGTGGTCGTGCTGGTCCTGGACGGCCTGGCGGTTGCCCGGCTCGTAGATGACGGGCGATGCCTCGGCGAGGTAGCGCACCGGCAGGAACAGCTGGCTGCGCCCGGCCTCGGTGAGTGCCGGGTCGGAGCCGTCGCGGGTGAACGTCTGGCCCTCGACGCCGTACCGGAGCGCCAGGTACTCGCTGCTGCCGAAGGGCGCGCACAACCAGTCGAGGACCTTGAGGATCTGCTTGATCCGGTTGGCGTCGTCGGTCCTGGCGATGGCGGTGAAGCTGGACAGGGTCGGGCCGGGCGTGCGTACCCGCGTCCCCTTGCCGTCGCGGGTGGGCGAGAGCATGCCGGTCAGGCGGAAGCCGGGCACGTCCTTCGCCTGGCCGTAGAACTTGCCCCACCCGGCGTACCCGCCGATGGTGAACGAGGTCGTGCCGGCCAGCATCCACGCGTTGCGCTTCGTGTTGGGCGCGCCCGCGTGGTCGGGATGCACCACCCCCGACTTCACCAGCTCGACGGTGTCCTCAAGGGCCTGGATGAACTGCGGTGTCGTCCCCGAGTGGGTGAAGACGCCGCCTTGGGCCTGCCAGACGCCGACGCCGCCGGGCCAGTTGCCGGTGATCCCGTTCATCTCGAGGATCGTGTTGAACGGGATCTGCCCGAACGCCCACCGACCGGCCCGCTCGTCGGTCAGCGCACGCGCCATCTCCTTGAACTCGGCCCACGAACCGGGCTGGAGGCCGAGCCCTGCCTTCTCCAGCAGGTCGGCCCGGGTGTACAGCACCGTGCCGATCCGGGCGCGCGGCACGGGGACGCCCCAGATCCGCTGGTCGTAGACGGTGCCGCGCCAGGCGTCGGTGGGCAGGGCGGCGAGGTTCGGGTAGGCGAGGACCGCGTCACCTGACAGGTGCTCGGTGAGGTCGGTGAACGTCGCCTGCAGCATGGCCGGCATCTGCTGGACGACGCCCTGGACGGCCACGATGTCGGGCACGTCGCCACCGGCGATGGTCGTGGCGACCTTGCTCTTGTAGTCGGTCGAGGCGACGTACGTGATCTTCAGCTCGGTGCCGAGCTTGCTGTTGAGGTTCTGCCAGTAGGGGTTCGAGCCGAGCGCGGGGGCGATCGGGTCATAGGTGTACGTCAGTGCCGTGACGGCTTCACCCCGCACCGGCTGTGCTGCGGCGCTGGAGGTGGCCGGGTAGGTGAAGTATCCCGGCGACACCCCGGCCGGCTCGGCGGCCAGGTCGGGCGCGGCCACGGTGACGGGCTTGTAGGTGGGCAGCTTGAGCGACCCGGCCGGGCTGTTCGAGCCGTTCGGCGAGCTCGGGCCGCCGTCGCCGCAGGCCCCGAGCAGCGGGGCCAGCCCCGTTGCCGCGCCGAGTGCCAGGACGCGGCGGCGGCTGAAGGTGGGTGCCATGACGTCTCCTTGCCACACTGCGCGGACGACCGGTCAGCCCTTGACGGCGCCGACCATGAGTCCCTTGGCGAAGTGCTTTTGGATGAAGGGGTAGATGAAGAGGATGGGCAGGACGGAGATGACGAGGATCGCCATCTGGACGGAGACCTGTGGGGGCAGGTTCTCCAGGTTCGAGCTGAGCTGGTCGGCCCCGATCGGGGTGTTGTTGACGACGTAGGTGCGCAGCACCAGCTGCAGCGGCCACTTCTCCGACGACTGGAGGTACAACATCGCGGAGAAGAAGGAGTTCCAGTACGCCACCGCGTAGAACAGCCCGATCACGGAGACGACCGCCTTCGACAGGGGCAGGACGATCCGCAGCAGGATGCGCAGCTCCCCGGCGCCGTCGATGTAGGCGCTCTCCCGCAGCTCACCGGGGATGCCCTGGAAGAACGCGCGCATGACGATGACGTTGAAGGCGTTCACCAGCACCGGCAGGATCAGTGCCAGGTAGTCGTCCAGCAGGCCGAGCTGCTTGACCGTCAGGTACATCGGGATGATGCCCGGGTTGAACAGCAGGGTGAACAGCGTCATCAGCAGGATCGGCTTCTGCAGCAACGCACCCGGCCGCGACAGCGCGTACGCCAGGGCGATCGTGGCGACGAGGCTGAGTGCCGTGCCGAGCAGGGTGATGCCGGCGCTCACCAGCAGCGCACGGGTGACGATCCCGCCGGACAGGACGGCACGGTAGGCGTCCAGCGTCGGTTCGTTCGTCCACAGCACGAAGCCGCCCGCGCTGTTGACCTCTTCCGGGGAGGCGATGCTGGTCATGAGCACCGCCCAGAACGGCACCAGGACCGCCAGGCAGCCCAGGCCGAGCACGAGTCCCCGGGCACCGACCCCCAGCCTGCTCGGCTCGCCCATCCAGACCGGACGCTCGCCGGGGCCCGAGTGTGGCCTCATGCGCGCCGCGGACACCGCTGGTCGGCTCGTCATTTGGCGTACACCCCCTGCTCGCCCAGGGCGTGCGCCAGCCGGTTGGCGCCGAGCACGAGCGCGACACCGACGATGCCCTTGATCAGCCCCACCGCGGCCGCGGTGCCCCAGTCGCCGCCGACGATCCCGTGGTTGTAGACGTAGGTGTCGAGCACTTCGCTCGCGCCGGCGCCGACCTGTGCCTGCTGCAGGATGATCTGCTCGAACCCGACGGACAGCGAGTCACCGAGCCGCAGGATCAGCAGCAGGACGATCACCGGGCGGATGGCGGGCAGGGTCACGTGCCACAGGCGGCGCACCGCCGAGGCGCCGTCCACCACCGCGGCCTCCATCTGCGCCGGATCCACCCTGGACAGCGCGGCGAGGAAGATGATCGTCGACCAGCCGGTGTCCTTCCAGATCACCTGCGAGGTGATCATGAGCTTGAACAGCTCGGGGACGCCGACGATGCTGAACGTGGACAGGTCGGCCGAGCGCAGCCAGGCGTTGAGCATCCCGCCGTTGCCGAACATCTGCTGGAACAGGGCGACCACGATCACCCAGGACAGGAAGTGCGGCATGTAGAGGATCGACTGGGCGAGGCGCTTGAGCCGTTCGCTGACGGTCGCGTTCAGGATCAACGCCAGGCAGATCGGCAGCGGGAACACGAAGGCCACCTGGATCAGCGTGATGATCAGCGTGTTGACGAGCGCGTTGAGGAACACCGGGTCGCCGGTGAGCACCGGCTCGAAGTTGTCCAGCCCGACGTACGGGCTGTGCCAGATCCCGAGGAACGGCTGGAAATCCTGGAACGCGATGATGTTCCCGCCGAGCGGCAGATAGTGGAACAGCAGCAGCACCGTGACCCCGGGCAGCGCCAGCAGCAGCAGGACCCGGTCGCGCCGCCAGCGCTCGCGCAGCCTATGCATCGCCGATCCCCGCCGATAGGGGCCGGCCTGCCACGCAGGCTTCCACCGCCGCCCGCAGCCGGTCGTCGGCGTTGGCCGCGACCCTCCTGCTCCGGGCGATCGCGGGCGCCGGGTCGGTCGCGATGTCGGTGACCGCCGCGACGACCGTCGCCGCGGCGCGATGGTCGAGCTCGATCACCAGGTCGGGGGCGCCGAGGTCGGCGAACATCTGGGACTTCGTGGTCTCGGTCGGCTGCCGGAGGTAGACCGTCGGGATCGCATGTCGTGCGGCCATGATCGGCGAATGACACTCCATGCTGACCACCAGCGACGAGACGGCGTAGACGCCGGTCGCCTCCTCCAGCGGCCAGTAGCGGTCCAGGATCCTGACCTGATCGAGCGTCTGCGGGCTGAGCAGGCCGGGAAGCTGCTCGTGAGCCAGCTCGACGGCATAGCTCATCTCGGGCACCACGACGGCCGGCAGGCCGCTGACGCGTACCCAGGTCTCGATCGCCGCCGCCAGCACCGCCAGGTCCTGCGTCACGGTGGCCCGGTTGATCGCGTCGCGCCGCATCTGCTCGCGGGTCGGTGCGGTGCCGTAGATCTTCGCGTACGGGGCGTAGCGCAGCCTCGGGACGAAGCAGGCGAACCGGCCGGGCCGCAGGCCGAGCTCCTCCAGCAGGCGAGCGGCGGCGACGTCGTCGGTGTGGTCGAACGCGAACGTGCCGTCCGGCCCGAAGGCGAGGTCGGGCCCGGTGATCTTCTGGCCGCGCAGGGTGGCCAGGGTCAGCGTCTCGCGGCAGTACACGAAGTCGGCGCCGTCGAAACGGTCCTTGACGTCGTCCTCGAGATAGGACGGCGGGAGCTGATCGACCATCTGTGCCAGCTCGGGCAGCGTCGCCATGGTCGGCGGGCACAGCGGATCCACGGTGATCCCGAAGTACCCGTACGGGCGGCCCACGTGCTCGCGCCACCAATCGATCTCGGCGCCCTGGAAGGCGTCCGCGCCCGATCCGTGCATCAGGACGTCAGCGCCGTCGATGGCGGCGGCGAGCTCAGGGGTGCTCGGCCCGTCCACGCCGAGAGCGCCGTCGACGACGCGCACGTCGGGAAACGCGTGCCGCAGCATGGATCGTTCGCGCTCCTCCAGCCGTATCGGCCAGAGGACGACCTCGACCTCGGGCGCGAACCGCTGAAACGCCCGCACCACGCCAGGGGAGTGGGCCACGTCGCCGATGTTCACCGTCGCCCAGGAGGACCGCAGGAGGACGGTGCGACGTGTCGATGTCATACAGACTCCTTCATGACGTAACGTTGCTTCAACATAGGGATGGTGAGACGTTACGTCAATAACCGAGTAGGCTTTCACCATGGCAACGCAACGTGACGTCGCACGAGCCGCCGGAGTGTCGCTCGCCGTGGTGTCGGCGGTGGTCAACGGCACGAGCCACACCCGGATGAAGGAATCCACCCGCGCCCGGGTGCTCGAGGCGATGCAGCAGCTGGGCTACCAGCCCAACCAGACGGCGCGCTCGCTACGGCTCAACCAGACCGACATGATCGCGATGATCCTCAACAAGATCGACAACCCGGTCTACGGACCGCTGCGGCGCGGGGTCTACGAGGCGGCGGCGGAGCACGGCGCGACGGTCCTGCTGGGCGATGCCGAGACGACGCGCTCCGGCAGCCGGTTCCTGACCCGGCTGCTCAGCCATGGCACGGTCGACGGCATCCTGATCCGCGGCGAAGGGCTGCTGGACGACGACGTGATGGCCGAGCTCCGCTCCCACCCCAAGCCGATCCTCATCCTGGAACACGACGTGGACCACCCCTGGATCGACGTGGACGACCTTCGCGCGGGCGAGATCGCGACGCGGTTCCTGGCCAACCTCGGCCACCGCCACATCGTCTTCGTCGGCGGTTCCGGATACCTCGCCCAGCAGCGCTACCTGGGCTACCGGCAGGCGATGTCCGCCGCCGGCCTGACCCCGGCCCCGCACCTGGCCACCGGCTTCGGCGAGCAGGCCGGCGCCGACGGCCTCCGGCAGGCCATGCAGGCGGCCACCGCGCCGACCGCCATCGTCGTCAACAACATCATGAGCGCGGTCGGCGTCCTGGCCGCCGCCCACGACCTCGGCATCGCCATCCCCGACCAGCTGTCCGTGGTCGGCATCCACGACGTCGACCTGATGCAACACCTCCGCCCGGCCGTCACCGCCGTCCGGATGCCCATGTACGACCTCGGCCGCGCCGGCGTCGAGGCGCTCTACGACTTGATCGCGGGGCGCCCGATCACCGGCGGCATCATCACCGACCCCGAACCCGAGCTGATGATCCGCGACTCAGCGACAGCCCTGACCCGGCCCCGCGATTGATCGGACACCACAGCACCGCACAGCCACAGCTGAAGCCACCTGACTTGCTGCTCGAGCAGCACCCATGGACAACATGGAACGCCACTATCTCGGCCTGGTGCCGGAATGGTTCACCGAATGCCATCCGCATCAGCATGTGGACAACCGGTCCGATCATGCAGAAGACCAGGTCAACCCGTGGATTGCCTGGTCTCGATGGCGCGCCCTGCAGGATGTCTGCATGGATGGAGTTCCCGGCGAGCGCAGGTCGCATGCCGCGAACTCGGTAGGCGTGGTCAGAGCCTCCAGGGCGATCCTCTCCGAGGAGGCTCTGACCGCTGCGGGCGGATTGGTCGGCTATCTCACAGGCGCGGGTCCTCCTGGACCTTCAGGGCGTTGAGTATCGGGTCGCGCTCGCCCTTCTCGCGGAGGAACTCGACCTTCAGATCGCCGCCGCCGTGCTCGACGGTGACCGTGTTCATGTCCGCGGTCAGCGCACCCACTTTCTTCTGCACGTCGTGGTCGTGGAGCGCGACTTCGCCGTCGACCAGGACATCGAAGGCGCGCTTGCCGACCTTGACGTTCTCGATCTCCGCGAAGTCGAGGCCGATGCGGTACATCCCGGCGGGCGCGTTCTTGAACACATAGGCGAACGTCTCGCCGGTCCGCTGGGTGCGGAACAGGTCGTCGTTCTCCGTGCCGGCGATGCCGGCCTTGGTGGCACGGGCCTTGCCGCCGACGTAGCCCCACGGCCGCGAGCCGAGTTTCTGGTCGGGCGACCAGACGAAGCCGTCGGCGGCGACGTGCCCTGGCCCGCCCGCGTCGACGCCCTGCCAGTAGGCCGAGGTCGCCAGGCGGACCGGCCTGAGCTGGGCTTCGCCCTTGCCGGCGTTCGACGCCACGAGCACGTCCCCGACGAACACGCCGGGCGAGACTGCGGCGTTGTCGGCCGTCGCCGTGACCGTGGTGGACTCGCCGGCCGCGAGCTTGACCGTGCCGGCCGCGGCCGCGCCCGTGAGGGTCAGCCACGGAAGGTCGGCGGCCTCGTGCCCGCCGTCGCTGGTGCGTTTCTGCTCGCTGAGCCGCACCTCGAGCGGGGCGGAGCCGGTGTTGGTCACGATCACGTCGGCCGTCGCCTTCTGGTTCCGGCCGAGGAGCCAGTCGAGGTCACCTCCGGTGACCTTTGCGACGCCCGTGGTCAACGCCGTGTCGACCACCTCGGCCTGATCCTTCTTGGCGATGGTGACGGGGTGGCCGGCCGCGACGTAGTTCGGCGCCCAGACCTGCACGGTGTTCGCACCGACCAGTGCCTGGGCCTTCCACCGGCCCTTCTCGTCGGCGGTGATGACCCGCTCACCGTTCGGCCCGGTGAGCGTGACGATCGCGCCCGCGATCGGCTTGCCGTCGTTCGCGTCGGTGACCGTGCCCTCGATCGTGCCCGCGGCCGGGAGAGTGTACTCCAGCCCCAGACCGGCCGTCAGGATGGGCTGGTTGAAGGAGTACTGGTTCGCGGGGTTGCCCGCCAGGCTCTCCAGGCCGACCGTCGCCGACGACCCGCGGGTGACGGGGTTGTCGCCGCCGATGCCGTCGCCGTACCCGATCTGGATGCGGCCGTCCGCGATCAGGGTGACCGAGAAGCTCACCCGGGCCGTCCTGTCGCTGTCGAAGGTGACGTTGCGCCACTCGATGACCTCAGCGGCCAGGCCGTCCACCTCGGTCGTGCCGAAGTAGATGCCCGCCTCGTTGTCGACGACCAGGTCGTCCCAGAACGGAAAGACCGCGTCGAACGCGTATGGCGACGGCAGCGCCGTGTTGTTCCCCAGGGCGTTGGCCCGGTCGAAGATCAACGCGCCGTTCGTCGTCACGCACACGCCGTCCCAGGCCGTGTCGTAGAACGGGAACAGGAAGCTGGAGTCGAACCACAGCACGCCGCAGGCGTCGTCGCCGTGCCACCCGGAGTCCTGCGTACCCTGGCGGTAGAGCCCGTCGCTCACCTTCATCGCGTACGAGCGACCGGCGGGAGACACCGGCACGGGGCCCGGCTCCGGCTCCTCGGGCTGGGGCTCCGGCTCCTCCTTGTCTCCGCGCGGATCGAGCGTCACGCGCAGCGCCGCGACGCTCGGGGCCCGCAGACCCTTGCTGCCCCTCAGCTCCACGGTCAGCGGACCGCCGTCGTGCCGCACGACGGCGGTGTGCCAGTCGGCCGTGTTCGGGCCGACGGCTTTCACGGGGTCGTAGGCGTACTGCGTCAGCTCGTCGTCGATGAGGACGTCGAACACCCGCTTGCCCTGCTTCACCTGCTCGATCTCGGCGAACCCGAGGTCGACGGCGTAGGTGCCCTTCGGCGCGTCGGGGAACGTGTAGACCAGGTCCTTGTCCGGCGTGGTGCGCTGGGCCTGGAACAGGGCGTCGTCCTCGGTGCCCGCGATCGGGGCCCTCGTGGAGACGGTCTTGCCCTTCCCGGCGTAGCCCCAGTCCTTGCCACGAGCCGCCTGGTCGCCGGACCAGGTGTAGCCGGCGGCGTCGGTGAACGAGGGGCCGCCTGCGTTGACGCCGACCTGGTACTTCGTGGTCGTGAGCGTCACCGGGACGTAGGTCTTGGGCTGCCGTCCTGAGTCGGAGCGCACGATGATGTTCGCGCCGACAGTGCCCGGGTCGGCGTCCTTCGAGGAGACCGAGACCTTGACCGTCGCCGACTCGCCCGGGGCGAGGGTGCCGCCGGTCGAGGAGAGCGACAGCCAGGGCAGGTCGGTGACCAGGTCGTCCTCGACGTCGACCAGCACGACGTCATCGGCGATCTGGTCCGCCGCCCACAGCGCCCCGGTCGCGTCGGTCTCGAGGCCCCCACCCTGGCCCACCTTCTGGCCTGGGAACCACCACGCGTTGACGAGCGAGCAGTCGTCGGGGTCGACCTGCAGCAGGCGGGTGGGCCTGTCCGAGGTGAGGTCGGTGTACCAGATGGTGTCGGAGGCCTGGTTGTAGGCCAGGCCCATCACCTCGGGCAGCGGCGGGGCGCAGAAGGACAGCAGCGCACCCGCGTTGTCGTGCGACGTCCCGGCGACGGTTCCGATCAGGCCGTTCGCCCGGCCGCCGACGTAGAACACGTCCTCGGCGGGGTTGTAGGCGAGTCCGGTCAGCTGCAGCGTTGACCAGTCACCCTTGATCTGCCGGGTCTCCTTCCCGGTCTCCCGGTCGAAGCAGTGGATGTAGCTGGCCGGGCTGTCCTCCATCTGGCACATGTCACCGGTCTTGGTGTCGAGCGCCATGTCGAACGCCCGGTACGCGGGATTCCACGAGGCGTCGAAGACCTTGCCGGTCCGCTTGCCCGTCACGGTGTAGGCGGTGTTGGTCTTCGCGTTGTAGTCGTGCACCCACACGTCGCCGTCGTACCCGATGCCGGAGGGTTCCTTCTCCGCGATCGTGCCCGGGATCTCGATGCGGGTGATGACGTCGCCGCCGGAGGTCGCGCCGACCTTGTCGGCCGCCTTCGCTTCCGCGGCGCTCACCTTCGCGGCCTTGCCGTCGACGTTCGACCGCTTCATGCCGCTCGCGCCGGCCTTCCACGCCTTGAGGTCGATCGTGCTGTCCGCGCCCTTCCCGGCGCGCGTGGTGGCGCCGGCGGCGTCGAGCTCGGGGTGGCGCGCCGCCTCGCCCAGGTCGTACGTGAGCGGGGCGGAACCGGTGTTGGTCAGCGTCAGCGAGCCCACACCGTTCTGGTCGGTTCCCATCACGGCGTCGAGGCCGCTCACCTGCAGGCCGGCGACGCCCGTGCTGAGACGCGCGTCGATCGTGGCCTTCGCGAAGAGCTTGTCGAGAGTGAAGTCGTACGACCCCGTCACGTAGTTCGGCGCCTCGACGGTCATCGTGTAGCCGGCGACCGGCAACTGGCGGTGCACGACACCCGTCCCGTTGGTCGTGACGCTCTCGACGAGGCCGTTCTTGTCGGTGAACGAGACCTTGGCCCCGGACACCGGCAGCCCGTCGTTCTTGTCGACGACGGTCGCGTCGAGGTAGCCCCAGTCCGGAAGATCGTAGGTGACGATCATCCCGTCGTGGAGCACCGGGACGTTCTCGGAGAACCGGATGCCGTCCACGCCGGCCCAGCCCTGGATGCCGGTGATGGTGCGGGCGCCGCCGGTCACCGGGTCGTCGGTCCCGATGCCGTCGCCGTACCCGTAGATCACCTTGCCCGAGCGGGTGAGCGTGGCCGAGAAGCTGACCGGCTCCGTGTACTCGGACCGGATCGGGTAGGCCCAGATCTTGGCGTCGCGGAACTCGATGACGAACGCGTCCTCGCCGTCGACCTTGGTGGCCGCCGTGAAGACTCCTCCGCCGGAGGCGAACTGGACGGGGGACGAGACGGTGAACGGGAAGAGGCCGGCACCGCCGAAACCGGGTCCCGTGGAGTTGTCCGGGGAGATCACGCCGCGCAGGCTGATCGCGAGGCTGTCATGGCTGCCGTTGTAGAGCGCGACCGGGAACGGCAGGTTCACCGTCGCCCACACGCCGCTCCCGTACGTGACCGGGTCGGTACCGCGCAAGTACTCCCCCTCGGAGACGGAGCAGCTGTAGCCGCCCTTGTCGACGACGAGCCCGACCGGGATCTCCAGCGACGTGTTCTCGGCACCGACGGTCAGCGGGACGGACGTCGGCGAGAAGCAGGCGTTGGGCGTGACGGCGAGCCCGTACCGGCCCTCCGGCACACCGGCGATCGTGAACGCGCCGTTGGCGTCCGTGCGCACGGCGTCCAGCGGCGTGTCCTTGACGGAGACGTCGGCGTTCGGGACGGGCTGTTTCTTGTCGTCGATGACCCTGCCGCTGATGTCGTGGCGCGCGGCGGCGGTGAGGGCGATCTCGACCGAGGTGTCCTGGCCGAGGGCGATCGCGGCGCTCGCGGTCGCGGGCAGGTACCCGAAGGACTCGGTGCTGATCTGGTAGTCGCCGACCGGGAGGCTGACCTTGAACCGGCCGTCCTTGTCGGTCCCGACGGACCGGCTGAACGGTCCGCTGATCATCACGTCGACGCCGGAGACCGGGGCGCCGTCGGCGGTGACGACACCGGTGAGGGTACCGCCCTGCCGGGGTGCGAGCTCGAGCAGGCGGACGAGGTCGAGCCGGCCTTCGCCGTACTTGTTGTTGAAGCCGGCGGTGCCGCCGCACTCGGTGTCGTCGACGTCGACGGCCGACTCGGCCAGCAGGCGGCGAGTCTCCTCGACCTGCCCGATGAGGGTCGGGTCGTAGCTCCACAGGGCGGCGACGGCGCCGGCGACGTGGGGAGCCGCCATCGAGGTGCCGGACATCGCGACGTAACCGTCGTTCGGGTAGGACGACGTGACGGCGACGCCCGGAGCGGAGATCTCGGGCTTGATCCGGCCACCTTCACCCTCGCCCTTGCGGGAGAACAACGCGAGCGTGCCGTCCGACGCGTAGGCGCCGACCGAGTAGGCACTCTCGGCGGAGCCCGGCGAGGAGACGGTGTCGCACGCCGCGTACGGCGAGGTGTTGCCCGATGACCAGACGCTGAAGATGCCTGCGGCGCTCCAGGCCTCGTCGATGGCCCGGAAGAAGTCGTCGAAGTTGTGCTCGACGGTCTGGCCCCACGAGTTGTTGATGACGTGGGGGCGCTTGGACGGGTCGGGGTTGTTCCCGTTGACGTCGGTCGGGGCGAGCAACCACCAGCCGGACTTGAGCAACGACTCGACGCCGGTGCTGTCGCAGCAGCCGTTCGTCGCGATCCACTGCGCGTCCGGGGCGACGCCGACGTGGTTGGTGCCGTCGTCGCCGACCATGGTGCCCATGGTGTGCGTGCCGTGTCCGTCGTCGTCGCACGGTGCTCCGGCGCACGTGCCCCGGGTGGCCATCCAGTTGTAGTTGTGGTCGACGGTGCCGTCGGGCTTCTTGCCGCGGTACTGCCGCGTCAGGGCGGGGTGGTCGAACTGAACACCCGAGTCGAGGTTGGACACGGTGATGCCCGAACCGGTGGCCCCCATGGCCCAGGCCTCGGGGGCGTGAATGGCGTCCAGGCCCCACGCGACGGTGCCGTCCTCGTCGGCGTCCGCGTCGGCGTCCTTGGAGGCGTGCGCGTCGGCGTCCTTGGAGGCGTCCTTGGGGGCGGCGGGGCGCGCGGCCTGGTCGTCCGGCGTCTTCTCGTCGATGGGCTGGACCAGCGCGACCTGCGGCGACGCATGGATCTCGGCGACCTGCCCGACCGAGGCGACGTCGAGCGCGAGCTTCTGCGTGCCGCCCTTGACGAGCACGGCGTTGACGAGCGGGTAGGACGTGTACTTCACGCCCGCCGCGTCGAGCTGGGCGGAGACGGATGCCGCGGAGGACTTGGCCGCGGCCTTCAATGCGTCGTAGACGAACTGACCGCGAGCGGTCCAGTCGGCGATCTTCATCGCCGGCGCGAGGTCGGCCTTGGCGTCGAACGTGATCCAGAAGTCGGAGACCGGCTCCGTGCGGAAACGGCCCTTCAGGTCCGACGCGATCTTGTTGGCGGGTGCACCGGGATCCGGCTCAGCGGCCGACGCCGGCGGTGGCGCGATCATGCTCAGGCCGACCGCTAAGGCCAGCGAGGTGACGAGGGCTTGCAGTCTCACGTGGGGGGTCCTCCGGCCTACAGGGGTTGGTAGGGGTCGTGGCTCTCGTCATCGCCGTCATCGCCGTCATCCCGGGTATCGGGGGCGTCAGGGGCGTCGGGGGCGTCAGGGGTGCTGACGCCGCCTCGCGACAGCTCAAGTGGTTGCTGGTGCTCGATGAGGGAGTCGTCACGCGCGACAGGTCGCTCAGGCATGCACTGCCCTAGGGGCATGGATCATGGAGTCATGCTCAGGGTGACGAGCGATCTTCGCTATCCGGCGGATACGTCAATTTTCATGACGGGTCGCTGAGGGAGTCCTCTTCCGCGAACACTCCGGCCTCTACTGCCTTGACGGCGAGCGCGGTTCGGGTACTCACCTTCAACTTACGCATCGCCGCGCGCAGCTGTTGATCCACCGTGGCCGGTGACTTGGCCAGGATCCGGCTGATCTCCCGGTTCGTCTTGCCGGCGACGACCAGCCGGACCACGTCGAGCTCACGAGGCGAGAGCCGGTCGCCGTACCCCCGCCGGCCGCCGCGCCACAAGCGCGGAACCTCGGCGCCGTGTTCGCGAAGCCGCTGTGCGACACGATCCGCATCGCCGCGGGCTCCGAGCCCGAACAGTCGCTCGTACTGTGCGGCCAGCAGCTCTCGGCCCCGTTCGACATGGCCTTGCGCCATGAGCGCCTCGGCTTGACGCTCGCGGGCGAGCATGGCGTCGTAGGGGCGCGGCAACGCGTCCCAGGCTCGCGCCGCCCGGTCGTACGCCCTCGCCGCGCGGGCGTGGTCTCCGGCCGCGGCGGCCAGCAGAGCACGGCATACGGCGAGGGCGGCGCGAGGCGCAGGCGCCGTACGGCCACGCAGTCCTCTGGCGAACTGGTCGCCCAGGCGAGTCGCGGCCCGCAGGTCGCCCGCGACGAGATGCGCCTCGATCCGGGCGGGGACGAGGTCCGTCGCCCAGACCCAGATGCCTTTTCTCCGGACCGTGTCCATCGGCTCGTTCGTGATCTGCAGCGCCCGGCCGCTGTTCCCCTCCGTCAGCCACAGTCTTGCCAGCGCGGCGGCGGCCTCCATCGTGTCGTCGGCCGCGCCGAGACGGGCGGACTCCTCAAGGACCAGCCGGAACTGCTCCATCGCGGCGCGCCGCCGCCCGGCGGCGGCCGCCAGCCGGGCCGCGAGGCGAATGCTGCCGAGGTAGAGCGCCGGCCGGTCCCGGTCGGCATCGGCGAGCGCCGCGCTTGTCTCCGCGAGACCCTCCCACCGACCGGTGAACCACGCCAGGTTGCCCTGTTCGAGCCGGACGTTGTGTCGCAGCCGGGACGCCTGCTCGGCCTCGGCAAGGCGCATGGCCACGGCGAGGTGCTTGTCCGCGTCGGCGTACCGGCCCCAGATCAGCGCGCCGGTCCCGACATTGGTGTGGATGCGGGCCACGTCGAGCCGCTCCGCCGAGGTCGCGCCGTCGATGGGCAGGTCGGCGACGACGTCCCAGGCCTCCTCCGCGCCGAGCATGAGCAGCGCGGCGGCTCGGTTGCCGGCCAGGTTGAGCCGCTCCGCGGGAGAGTCGACTTCGGCGGTGAGCTCAGCGGCGCGATCCAGCCAGCGCCGATGGGTCGACGCCGGCCACGGTCCCGCGTAGGCCCATCCCAGATAGGTCATCGCCCGGGCCGCCTCGACCGGGTCATGGTCGAGGTTGGTCACCGCTTGCTCGAGCTCGCTGAGCGCGGCCTGCGCCTCACCCCCGATGATCAGCAGCCGGCCCAAGGGGTTACGGATCTCGGCCTGCTGGCGGGCAGAGAGACCGGGGGTCTCCAGCACCGAGCGCAAGGTACGGATCACCCGGTGGTAGACCTCGTCGACCGGTTCGCGACGGCCCAGTGCGGCTACTCCGGCGATGCGCGCGACCCGTGCCCGATCCGCCGGCGGCAGCTCGGACCACGAGAACAGATCGACCAGCAAGTCGACCGCCTTGGTGTGGTCACCCGAGGCCATGGCCAGCTCGGCACCCTGCTCGGCGTACCGCGCCCAGGACCGTGTCTCGCCCGCCTCACGGAAGTGGTGGGCAAGGCGTGCGACAGGCGGCGGATCGATGCCCTCCAAGGCCCGGCCGGCCAGCAGGTGCAAGTGTCTGCGTTCGGCCGACGGGATCGCTTCGTAGACGGCCGTGGCGGCCAGCACGTGCCGGAATCGCCACTGGCCGCGGTCGTCTCCGTCCAGGACGCCGACGTCGGCCGCCTCCGCGATGGCGCCTCGGCACGCGGCCGGTGGCAGACCGGCGGTCATCGCGATCGTGGCCACCGATGACCGCTCGGCCAACGTGGCCGCGGCTCGCAACACCTGCTGCGCCGCCGGCGACAGACGGCCCACCCGCTCCCGGGTGGAGTCGCGCACCGTCGGCGGCACCTGCAGCTTGCGCAGCTTCAGCCGGACCCACTGTCCGTCGCGGAAGACGAGGTCGGCACGGTCGCACATCAGGCGAACCGACTCCTCCAGCACCAGCGGCACCCCACCGGTCCGCTCATGCATGAACGTCGTGAACTCCTGCGATATCGGGTTGCCGTCCAGCATCGAGGACACCAGCGCCGCCGTGTCGTCGGGTCGCAGCGGCGCCAGGGCGATCCTCAGCTGGGTCACGCCGGCCGGAAACCGGGACGTCAGCCGCAGCAACAGCGATCCGGCGTCCACCTCCTCCGGCCGATAGGAGATCACGAGGCTCGGCCCGTCCGATTGCTGTCGAGAGGCGACGAACAGCAGGAACTCCAAGGTCACCTCGTCCGCCCAGTGAGCGTCCTCGAGCACGAGAACGTCGACGTGCAGAGCCCGCAGCAGCTCGTCCAGGGCGCGGAACAGGCGATGCCGTGCCGCCTTCGCATCGCTCAAAGGCGGCAGTGCGGGCGGCAGGTCCGAGGACCATTCAGGGAACAGGGGCCGTAACGCACCCGCGAGCTCGGTGAGCCGCAACCGCGACACCGGGCGGTCGATCCCACGGAACGCGTCGACGATCGGCCCCAACGTCAGCGACTCGCGCAGCGGTGGGCACACCGAGACCAGGGCAGTGCGCTGGTCAGGCGCGGCCAGCCACTCCCGCACCAGCCGGCTCTTCCCGATCCCCGCCTCGCCCTCCACCAGCACGATCGCCGGGGGCCTGGCCAAGGCGACTCGAAGCGCCGCCATCTCCCGATCACGACCCACGAAATGCGGCGTGGAAACCGCTGGTGAGGCCCCATCGTCCTCGGGCGGCAAGGGGTCGAGCATGCGTGATGATCTCGCTTTCCGATGCTCGGGCGCAACGGCACATTCTGTCTGTCAGCCCGACAATCTTGGCAGAGAGCTTGAAACGACGACCTCACCGGTCAGGAGGATGGGCCGAGTGCTGGTGTCGCTGCCGTAGAGCCCGGTCAGGTAGAAGCGCACCGCGTGAGGCGACATCCCGACACTCCGTCAAGCGCCCCGCAGCTTGAGGCCTGGCAGATCACGGGACCCCCTGCTGTTTCCCGCAGGTCAGTTCTGTGATGTCACCGGCGGTGATCAGTGCCCGCGGCTTGAGCCCGGGCCGTTCGCCGTCGGTTCCGCGACCTCCGTGAAAGACGAAAGCGTGGCTCTCATGGCCACATCGTGAGCCTGCCTGGACGAATGCCAGGATGGGGTCATGGGCGCGGGGGGACTGTACGGAAGAGAGCCCGAAATGGACGCGATCGCCGAACTGCTGGCGAGGGCGCGGGCGGGGGGCAGTTCGGCGCTGGTGCTGCGCGGCGAGCCGGGCATCGGCAAGACGGCGTTGCTCGACCACGCCGCCGCGTCGGCCCGCGACCTGCGGCTGGCCCGCGGCACGGGGGTCGAGTTCGAGGCGGAGCTGCCGTTCTCGGGGCTGCAGTTGCTGCTGCGCCCGGCGCTCGGTCATCTCGCCGCGCTGCCAGGCCCGCAGCGCGCGGCCCTGGAGGCGGCGTTCGGGCTCGGGCCCGCGACCGGCTCGGAGCCGATGCTGGTGGGGCTGGCGGTGCTGTCCCTCCTGGCGGAGTACGCGGACGAGACGGGACTGCTGTGTCTCGTGGATGACGCGCAGTGGCTCGACCGCGCCTCGCGGGAGGCGCTGCTGTTCGCCGCCCGGCGCCTGCACACCGAGGGCGTGGTCATGATCTTCGCTGCCCGGGATGGCGAGGGCTCCTTTCCCGCCCCCGGCCTGCCGGAGTCGCGCCTTTCCGGGCTGGCCCCGCAGGCGGCAGCGGCCCTGCTCGACCGGCATCCGCTCGCGCCCGCCCTACGCTACCGCCTGCTCGCCGAGGCCGGCGGCAACCCCTTGGCGCTGCTGGAGCTGCCGGTCGCCCTGGCGGCCGAAGGCGGCAGCGCGTTCTCGCCGGGGGCGCTCCCCCTCACCGACCGGCTGCAACTGGCCTTCCACGGCCAGGTCAGCCGGATGCCCGCGGCCTGCCAGAGCCTGCTTCTGGTCGCGGCGGCCGACGAAACCGGCGAGCTCGCCGTGATCCTGCGTGCCGCCGCCGAGCTGGGGGCGGCCGTCGAGGACCTGTCCCCCGCCGAGCGGGCCGGCCTGGTGTTGCGCGGCGACGCCGACGGCACCACGATACGGTTCCGCCATCCGCTGATCCGCGCCGCCGTCTACCAGCGGGCGCCGCTCGGACAGCGCCTCGCCGCCCACCGCGCGCTGGCCGCCGCTCTCGGCTCGCCGGAGCACGCCGACCGCCGGGCCTGGCATCTGGCGGCCGCCGCCACCGAAGCCGACGAAGAGACCGCCGCCGCGCTGGAACGCACCGCCTCCCGCGCCCGCGAACGCAGTGGCCACGGGGCGGCCGCGGCGGCCTACGAACGGGCCGCCCGCCTGAGCGTCGAGCCCGGCGCCAGGGCTCGACGGGAGGCTCTTGCGGCTGAGGCGGCGCTGGAGGCAGGCGATCTGGAGCGCGCCAGGGATCTGGGGGGCCGCGCGGCCCGGGGGCTGGACGAAGACCCGGCGATGCAGGCGCGAGTCGCCCAGGTGCGGGCGCTCGCGGACTTCTGGCAGGGCTCCTACCCGGCCGCCCACCGGTTGCTGCTCGACGGCGCCGGGCTTATCCGCGACACCGATCCAGGCCAGGCCGCCGTACTGCTGATCCAGGCCGTGCACACCTCCTGGTACCTGGGCGAACGGCAGCTCGCGGCGACGCTGGACCGGCTGGCCGCGCTGCCGCTCGACGACGCGGATCCACTCGCGCCGGTGGGGCCGTACCTCGTTCATCTCGGCCGAGGCCGTTCCGAGCGGCCGCCGCCGCTGGGCGACACCCTCGCGGCGGTACGGCGGCGCGGCCGGGCCCCCGACCAGACGTTGATGATCCTCTGCGGCGCGGCGCTCGCATTGGGCCAGGACGCCGACGCCTACGAGCTGGCGACCGAGCTCGCGGCCGGATGCCGCGAGCGGGGCGGCGCCGGGAGGCTGCCAACGGTGCTGTTCTTCATGGCCGAGGGAGAGGTGTTCACCGGCCGGCACCTGGACGCGCTCGCTACCGCGACCGAGGCCCTGGGGCTCGCCCGCGACACCGGCCAGCAGCAGTGGGTCAGCCAGTTCAGCAGCGTGCTCGCCTACCTCGATGCGGCCAAAGGCGAGGAGGCCGCCTGCCGGCGCAACGCCGAGGAGGGGCTCGCGGGGGCCACCGCCGCGGCCATCTCGCCCGGCGCGCCGTGGGCGCACTGGTCGCTTGGGCTGCTCGACCTCGGTCTCGGCCGCGCCGAGGCGGCGCTCGACCGCTTCGAGCGCCTGACCCGCGAGCCGATGCGCCATCACATCTGCGCCACCCGTTCCACTCCCGACCTGGTGGAGTCGGCCGTACGGGTGGGGTCGCCGGAGCGCGCCGCCGAGCCGCTGGCACGCCTGGCGACGTGGGCCGGGTCGGTACGGCAGCCGTGGGCCGACGCACTCGTGCTGCGCTGCCGCGGGCTGCTGGCCGCCGACGACCAGGCTGAGGCGCTCTACACGGCGGCCCTCGACCTGCACAGCCAGGACGTCCGCCCGCTGGAGTACGCGAGGACCGCGCTGCTCTACGGCGAGTGGCTGCGCAGGGCGCAGCGGAAGGCCGAGGCGCGCGGGCCGTTGCACGACGCTCTGGAGGTCTTCGACCGGCTGGGCATGCGGCCGTGGGCCGAACGCGCGCGCGGCGAGCTCACCGCGACCGGCGCCCCGGGCCAAGGCCCCAGACCGGCCGAGGGCGTGGCCGCCGGTCTCACCCCGCAAGAACTGCAGATCGCCCGCCTCGCCGCGCAGGGCCTGTCCAACCGCGACATCGCCGCGCAGCTCTTCCTCAGCCACCGTACGGTCGGCTTCCATCTCTACAAGGCATATCCCAAGCTCGGCGTCGCCTCCCGGGGCGAGCTCAAGGAGTTCGCCGATCGACTCGGGCTGTGAGATCGTGTCCCGATGAGCGAACAGGTCCTACCTGGGCAAATACTCCCCGTGGACGTCAATGAGGTCACGCCGATGGAGCTGGGCCCCGGCATCGACGTACGGATGCTGCCGGGCATGCCCGGGATCAGGACGTGGGTGATCGACCTCGCCCCCGGCGCCGAATGGCCGGACCTCGACGTTCACGACACCTACGGCGAGGCGTACTTCGTCGTGAGCGGCGAGCTCATCGAGGGCGACCGCACCCACGGCCCCGGCACCTACGTCGCCTTCGGCCCGAAGACGAGCCACCGGCCCCGTACGGAGACCGGTGTCCGCGCCTTCGGCTTCAACTACGACGTCATCCCTTGAGCGCTTCGCGGTATTCGGCGCCCATCGCGGCCGAATCGTGGTCGGGGCCGACGCCTTCGACGATGATCACCTCGCCCTCCAAATGGTCCGCTCGCAGCGGCAGGATCGCCTGGTAGGCGGCGGACTCGTACCAGCCGCGCGCGTTGTGCACCGACGGGAACTCGAGCATGACGACGCCCCCGGACCACTGGCCCTCACGGACGTCCACCGGTCCCCCATGGACGACGAAGCGGCCGGAGAACGGGTCCAGCGTCGACTGGATCCTCTCCAGGTACTCCGCCACGTCCTGGTGCAACCGCTCCGGGTCACGAAGATGCGCGATCACATATGCGGTCATGGTTCCTCCTTGAAGGTGTTCAGGCTCCGGCGGGCACTTTGTCCAGGAAGCCGAGCACCTGGCTGATCCGCCCGTCATCACCGATCACCGCCACGTCGAAGCCGATGACGATCGGCTCGCCGCCCTCAGGTCCAAGGTGCCAGGTGAACCGGGCGATGTCGTGGTGCGCGTCCACGGTGCCGCCGAGGCTGAAGACCAGCCCGCCGAACTGCCCCTGAACCGCCGCGATGGTGGCGTCGAGCCCGTCCCTGCCCCGTACGGAGACCAGCGGGTCGGTGTACACCGCGTCCTGCGCGAAGACCTCCGCCAGGACGGCCTGCCGCGCGGCGGCGTCGGTCTCGTTCCACGCGGCGAGGTAGCGCTGGACCAACTCGTTCATGTCGCTCATGTCGTTCTCCTCAGTGATCGTGCTCTCTTGTGACCACCAACTTACGGAGGCGAGAACGACGCGGAATCTGACGTGCTTAAGTACTTCGGTACCGGAGTTGACGGTCGATCATGGTGAGCTGGATCGCAGCCACACCGCGTGCTGTGAGAACCCGCCGACGTGCCTGACGTGCCTGACAAGCTCATCGGTCTCTGACCTGCGAGAAGAGGCCAAGAACCCACGACAACCATCGCGGTCGCGGCAAGTCCGCAGTGCCGCTGAACGGGAGCCGGACGACCCCCCGGATCGACGGACTCGCCACACCTTGGCCGAGTACTGTCTCGCCCATCCCTCCCTGCTGCCGATCCCGGCCGCACTCCGGGCTCGCACCGACGGCGCGGTCCGGTACAGCCTGCTCAACCACCACGGACACGAGCAGAAGCCAGCCTGAGTCAGGCTGGCGGCGTTGTCCGAGGCAAGAATGCGCTCAGCCGGCATCGACATCGCGTCCCCAGCTCCAACTGACTGAGCCCGCCGCCGCACTCCGGCCCGCGGCGCTGATGCTGGCCTTCGGGTCCACGCCGGCGGCTTCGTCCTGGTCAGTTGCCCGGCCATGAGGGTGATCGCGGCCCACGTCAGGTAGGCCTCCGAGCGCTGCGGGAGTCACTCGTATTAAGCCGAAGTGGGCGGATCTGCTGCTGTCCAGTACGACCAGGCTCGGGTCGGCAATCGGGAGGTAGTCCCAGTGAACGCCGGTCCGTCCCTGGTAGCGGATGACGTTGACGATCTCACGCAATTCGTAGCTGACGGACGGGTGCACGGCCTTCCATGCGGTGAGTACCGGTTCGATCAACGCCCACTGCACGTCGGACAAGTCGCTCGGGGACTGCTTGCGCTCAGTCACCCACCCATCACAGCACGGCCGGGCCCGCTAACCGGTGGTAACGCTACAAATCTCTACGATCACACTACGACATCACAGGAATACGCTCGCAAACTGCACTCTGACGGTTGACCGAACCGTAATCACGATGAAGGGCGTTCGCCTGACACACCCGCGTTCCCGCCATCCGTAGGCTCGCGTCCGGGGCGCAAGGGATGAAGCACCCCTTCCTCCCGTATGCCTGCCATATCAGGGGCGGCAGGCTCGCCCGCTCTGGAGGTTCTCCGATGTCCACCCCTTACCCGCCATCCCACGGATCCGGCGCGCCCGGACATCCGGGCGGCCGGCACCCCGGGCAGGCCTGGCCTCCGGGCAGCTTTCCACCCCCCGCACAGGGTGCACCGCCGGGACCGGGCGTACGGTGGCCTCCTGGTCCCGGCGAGCAGCCGCGCCACCCGCAAGGCGGATCCGGCGGGCATTGGTCTCCACCTCCGCCGAACGGCAACGGAAGCGGAGGGAAGGGGCCGCTGATCGCCCTCGTCGTCGTGCTCGGCGTCGTCGTGCTCGGCGGACTGGCAGGGGGCTCGCTGCTCCTGAGCCGTGCCGAAGCCGGCCCGCCCGCGAGCCCGACCCCCGGCCGGGGCAATCCGGCCCGGTCGCCCACGGCCGAGGCGGCGAGGACCACCGAGGCGGGGAAACTCCGGGCGATCACCGGCGACCAGCTCTGCGCCGCCGTACCGGGCGATCTCCGTAAAAGCCTGGTGGCGGACGCCGAATACGGCGGGAAGGACGCATCCACTGGGGCCGCCACCGACACCGAGAAGCGGGCAGCCTGCAGCTGGACGAACAACAAGATGGACGTCGGCAACGGCGTTCTCGGATATCGCGCGCTGAGCATCTCCGTGGAAGCCAAGAGCGCAGGGACACGCAGTGCCGTCGAATACGCCACGGACCGCTTCGGCCAGGACAAGCAAACGCACGCGCGGCGAGTCAACGTCCGGAACGGCAAGCGGATCGATGGCAGGACCTCAGGCTCGGCATTCGGCGAGCTCAAGCCGCTGGAGTATGGCGACGCCTCCTACAGCCAGACCTCGATAGGCAGGAGCGGCCTCAAGGCGGAGGTGTTCGTCCGGCAGGGACCCTGGCTGGTCAAGGTCACCTACGGCGGTGACAACCGGACCGGCGCCAAGTACCCCTCCGGCGACGAGACGCGGGCCTCGGCAGGGAACGTCGCCAAGCTCATCGCCGCGGAAATGGCCAAGAGTGCCGACAAGGTGAAACTCACCGGGCCCTGCGGCATCGTCACCGCCGAACAGATCGAGTCGGCGTTCTTCCCCGCCGTCGGCGGACCGTCCGTCAGCACCAATGACGGCAGGATCAAGCAGACCACCTGCACCTGGTCGGTCAAGGAGGTCATCAAGCACCGGCCCGGGCAGGAGTTCACCGCTCGCGGCGGTGAACTCGGCATTCACATGGTCGACTGGGGTGGCGGCGACACCGGCTCGACGTTCCAGTTCGATCGCGATGCCAAGAAGTACGACCGGTACCACAACGGGGGCGGCCTCACCAGCGATCGCCTCCACACGGACTACGAACCCCGCCAGGAGCTCTCCGGGCTCGGCGAGAAGGCATTCGTCGTGGTCTCCAGCACCACCAAGCTTCACGACAAGAGCGCGCCCCCCACGACGGAGATTCTCATCAAGGTCCTGGTCGGCGACCGGACGGTCGAGGTCACGTTCCGGGGGACGACGACCGGAGGCGGTCTCGTCGACGCCGCCGACTACCGGGCACCGTTCTTCGAGCCGGCAGTCGCGCAACCCGCCCTGACGAAGGTGGCCAAGTCTTTCCTCGACGGCCTGAAATGACGGGATGATCGGCGGAGACGGCATAGATGACGCTGCGCTCGACAAGATCCTCTCCCTACAGCTCAAGGTTGCGGGCGGGAGCACGAATTGCATGGTCGTCGCTTCAAACCTTGACCGCAATGGGGACTTCACCCGCACCGAACGCGTAGAAGAATGGATCAGGAACGGCGACAACGAATTCATCGTCCGATCCATGGACGGTGGTCCCAGTCGCTGCACCATTGAGCCAGTTGCCGCGTGGTAGCCCTGGACGCGGAGACCGTACGGGTGCTGACCCGCCACCGCGAGCGCCAAGAAAGCTGAGCGCGGTGGCGGGCACCCCCTGGCAGGACTCGGGGTACGTGTTCACCACCGCGGATGGGGCGCCGTTGCGGCCGGACTACCTCACCGGCCGGTTCCGCCGGCTGGTGGCCGCCTCAGGACAACCGCCCATCCGGCTGCACGACCTGCGGCACGGCGCCGCCACCCTGGCGCTGGCCGCGCACACCGACCTGAAGGTGGTGCAGGCCATGCTCGGGCACGCCAGCATCGTGCTGACCGCCGACACCTACGTCTCGGTGCTGCCCGAGGTGACCCACCACGCGGCCCAGGAGACGGCCCAGCTGGTACTGAAGGCCGCGTCCGCGCTGGGGCGGCCGCTCGGCGGCTGACTCAGGATTGCCTCACATCTGCCCCATGCCGCGCCGGCGCGCGGGCGCGGCTGAGGTTTCCGCTGGTGAAAGCGCGCCCTGCAGGATTCGAACCTGCGACCGTCGGATTAGAAGGGGCCTTGATCCGATGATCTAGCACGCGGGCGACGAATACGTGCGGACCCGGGCGCGAGAGGCGTCGCAGGGTCTACCGGAAGCCTGAGCCGGCATCGCGGTCCGTGCCCGGTCACTCGTCATCGCCCTCACCCGCCAGAGTCGGTCTTGCCAGCGCCCGGTTGATGGCATCCCGGTCGAAGGGCATCAACTCTTCGGGGTACTCCGGGTTGTAGTCCTCGATCGGGTTGTCGCCGCGGCCGTCCACACAGATCGGGGCAGCGAGTTCGTCGGCGACCACCCTCTCCAGGAGAATCTCGTGCTCCCAGCAATCACCGAGATCGTAGGTGTACCGCAGCACCGATCGCGGTGCGGGCAGCACCCGGTTCAACCGGCACAGGTCTTCGTCCCCGCACTCCTCCAACGGCCGGAAGGGGTCGCTGAAGCGACGCTTGCCGACCCTGAACACATGAAGGTGCTCATCCGACCAGCCGAACAATCTCTGAATAACCCGGTGCAGATCACCCAGCGAATAGTTCTCCGGAACCAGCACCCGCCGCCACACCCCAGCGACGGAGATCTTGAGCTGGTAGCCAGGAATCGCCGGCGCCGTCCGTGGCAGGACGACCAGGAGCCGACCCGCTTCCGGGTGCCCACTGCCCCCAACTCCTTCATGGAGGTCGCCGCCCATCATGTCCAGCAGAACGTACCGAGCGTCAGTCACCCCATAGCGATCAAGCGCCGCCAGCGCATAGTCAACCGCCCGCCACTCCCGATCCCCTTCAATCTCCGCATCCAACCACCAGCGGGCATGCGGTCCCAGTAGAGGCAGGTCACGCACCGCCTGCCACAACTCCCCGGCACCACCACGCTCGGCCACGACCTCGACAACACTGAGCCGTCCGGCTGGGGACGCCTCAGCCGCCGCCCGCAACAGTTCGGGGAGCCGATCGACCAGCTTGCGGGAGCCCGGTTGGACATCCGCGATCCGCCACCGCCACAGCAACTCCGGCACCTCCTCCGGCGGGGCTGTAGCGATCCTGCGCAGTACCTCATCCGCGCTCAGATCTGCGGTGATCGGCGGCGGCAACCGTTCCGCCAGCTCTTTGCGAGCGTGTTCGCCCAGCTCCGTGACCATCAACCGGTCGTCGACCACACCGAATGCGACCAGGATTGTCAGCAGGTGGTCGACGGGATGCCGATCGGCCAGCCCGACGAAGCGCCAGTCCCAATCACCACGCTGCCGCATCCCCTGCTCCACCGCCGCGCGCAGCGCCCCGCCCAGCGGCGGCGCGTCCTCCGCCAGCAGGTCCAGCATGACCAGGCAGCAGATCCGCGAGTCCACCCCGCAGGGGTCCGTGAACTGCGCCGCGATCACCTGCTCCAAGGCTGCATACCAGGCCTCGGTGTCAAGCGCTGGCGCGGGTTCGGCCCGAACGGCACGCGAGCCCTCGATCGTGACCAGTCCTGCCGCCACCGCGGTCAGCCAAGCCCGCTGCAGTTCCGGCACATCGCTGAGGCGTCGGACCTTGACCGGACACGCCACACCGAGCGCCAGCGCGGCATCGGGCACCAGCGCCGGTTTGATCGCGATCGATGGGGTGACCGCCCGACCGCCCTCTACCCAGGAGGCCAGGGCGTGAGCGGCTGTGAACACCGGGCTCTCGGCGACGGAGGGCATAGCCGCGAGCGTATCGCCTCGCCGATCTCGAAGTACGAGCCCGGGACATCCCGCAGGCGTAAGGTCAACGGGTGGCTGCCGAAAACGCAGAGTGCAGTTGGTGTGGACGTCCGGCCCGGATTTCCCTGAACACCGTGGGCATGCTCTGCGACGCCTGCTGGAACTCCTGGATGTGTGACCGTACGGGGCGTGATCCGCTAACGCCGCCTCCGCCACCGGAGAGGTTCGTCGATCCGGACGGACGACCACATGTCCTGGCCTACCGCCTCACTCACGGCGCCACCGGCATCGACGCCGAGCTCACGGAAGTCGACGTCGAGGACGGGTATACCTTCAGGGCGCTCGCCGACCCTCACGCCGATCCTCAGCGCGCCCTTGACCATGTGCGGGAGAGCGCCCGCCGCGAGATCGGCAGACACTACCTGAGGCGCAGCCCGTTCACCGGCGAGATGACCATCGCCGACCGCGAAGTACGGGGCAGGATCATCTGGCGCAGCCCGGATGAGATGGCCGTGGTCGTCGACGGCCGGCAGATGACCTGGAACGAACTCGGCCAGGCGATCCAGAATGAGGGCTGGGACTTCACGATCACTGTCGACGAGCCGGTCGGCCTGGTAGACGGCTACAACCCGGCGTTGCTGTCAGAGAGCGACTGAACGATAGCGGCCCAGACGGCGATGCCTTGCGCCCAACTTGTGTTCCCCACGGAGATCAGAGCCAACAGGGACCACCCGTATCTCTTCTGACCCGCCAAGACAGCACCCGTAGTGGAGTCGGACAGATGGCCGTGGCGGTGCCTCTACGCTCGTACGGGTGACGAGCGACAACCTGGTGAGCCAAGCCGACATCGACAATCTGGGCATGGGCCGCTTCTCCGGAGCCGAGCGGGATGCGGCAGTGGCCCGAGTGCTGGCAGCCGTCGATGACCCCGATCTTCGCGGTGAGGACTTCGATCGGCCGTACGCGCTGATGGTGGCCTGCGACTTCCTGGCGATGGACGGCGAGGTCGATCGGGCGATAGAGCTTCTACGCCGAGCGGACACCGAAAACCTCCGGCGGCGGAACATGGAGCCGTTGGCCCGGCTGGCCGCGCTCCTGCACCAACAAGGCCGGACCGAGGATGCCTCCGCGACCTTCCGCCGCGTGGTCAAGGAGGGGCTGGCGGACTGGACCGACTATGACCTTTACGCTGACGCGCTCGGCGAGAGCGGCGATCAGGCCGGCGCCTTGCAGATCCTGGTCGGCGGCCAGGAGCGGCTGACCAGGCAAGGCAAGGCTCTGTCCGCCGCTCAGCTACAACGGTCGATCGACCGGCTCCGCCGCGATATGGGCTTCCCCGACGCGCCCGCGGCGCCGGATCCGGACGCCCACTGGCATGAGAAAGAGGGCGATCCGCGCACCCTGTTCTGGCCCCGTGAGGACTTCGACCGCCTCTCCCAGCGGTGGCCGCAGATCGCCGAAAAGTATGGAACCGACTGGGACAATCACCGCTCCCGCGTCGAGCTGGCCGGTCTCGAACTCGCCAGCGAGGGCTCCAAGCTGCATCTCCTGTATGCCGACTTCACCGCATTCGCCCAGCTCATGATTCAGCGCCCCGACCTTGCCGACCCGATCGGCGAGTACTTCGAGGACGCGGCCTTGGATGCCACAGACCTGCCATGGCGGACGGAGCGGAACGCCCCATGCTGGTGCCGCTCGGGACGGAAGTACAAGCAGTGCTGCCGACGCCTTGGTATGGGGAGCCAGTAACGTGAGGTCGTTCTCGTAGGCGATGCGACGTGGATGGCCGCACGGAGCTGGTGGTCGAGCCGGACCAGAAGTTCCTGGCAGACGTGGGCACGACCTATCCGGTGACGCTGGCCGCGGCGGTCACCCTGCCGGATATGACCGATGTGTGGATCTCCAACTACGGAACCCCGGGGTCGAGCACCTACCGCAACAAGACGCTGTGGGTGGGCACCTACGACGACGGCGAACCGGCGCCGCTGGTGGAGCGTGCCTACCTGAAGTTCGACACCACTACCCTGGCCAACGTCAATGTGTCGGCGGCCACGCTCAGCATGCGCCGCACCGACGCCGTCGGGTGCGGCGACGCCCAATCCGGCATCAAGGCCCAACGGATCACCGCCGCCTGGACCGACGTCGAGCTGACCTGGGAAAACCAGCCCGGCACCACCACCGCCGGGGAATCCGTCGCCAATGACGCCGCCACCTGCGGCGCGCCCGGCACGATGAGCTGGAACCTCGCCGCGATGGCTCAGGCGTGGGCGGCCGGCAGCGCCAACCACGGGCTTATGCTGCGCGGCGTGGATGAGACGCTGGACGACGGCCGACCGCCATACGACCGGGCCTTTGACTCGTTCAACGCCACCAACAAACCCACGTTGGACGTCACCTACACGCTCGGCTCCACGCCCACTGTGGCAGAGTTGCAGATCAGCCCGGCCACCAGCACGGACGGGACGGTGATCGCCACCTCGCTCACCCCGCAACTGGCCGTCACCGTCGCCGACACCGCCGGCGGCGACCTCACCGGGCAATTCGAGATCGAGCACGACCCGGCCGCCCCGGAGCAAGGAACCGGCCAGATCTGGACCGGCATCTCAGCCGCCGTCGCGTCGGGAAGCCAGGCGACGACAAGCGTACCCGCAGGCAAGCTCGCCGACGGCTGGAAGATCCGCTGGCGCGCCCGCGCCGCCAACGCCGCCACCTCGTCAACCTCGGCGTGGTCGGACTGGCAGACGGCAACGGTGGACGTGCCCAACCCGGCCGTCGATGCCCTCCAAGTCACCCCATCCGAGGTGAGAGATGGCGTCACGGTGGCCACCAGCCTGACCCCGGCCATGCGTGCGACGGTCACCGACCCGGCCGCCCAGCCACTGCGGGCCGAGTTCGAGGTCGAACACGACCCCACCGCGTCGGGGCAGGGCAGCGGTCAGATCTGGACCGGCACGGTGGACGATGTCGCCACCAGCACTCAGGCATCGGTCATCATCCCCGACGGCAAGCTCGCTGATGAGTGGAAGGTGCGCTGGCGCGTCCGCGCGATCAACACCGCCACCACCGTTGGCTCGCCCTGGTCGGAATGGCAGGCGGTGACCGTGGACGTACCCGACCCGGTCTCCGAACCGGCCGTCGGCGCCCTGCAGGTCACCCCGTCCGAGCAGGTGGACGGTGCCACCGTCACCCCCACGCCCACCCCGTCGCTGCTCGCCCAGGTCATCGACCCGGCCGGCAAACCGCTGCGGGCGGAAGTCGAACTCGAACACGACCCGGCCGCCCCTGCCGAACAGGGGACCGGCCAGATCTGGACCGGAACCGCGGACAACGTCCCGGCCGGGACACAGGCCACCATCACCGTTCCGGCGGACACCCTGTTCGACGGATGGAAGGTGCGCTGGCGCGCCCGCGCCGTCTCGGCCACCACCACCTCGGCCTGGTCGGACTGGCAGACGTTCACCGTCGATGTGCCCAAACCCACCGCCACCGCGTTGGCCATCACCCCCTCCAAGGTGGCGGACGGCGTCACGGTGACCACCACGCTCACCCCAGCGCTGCAGGCCACCCTCACCCACCCCACCGGCCAGACGCTCCGGGCGGAGGCCGAAATCGAGCACGACCCGTCAGCCCCCGACGGTCAAGGCAGCGGCCAGATCTGGGCCGGCTCTTCGGACGAGATCGCCTCCGGCGCCCAAACGAGCGTGACCGTCCCCGCGGGGGCACTCGCCGACGGCTGGAAGGTGCGCTGGCGGCTGCGCGCGGTCACCGACGACACCTCATCGGCCTGGTCGGACTGGCAGACGTTCGCCATCGACGTCACCCAACCCGGCGAGGAGCCCTTGGCCCAGACCGCCGGACCGGTGATTCGCACTGACCAGAGCTTCTCGGTGGCCGCTTGGCTGCAGTGGGATGACAAGGAAGGAAACTACAGCGTCATCGAACAGCGGGGGGCGCATCAAACGCCGTTCCGCTTGGGTAATACGCAAGACCACGGGCTAATCTTCACGTTGACCAACGCGGATACGGCGGACGCGGTACATGAAGGTGTACTCTCCGACGTCGAGCCGCCCGTCAACGAGTGGTTCCACCTCGCTGGTACATACGATGCTGCTGCCAAGTCGGCATCGCTCTACCTCAACGGCCAACTGCTGAAGACCACACCAATTAGTTACCCGGCATGGAACGGCTCCACGAAAATGCTCCTAGGAGCCGAGATGCGAGGGGCCATAGACAACGCCCGTGTATACCAGAGAGCTTTAGGCGAGGAGGACATATCCGACCTACTGACCGTTCCAGCAGCCATCGCTGATGCCTCTACGAATCCGAGGACTCCAGAGCGAGCTCCTACCCCTCAGGCTTTGCCCGCGTTCGACTATGAGCGAATGTCGCTGCAGAAGTGCGAGGACGAGCGTGACGCCCGAGCAGGGAACAGCCATGCAAACACCGATGGCTGGGACAAGGTCGTAACATACTCGAGCTGCTGGAGCCGCCACCTCATGTTCGCAATATACGAGGAGACGGAAAAGTACGATAAAAAATGTCAGTGCAAGAAGACGGTAAAAGACATCGACGACTTCTTGAACTTCGACTGGACTGTGGTCATGCACTCTTACCTGGGAGATAGCAGCGGAACAGGAGTTATTGGGGGCGGCACTATGCATCCCCGTAACGTCAAGGTATGGACCAGAGTCGACAACTTCTGGTCCGACGGCAATTTCCTGGAAGAGCTGATCGGCGGAGACGGCATAGATGACGCTGCGCTCGACAAGACCCTCTCCCTACAGCTCAAGGTTGCGGGCGGGAGCACGAATTGCATGGTCGTCGCTTCAACCTTGACCGCAATGGGGACTCCACCCGCACCGAACGCGTCGAAAAATGGATCAGGAACGGCGACAACGAATTCATCATCCGATCCTTGGATGGCGGCCCCAGTCGCTGCACCATTGAGCCATGGATTACCTACGACAACCCGAAGAATCCAGGCAGCGGCGACAAGCAAACACTGCCGGGATGGGGACATCCTAAGTGGGTGGACGCGAACCCTGAACGTCTCCGCGAGACCGCACCCAGAGTCCGTTGCGACAACCAACCCATGGGCGGAAAACTCGAGTTCTACAAGGGGAGCTGCATATTCTCCGCAGCCAAGCGCGTTCTGGTTCTGCGACCTTGGAACTTCGATTACGGCCAGGTCGCCCGACATATCGAGAAAGCTTTCACCCAACCCGAGAACACAGTGCCTTTCAAGTCCGTCCAAAAACATATCCCAGGCAATTGGAATGCGCCCAAAGGCACGCCCGAACGAGATCCGCTCACGCGAATCGACTCCCAATCAAACCGTTACAATCAGAACACAAAAGCCAAAAACCTCGTATGTGAGGAGTTTTTTGCCGATCGGCCCCGGAAAAAGAATGGCGCCCCCGAGGACGAATGGCAACAGTGCGATGAATATCCATTCGCATCCACAAAAGAAGGCGGCGCATACGATCACCCCCAGTACGGAAAGGACAATTTCTCCGTACAGGCTGTCCTGGGAACGCACAACTCGACTGCCGGTGGCGATCTCGCAGTGTTCTATGCCAGGTACCGGGTCCTGCTCGGCAACAAGTTCTGGGTAGCGGTTCAATGACCTATTTCGGGGACGTCGTCGGAGCGGCGTCCCCGAAATGCCGCCTTCCAGCAGGAGAAAATGAATGAGACAGTCGGAGAGGCTTTGGCACCTCGCCTACAAGTACCGCATGGGGATGTCTTTCCATGGTCTGTGGGTGGAGAACACCGACCTTGCCCAAGTTGCCGCGCAGATCGGCGCGGACCCCGCATCAGGAGTCATGTGCAAATGGGAAGACCTGGCCAGAGGGTTGGATATCGGCGAAAATACCCGTCTTGCATGGATGGGGAGTATCAACAACAGCTGGACGCAGATCGTGGGCGACCCAACGCCGTTCGACGCTTTGCCCGCCTTATCGGCTGGAAATCGTCGCGCTCTGCGGGTCGCCTGGACGGTTGATGGTGTCCACGACATCTACTATGCGGTTGGCGGATACTACGTCACCGCCTTCGGCGTGACAAAGCCGGATGCACGCAAGGGTCAAGACCCGCACGCGCTCGACAGTTACGCCACCGGCCTCCAGTTCGATATCCAAGACGCCTCCTGGGAAAGCGATCCCGATCTATTGCCGGGTTGGCATGAATACTCCGCCTGGAAGGAGACGCTCTACGACTTGCCAGACGACGACATGGTCGACGACGCGTACGAGAGCATGCCGCCAGAATGGAGCCACCTGCTGGATCTCTCTCTGAACGGCTACAGCCCGCAATTGGCCACATGTATCACGTCGGCACTGATTCTCGTAGGGCGCGTAACCGGCCGGGAACTCGACGAGACGTGGATGGAGGGTCACCACACCCGATACACCATCAGCTGAACCGCGAGGTGCAAGGTGCCCGCGCTTGTCCTGAAGCGGCCAGGGCACCTGCACGATCTCAGAGGGCGATTCGAGAGTTCATGCCCGTGATGCCGCAGTGTGGTTGAGTGAATCTGT
>NZ_JBHMCF010000020.1:0-260470 GCF_042428605.1 Nonomuraea salmonea
GCTGCCCGCCACCGTCCCGGCCGTCGCCGCGGCCGCCCACCCCGTGGAACCGGCCGAACAAGTCACCACCGACCAGGACGCGTCCGACCGGGACGAAGGTGGGCGGGACACGACCGGCTCTCGGAACGATCAGGCCGGCACCGCCCAGCGCGACACCCCTGCCCAGCAACCCACCGGACGCGACACCACCCCGGACGCCACCGGGCGCGACACAAGGTCCGACTCCGCCCCGAACGCCGGAAGGGACACGTCCCCCGACACCCGGCAGGAGACCTCCGACCCGAACGCTCAGCGGGCCCCCGTCGCCACCACCGACCAGCAGACGATCGTCGCCCCGCCGCGTACGGACACGGCCGCGCCACCCCCGCCACCCGCGCGCCAGGCCAACGGCGACCGGCCCGCCGACGTGATCGTCGCCCCGGCCCGGCCGCACGACGTGCCAGGACTCCCCGCCCAGGACCAGACCCCCGCGGCGAGAGCGCAGACCCCCCGCACACCCGCCCCGGAGACCAACGCACCCGCACAGAACGGACGACCGCAGAGCCAGGACGGCCGCCCGCCCGCCGACGCGAGCCGGGCCGGCGAGGGCACACGGCAAGACCCGCCGGACACCCGCCCGGGCAGCCAGCCGGACAGTCGGGCAGACAGTCGGGCGGACAGTCGGGCGGACAGTCGGGCGGACGGTGCGGCGGGTGAGCGTTCGGCGACGGCGACCGCCGGCCCTGACCGCGTGCCCGCCCAGTCCCCCGAGCGTGGAAACGGCCAGTCCCCAGAGCGGGTGGGGGCGCAGCCGCCCGAGCGGGTGGGGGCGCAGTCACCCGAGCGGGTGGGGGCGCAGTCACCCGAGCGGGTAAGTGCCCAGTCGCCGGAGCGTTCGGGTGAGGCGGCCGGTCGCGGCGCGTACGACCAGAACACCCACCCCAAGGCGGCCGAGCACGTGCCCGAGGCGGGAGGGGTGTCGCAAGAGGCGCGGCGGCCGCTCGCGGCGGCGTCAGGCGGGCCGGATGCCGTGCTGGTCGGCGGGCACCCGGCGGTGGCGCCTTCGCGGCCGCGCAGCTTCGCCGAGGCCGCGGCGACGTTCCACCGCTGGACCCCCGGCGACGGCGAGGGCCGCGCCAACAGCCCCAACCGCATCGAGCGGCTGCTCACCGGCCAGGGCGACGGACGGGGAGCCGCCACCCGGCCGGATCCCGAGTTCCTGCGGCCCGGCTGGGCCCTGATCGACAAGCTGCCCACGGTGCGCGCCGACGAGGCGACAGCCCTGACTCTGGCGCAGATGCACGCGAGCCTGCCGAGGGAGAATCCGAAGGCCGCGATCGAGAGCCTGGCAGAGGAGCTGTTCAACAGCAGGTACGCCGTGGACGCCGTGGTGGAGCTCTACCAGGACGCCCAGCGCCAGGGCATGGCCCCGGAGGCGGCACGCGGCAGTGCCATGCTGGCCGACGCGCTGCGCCTCGCGATGCCCCACGACAGTCTCCGCTGGCTCGGCCTCAAGCACCGGGCGCTGATCGACGTGACGACCCCGGCGGACGCGCGCACGCTCGGGCTGCTGGTCAACATGATGTCGCCGCACCTGAGCCTCAAGGAGCTCGACAGCTACCTGTCCCCCTGGATGCGGAGGGAGGGGCTCAAGCGCTACCACCAGGTACTGCCGCTCGTCCGGGCGGCGGACGCCGCCGGATTCCTGCCTCCCGGGCTGCACTACGTGGGCGAGTTCCATGCGGTGATGACGGCGTTCCGGCAGGTGGACCCGGAGCTGTGGACGGGCGTGGTGGCGTCGGTGAAGCTGGGCGTCGACGGGCTCGGCCTGGAAGACGCCCGGATGCTCGGTGCGCTGCACGGCATCGCCGGGGCGCCGGACGCGCCTCCGGGGATGCCCCATCGGCGGCCGATCGAGGACCTGGCGCACCACCTGGGCCAGGGAGGGTCGGTCGAGCAGCTGCTCCGCCTGGCCGCGGACGCCCGTGAGCACGGCTCCGACCCGACGCGGGCGGCCGACCTGCAGGAGCTCCATGATCTGCTGGCGACGCACCGGGCGCGGGATCCCCACCTGTGGGACGGCCTGCGGCTGGCCGACGATCACCACCTTCCCGCCGTGCGCGACGACCAGGCACGTGTCCTGGGCAGGCTGGCGGAGCTCGCCGGGCCTGCTCCCGATCGGCCGGCCTGGGTGTTCGATCCGCTGCGCCGGCTCGCGTACGACGCCGGGCTCGGGCACTCGGTGCCGGAGCTGGTGCGGCGGGCGGCGGAGGCCGGGCGCGACGGTCTCGATCTCTCCCGCCTGGTGAACCGCCGGCAGGTGGTGGACGCGCTGCGGGACCTGGGCCCGCGCGACCCGTACGGCGTGGCGGGCGACGGCCGCCCGATGCCCCGGCGTGACGCCGAGCCCGGCCTGCACAACGTGTCGCCCGAGAAGGCACGCGCCGCGCGGCGGTTCGCGGAGCAAGGCTGGGAGGAAGCCTTCGGGAACGTGAATCGCATCTTCAACCGTGGCACCCACACGGCTCCCGAGGAGTGGCGGGCGGCGAAGGCCGAACTCGGCAGGTGGAATGATCACTGGGGGGCGTGGGGGCGCTGGCCGGACGTTCCCGAGATGTCGTTCACCGGCGATTTCGCCGCCTACCGGCGCGCTTACGAGCGGGCGCTGGCGCGGGTGGCCGACGGCGAGACGCTGATCCCGTACATGATGCAGAACGTCACCGCGGGCGTCGGTTCGCGTGACCGCGGGCACGGGTTCGCCGTGAAGATCGAGTTCGACCTGCCGGCCAGGATCAGGGACGACGCCCTCGCGACCATCGACGATGTCCTGCGCCGGGCCCGGCTGATCGACGGAGAGCACGGGTGGCAGCTGCTGAGGGGCGCCCCGGCGCACAGCGTGCTGGTCTCACCCCTCATGCACGACGTGCGCTCGACGTGGTCGAATCTGAAGCAGGCCGTCGAGATCATCAACGCTTACGGCGGCGTCGCGACGTACCGGACCGCCGCCCGCGTCGAAGTGAGCACCGGTCCCATCGGCCGCATGGTGGACGCTCAGCGCGCCTTGGCCACGTACGTCGACCACCACGCCGACACGCTCTTCCGGCTGGCGCAGAACCCGGAACGTGAGGAGCACAACGGGCTGTGGCGGCGCGAGCCGAACGAGGAGCCTCTCAGCCGGGACGCCTCAGCGGAGGAGATTCTGCGCGGGCACGGCCGGTTCGACGCGATCGACATGACCGGCATCCGAGGCGGGGACGATGACCGGGTCGAGTTCCGGCTGTGGGACGGCTCGCTCGACCCGGCCGTCATCCAGACGCAGGTGAAGCTCTCGCTGGCGATCGTGGAGGCCGCGGTGCGCAACGCGGGCATGGAGGCGCTGCCGAACGGCGGCCAGCTGGACGCCGTCGGCAGTCACGACGTCTACCGCGAGGCAGGCGCCGCGGCGGACCTGACGGAGAGGGGCAGCCTGAGCTTCCGCATGCTGGCGGACGAGTTGTTCTGGCGGGCCGAGGACAAGGAGCAGCTGCTGGCGCTGTTCGCGGCGACCCGCTGGCCGTCGAGGCAGCCGTGGCAGGGGCCGCCGACCTTGCCGGCCAGGCCGACCCGAGAAGACTTGTCCGTTGTATACGATAAGTTCCTCTATGACTGATCTGACGCTGGGCGCGGCCCATCGGACCTTGCGCGACAAGGTCACCAAGGAGCTTCGCCGCCGCATTCTCTCCGGCGAGCTGGCCCAGGGTGAGCGACTGGTCGAGGACCGGCTGGCCGCCGCGCTCGGCGTCTCGCGCAACCCCGTGCGCGAGTCCATCAGGGTCCTGGCCGCCGAGGGCTTCATCGAGGTCGTCCCCCGGCTCGGCGCCACCGTCGCGCGCCTGTCGGCGGAGGAGGGCGAGGAGCTCTTCGACGTCCGCATGGCGATCGAGGGCCTCGCGGCGCGGCTGGCCGCGCGCAAGCACACGCCCGAGGCCGTGGCGAGGCTGCGTCACGTGCTGGAGCAGGCCAAGGCGGCGGTGGAGAGCGGCCGCCTCGAAGAGGTCGCCGACCTCAACACCGCCTTTCACCTGGCGGTGGGCGAGGCGGCGGGCAACTCCTACCTGGCACTGATGATGACGCCGATGCTGCAGCGGGCGCAGTGGGTCTTCAGCCAGACCGCCGCCGTACGCGGCCCGCACTCGTGGCAGGAGCACCTCAGCCTGTGCGAGGCGATCGAGGCGGGCGACGAGGACGAGGCGCAGGCCAGGGCGGTCGCGCACGTGGCGGCGGCGCGGCGGTCGTTCCTCGCGGCGGCGAGCCGGAAGCCAAAACCGGCAAACGATTAGGAAACACTCAGGTAACGACATAGGGTAACGAAACACCACTGAAATGTCAGACCTTGTATACAGTCTCCTAAACGTTTAACCGGAGGCACCATGCGACCGACACCCAAGGTCGTCGCGGCGCTCGTCACTCTCCCCCTCGCCCTGACGGCCTGTGGTGGAGGCGGAACGAGCAGCACCCCCGCGGCACCTAGTTCCATAGCGACCGCCTCGGCCGACCACCGGCCGGTCAAGGCCGGTGGCACGCTCAACATCGCGCTGAACGCCGACCCCGACGCGCTGGACCCGAGCGTCTCCACCACGCTCGTGGGCCGCGAGGTCTTCACCAGCATGTGCGAGAAGCTCTACGACATCGACGCCTCGTCCGCCCTGGTCCCGCAGCTCGCCGCGGCCCCGCCCGAGCTGTCCGACGACGGCAAAGAGGTGACGATCAAGCTGCGCGAGGGCGTGAAGTTCAACGACGGCACGCCGCTGGACGCCGAGGCGGTCAAGAAGTCGCTGGACCGGCACCGTACGTGGGAGAAGTCCGCCCGGCAGGCCGACCTGGCCGCGGTGTCGAAGGTGACGGTGGCCGACCCGTCCACGGTCAAGCTTGAGCTGACCCAGGCGTTCACGCCGCTGACCGCGCAGCTCGCCGACCGCGCCGGCATGATCATGTCACCGAAGGCGCTCGACTCCGAGGGCGACAACTTCGGCGCGAACCCGGTGTGCGTGGGCCCGTTCAAGTTCGCGAGCAGGACCTCGGGCAGCGAGATCGTGCTGGAGAAGTCGCCCGACTACTACGACGCCGCCAAGGTCAAGCTGGACAAGGTCGTATACAAGATCATCGTCGACCCGAACGTGCGGGCCGCGAACCTCAAGTCCGGCGACGTGCAGGTGGCCGACCAGCTCGCCACCAACACCGTCAAGGGCGTGCAGGACGACCCCAACCTGACCGTCGTCTCCGGTGGCGGCCTGGGCTACTACGGCTTCCAGATCAACATCGGCAACGTCAAGGGCTCGACCGCGAAGCCCGGCCCCGTGGACACGCCGCTGGGCAAGAGCCCGCAGCTGCGCGAGGCGTTCGAGCTGGCGCTCGACCGGGACGCGATCAACAAGACCGTCTACAACGGGCTGCACGAGGTGGACTGCTACCCGGTGCCCGGCGACAGCCCGTACCGGGCGAAGGACCTGCCGGCCTGCCCCAAGCGTGACCTGGCCAAGGCCAAGCAGCTCGTGCAGGCGTCCGGCGTGCCGACGCCGATCACGGTCACCATGGCCACCCCGAACGACGCCGTCAACCAGCGCCTCGCGCAGGTCATCCAGTCGATGACCAAGGAGGCCGGCTTCGACGTCAAGGTGCAGACGGCCGAGTTCGTCAGCGTGCTGGAGCAGGGCAAGGCGGGCAAGTTCGACGTGCTGCTGAGCGGCTGGTCGGGCCGGGTGGACCCGGACGGCAACCTCACCAACCTCATCACCACGCAGGGCAGCAACAACTACGCCGGCATGTCCGACCCCGGCATCGACGACCCGATCAAGCAGGCCGCGGCCGAGACCGACCAGGCCAAGCGCGCCGAGCTGTACGGCGCCGCCATGAAGAAGGCCGCCGAGCTGCGGGGCGTCGTGTACCTGTACCACAACCTGTACTACCTCGGCATGAACAAGAACGTCGCCGGCGTCCAGTACTTCAAGGACGGCCTGCCGCGCTTCGTCACCGCCGGGTTCGCCGCCTGATGCTCTGGTTCATCCTCCGGCGCTGCGGGTCGGCCGTAATCGTGCTGTTCCTGTCGAGCGTGCTGATCTTCCTGGGCGTACGGGCGCTGCCCGGCGATCCGGCCACCGTCATGGCCGGCCAGGAGGCGTCGCCCGCGGCGATCGAGGCGATCAGGCACGAGTTCGGCCTGGACAAGCCGCTGCCCGCGCAGTACCTCGACTACCTCGGTCAGACGCTGACCGGCAACTTCGGGCGTTCGACGCAGGACCAGCTCCCGGTGGCCGACATCCTCCTGGAGCGGCTGCCGGTGACGCTGGAGCTGTCGGCGCTGGCCATGCTGGTCGCGGTGATCGTCGGCGTGGGCGCGGGCATCGTGGCCGCCGTACGGCGCGGCAAGGTCGCCGACTACCTGGCCACCGGCTTCGGCCTGGCCGGGTTGTCGGTGCCGCACTTCTGGCTGGGCCTGCTCGGCATCCTGTTGTTCGCGGTGACCTGGCGGGTGCTGCCCGCCTCCGGGTACGTCCCCTTCACCGAGGACCCCGTGCAGAACCTGCAGCGGATGATCCTGCCCGCCGTCGTGCTCGGCACGGGCTTCGCGGCCATCCTGATGCGGCAGACCCGCTCGGCCATGCTGGGCGCGCTGTCGGCCGACTACGTCAGGACCGCGCGCTCGAAGGGCCTGCCCGAGGTCAAGGTCGTCGGCGCGCACGCGCTGCGCAACAGTTTGACGACCGTGGTGACCGTGCTCGGCCTGCAGCTCGGCGCGCTGATCAGCGGCGCCGTGGTGACCGAGCAGATCTTCGTCATCCCGGGTTTCGGCAAGCTGACCGTGGACGCGGTGCTGACCAGGAACTATCCCGTCATCCAGGCGGTCGTGCTGGTCACGGTCGTCGGGTACGTGCTGGTCAACCTGCTGGTCGACATCGCCTACGCCTTCCTCAACCCGCGGATCCGGTTGTCGGGAGGCGGCCATGACTGAGGTGATGCGCAGGACGCGGTTGTGGCGGCGGTTCCGCCGCAGGCCGATGCCGATGGCCGGGCTCGTCCTGGTGGTCGCGTTCGTGCTGCTGGCGCTGCTCGGTCCGCTCGTGACGGGCGACCCGGCGGCGCAGGACTACATGGCCACGCTGGCGCCGCCGTCGGGCGCCCACCCGATGGGCACCGACGACCTGGGCCGCGACGCGTTCGCCAGGATCGCGCACGGCGCGCAGGTCTCGCTGCAGGCGGGCGTGCTGTCCACGCTGCTCGCGATGGTGGTCGGCATCCCGATCGGGCTGGTCGCCGGGTTCTACCGGCGCTGGCTTGACCCGATCGTGATGCGGCTGGTGGACGTGACGCTGGCCTTCCCGTTCCTGGTGTTCGCGGTGGGCCTGGCCGCGATCATCGGCCCCTCGCTGAAGGGCGTGGTGCTGGCGCTGGGCTTCTCCCAGCTGCCCGCCGTCATCAGGATCACCCGGGGCGAGGTGCTGGCGGTCAGGGAGATGGACTACGTGGCCGCGGCCGTCGCCGACGGCGCGGGCGACGGGCACATCATCTTCCGCTACGTGCTGCCGAACTGCCTCAGCCCGCTCATCGTGCAGGCCACGGTGGCGATCCCCGCCGCGATCATCGGCGAGGCCACGCTGTCGTTCCTCGGCCTGGGCGTGCAGCCGCCGACCCCGTCGTGGGGCGTGATGCTGACGACCGCGCAGCAGTATCTGAGCGACGCGCCCTGGCTGGCGATCTGGCCCGGCCTGATGATCGCCCTGGCCACGCTCGGCTTCAACCTGCTGGGCGACGGGCTGCGTGACGTACTGGACCCGAGGAGCGCCCGATGAGCCTGCTGGAGATCAGCGACCTGAGCGTGGGCTTCGCCACCGAGGACGGGCTCGTCCAGGCGGTCAGGGACATCTCGCTCACCCTGGACGAGGGCGAGATCCTGGCGCTGTGCGGCGAGTCCGGCTGCGGCAAGTCGGTCACCGCGATGTCGGTGCCGCGGCTGCTGCCGCCCGAGACGACCCGGCTGAAGGGCTCGATCACGCTGGACGGCCGCGAGCTGACCACGCTGCCCGAGCCGGAGATGCGGCGGGTGCGCGGCAAGACGGTCTCGGTCGTCTTCCAGGAGCCGATGACCTCGCTCAACCCGTCGTTCACGGTCGGCTACCAGATCAGCGAGGTGCTGCGGCGGCACGAGAAGCTGTCGCGGCAGGCCGCCGCCGCGCGCGCGGTCGAGCTGCTGGAGCTGGTCGGCATCCCGGCGCCGAAGCGGCGCATGAAGGAGTATCCGCACCAGCTGTCCGGCGGCATGCGGCAGCGCGTGATGATCGCGATCGCGGTGGCCTGCTCGCCGCGCGTGCTGATCGCCGACGAGCCCACCACGGCGCTCGACGTGACGATCCAGGCGGGCGTGCTGGACGTCTTCCGCGACCTGCGCGACCGGCTCGGCACCGCGATCATCCTCATCACGCACGACCTGGGCGTGGTGGCCGACATCGCCGACAGGGCCGTCGTCATGTACGCGGGCCGCGCCGTCGAGCAGGCACCGGTGACCGAGCTGTTCGCCAACCCGCGCCACCCGTACACGCTGGGCCTGATGAAGGCCCTGCCGTCGGCGGCGGTCAACGGCCGGCTGGCGGAGATCCCCGGCATGGTGCCGTCGCCGCTGTCGGACCCCGACGAGTGCGCCTTCCACGACCGCTGCCCGCGCGCCCAGGCCGACTGCCGGCTGTCCAGGCCGCCGCTCACCCGCCAGGGCGATGGCCACCTGGCGGCCTGCTACCACCCGGGAGGTGACCGGTGATCCTGCGCATCGACAACCTGGTCAAGCACTACGGCCCCGTACGCGCCGTGGACGGCCTGTCGCTGGAGATCGGCGAGGGCGAGGTGCTCGGCCTGGTCGGTGAGTCGGGCAGCGGCAAGTCCACGGTCGGCAAGTGCGTGCTGCGGCTGACCGAGCCGACCGCGGGTTCGATCGAGCTGGCCGGCCGGGACATCACCCATCTGTCGCGGCGGGCCATGCGGCCGCTGCGCAGGGACGTCCACATGGTCTTCCAGGACCCGTTCTCCTCGCTCAACCCGCGCTTCACGATCGAGCAGATCGTGGCCGAGCCGCTGCTGCGGCACAAGGTGGGCGACCGGCGCGAGGTGACGGCCAAGGTGGCCGCCATGCTGGAGAAGGTGGGCCTGCGCCAGGAGATGCGCAGGCGTCACCCGCATGAGCTGTCCGGCGGGCAGCGGCAGCGGGTGGGGCTGGCCAGGGCGCTCGTCCTGGAGCCGAAGCTGGTCGTGGCCGACGAGCCGGTCTCCGCGCTGGACGTGTCGGTGCAGGCGTCGGTGCTCAACCTCATCACCGACCTGCAGCGGGACATGGGCTTCTCGTGCCTGTTCATCACTCACGACCTGTCGGTGGTGGAGTTCCTGGCCGACCGGATCGCGGTCATGTACCTGGGCCGGATCGTCGAGTCGGGGCCGACGGCCGAGATCTTCGCGCAGCCGCGGCATCCGTACACGCAGGCCCTGCTGTCGGCGGCGCCGGTGGCCGACCCGGTCAGGCAGCGGGAGCGGCGCAGGATCGTGCTGGGCGGCGACGTGCCGAGCCCGGTCGATCCGCCGGCCGGGTGCCGCTTCCACACGCGGTGCCCGCTGGCGTACGACGAGTGCCGCACCACCGAGCCCCTCTTGAACGACCCACGTGGCAGCGGTCACCCCGCCGCCTGCCACCTGGTAACGGCGGAGCGCGTCCCCGACGCCGCCGCCCCCCGATGAGAAGGAGAAAGTCTTGTTCACCACCAGGCCCGAGCTGTCGGGCGACTTCGGCATGGTCGCCAGCACGCACTGGCTGGCCTCGGCCACCGGCATGGGCGTGCTGGAGCGCGGCGGCAACGCCTTCGACGCGGCGGTGGCCGCCGGGTTCGTGCTGCAGGTCGCCGAGCCGCACCTGAACGGCCCCGGCGGCGAGGTGCCGATCCTGCTGTGGAGCGAGGAGGAGCAGAAGGTGTCGGTCGTGTGCGGGCAGGGTGTGGCGCCCGCCGCGGCCACCATCGAGCGCTTCGCCGAGCTGGGCCTGGACGTCGTGCCCGGCACGGGCCTGCTCGCGGCCACGGTGCCCGGCGCGTTCGGCGGCTGGATGCTGATGCTGGAGCGCTGGGGCACCTGGGAGCTGGCGGACGTGCTGGCCCCGGCCATCCACTACGCCGAGCACGGCGTGCCGGTGCTGGAGCGCATCGCGGCCACGATCTCGTCGGTCGAGGGCCTGTTCAGGGACGACTGGCCCACCTCGGCGGCGACGTGGCTGCCCGGCGGGAACGTTCCCAAGCCGGGCATGAAGCTGGCCAACCCGGTGCTGGCGGCGACGTACCGGCGGCTGGTCGCCGAGGCCGAGGCGGCGTCGAGCACCCGTGAGGGCCGTCTGGAGGCCGCCAGGAAGGCCTGGTACGAGGGTTTCGTCGCGGAGGCGATCGCCGAGTTCAGCGCCAAGACGGCCTGGCGCGACAGCTCGGGTGAGGTGCACGGCGGCCTGCTGACCGGCGACGACCTCGCGGGCTGGCGGGCGTCGGTGGAGGAGCCGCTGACCTACGACTACCAGGGCCACACCGTGGCCAAGACGGGCCCGTGGGGTCAGGGCCCGGTGTTCCTGCAGCAGCTCGCCCTGCTGGACGGCACCGGCCTGGAGTCGATGGACTTCCTCGGCGCCGACTACGTGCACACCGTGACCGAGGCGGCCAAGCTGGCCTTCGCCGACCGCGAGGCCTGGTACGGCGACACCGACGTGCCCATGGCCGACCTGCTGAGCCCGGCCTACAACGCCGAGCGGCGCACGCTGATCGGCGCGCGGGCCAGCCTGGAGCTGCGGCCGGGCGCCCCCGGCGGGCGCACGCCCAGGCTGCCGGTCTTCCCCGACCCCGGCACGTTCAGCGCCGCGCCCGGCGTGTCGGGCGGCCGCAAGCCGCAGGGGGTCGGCGAGCCGACCGTGGCGCGGGACGGCATGGTCAAGGGTGACACGTGTCACGTGGACGTGGTGGACCGCTTCGGCAACATGGTCTCCGCCACGCCCAGCGGCGGCTGGCTGCAGAGCTCGCCCACGATCCCGCAGCTCGGCTTCTGCCTGGGCACCAGGGCGCAGATGTTCTGGCTGCAGGAGGGCGTGGCCACCGCGCTGCGGCCCGGCGCGCGGCCGCGTACGACGCTGTCGCCGTCGTTCGCGCTCAGGGACGGCAAGCCGTGGCTGGCGTTCGGCACCCCGGGCGGCGACCAGCAGGACCAGTGGAGCCTGAACTTCTTCCTCGCGGTCGTGCACGGCAAGCTGAACCTCCAGGAGGCCATCGACGCCCCCATGTTCCACAGCGAGCACTTCCCCAGCTCGTTCTTCCCGCGCGGCTCCCGTCCCGGCGTCATGCACGTCGAGGACCGCGTGGACCCGGACGTCGTCGCGGAGCTGCGACGGCGCGGGCACGAGGTGGAGACGCAGGGCCCGTGGTCGCTGGGGCGGCTCAGCGCGGTGGCCCGTGACGGCGACCTGCTCAAGGCCGCCGCCAACCCGCGTGGCGCCCAGGGCTACGCCGTCGGCCGATGACCCTCCACGACCTGCTCTTCCTGGCGGGGGCGGGCCTGCTGGCCGGCGTGGTGAACGCGCTGGCCGGCGGCGGCACGCTCGTGTCCTTCCCGGCGCTGCTCGCGCTGGGCTACCCGGGCCTGACCGCGACCGTGACCAATGCGGTCGCGCTCTGGCCCGGGTACCTGGGCGGCGTGCTCGGCTACCGCGCCGAGCTGCGCGGCCAGCAGCGCCGCGCGACCGTCCTGTCGGTCGCGGCGGTGCTGGGCGCCTGCGTGGGCAGCGCGCTGCTGCTGCTCACGCCGGGCCGGCTGTTCGAGTCGCTGGTGCCGTGGCTGGTGGGCTTCGCCAGCCTCGCGCTGCTGGCCCAGCCGTGGCTGCGCAAGCACCTCGGCGGCGAGGAGGGCGCCGGGACCAGCCGCCTGGTGTACGCGGGGGTGTTCGTCGGCGGCTGCTACGGCGCCTACTTCAACGGCGGCATGGGCGTGGTGCTGCTGACCGTGCTCGGCATGTTCCTGCACGACAACCTGCACCGCGTCAACGCGGTACGCGCCGCGCTCTCGCTGGTCATCAGCTCGGTCTCGGTCATCGCGTTCTCGCTGTTCGGCCCCGTGCGCTGGCAGGCCGTGGCGGTGATCGCGCCGGCCAGCCTCGCGGGCGGCTTCCTCGGCACCCGCGTGGCCCGGCTCATGCCGCCCGCCGTGCTGCGCGGCGTGGTCGTCGTGTTCGGCCTCGGCGTCTCGATCGCGCTGGCCCTGCGCTGACCGGGCACGGGCAGCCGGCTCAGGCGACAGTGGCCTCGATGAGGTCGTCCACCACCTCCGCCAGGTCGTTGCCCCGCTCGTACGCCCTGCGCTGCCGCATCGCCCCCGACCCGGCACGCAGCAGCCGGTCGAGGCCCTCCTGGACGAACCGCAGGTCACCCGCGTCGGCCAGCGCCGGGCGCACGTGCTCGAGCAGCCGCCCGGCCAGCACCGCCGCGGGGACGAGCGAGCCGTCGCGCACGTCGAGGATCTCGCCCTGCAACCCGTAGCGCGCCGCCCGCCAGTACGCGGCGCGCAGCACCTCACCCGGCACCGGAGGACCCAGGTCACCCCGCCTGACCGCGCCGAGCGCGGTGACCACGAGCGCCCGGATGAGCCCGATCATGGTGAGGCTGTCGGCCACGTCGAGCGGCACGTCGGCCACCCTGATCTCCACGGTCGGCAGGAAGGGCGACGGCCTGGCGTCCCAGTAGACGGTCTTGGCGTCGAGCAGCGCCCCCGACCTCGCCAGGGCCCGTAACGCGCCCTCGTACGCCCCGTAGGAGGCGAAGTACGGCGGCGCGCCCGAGACCGGCCAGCGCCCCCAGCTGATCACCCGCCAGGAGGCGTAGCCGGTGTCGCGGCCCACGAAGAACGGCGAGTTGGCGGCGAGGGCGATGAGCGTCGGCAGCCAGGGCCGCAGGTGGTTGCCCACGTAGACGGCGTGCTCCGGATCGGGCACGTCCACGTGCACGTGCAGGGCGCAGATGCTGATCTCGTCCTGCAGCGCCCGGTAGAGCACGCGGCCCTGAAGGTAGCGGTCGTCGTCGGTGAGCGGCGGCGGCATCACGTTGCCGAGCACCGGGATGCCGCTGGCGACGACCGCGAGCCCACACGAGCGGGCTGCGCCCGCCACCTCCTTGCGTGCCGCGCGCAGCCGCCGGCCCAGTTCGCCCAGGTCGGCGGAGGGCGGCGTGCGCGCCTCCACCTGGAAGCGGGTGATCTCTTGCACCACGTCGAGCACGTCCGTAGCGGCGGCCAGGACCTCGGCCGCCCGGGGGGCGACGTGGCGGGTGCGGGGATCGACGACGAGGTACTCCTCTTCGATCCCGATGAGCGGAATCATGCCCACACCTCGCTGGGAGTCCACATCTCCGTAGGGAGTTGTGCCCCCACCTCACCGCCCGGAAAACCCGGGTTGTCAGGGTGTGAACTCGACGGGGCCGTAGAGCGCGTGGTCGTTCTTGGTGGACATCGCCCAGTAGCGGTCGCCGTAGGACCAGTGCCACCACTCGGTGGGGTAATTGACCAGGCCGGCGGCCTCCAGCGCGACGCCGAGCAGCTTGCGGTGGGCGCGGGCGTCGTCGGAGATGCCGGGGGCGGCGGTGTAGCAGGCGCCCTCGCTCTGCTCGGGGTTGTCGTTGACCTCGGTGCCCATGTCGTACTCGGTGCCGTCGGGCGAGACCAGAGTGAGGTCGACCGCGGCGCCCGCGGTGTGCGGGGCGACCTCGACGGGCGAGACGTAGCGGCTGGCGGCGACGTACGACTCCTCGGGCGTCAGCCCGGTCAGCGTGGCCCGGTAGCCGTCGAAGATGCGGCGCTGGGTGGCGACCGGCCGGTAGCCCTCGACGACGAGCAGGTGGTATCCGGCGGGCAGCAGGCTCTCGGCGTGTTCGAGCCGCCGCAGCACCCCGTCCCGCAGGTGGGCGTAGGCGCCCTGGTCGTCGGCCAGGCGGGTGTCGACGCGGAGCCGCCCGCGTACGTCGACCAGCGGTTCGCCGACCTCCTTGACCGGGATCGAGGTCACACGGGCGTCGGAGATGAGCACGACATCGTTCGGGGACTGCCACATGGGCAGTGATTCTCACACAGTGTCGGAGAAGACCTGCTCCCGGGCCTGCTCCAACGCCGCCACGAGCGCGCCGCGCAGCACCGGGTTGCCCGCCACCTGAGTGGTGACGACGGTCGGCGGCGTGGGGCAGAGGCCGGCCACCGCCTCCTGCACCTTCGCGGCCAGCCGGGCGCCGCCCGCCCTGCCGACGTCGCCGCTGAGCACGATGAGCCCGGGGTCGAGCACGACGCTGACGGCCGCCGCGCCGACGGCGATGCGCGCCGCGACCGCGTCGAGGAAGCCGTCGTCGCCGCCGCGCAGCAGGTCGGGCACGGTGTTGCCGGTCACGCCGTGCTCATCGGCGAGGCCGCGCAGCGCGGCGTGGCCCACCAACCGCTGGTAGGAGCCCGACTGCGGCTCGGCGACGTCGGTGGGCAGCGGCTCGCCGGGCACCGGCAGCCAGCCGATCTCGCCCGCCCCGCCGGTGCTGCCCCGATGCAGCCGGCCGCCGAGCATGACGCCCATGCCCTGGCCGACGCCGGCCCAGATGACCACGAAGTCGTCGTGGCCGACGGCCGCGCCGTAGCGGTGCTCGGCGAGCGCGACGAGGTTGACGTCGTTCTCGATGGTGACGGAGGCGCCGAGCGTCTCGCGCAGGCTGGCCAGCACGCCGACGTGCCAGGAGGGCAGGTCGTACGACCAGCGCACGTCCCCGCTGCCGGGATCGACCACGCCGCGGCTGCCGATGACGAAGGCCCGCAGCCTCGACAGGTCGATGTCGGCCGCGTCGCAGGCCCGGCGCACGGCGGCGTGCACGGTCTTGACCGGGTCGCGCCCGTCGGCGGGGTCGAGGGTGATCTCGATCACTGTACGGCCTGTGATGTCCGCCACACCGACCTTGAGGCTGTCGGGCAGGACTTCGAGGCCGGCGACGTACGCGCTGGACGGGACCACGGCGTACAGGGCCGCGTGCGGGCCCCTGCCCCCGGCCCTTTCGCCCGCCACCTCGACCAGGCCCCGCTCTTCCAGTCGAGCGAGAAGCTGACCTGCGGTTACCTTGGACAGGCCGGTGCGCTCGCCGAGCTCGGCGCGGGTGAGCGGGCCGTCTCCGAGGAGCAGTTCGAGTGCCGCGCGGTCGTTCAGCCGGCGCAGCAGCCGGGGGGTTCCCGGGTCTCGGCTCATCGGTTCCCTCTCTCCGTCACGATCAGCTAACGAGCGTTTCTTTTAAGAAAGTTTCTTGTTAGTTTAACACCATCGTTCGGCATATGACGATCAGCCTGGTGCGGACCGTTGGCCAGCACCCGGGAAGGGAGAACCCTGTGAGGATCGCGAAGATCACAGCCACTGCGGCCACCTCGGCCGCGCTGGCTTTGGGCCTGGCCGCCTGCGGCGGAAGCGAAGAACCCACCACGTCCTCACCCAGCGCCGCCGCCTCGGGCCCCGCCTTCGCGGGCAAGACTTTGAGCGTGTGGCGTCTCGGCGACAGCAACCCCGCCGCGGCGAAGTACATGGAGGAGCTCAACGCCGAGTTCAAGGCCAAGACGGGCGCGGACGTCAAGCTCGAGTGGATCCCGTGGCCCCAGGTGGCCGACAAGTTCGCCGCCGCCGCCACCGGCACCGGCCCCGACGTGACCGAGATCGGCAACGACCAGGTCCCCATGTGGCAGAGCCAGGACGCGCTTGAGCCGCTCACGGACATCGCCCGCGAGGGCGACCGCGCCCAGATCCCCGAGAACCTCTACGGCTACGAGACCGTGGACAACGAGATCTACGCCATCCCGTGGGGCGCCGGCGCCCGCGCCGTGCTCTACCGCAAGGACTGGTTCGAGGACCTCAAGATCGAGGTCCCGAAGACCTGGGACGAGCTCGTCGCCGCCGCCAAGAAGATCCAGAAGGAGAAGGGCGAGGGCGTGGACGGCTTCGCCTTCAACGGCGGCTCCGACGCCAACCACCTCCTGGCCGCGTTCGCCTGGTCCGAGGGCGGCGAGTACGCCGTCAAGGAGGGCGACAAGTGGGTCGGCAAGCTCACCGAGCCCGGCTTCGCCGCGGGCTTCGCCACCTACACGGGCCTCGTCCAGGACGGCCTGTCCGGCAAGGCCAACCTGACCCAGAACACGACCGACATCCGCAAGCGCTTCGCCAACGACAAGGTCGCGATGTACCTCACCGCCGGCTGGGACCTGCCCGGCATCGAGGAGGACTCCAAGGGCAAGCTGAAGGGCGACAAGCTCGGCTTCTTCCCGCTGCCCGCCAAGAGCGGCGGCGTGGCCCCGTCCTTCTTCGGCGGCAACGACATCGCGCTGTGGGGCGGCACCCAGCAGGCCGAGCTGGGCAAGGAGTACATCAAGCTGGCCACCAGCAAGACCTGGGCCGACCGCTACGCCAAGGAGGGCGGCCTGCTCCCGGTCTACCCCGACACCCTGGCCGCGCTGAACGAGGACCCCGCCCAGGGCGCCTTCGCCCAGGCCTTCGCCAAGGCCAAGGCGTTCCCCGCCGACCCCAACTGGTCGGAGGCCGACGCCACCAAGGCCGTGCTGCAGAACGCGGCCCGCGACGTCATCGAGGGCAAGAAGGACGCCAACACTGCCCTGGCTGACGCCAACAAGGAACTCGAAGAGATCCTGAACCAGTAACGATGGCCGACACGACGACGGTCGCCCGGGGCACGGGCTCCTCCCCCGCCCCGGGCCGCCGGAAGAAGAACGACCGGGCTCCGCGCGCCGGGGGCCTGCCGGACTGGAGCATCCCGTACGTCCTGCTCGTCCCCGGTCTGCTGGTCATCGCCGGGCTGCTGCTCTACCCGATGGTCCAGCTCGGCATCATGGCCTTCCAGAAGGTCGGCCTCGCGCAGATCAGGGGCACCAGGCCCGCCGAGTGGGTGGGGCTGGAGAACTTCGAGAAGGTCCTCAGCAACGACATCTTCTGGTCGGCCCTGCGCAACACCGTCGCGTTCGCGGCCGTCGCCGTCAGCATGACGCTCATCGTCGGCACCGCCGTCGGCGTGCTGCTGCACCGGCTCAGCAAACGGATGTCGCTGTTCGTGGTCATCGGCTGCATGTTCGCCTGGGCCGTGCCGCCCGTCGCGCAGGGCGTCATCTGGCGCTCCCTGTTCGACGCCGAGTCCGGCATCATCAACTGGGCGCTCAACCTGCTGCCCGACTGGCTCGCCGCGCCGCCCGACGGCCAGACGAGCTGGACCGGCACCCCCTGGCTCAACGACACCATCCCGCTCTACATCGCGCTGGTCGTCTGCGTGGTGTGGGCCGGCTTCCCGTTCATCGCCGTCTCGGTGCTCGCCGGCCTCAAGGGCATCCCCAACGAGCTGTACGAGGCCGCCAGGGTGGACGGCTCCGGCCCGTGGCACACGTTCAGGAAGATCACGCTGCCGCTGCTCAAGCCGGTCTTCGCGGTCCTGACGATCCTGTCGATCATCTGGGACTTCAAGGTCTTCAGCCAGCTCTACGTCCTGATGAACGGCCCGACGAACCGCGACGGCTTCAACCTGTCCATGTACGCGGTCGCCGAGGCGTTCCGTCCCCCGCAGAAGCTGGGCACCGGCGCGGCCATCTCGGTGGTGCTGACGATCATCCTGCTCATCGTCACCGTCGTGTACGTCCGGCAGATCGTGAAGCAGGAGGAGATGTGACCCCCCTCGCCCGCAAGAGGCTCGGCAAAGTCCTCCTGAACACCGCCGGAGTGCTGGTCTTCCTGTACGCGGTCTTCCCCGTCTACTGGATGGTCTCCACCGGCTTCAAGGAGAACGACCAGATCTTCACCACGGAGTTCATCCCGTTCCCGACGCACTTCACCTTCGACCACTTCGCGCGGGTGCTGACCGAGGGCGTCGCGAACAACTCCATCTGGCTCTACATGCGCAACAGCGCGATCGTGGCGCTCGGCACCGTGCTCATCGGCTCGGCGTTCGCGCTGCTGTCGGCCACCGCCATCGCCCGCTTCCGCTTCAAGGGCCGCGGACTGTTCCTGGTGGTGCTGCTCGTCGTGCAGATGCTGCCCGCCGAGGGCCTGCTCATCCCGCTCTACATGATGGTCAAGCGGGTCGGGCTCGGCGACCAGCTCATCGGGCTGATCGTCACCCAGGTCGCGCTCACGCTGCCGTTCGGGGTGTGGATGCTGCGCACGTTCGTCGCCGCCGTGCCCAAGTCGCTGGAGGAGGCGGCCTGGATCGACGGCGCCGGCCGCATGACGACGTTCTGGCGGGTGCTCTTCCCGCTGGTCGCGCCCGGCCTGGTGGCCACCAGCATCTTCTCGTTCATCACCGCGTGGAACGACCTGGTCTTCGCCCTCTACCTGATGTCGGGGTCGGAGGGATACACGATGCCGGTCGCCCTGCAGTACTTCTTCGGCCAGAAGGGCGTCGACTGGGGCGCCATCATGGCCGGCTCGACCCTGATGACGCTGCCCGTCGTCGTCTTCTTCCTGCTCGTGCAGCGCCGCATGGTCTCCGGCCTGGTGGCCGGCGCCGTCAAGGGCTGAACCACACCGCACGGGGTCCCCGCACGGCCCTTCGCCGTGCCCAATCTTCCTGCCAACTGATGAGGAGCCATGAGTCAGAGTGATCGGGGGCTGCGCCGCCTCGCGGCCGGCACGCTGCTCGTCGCCTTCGAGGGCACCACGGCGCCCCCGTGGGTGCTGCGCGAGCTGGAGCACGGCCTGGGCGGGGTGACGCTCTTCGGGTTCAACGTGGCCGATCCCGGCCAGGTGCTCGGCCTGACCACCGCGCTGCGGTCCGCCGGCGAGCCCGTCATCTCGCTGGACGAGGAGGGCGGCGACGTGACGCGGCTGGCGTACCACGTCGGCAGCCCCTACCCCGGCAACGCGGCGCTCGGGGCCGTGGACGACGTCGAGCTGACCAGGCGCGTCTACCGCGCCATCGGCTCCGAGCTGGCCGCCTGCGGCATCAACCTCGACATGGCGCCCAGCGCCGACGTCAACAGCGAGGCCGACAACCCGGTCATCGGCACCCGGTCGTTCGGGCCCGAGCCGGGGCTCGTCGCCCGGCACACCGTCGCCGCCGTCGAGGGCCTGCAGTCCGTACGCGTGGCCGCCTGCGTCAAGCACTTCCCCGGCCACGGCGCCACCCGCGTCGACTCGCACCTGGCCGTGCCCGTCGTGGACGTCGGCATGGACGTGCTGCGCGAGCGCGAGCTGGCGCCCTTCCGCGCCGCCATCGGGGCGGGCGCCAAGTCGGTGATGACCGCGCACGTCGCGGTGCCGGTCGTGACGGGTGACACGCCCGCCACGCTGTCCGGCGCCGCGCTGACCGGGCTGCTCAGGGGCGAGCTCGGGTACGACGGCGTGGTCGTCACCGACGCGCTCGACATGCACGCCATCACCCGCAGCGTCGGCCTCGCGGGCGGTGCGGTCATGAGCATCGCGGCCGGGTCCGACCTGCTGTGCCTCGGGCCGCTGCCGACGTACGACGACGTGCGGGGCATCATCGACGCGGTCGTCGCCGCCGTGCGCGAGGGACGGCTGCCGCTGGAACGGCTGGAGCAGGCCGCGGGCCGGGTCGCCGCGCTGCGGTCCTGGTTCGGTGAGGGGGAGCGGATCGCGGCCGAGCAGAACGTCGTCGGCCTGCACGCCGCCCGCCGCGCCGTCCGGCTCACCGGCCGCGCCAAGCCGCTCGTCGAGCCGCTGGTGATCGAGGTGGACACGCCGCCCACCATCGCCGTGGGCGACGTGCCGTGGGGGGTCGGGCCGTGGCTGCCCGAGGCGGAGATCGTCCGCGTCAAGCCGGCCGCCGCCGACGCGCCCGCCCTGCTCGCCAAGGCGGTGGACCGCTCGCTCGTCGTCGTGGTCAAGGACGCGCACCGCCATCACGAGAGCCGCGAACTGGTCTCCGCCCTGGTCGCCGCCCGCCCGGACACGACCGTGATCGAGATGGGCCTGCCGGTCTGGCAGCCGGACACCGCCGCCTACATCGCCACGTACGGCGCCGCCCGCGCCAACGCCCAAGCCGCCGTAGAACTCCTCACCGCCTGACCGTGGCCTCCTGCCCTGCCGGAACCCCGGCGGGGCGGGGTCAGGGGGCCAGGAGTTCTTCGCGGGCCTCGTCGAGGGCGGCCAGGACCGCGCCGCGGCGTACCGGATTGTCGTCCGTGACCGTGGTCGTCACCACCTGGGGACGTACGGGGCAGATGCGGGCGACCGCCTCCTCCACCCGGGACGTCAGCGCCTCCCCACCGGCATGCCCCACCTCGCCGGACAGCACCACGAGCCCGGGGTCGAGGATCACGCACACCGCCGCCACCCCCAGCGCCAGCCGGTGGGCGATCTCGTCGAGCAGCGCCTCGCCCTCGGCCCCCGCCGCCACCGCGACCTTGACGCACTCGGTGGCGCTGCCCACCGCGAACCCGTAGCTGCGCGCCAGCTCGGTCACCGCCTCCGCGCTGACCAGCGACTGCAGGCCGCCCGCCAGCGAGGGCAGCCGCCCGGGCTCGGTGCGGATGTCCTCGGGCAGCGGCACTCCTGGCACCGGCAGGTAGCCGATCTCGCCCGCGCTGCCGGACCGCCCGCGGTGCAGCCGCCCGCCGAGCATGATGGCCAGCCCCAGCCCCCGGGACGCCCACAGCAGCACGAAGTCGTCCAGACCCTTGGCCGCGCCGTCGGCCCGCTCGGCGATGGCGGCGAGGTTGACGTCGTTCTCGATGGTGACCTTGCGCCGCAGGTCGCCTGCCAGCGCCTCGTGGATGCCCTCGTGCCAGCCGGGCAGGTCGAAGGAGAAGCGCACGTCGCCGCTGCGCGGATCGACCACGCCGGGGGTGCCGATCACCACGCCGCGCAGCTTCGACAGACTGACCTTGGCCCCCCTGCACGCCTTGACGATGGCGTCGTGCACGACGGAGACCGGGTCGTCGTCGGCGCCTGGCTCGACCACGACCTCGGAGATCGTGCGGCCGTGGATGTCGGCGACGGCCGCGGAGATCAGCTCGGGCCCGACTTCGAGGCCCGCGACGTACGCGCTGGAGGGGATCACGGAGTAGAGCGCCGCGTTGGGCCCCCGCCCGCCCGCCTGGGTGCCGACCACCTCGACCAGCCCGCGCTCCTCCAGCCGCGCCAGCGTCTGGGACGCCGTCACCTTGGACAGCCCGGTCAGCTCGCCGATCTGGCCACGCGTCATGGGGCCGGTCGCCAGCAACAGGTCCAGCGCGGCCCGGTCATTGATCTCCCTGAGCAGTCTGGGCACACCAGGGCGTCGCTCCACGCTGAATCCCGCCGTCGCACTCGAAGGGCCGTTATCGAAAAGGTTGTTGGAAGTTTAGCGCTCCGCCTTTCACCCGCCGTCGCAGGTGACACGTGGCGAGGTATGGCCGATGATCGCAGTTTCCCACCCGTTCTGACGACCTTGCGCCTAACCAGTCTTGACCAGGAGGGATAATCGAGAACATGCGCCTATCCGCTCGTGTCGACTACGCCCTTCGTGCCGCCGCTGAACTGGCCGCCGCCGGTGCAGGCCCGACCACTGTGGGCGAGCTCGCCAAGGAGCAGGACATGCCGCCCAAATACCTCGAGAACATCCTGCTGCAGATGCGCAGGGCCGGGCTCGTCCGCGGCCAGCGCGGCCCCGAGGGCGGCTACGTCCTGGCCCGCCCGGCAGCCGAGATCTCGCTGGCCGACGTGATCCGCGCGGTCGACGGCCCGCTGGCCAACGTGCGGGGCGAGCGCCCCGAGCACGTCGGCTACCGCGGGCCCGCCGAGTCGCTGCAGCAGGTGTGGATCGCGTTGCGGGCGACCGAGCGGTCGATCCTGGAGGAGGTCACGCTGGAGCAGGTGGCTTCCGGCGCCCTCCCCGAACGCATCCGCCAGCTGGCCGCCGACCCCGCCGCCTGGGACTGACCCACCCCACCGGCCCGCCCCGTCTCAGCCTGCCGCGCCGTCGGTGAGGGTGAGCGCTTCGCGGCGGCGGCGGAGGCGCTCGTCCTGGCCGAGGTCCTTCAGCCGCTCTGCGCCGAACGCGTGGATCGGCTCGGGCATGCGGTAGCGCTCCCCCGGCTCCCGCACCAGGATCGCCCGGTCGGCCAGCGACTCCAGGAGCTGCGGCAGCTGCCAGGTCGGCAGCCGGTCGTCCCCGCACACCTCCTTGGCCGCGACCGCGTCGAAGCTCCCGGTGAAGACCGAGGCCCGCGCCCACAGCAGCCGTTCTGCGGTGGTGCAGAGCCGGTGGGTCCAGGCGATGGTGGCGCGCAGCGCGTGCTCCCCTGGCTGCTCCAGCACCTGCCGCCCGCCAGAAGAGCCGTCGTACGCATGGTGATCGCTCGCGGAGAAGTGGTCGTCGAGACGCCGGGCCAGCACCTCGACCGGCAGCTCGCGCAGCCGCGCGGCGGCCAGCTCGACGGCGAGCGGCAGCCCTTCGAGCCGCCGGCACACCCGCAGCACGGCCTGCTCGTCCAGCCCGGCGACCGCGCACCCGGGCACCGCCGCGACGGCCCGCTCGGCGAACAGCACTCGGGCCTCCTCAAGAGGGAGCGGCGGCACCGGCAGCACCCGCTCGCCACGGCAGCGCAGCGGCCGTCGGCAGGTGGCCAGCACCCGCAGCCCCGGCGCGGCGGCCAGCAGCGCCGTGACCACCGCCGCACACGCCTCCATGAGGTGATCGCCCCCGTCCAGCACCAGCAGCGCCTCCCGCTCGGCGAGGCGACGCGCCAGCCCCTCGATCGTCGTCCCCGCGCTCGCGGCGGGGAACAGGGCGGAGGCGATCGCGTACGGCAGCGCCCCCGCCTCCTGCGGCGCCGGCACCAGCCACGCCCCGCCGGTGTCCCGAAGCTCGGCTGCGGCCCGCAGCGCGACCCTGGTCTTGCCGGCGCCACCCGCCCCCGTCAAGGTCACCAGCCGCGACCGGCCGAGCAGCTTCTCGACGGCGGCCACCTCCGTGAGGCGGCCGACCAGCGGCGTGGTCTCGCCAGGCAGGTTCCCTCGCCGGCGGCTGGCGTGCATGGAGCTCACCTCATCGGGCTCGGCCTGCGTTCCAGTGTGCCCGAGCGACTCCCGCACCGTCACCAAAAGTGAGAAGACGACCACTCAGCGCCAGATCGCCGCAAGAGACCTTCACTTCCTGGAGAACCAGAAGACGGCGTCGTCCAGTTCCTCACGCGTCGCGCTGATCAGGGTGCGGACGGGCTTCCCCGTGGTGTCCGCCATGACGACGCGGGCCCGCCTTCCCTCGCGCACGGTGGCCAGCAGGTGGTCCCCGTCCAACCAGCCGTGGAAGACGGCGCCGGCCGGCAGCCGGGCCGTGCCCTTCCTGGCCCCGGTCCGCTCGTCCCAGAAGCGGATGTCCCTCGACGTCCCCGGGCAGGCGGTGGGGAAGACCGTGCCGAGCGCGCTCCTGACGGCTCCTCCGGTCTCCAGCTCGCCCACGCCCTCGAAGCTCCGCAGCACCGTCCCGTTCAGGTTCAGCACGCGCACGGACCCGTCACCCGCCCGCTGCAGCACGCCGGCGAAGTCCGAGCCCCAGGCGTACCTGGAACGGAACGGGCCCGGCGCCTCCGTGACCGTGACACCCCCCGTGACCGCGTCCACGACCGCGAACCCCACGGTCCGCGTCTCCTTGTCGCCGCCGTAGTCGTAGTCGACGACGGTCGCGAGCAGCCGCCGCCCGTCCTCGGCCCACACCGGGTCCATGAGCGTGCGGGGCTTGTCCACGGTCCGCGGCTTGCGCTCCTGGCGGGTGGCGCGGTCGCGGATCGTGATGGTCTCGAAGCCGTCGCTCAGCAGCCGCGTGTACGTCAGCGAGGCCACGAAACGGCCGCCGGGCGAGACGATCGGCTCCTCCAGGTTGCCGAAGAAGGCGAAGTCGCCGGTCGCGGGATCACGGACGTGGCCGGTGACCATCGAGGAGGACGTGCTGCGGTAGGACGAGACCCAGAGAGGATCGGCGGGGTTCTCGTGCAGCACGATCCCGGTGTCGGGCACCTTCGTCTCCGTGACCGGCTCGGGAGCCATCGTCCCGGGGCTGGGCGTGGGCAGCGGCGCCGAGACGGCGGCGGGCGGGCGCGGCGCGGCCTCAGGCGCGGGACGCAGCAGCAGCACGGCGACGCTGACGGCCAGGGCCGTGCCGACCGCCGCGACGCCCAGCGGCCACCGGCGCCGGCGAGGCGGTGCTGCCGACTGCCGGCCCTGGGCGAGCAGCCGCTGCTCGCCGGTGTCGTGCGGTGCCTCGCCCGGATGCCCGAGCAGGGTGAGCAGCGCCTGCGTCGCGGTGGGCCGCGCGTCCGGGTCCTTGTCCAGGCAGCGCGCGGCCAGCTCGCGCAACTCGCCGTCCAGGTTCCCGAGATCGGGCTCGGCGGTCAGGATGCGGGCGATCAGCGCGGGCAGCTCGCCCGTCCCGAACGCCGGGCGTCCCGTGGCGGCGGCCACCATCGTCCCTGCCCAGGCGAACATGTCGGCGGCAGGCCCGATCGGCGCGCCGCCGAACTGCTCGGGAGCCATGTACGGCGGCGTCCCCACGATGTGCCGCCCGTCGGCCTCGACCTCCTCCAGCGCCCTGGAGATGCCGAAGTCGATCACCCGTGGCCCGTGCCTGCTGAGCAGCACGTTTCCCGGCTTGAAGTCCCGGTGCACCACACCGGCCTGGTGGATGGCGGCCAGCGCGGTCAGCGTGCCGATCGCCAGGCGGCGCAGCTCGGCCCCGCGCAGCGGCCCCCGGTGGACGAGCACGTCGGCCAGCGCGGGCCCGTCGACGTACTCGCTGACCACGTACGGCGTGCCCGCGAACTCCCCGCTGGCCAGCACCTGCGCGGTGCAGAACGCCTTGACCCGGCGCGCGTACCCGATCTCCTGCCGGAAGCGGTCGCGCGCTTCTGGGTCGTCGAGCCCCGAGCCGAGCATCTTGATCGCGACCGGCGTCCCGGCGGGCGCCTCGCCGAGGTAGACGACACCCTGGCCGCCCTGGCCCAGCCGCCCGACGACGCGGTGGCCGTCCACCTCGGCGGGGTCGCCGGCGAGCAGCGGGTTCACGAGCCCGGCTGGTACGCGAACTGGAGCATGTGCGGCTTGTCCGTCGCGAGGTCGGCCAGCACGCGTGTCGTCCTTCCGAGCAAATCGATGATCTTGATTTGCATGGTGCCCTTCTTCTTGCCCGGGTCCTGCACCAGCAGGTGCTTCTCGTTGAACCAGCCGAGAAACGCGCCCTCGCCCTTGGTGAACGGCACCGTCGCCTGCCGGGCGCCCGTACGGACGTCCCAGACGCAGTACTCCTTCCCGCTGGGGCAGATCGTGGCGAGCCGGGCTCCCGAGGGGGAGAACCACTCGCCGCCCTTGGGATGGCCCACCCAGTGCATCGTCTTACTCACCTGTCCGGACATGTCGTAGAACGCGATGCCCTTCTGCCGGCCGTCCCAGTAGGTGCGCACGACCGTCCCGTCGGGGGCGAAGGTGTGCACGAGGGTGGCGTCGTCGGCGTACTCGGTCTTGACGTGCACCGCCTTGCGCGCCGCGACGTCCACGACGACGAAACCGACGACCAGCTCCGGCTTCTTGTCCGTGTCATAGACGGAGAGCAGCAGCTTGGAGCCGTCACGGGACCAGAACGGCCGCATCGTGTTCAGCGGCTTCTTCACCGTGCTGACCACGAAGGACTCGCCCGTCGTCAGGCTGGTGAACTTGACCTGGTCGGTGTCGGTGCCCTGGAACTTGATGAGCGGGTTCAGCGCCACCCACTCGCCGGCGGGCGACAGCAGCGGCTGCTCGTACTTGCCGACGGCCTTGAAGGCGCCGCTCTTCTCGCGGACGTAGCTGGTGAAGTCGCCCGAGGCTCCCAGGTACGACACCAGCCGCATCGCGTCGCCCGGATGCTCGTGCAGGACGCCGTCGATGTCCTTGATCTCCAGGTCGGCGGCCGCTTTCTCCTCGACCTCGTCACGCGGCGCCGCCGTCTGCGAACTCGCCACCGTGGGCGTCACCGTGGGCGTCACCGTGGGCGGCACCGTGGGCGTCGCCGTCGGGGGTGCGGCGACCTGCCGTACGGCGGTGGTTCTGTCTCCGGTGAGGACGTAGACCCCCGTACCCGACAGCAGCGCCCCCACCACGAACGCCGCCACCGGCACGGCCAGACCCCGCGGTCCCCGGCCCGACGCCTTCTTCTCCACGAGGTCGCCCGGCGGCGCGGCCAGTAACGACGTCTGCCCGACCAGCCGCAGCAGCACGTCGCTGGCGGCCGGCCGGGCATCGGGGTCCTTGTCGAGGCAGCGCACGATGAGGTCGTGCAGCTCCCCCAGGTCGGGCAGCACGGGCGGCTGGTCCGTGATGCGCTCGACCGTGGCGCTCATCGAGCCGCCCTCGAAGGGCGAGGCGCCGCTGACGGCGAACACCATGGTCGCCGCCCACGAGAACACGTCGGCGGCCGGCCCGGCGTCGCCGCCGCGTAAGCGTTCCGGCGCGGTGTAGGCGGGCACCGCCACCTTCCTGGTGGACACGGACGCCGCCGCCAGTGCCTGCTCCAGGCCCGCGTCGACCACCCGCGGCCCGTCGGGGCCGAGCAGCACGTTGCCCGGCCGGATGTCGCCGTGCACCAGCCCCGCCTGGTGGACGGCGACGAGCGCGGTGATGGTCCCGGCGGCCAGCCGGTAGAGCCCCACCCCGTCGAACGTCCCGCCGGCCTCTTCGAGCGCGGGCCCGTCCACGAACTCGGTGACGAGGTACGCCCGCCCGTCGGCCACCCCGGCGTCCAGCACCTGCGCCGTGCCGACCGCGGAGACCCCGCGCAGCGGCTCCATGGCGGCCAGGAACGGCTGGGGCTCGACTTCAGGTGGCAGGAGCCGGACCACCACCGCCTCACCGGCCTCCGACCGCCCCAGGAACACGTGAGAGGCCAGCCGCCCGGTCAACCGGTAGCCCGCGACCTCGCTGGGTTCTCCCGCACGTAAGTCCGTGATCTCCGGCATGCGCCGCCCAAGCCTTCCGTCAAGGCCAAGTCCAGATCGTCATTATGACCAGCAAGACCACGGAAAGCAGCCATCCGCGGCAAACCATCACGGACAGTACCGGGCTGACGCCGAGGGGAGGTGAGGGCGGCCGCAGCGGCGCCACACAACCGTGAAGCGCGACCCGGGCAGCGGTGCCGGAGCCGGCCGCAGTAATGCCACACGACCGTGGAGAGCGACCCAGACGGCGGTGCGGGAGGCGGGCGCAGTGATGTCACACGACCGTGGAGAGCGGCCCAGGCGGCGGTGCGGGAGGCGGGCGCAGGGTGGCGCATGAGGATTTCTACACTGGGAGGCGTGCCAGAAGGAGACGCCGTCTACCGCACGGCCGCCCGCCTGCGAGGCGCGCTCGACGGCCGCGTGCTGGTGCGCTCCGACTTCCGTGTCCCCCGGCACGCCACCGCCGACCTGTCGGGACGCGCGGTCATCACCACGCGCTCACGCGGCAAGCACCTGCTCACCCGCGTCGAAGGCGACCTCACGGTGCACACCCACCTGCGCATGGAGGGGAGCTGGCTGGTCATGCCGGCCGGCCGCCGCACCAGACCGGGCGACCAGGTGCGGCTGATCCTGGCCAACGAGGAGTGGCAGGCGGTCGGCGTGCGGCTGGGGATGGTCGATCTCGTCAGGACGGCCGACGAGGCGGGGCTGGTGGGGCATCTGGGGCCTGACCTGCTCGGCCCGGACTGGGACCTGGAAGAGGCCGTGCGAAGGCTGCGAGCGGCACCCGGCAGGACCATCGGGGAGGCGCTGCTCGATCAGCGCAACCTGGCGGGGATCGGCACGATCTATCGCGCCGAGACCCTTTTCCTGCGCGGAATCTGGCCGTGGAAGAAGGTCGGGGAGATCGAGGATCTCGAAGGGGTCGTGTCGCTCGCACAGCGGCTGCTGGAGGCGAACAAGGGGCATGCGGGCACGGTGACCACAGGCGATCGCCGCCCGTCGAACGCGACCTGGGTCTACGGCAGGGCCGGGAGACCCTGTCGCCGATGCGGCACCCGCATCAGCCGTGGGGAGATGGGGGCGCAGCCACAGGAACGGCTGATCCTGTGGTGTGCGGGCTGCCAGCCTCGCTAGGCAGCCACCATGTCCTTGACCTCAGGGAAGACGGAGTCGGAGATCGCCCCGCCCACCGGCTCGGAAAGAGCCAGGCGCTCGTGCTCGGGCACGTCGGCCAGCACAGGAGTGGCCTGCAGCTCCGCCAGCGCGAACTGGTCGGACACCTCACGCAACACCTGCGAAAGCGGCACGCCGAGCGCGCCGCAGATGGACGCGAGCAGCTCGGACGAGGCCTCCTTCTGGCCGCGCTCCACCTCGGACAAGTAGCCGAGCGAAACCCGGGCCAGCGTGGACACCTCGCGTAGCGTGCGCCCCTGCCGGACCCGCAACCGCCTCAGCACGTCGCCGAGCAGCTGACGCAGCAGAATCATCTGTCGCTCCCTCCCCGGCGCGGATGACTTCACCACGCCCCGCGCGATCGGTTCGTGCCGCACATCGGTCTTCTTAGCTTCGTACATACTCCTCGCCGTCATCATGGGGCTTCGCCGGCCCTGAACCGCCGCTCGTGGCTCGTTGCGCGACTCATCAGGCCCGCCTGCCGGGCGCTCGGTGCTTGCAGTTGGCTCACGGACCTCACTCACAGCTCCACCGTACCCGTATCGACCGACACCGCGTCAGACCGCACATCGCATGTTCGCTCGGGACGTAACAAGGTAATCACCCGGAATGTTCCCCTATGTTCGCCTTCAGCACACCTGACAGGAGATCGACTGCCTCGTCCACCGTCTCTACCCTGATACGTTCACGCGACCCCCGAAGTCTCAATTCCCGCGCCCATTTCCGGCCTCCCGGCCCCGCGACGCCGATGTGGACCGTGCCCACGGGCCTGCCGTCCTGCGGCTCGGGCCCGGCCACCCCCGTCACGGCCAGCCCGTACGTGGCCCCGCACAGCCGCGCCACCCCCGCCGCCATGCCCGCGGCCACCTCGGGGTGCACCGCGCCCTCACGCCGCAGCAGCTCCGCCGGCACCCCCAGCAGCTCGTGCTTGAGATCGGTGGCGTAGGAGATCACCCCGCCGCGGAACGCCTTCGACGCCCCGGGCACCGAGGTGATCGCCGCCCCGATGAGCCCCCCGGTCAGCGACTCGGCCACCGCCACCGTCGCGTCCGCGCCGACCAGCAGGTCGAGCATCTCGGCCACGTCTGCCATGGATCACCGCCCCTCGCGTGCTCGCCTCGCCACCTTGCGCAACCGGATGGCGCGGACGACGTAGTCGACGCCCGTGCCCACGGTGACCACGACCGCCGCGCCCATCACCGCCCACCGTACGGGACCTGGCACGAACGGCAGCAGGTAGAGGACGATGGCCGCGATCTGCAGCACGGTCTTGACCTTGCCGCCGTAGCTGGCCGGGATGACCGCGTGGCGCAGCAGCACGAACCTGAGCGCGGTGATGCCCAGCTCTCTGCCGAGGATCACGATCGTGACCCACCAGGGCAGCTCCTGCAGGATCGACAGGCAGACCAGCGCGGCCCCGGTGAGCGCCTTGTCGGCGATCGGGTCGGCGATCTTGCCGAAGTCGGTGATCAGGCCGTAGCGCCTGGCCAGCTCCCCGTCGAGATGGTCGGTGATCGAGGCCACCGCGAAGACGGCCAGCGCGGCCACCCGCCAGCCCGTGCCGGGCACGAAGAGACAGACGACGAAGAAAGGGACGAGCGCCAACCGGAGGACCGTGAGGACGTTGGCGATGTTCCACGGGCTGACGACCCGGCGCTCGTCCCTTTTCATGGACCGGCCTTGATGCGCGCGATGAGATCGACGCCCTCGGCGTCGACCGCGACCGCGCGTACGATCTGCCCCTTGACCAGGCCGATGCCCTGGACCGTGACCGAGCCGTCGACCTCGGGCCCCTGGTGGGCGGCCCTGCCCTCGTAGCCGCCGTCGCCCAGGTCGTCCTCGATCAGCACGTCGAGCTCGGTGCCGATGCGCTCCTCCGCGCGCTGGGCGGTCAGCTCCTCGGCCAGCTCGGTGAGCACGCGCACGCGCTCGTCGACGACCTCCTGGGGCAGCTTGCCCGGCAGGGTGGCCGCCTCGGTGCCGTCTTCGTCGGAATAACCGAACACGCCGATCACGTCGAGCCTGGCGGCCTCGAGGAAGGTGACCAGGTCGGCGAACTCCTCCTCGGTCTCGCCGGGGAAGCCCACGATGAAGTTGGAGCGCACGCCCGCCTCGGGCGCCCGCTCGCGGATGCCCTCCAGCAGGCCCAGGAAGCGCTCGGGGTCGCCGAAGCGGCGCATCCGGCGCAGCACGGTGCCGCTGGCGTGCTGGAAGGACAGGTCGAAGTAGGGGGCGACGCCGTCGGTGCCGGTGATCACGTCGATCAGGCCGGGACGCAGCTCGGCCGGCTGGAGGTAGCTGACCCGCACCCGCTCGACGCCCTCGACGGCGGCGAGCTGCGGCAGCAGCTTCTCCAGCGATCTGAGGTCGCCGAGGTCCTTGCCGTAGGAGGTGGAGTTCTCGCTGACCAGGACGAGCTCGCGCACGCCCCGGTGGGCCAGCCAGTCGGCCTCGGCGAGCAGCTCGTCGGGCCTGCGGGAGACGTAGGAGCCGCGGAAGGCGGGGATGGCGCAGAACGTGCAGCGCCGGTCGCAGCCGGAGGCGAGCTTGAGCGAGGCCACCGGGCTCTCGTCGAGCCGCTTGCGCAGCACGCGCGGCCCGCTGGCGGGCGCGAGGCCCGTCGGCAGGTCGCCGTGGCCGGGGATGGCGGTCGCGGGCGCGGCAGCGGCCCGCTCGACCGGCGTGATGGGCAGCAGCGTGCGGCGGTCGCGCGGGGTGTGCGGCTTCAGCGGGCGGCCGGCGACGACGTCGTCGAGCCTGCCGCCGATCTCGGCGTAGTCGTCGAACGAGATGACGGCGCTCGCCTCGGGCAGTGCGTCGGCCAGCTCGTTGCCGTAGCGCTCGGCCATGCAGCCCGCGGCGACCACCTTGGCGCCGGAGTCGGCGGCGGCCAGGAGCGTGTCGATCGAGTCTTTCTTGGCTGAGTCGATGAAGCCACACGTGTTGACGACGACGACCTCGGGGTCGTCGTCGTCGAGCTGCCAGCCGGCAGCCTCGAGTCGCGCGGCCAGCTCCTCGGAGTCGACCTCGTTGCGCGCGCAGCCCAGAGTGATCAGCGATGCGGTTCGGCGGGATGACATGGTGAACACTACGGTATCGGGAGTTGGCCACCACCCGATGCACGGGCTCCCCCCGCCGGCCGCATCGCGGCCCCTCACCTGCCTATCGCGACTGCGGTTTCTGCGGCCCGAACGAGCGCCGCACCACGTCTCCCCGGCCGCCGAGACCCTTCACCCGCTTGCCGTTGACGTGCAGCGTCACGGCTCCGGCGTCGGCCAGCAGCACGTTGACCTTGTCGGGCGCGCGCCAGGTCGAGGTCTTGCCCGCCTTGAGCGTGCCGGCGAAGAGCTTGCGCCCCTTCGCGTCGTGCAGGTTGACGTACGACGACCGCTTGGCCTTGATACGGACCGTGACGATGTTCTTGGCCGCCACCGCAGACGGGCTCGGCTTGGGCGCCTCGGTGATGGGCGTGTTCGGCGGGACGCTGGGCCGGGCCGAGGCGGCGCGCACGTCGCCCGTACGGACCTGGTCGCCGCCACCTCCCAGCACCCGCATCATGCCGAAGACCACCACGATGGCCAGGGCCACCCCCAGGGCCATCGTCCAGTTGGGCCCCCGCCGCTCCGGCAGGTTGATCTTGCGGTCGGCCTGGAAGACCGACGACGCCGGCATGGGCTGCGGAGCCCCGCCGTGCTGCTGGTCATAGAGATGGACGGTGGCCTCGGGGTCGAGCCCCACGGCCTTGGCGATCGCCCTGACGTGCCCTCTGGCGTAGAAGGCACCTCCACAGTCGCCGTATTCGTCCCGCTCCATGCAATGGATGATCGCCTCGCGAATCCTGGTCGCCGCAGCGACCTGCGCGACCGTCAGCCCTGCCGACTGCCTGGCTGCCGCCAGCATGGCCCCGATGCTCTGCTCCTGCACAGCGAACGCCCCCCACCACACCGACTACTCTTCGTGGTAGGAGATATTCAATCAGTTATCGCCAGGCAAGCACGCATTGGGGTCATTCGCCACGCAGACTTGCCAGCAAACCCGGGAGGTCGTCGGGCTTCACGAGCACCTCGCGGGCCTTCGAGCCCTCGCTCGGGCCGACCACGTCGCGGCTCTCCAGCAGGTCCATCAGGCGTCCCGCCTTGGCGAAGCCGACCCGCAGCTTGCGCTGCAGCATCGAGGTCGAGCCGAACTGGGTGGTCACGATCAGCTCGGCCGCCTGGATGAGCAGGTCGAGGTCGTCGCCGATGTCCTCGTCGATCTCCTTCTTGACCGGCGCCGCCGCGACGTCGTCGCGGTATTCGACCTGCATCTGCTCCTTGCAGTGCCCGACGATCTCGGAGATCTCCTTCTCCGAGACGAACGCGTTCTGGATGCGGATCGGCTTGCTCGCGCCCATCGGCAGGAAGAGCGCGTCGCCCTGGCCGACCAGCTTGTCGGCGCCCGGCTGGTCGAGGATGACCCGCGAGTCGGTCAGCGAGGAGACCGCGAACGCCAGCCGCGACGGCACGTTGGCCTTGATGAGGCCGGTGACCACGTCGACCGACGGCCGCTGGGTGGCGATGACCAGGTGGATGCCGGCCGCGCGGGCGAGCTGCGTGATGCGCACGATCGAGTCCTCGACGTCGCGCGGCGCCACCATCATGAGGTCGGCCAGCTCGTCCACGATGACCAGCAGGTACGGGTACGGCTGGTAGACGCGCTCACTGCCGGGCGGCGGCTGCAGCTTGCCCGCCCGCACGGCCTTGTTGAACTCGTCCACGTGCCGGAAGCCCGAGGCCGCCAGGTCGTCGTAGCGCCGGTCCATCTCGCCCACGACCCATTCGAGGGCCTCGGCGGCCTTCTTCGGGTTGGTGATGATGGGGGTGATGAGGTGGGGGATGCCCTCGTACACGCTGAGCTCGACCCTCTTGGGGTCGACGAGCACCATGCGCACCTCGTCGGGGGTGGCGCGCATGAGGATGCTGGTGATCAGGCCGTTGACGCAGACCGACTTACCGGCGCCGGTGGCGCCGGCGATGAGCAGGTGGGGCATCTTGGCGAGGTTCGCCACGATGGTGCGGCCCTCGACGTCCTTGCCCAGGCCGACGATCATGGGGTGGTGGTCGGCCTGCGCCACCTGCGAGCGCAGCACGTCGCCGAGTGCCACGAGGTCCTTGTCGGCGTTCGGGATCTCGACCCCGATGGCCGACTTGCCGGGGATGGGCGACAAAATCCGGACATCGGCGGACTTGACGGCGTACGCGATGTTCTTCGTGAGCGCCGTGACCTTCTCCACCTTGACCGCGGGCCCCAGCTCGATCTCGTAACGCGTCACCGTCGGCCCCCGGGTGAACCCGATGACCTGCGCGTCGATGCCGAACTGCTCCAGCACGCTGGTCAGCGCGTTGACCACGGTCGTGTTGGCCTTGGTCTGCGGCTTGGGCGCGGTGCCCGGCTTGAGGTGGGCCAGGTCAGGCAGGCTGTAGGGGCCCGCCTGCGGCGACAGCACGAGCTGCTCGACCTTGCGGGGCGCGGGGGTGGGCTGCGGCGGCTCAGGACGCCTCTCAGCCTCGGGAACGGGCGTCTCCTCCTCGTCGGTCAGCCCGGGCACGATCTCCGGCGAGTGGTCGGTCCGCTTGTCCTTCTCGGCGAGCACCGGCGTGTCGTACGGCTTGACGATGTCGCCGCCCTCGCCGGCTTCGCCCTTCTTCGTCTTGACCCGCTTCCTGGACGGCGACTTCGGCGTCTCCGGCTCGGCGTGCCGCTCGAACAGCAGGTGCTTGAGCTCGGCCAGCCGCTCGGGGATGCGGTGGACGGGCGTGGCGGTGATCACCAGCACCCCGAACCCGGACAGGAGCAGCAGCAGCGGGATCGTCACCCACGACGGCAGGATGCTCATCGGCGGCGCCGAGACCAGGAACCCGACCATGCCGCCGGCCTGCGCCACCTTGTCCATGCCCTGGCCCTGGCCGGCCGGATAGGGGGTGCCGTTGGAGACGTGGATGACGCCGAGCACGCCGACCAGCAGCGCGGCCCAGCCGATCACCATGCGGCCGGTGTCGGCGGAGTGGTCGGGGTGACGCAGGTAACGCCAGGCCAGCAGGCCGAGCAGCAGCGGCAGCACCCAGGCCAGCGAGCCGAACACGCCGCGTACGGCCGCGTCGACCGCGCCCGACACCGCGCCGTCGGAGGCGCGCCAGGTCATCGCCGCGAGCACGATCGCGCCCGCCAGCACCGTGAGCCCCACGCCGTCGCGCCGGTGCGCCGGGTCGAGCTCGCGGGCGTTCTTGCCCACCGCCCGCGCGGCGCCGCCGATGCCGTTGGCGAACAGCATCCACAGCCCCACGATCAGCTTCCCGATCATGGTGAGTACCCAGGTGATCGGGTCGGGGTGGGTCACCGGGGATCTACGGCCGGACGCGGATGCCTTCGTCCTGGGCCGTCCCGCCTGCGTCGTCCCGCGCTTGGCGGGGGTCGAGCGAGACGAGGTCGACCGCTTCGCCGGCCCCTTCGATGCGCTTTTCGGCGTACGGGTGGCCATGATGCCAAAGGTACGACGGAGACACCTCGGTACGCGCGTAGGCTCGCCGGTGTCCTGACATGTGGCCACCCGAACTGTGACGCGCGGGCACGCTCAGTCGCGTCCCCGCACGGTCGAGACCGCCTCGAACGCCTGCCGCATCGCCACCACCCGATCGGCCAGGCCCTTGACCGTCTCCCGCAGCCCCTCGTCCTCCCCCGCCGCACCGGCCAGCCCTTCGAGGCGCGTCTCCACCGGCACCGGCCGCCGCGCGAAGTCCGCCAGCGCCTCGTCGGTAGTCGACCGTCCATGCCGAGCCCGCCGAGCACGTGGGTCAGGGCGTAGCCGTTGCGGATGTCGTCGTCCACGATGAGCGCCCGCCGGGCCTCGAACGGGTCGTCGGGCCAGTCGAGCCGCGTCCGGAAATTGCCGTCGCGCAGCCCCTGCAGGGCCGTGAGCAGGGGACGGAGGTCCTTCGGGTGGAGCGATCCAGCGGTGTGGAGGGAGTCCGACCGCGCGACCATGGCGGCCTTTTCACAACTGGAGGTATCAACGGCATCAGTCTGCCACTCTGAGAGTGACCGAACTGCCACATCGAGTGATGTTCTAGGACGCAGAGTGGACACGACCAGAGTGTCGAGTACGGCCTTCGACGGCACTCCGCAAGCACCGGCGCACGCACGCAAGTTCGTCCGTCAGGTGCTCGGCGAGTGGCGCCTGAGCCACCTCGCCGAGGACGCCGTCCTGCTGACCAGCGAGCTCGTCACGAACGCCGTGCTGCACGCGGGCACCGGCGTCGAGCTGACCTGCCGCCTGGACGTCGACGCGACCCCGGCCAAACTCGAGATCGAGGTCGAGGACCACCATCCCGCCCGCACGATCCCGCCCGCCGGCGAACCGCCCTCCGGCGACGCGACCTCGGGCCGCGGCCTCGCGCTGGCCGGGATGCTGGCCGACGCGTGGGGCGTCACCTACACCAAGCGCGCCAAACGGGTCTGGGTGCGCATGGAGATCGGCGACGGCTTCGAGCCGCACGAGCCGCCGGGCCGGCTCGGCATGCTCCCTGTCGTGCCGCTGGAGACACTGCACGTGGGCGTGCTGGTGGCCGACCTCGACGGCGTCGTGGAGTCGTGGAACACCGAGGCGGAGAAGCTGCTCGGCTGGCAGGCCGAGCAGGTCGTCGGCCGCTCGCTCAAAGACCTGGTGGCCTGGCAGGGCCACGGCCCCTACGCGCTGTCGCTGATCGACACGCTGGCGCTGTGCCGGTGGCGGGGCGAGGCGCGCATGCGTCACCGCGACGGCGGGCTCGTCCCCGTCTACGTCTCCCAGCTGCGCAGCAGGGGGCACGCGGGTGAGCGCAGGTCGATCTGGATGGTGGTGCCCGCCGAGCACCGGGGCGTGCTGACGCCGCCGTCGGCGCCGATGCGCAGGGAGGCGGGCCGGCGGATCAAGGAGCTGCTCGACCACGACATGCCGTTCACCGAGCTGCTGGACACGATCGCGCAGATCGTCCAGGTCTCCAGCGGGGGCGACGCGGCGTACGTGCTGCTGTCGGCCGAGGGCGGCGACCGGTTCGGGGTGGCGGCGGGCGCGGGCACGACGGCGGGGCTGGTCGGGGTGCTGGCCACGGGCGTGTTCGGGCCCGAGCGCAGGACGCCGGTGATGACGGAGGACCTGCTGGCCGGCGACGTCGAGCTGGCCGACCAGCTGCGGGCCAGGTCGATGGCGTGCGCGCCGCTGCTGGTCGGCGGCGCGGTGATCGGCTACCTCGTGGTCACCGCGGCGAGGCCCGGCCACTTCGACCAGGAGCTGACGATCAGCCTGCAGCACATCGCCGGTCAGGTGGCCGTCCCCGTGCAGCGGGGCCGGCTGGCCGAGCAGGACCGCGCGCACAGGGGGCGGCTGTCGTTCCTGGCCGAGGCGGGCGAGCTGCTGGCGGGCGTGCACGACGAGGAGCTGATCGCGGCGCTGACCGCGCAGCTCGTGGTGCCCAAGATCGCGACGTGGGCGGCCGTCTACCTCACCGACCTGACCGGCATGACCAGGCTCGCGCACGTCTGGCACAGCGACGAGCGCAACAACGCCGACCTGCGCAAGTCGCTGCCCGCCATCCCCCGCTCGGCGCTCGACCAGGTCGACTGGCCGATCGGCCCGGAGAACGTGCTGGCCTTCCCGCTGCTGACGCAGGGCAGGTCGTACGGCGCGCTGGTGATCGGCCGCACCGAGCCGACGCTGCCCCTCGAGCTGGCCGACCTGCTGGCGGACCTGTGCCGGCTGGTCTCGCTCAACCTGCACACCGCCATGCTGTACGCCCGCCAGGCCACCACCTCCCGCGTGCTGCAGCGCAGCCTGCTGCCTATGCGGGTGGCCCCCATGCCGGGCCTGGAGTCCGCGGTCGTCTACGAGCCGGCCGAGGAGGGCGCCGACGTCGGCGGCGACTTCTACGACCTGTTCACGGTGGCCGACCACTGGTGCTTCGCGCTGGGCGACGTGTGCGGCAGCGGCCCGGAGGCGGCCGCGGTGACCGGCCTGGCCAGGCACGCCGTACGCCTGCTCGCCAAGGAGCACTACACGGTCGCCGACATCCTCGACCGGCTCAACCACGCGCTGCTGGAGGAGGGCGACGAGGGCAGGTTCCTCAGCCTGCTGTGCGGCGAGCTGACCCCGCTGCCCCAGGGCGGCGCGCTGTGCACGATCGCCTCGGCCGGCCACCCGCCGCCGCTGCGGCTGCGCCCCGGCGGCGAGGTACGCGCGATGGCGACCCCGCAACTGCTGCTCGGCATCGAGGCCGACGCCCGCTTCCACGTGGAGACGTTCGAGCTGGCGCCCGAGGACGTGCTGCTCTGCGTCACCGACGGGGTGACCGAGCGGCGCAACGGCGACCGGCTGCTCGACGACGGCGACGGCCTGGCCGCGCTGCTGTCGGGCTGCACGGGGCTGAGCGCGCACGGGGTGGCCGAGCGGGTGCGGCACGCGGTCGAGACGTTCGCCCCCGAGCCGTCGCAGGACGACGTGGCCCTGCTGGTGATCAAGGCCTCCGCCGCCCTGCGTCAGGCGGTCAGGTGACTCAGCGGAACCGGTAGGTGGTGGTGGAGGTGCGGCGCTCGCCCGGCCGCAGCACCGTGGAGGGGAACTGCTGCTGGTTCGGCGAGTCGGGGAAGTGCTGGGTCTCCAGGCACAGCCCGGCGAACGGCCCGTACGGCGTGGCGGCCCCGTCGAGCATGCCGCCCGCGTAGAACTGCACGCCCGGCTCGGTGGTGGTGACCTCCATGGTCAGGTCGCCGCCGGTCACCGTGACCCCGCCGTCGAGCACGAAGCAGTGGTCGTAGGCGCCCTCGAAGCGCTCGCCGACGGCGTGCGGCTCGGTGAAGTCGAACACCGTGCCCTTGACCGGCGCCAATTCGCCCGTGGGGATCTTGTCGTCGTCGACCGGCAGGTAGTGCTCCGACTCCATGCGGACCACGTGGTCGAGCACGTCGCCCTCGCCCTTGAGGTTGAAGTAGGAGTGGTTGGTCAGGTTGACCACGGTCGGCGCGTCGGTCTCGGTGGCGTAGTCGATGCGCAGCGCGTCGTCCTCCAGCGTGTACGTCACCGACGCGCTCAGCGTGCCGGGGAAGCCCTGGTCGCCGTCGGGACTGACGAGCGTCAGCGTCACCGACGAGTCGCTGCGCTCGGCGACCGTCCACACCTTGGCGTCGAAGCCCTCGGTGCCGCCGTGCAGGCAGTTGGGCCCGTCGTTGGCGGGGAGGGTGAACTCGACCCCGTCGAGGGTGAAGCGGGCGCCGGCGATGCGGTTGCCGTAGCGGCCGACAACGGCGCCGAAGTAGCGGCTGCGGGTGCGGTAGTCGTCGAGCGTGTCGAGCCCGAGCACGACGTTGACCCCCGATACCTCCAGCCTGCGCACGATGGCGCCGTACGTGAGCACCTCGGCGCGCAGCCGACCCGACGACAGCTCTATCTGCTCGACCTGCCGGCCAGACGGCAGCGTTCCGAAGATCATTTCTGTGCCCTTCCCGTGGACTCGCGGACTATGAGGGCGGTGTCGAGGGTCACCGTCGCGCCCTCGCCCCCCGACTGCAGCAGCAGATCAACCGCCATTCTGCCCGCCTGCACGGCCGGCATGGCGACCGTGGTCAGCTTGGGCCGGTTGAGCCGCCCCGGCAGGATGTCGTCGAACCCGATCACACTTATCTGGTCTGGTACCCCTATCTCCATCGCCGACAGCCCCTCGATGAGCCCGAGAGCCACGAGGTCGTTGTAGGCGAGCACGGCGGTGGCGCCGCAGGCGGCCACCTCGGGGGCCACCGACAGCCCGCCTGCCTCGGTCGGCTGGTTGGGGCCGAAGAAGATCAGGTCGAGCCCTGGGGTCTCGGCGGCCACACCCTGCATCTCGTTGCTGGTCCACGAGCCGATCGGGCCGGAGACGAGCGCGATCCTGCGGTGGCCGAGCCCGGCCAGGTGCTCCAGCGCGAGCTTGGCGCCCTGGGCGACGTTCATGAGCACGGACGGCATGCCCTTGATGCGCCGGTTGACCACCACGAACGGCACGTCCTCGGCCAGGCGCTCGATCATCTTGTTCGACAGGCGGGGGCTGCACAGCAGGACGCCGTCCACCTGTTTGGCGAACGTCCTGATCAGCTCCTCCTCCACGCGCGGGTCCTCGTCGGTGTCGGCCACGAACACGTGGTAGTCGCGGCCTCTGGCCTGCGACTGGGCGGCCTTGATGAGCGGCGGGAAGAACGGGTTGGCGATGTCGGCCACGATGAGGCCCATGTTGTACGTGCGCCCGGTGGTGAGCGCCCTGGCCGCCCGGTTGGGCCGGTAGCCGAGGTCGTCGGCCGCGGCCAGCACGCGGCTCCTGGTGGCGGGGTTGACCAGGTGCGGCGCGGAGAAGGTGCGCGACACAGTCGACACGTGAACGCCGCAGGCACGGGCCACGTCCTTGATCGTCGCCGCCATCGCCGTCCTCCCTTGCAAACGGTTGCCACAGTAAACCCTGGCCGTCTCGGATAACGGCGTCAAGGTTTCTGCAACCGGTTGCTACGGCGGGCGGCGGCTCACCCGGCCGGCTTCACCACTTCCCGCCGAGTTCGTTCAGCGTGAAGATACCGCCGGCGCGGTGGTGCAGGGGCTCGTTCAGGTCGGGCTCGCCCTGCTCGGCGATGAGCGCGGCGGCGAACGGCTCGGAGGAGTCGTGCGAGACGTACCCGATGGCCTTGGCCTCCTCCAGCGACCACCAGCGGCGCGGGCTGTCGGAAACGCCCCAGACGACGTGGTAGCCGTCGGCGGTCAGGCCCGCCTCGACGAGCCTGGTCAGGTCGTCGGCGGAGATCCAGGTCGCCAGGCCGCGGGTGTCCACGGGGCCCTCGTTGCAGGTGCCGAGGCGGATGACGGTGACGTTCATGCCGAAACGGTCGTGGTAGAGGCTGCCGAGCGCCTCCATGACCACCTTGCTCACGCCGTAGAAGGTGTCGGGGCGGGGGAAGGCGTAGTCGGGCAGGTCGGCGCCGTCGGCCGGCCGGGTGTGGTAGCCGGCGGCGTGGTGGCTGCCCATGAGGACGAGGTGCTCGACCCCCTCCTTGTACGCCGCCTCCATCAGCACCTGCGTCCCCTCGATGTTGGCGCGCAGGATGTCGGCCCAGGGGTGCTCCCTGCTCTGGCCGCCGAGGTGCAGCACGGCGTCGACGCCCTTCATGGCCTCGGCCACGGCGTCGGGGTCGGCGAGGTCGGCCGTCACCCATTCCTCGCCGGGCCCCGGCTCGATCGGTTGAATGTCGGAAAGCCGCAGCGTGCGGCCTTCGCGGGCGAGCCGGGGCCTGAGCAACGTCCCGACCTTTCCCGCGGCTCCCGTCATGAGAATGCGCATGCATCCATGATGTACACGATTCTGGCCGAAATTCACATCCTTGAATGTTGACCGTGAGCCGCGTCACTAGTTACGTTCACAGGCACACATTCATGTCCACGACTCATGTCCACGTATGTGAACAGGAGGCGGTCTGATGTCACGTCGTTTGCTGGGGGTCGCGCTCGCCGCGACCCTCGCCGTAGGACTGACAGGCTGCGGTTCCGGGGGATCGTCAGGTTCGGAGGACAACACTTTGGAGATCTGGATCAGGCAGCCGCCCGATTCCGACTCCGCCAAGACCGCCAAGAAGCTGGCCGACGCATTTACCAAGGCCAGCGGGGTGCCGACGAAAGTCGTCGCGCTTTTCGACGACTTCGAAACCAAACTGAACCAGCAGGCGGCACAGCGACAACTGCCCGACATCGTCATCAACGACACCGCCCAACTCGGCACCATGGTGTCACAGGGCTGGCTCCAGCCCGTCGACAAAGCCACCCTGGCGGGCGCCGACCAGCTCGCGGAAACCGCGTGGAAGGCCGCCGCCGGCAGCGACGGCAAGTATTACGCCACGCCATTCTCCGCCCAGTCGTTCGCGTTGATCGTCCGTAAGGACTGGCGCGAGAAAGTCGGCATGGAACCGCCCGCCACGTGGGAGGACCTCTCCAAACTCGCCGTCGCGTTCACCGAGCAGGACCCCGACGGCAACGGCGAGAAGGACACCGCCGGCTTCGTCGCCCCCGCCGGCACCAAACGCGGCTACGCCTCCTGGTACGCCTCCTCCCTCATCTACGCCAACGGCGGCGACTTCCTCGCCCCCGCGGGGAACGGCAAGTACACCGCCACCGTCAACGACCCCAAGACCGTGGAGGCCGTCCAGTTCCTGCAGGACCAGTTCTGCAAGACCAAGACCGTCAACCCCGGCGCCGTCAGCAACGACACGACCGTCACCCACGAGGTGTTCGAGAAGGGCCAGGGCGGGATCTACCTGGTCGGCCCGTACGTGCTGGCCCGGTTCGTCAACAGCGTCGGCACCGACAAGATCGAGGTGCTCCCCGTGCCCAAGGGCCCGTCGGGCGGCCCCGGCACCCTCGGCGAGGGCGAGAACGTCTACATGATGGCCGGCTCCGAGAACCAGGAGGGGCAGAAGAAGTTCGCCGAGTTCGCCGTCTCCCCCGAGGGCCAGCGCATCGGCATGAACAAGGACGCCAACGGCGCCATCGTCCGCCTGCCGGTCAACACCACCGTGGACATGGCCGCCGAGCGGCAGGACCCGCGTTGGAAGGTGTTCCAGGAGTCCTACGAGCACGCGGTCTACGCCCCGCCGGTGCCCAACTGGGCGCCGATCCGCCAGACCTCGGCCGACTCCATCAACGCCGTGTGGGCCGACTGCTCAGCCGACGTCAAGACGGCCATGGATGAGCTCAACAACAAGCTCACCCAGGAACTGCAGAGCCAGAAAGCCTCATGACCTCGACACTCACCCCGGCGCGCGGCCGGACCGCGTCCCCCGGCCACCCACCCCGAGCGGTGCGGTGGCGGGGGCCGCTGATCGCCTGGCTGTTCCTGGCGCCCGCGCTGCTGCTCTTCCTGTACTTCAAGTTCATCCCCATGTTCGTGGGGCTGTGGAAGAGCCTGTTCAAGGTGCAGACCTTCCTCGGTGACGAGTGGGTCGGCCTCCAGAACTACCAGACCATCGTCAGCGACGACGAGTTCGCCTCGGCCATCTGGCACAGCGTCGTGCTCGCCCTCGGCACCACGGTCGGCTCGATCGTGCTCGGCCTCGGCCTGGCGCTGCTCATCGAGGGGCCCGCCCGCTACCTGTGGTTCGTCAGGACCGCGGCCTTCCTGCCGGTCGTCACCACGATGGCGGCCGTGGCCGAGGTGTGGCGCATCATGTTCCACCCGGCCGACAGCGGGATGCTCAACGTCATCATCGGCTGGACGGGCATCGACCCGCAGCCCTGGCTGGCCAGCGAGAACTCCTCGCTCTGGTCGATCATGCTGATGAGCATCTGGCGCGGGACGCCGTACGACATGATGATCTTCCTGGCCGGGCTGGTCGGCGTGGACCGCGCGCTGTACGAGGCGGCCGCCGTGGACGGCGCCTCCACCTGGAGGCGGCTGCGCCACATCACGCTGCCGGCGCTGCGGCCGGTGTTCTGGATCCTGTTCACCCTGGCCGCCATCCGCGGGCTGCGGGTCTTCGTCGAGGTCTACGTGCTCACCAACGGCGGCCCCAACGGCTCGTCCGAGGTGCTCATGACGTTGATCTACAAGCTCGGCTTCCAGAAGAACGAGCTGGGCGTCGCCTCGGCGGGCGGGATCGTGCTGTTCCTCGCCACGCTGGCGCTCACCGTGATCGTGCAGATGCTGCGCAGGAGGCAGGCGACATGAAGTTCGACAGCGCGCTGGGCCTGGAGGCGCGGCGGGGCCCGGTCGCCCGCGTCGGCAAGGTCCTCATCTACGCCGCGATGGTGATCGTCTTCACCGGGCCGCTGGTCGGGCTGCTGATGAGCTCGTTCAGCAAGACCCTCGACCCGACCTCCTTCTCTTTGTGGCCGGACGAGTTCACGCTGGAGAACTTCATCCAGGCCAAGGACAAGAACGTCTACCTCTACCTGCTGAACTCCTTCATCGTCGTCGGCTTCGGGCTGCTGCTGCAGGTGCTGGTGAGCGTCTTCGCGGCGTACGCGCTGGCCCGCAAGAAGTTCCGTGGCATGACGTTCGCGATGCTGCTCATGCTCACCACGATGATGCTCCCCGAGGAGATCATCGCGATCCCGCTCTCCCTCGTCCTCGCCGACATGCCGCTGCTGAACGTCAACCTCATCGGCACGTACGCGGGCATGATCCTGCCCGTCGGCGCCTGGGGCTTCTCCATCCTCGTCATGACCGAGTTCATGAAGGAGGTGCCGGTGGAGCTGGAGGAGGCCGCGCGCATCGACGGGGCCGGCGAGCTGCGCATCTTCGCGACCATCATCGTGCCGCTGTGCCGCCCGGCGCTCGGCGTGATCGGCGTCTTCGGCTTCACCATGATCTGGGACCAGTACCTGCTCCCGCTGATCGTGGCCCCCGAGTCGGACATGTGGACCCTGCCCATCGCGCTACGCTCGCTCCGCTCCGACGAGGAGGTCGGGATCGGCGTGCTGCTGGCGGCCTCGCTGCTGGCGCTGCTGCCGTCGATCATCGCCTTCCTGGCCTTCCAGCGGCAGTTCATGCGCGGTCTGACGAGCGGCGCGGTCAAGGGTTAGGCGTCCATGTATCTGGACGCTATCCAATATCCTGGATGTCCGAAGCCGCCGAAGGATACGAGATGGGATGAGCATGGAGCAGCCCCCGCTGGTCAAGTCCGCGGAGCGGACCGTACGCATCCTGGAGACGCTCGCCGAGTCGCACGACCACCTGACGCTCTCCGAGCTGCAGCAGCGCACCGGGTTCCCGCGCAGCAGCCTGCACGCGCTCATGCGCACGCTCGTCGAGCTCAACTGGGTCGAGACCGACTCGGCCAGGTCCGCCTTCGGGATCGGCCCCCACGCGCTGCTGACCGGCACGGCCTACCTCGACAAGGACCCGGCGCTGCCGTTCGCCCAGGACTGCCTGGAGGACCTCCGTGACGAGATCGGGCAGACCGTACACTTCGCCCGGCGCGACGGCGCCCACGTCCTCTACCTCGCCACCCGCGAGTCGCGCGAGGCCGACCACGTCATCCCCCGCGTCGGGCGGCGGCTGCCCGCCCACGTCACCGCGCTCGGCCAGGTGCTGCTCGCCCAGCTCACCGATGACGAGGTGGTCGCCCTGCTCCCGGCCCCGCTCGTCGCGCTCACCGAGCACACCATCACCGACCTGACCAAACTCACCGGCGAACTCGACCAGGTCCGCACCCGCGGCTGGTCCTACGAACGCGAGCAGGGCACACCCGGCGTGGCCTGCGTGGCCGTCGCGGTCGACTACCGCATCCCGGCCACCGACGCGATCAGCTGCTCGATGCCCGCCGGGCTGCCGCCCGCCGAGGTCGAGCGCATCACCGAATCAATCATCAAACACACCCGCAAGCTGGCTGCCACCCTGCGCAGGGAGGGCATCCGCTAGTCCCCAGGAAGGACCGTTGATGCGGTTAGACGGCGTTCTCTTCTTCCCCGTGACCCCCTTCGGCCAGGACGGCGGCCTCGCCGAACCCGTCCTCGCCCGCCACGTCGCCGCCGGGGTCGCCGCCGGAGCCGGAGGAGTGTTCGCCGCGTGCGGCACCGGCGAGTTCAACGCCCTCGACCCCGCCGAATACACCCGGGTCGTCTCCACCGCCGTCACCGCCACCGCCGGCCGCGTCCCCGTCTTCGCCGGAGCCGGCGGCCCGCTCCCCACCGCCCGCGCGCTCGCCCGGGCCGCCGCCTCCCAGGGCGCCGACGGCCTGCTGCTCATGCCGCCCTACCTGGTCACCGGCCCCACCTCCGGCCTCATCCGGTACGTCCGCGACATCGCCTCCGTCACCGACCTGCCCGTCATCGTCTACCAGCGCGGCACCGCCCGCTTCACCCCGTCCGCCGTCGCCACGCTCGCCGCCGACGTGCCCCAGGTGATCGGCTTCAAGGACGGCCTGGGCGACTTCGACCTGCTGCAACGCATCATCCTGACCGTCCGCCAGGCCACCTCGGAGCCCTTCACCTTCTTCAACGGCCTCCCCACCGCCGAACTGACCGTGCCCGCCTACCGCGGCCTCGGCGTCACCCTGTACTCCAGCGCCGTCTTCGCTTTCGCCCCCGAGATCGCCCTCGCCTTCCACAAGGCCGTCACCGGCGGCGACGAGGTCCTGGTCCAACGCCTGCTGACCGGCTTCTACCTCCCCCTCGTCCAGCTCAGGGACCTCGCCCCCGGCTACGCCGTCTCTCTGGTCAAGGCGGGCGTACGGATGCGGGGGCTGGAGGTGGGCGGCGTCCGAGCCCCCTTGGTGGACCCCGACCGAGAGCACCTGGACAAACTCGAGGAGATCCTCAATACGGGCCTTTCCCTGACCGGCCCCTAACCCGTCCCCGCCCTCGGCCACTCGGCCACTCGGACGCTCAGCGGCTCGGCCGCTCAGCCGCTCGGACGTTCGGCCGTTCGGACGCTCAGCCGCTCAGCCGCTCAGCCGCTCAGCCGCGCTCGGACGCGCCGATCGGGCCCGGCCGCGCCCGGTCGCGCCCGATCACCGCCCGAGCGCGCTGGAGCGTCCTCTCCCTCACGCCCAACCACCCACTCAGGCCGCTCCCCCTTGCGCCCACGAGCACTCCGCGCAATACCCCCGATTGCGCCGCCCCTCCCCATGCCGCCCCTCCCCATGTCACCCTCCACATGCGGCCCCTCCACATGGCCCCCCGACACCCGATAGCCCACCGGGGCGCTCATATCTCTCCGCGGCTCTCTCCGCGGCGCGCCTCCCTGCCGCCCCTCGGCTGGTCGCGCACGCGAGCTTCCCCCCTCACATCCGGGCCCTTCATCCATCCCCCGCGTCCGGGACCCTTCATCCCTTCGTCCGGGCCCTTCATCTTCCGTGTGCGGCCACCAGACCCACGAGGCCGGAACGACGAAGGGCCCGCCGGACCGGGCGAGGTGGGGAATCACCTCATCGCCCAGTTCGGCGAGCCCTCCTGCAGACTCACCTCCGAGGTGGGGAATCACCCCATCGCCCGGTTCGGCGAGCCCTCCTGCAGACTCACCTCGTCCGAAGGCTCACACCTGGAGGCGGCCGTCCACTCGGCGCGGGATGGACAGCGGGTTCGCGTCCTTGAGCTCCTCAGGCAGCAGCGCCTCCGGCCAGTCCTGGTACGCCGTCGGCGCCACCCACCGCTCGATCGCGGTGGCCCCGACCGACGTGGAGGTCGTGGTGGCGGACGGCCAAGGCCCGCCGTGGTGCATGGCCCAGCACACCGCGACCCCGGTCGGCCACCCGTTCCAGATGAGCCGCCCGGCCTTCCTGCCCAGCACCTCGACGACCTCGGACGCCTCCTCCGGCGCCACCCCGTGCACGCTGGCGGTCAGCGACCCTTCGAGCCGCTCGAGCACCGGCCGCAGGTCGGCGACGTCGCGGTAGGTGACCACGATGGCGGCGGGCCCGAAGCACTCCTCCCCGATCTCCGGCAGCTTGGCCGCGAACGTGTCGAGGTCGGCGGTGAACGCCTTCGGCGTGACCGCCCAGCTGCCCTCGCCCGGCTTGCCCTCGGCCAGCAGCTGCAGCTCACCCAGCCGCTCGACGCCGCCGAGGTAACCGTCACGGATGCGCTCGGCCAGCATGGGACCGCCTGCCGCACCCTCGACGGCCTCCACGATCGCCTTGCGCAGCTCGTCATCCTCGGGCACGAACAGCAGGCCGGGGTTGGTGCAGAACTGCCCGACCCCGAGCGTCAGCGACGCGGCGAACCCCGCCGCCACCTCCTTGACCGGCGCCGACGGCAGCACGACCACGGGGTTGACGCTGCCGAGCTCGCCGTAGAACGGGATGGGCGTCTCCCGCTCGTCGATCAGCTTCTGAATGGCCTTGCCGCCGGCCACCGACCCGGTGAACCCGGCCGCGACGACCGCGGGGTGCTGGACAAGGTCGGCACCGGCCTGCATGCCCTGGACCAGGCCGAGCAGGTCGGGGTTCGGCAGCGCCTCGCTGATGATCTTGGCGACCCGCTCGGACGTGTTGGGGTGCCCGGGATGCGCCTTGACGACCACGGGGCACCCGGCCGCCAGCGCCGAGGCGGTGTCGCCACCGGCCACCGAGAACGCGAACGGGAAGTTGCTGGCCGCGAACACCGCCACCACACCCGGCAGCGCGTGCTTCATCCGGCGTACGTCGGGCCTGGGCGGCGTCAGCGAGGCGTCAGCGTGGTCGATGATCGCCTCAAGGTAGCCGCCGTCCCTGATGACCTCGGCGAACAGCCTGAACTGCCCCGCGGCACGCGCGACCTCGCCGCGCAGGCGTCCCTCACCGAGCGCGGTCTCCTGGTCGGCGAGCTGCCACAGCTCGTCCACGTGGGCGGAGAGCGCGTCGGCGACGGCTTCCAGCGCGACGGCCCGCTCGGCCGCCGGCGTCGCCCGCCACGCCGCCCCGGCAGCGGCCGCCGCGGAAACGATCCTGTCGACACCGGCGCTGTCGGTCTCGGGCAGGGCGGCGCCCACGGTTGCGCCGGTCCTGGGGTCGTGTCCGTAGATCATCGAAAGGCCCTTCGGATGCTTGACACTTCTTCCACCTGATTCTTACAGTTGCGGCAACTTGTCCACAAATCTGGCCATTGTTCACATACATGAACGGCGAGCGCATGATCATCAGGCAGGTCCACGTAACTCCCGTCGCCTTCAGGGATCCGCCTCTTCTCAACGCCGCCGGAGTCCACGAGCCGTGGGCCCTGCGTACCATTGTCGAGGTCGTCACCGACGAAGGTCTGAGCGGGCTGGGCGAGACCTACGGTGACCTGCACCATCTCGCCAAGGTACGCGACTGCGCCAATGCTGTGGTCGGCCTCGACGTCCACGCGCTCAACGAGATGTACGCGAGGATCGCCGCGACCGTCGGCGGCACGGTGACCGACCTCCATGGCCTGACCGGTGCCGCCACCAAGGAGAAGAGCATCGACCGCGTCTTCTCCCCCTTCGAGGTGGCCTGCCTCGACATCCGCGGCAAGGCGGCCGGCGTGCCGGTGAGCGACCTGCTGGGCGGCAAGGTCAGGGACGCCGTCCCGTACAGCGCGTACCTCTTCTACAAGTGGGCCGGCCACCCCGGCGAGGAGCCGGACCGCTTCGGCGCCGCCCTGGACGAAGCGGGCATCGTGCAGCAGGCGAAACTGCTCATCGACGAGTACGGCTTCGCGTCCATCAAGCTCAAGGGCGGCGTCTATCCGCCCGACCAGGAGATCTCCGCGATCCGTGCCCTGCACGACGCGTTCCCCGGCGTGCCCCTCCGCCTCGACCCGAACGCCGCCTGGTCGGTGGCGACCTCGATCCGCGTGGGCCGCGAACTCGAGGGCACGCTCCAGTACCTGGAGGACCCGACGCCGGGCATCGACGGCATGGGCGAGGTCGCCGCCGCCGTCCCCATGCCCCTCGCCACCAACATGTGCGTGGTCACCCCCGAACACTTCCCGCCCGCCATGGCCGCCCGCTCGATCGGCGTACTCCTCCTCGATCACCACTATTGGGGCGGCCTCGTACGCTCGTCGCAGGTGGCCGCGATGTGCGACGCCTTCGGCCTGTCGATGTCGATGCACTCCAACTCCCACCTCGGGATCAGCCTGGCCGCCATGACCCACCTGGCCGCCGCCACCCCGAACCTGACGTTCGCCTGCGACACGCACACGCCTTGGCAGGACGGCCAGGACGTGGTCAAGCCCGGCGCCCTCCGCTTCGAGAACGGCGCCGTCCCCGTCCCCACCGCTCCGGGCCTCGGCGTAGAACTCGACCGCGACGCGCTGTCGACGATGAACGAGCAGTACAAGAAGTGCGGAATCACGGCACGGGACGACACGTCGTACATGCAACGCTTCACCCCGTCCTTCACCGCCACCCGCCCCCGCTGGTAACCCGCCCTTGGCCAACACGCCCCTCTTCACCCCGCTTCTGCTCAAAGACAGAACCCCGCTCCCCCCACCTCCGGCCAAAGACGGAAACCCTCCGCACCCACCTCTGGCCAGGGACGGAAGCCTCCCGCGCCCACCTCTGACCGGAGACGGGAACCCTCCGCACCCACCTCTGACCAGAGACGGGAAGTCTTCAGTGCCCACCTCTGACCGGAGACGGAAGTCTTCAGTGCCCACCCCCAGTCAGCGGCGGAAGCCTCCTGCGCCCCCAGCCGGTCAGGCACAACAAGCTGCCCCACCTGCCTCCCGCCAGAGCCGCAAAATTTCTCCGCCCACCTCTGGTCGGACAGGGCAAGCTCCCTCATCTACCCCACGCCAGGCCAGAAGACCCTTCCACCCACCTCAGGTTGAAGCCGCAAGCCCCTACACCCACCCTGAGGCTCGGGACGGAAGCCTTCTCCCTCACCCCCAGCCTCAGGCTGCGGGCAGAGGTCCTCTCGCCCACCCCAGGCGGGGGGCAGAAACCCCTCAGGTTGAGGGCAGAAGCCTTCTGTCCTGCCCTCAACCTGAGAGCGAAACCCCTCACCACCTTCGGTCCCCGGCCGAAAGCTCCCTCTCCCACCTCAGACCGAGGCCGAAGCGCTCTCCACCCTTGCCCCACAGGGGGAAAGCGCGCCTGGCTGGCCTGCGATCAGATTGGGAAGCACCCCCATCCACGAACCGTCCCCCATGGACCGTGCCCCCACGAACCGTGCCCCCACGGACCGTGCCCTACGAACCGTGGCCCACGGACCGGCACCTACGGTTCCTCACCTACGGACTCCAATGCCGAGGGACGGCTCGGACCGACTCCCATTCGCGCGGAACGAACCACCGACTCAAATGCGCGCGAACGGACCCCACCGACCTTTATCTGCGAGGACCGTCACCCACAGACCGCTACCGGCAAGGACCGGACTGAACCCCACCGTTCCTCCGTTCCGCTTGGCAAGGAACACCCCTAACCCCTTTCCTATGGCTGCCATCGACAAATCCATCGACCTATCCCCCATCCGTAACGAAGACACTTCCAGCAAGGAGACCCTGTGGTGAACGTCGCCTACCTGTACCCCTGGGACGTGGTCGGTGACCCGTCGGCCCCCAGCCGTCTGGCCGACCTGGGCGTCGAGGCGGTCGCACTGGCCGCCAGCTACCACTCGACACGAGCGGCCACGCCGTACCATCCGGCCCACCGCGTGCTGGACGTGCCGTACCCGGCCTTCTACCTCCCCATCCGCCCCGCCTCCTGGTCCCGCCTGGTACCCGCCGCCCCTACCTGGACCCCGGCCGACGCCTACCTCCAGGCCAGGGACGCCCTCAAGGCAGTCGGCCTCCAGGTGCACGCCTGGACGGTCCTCACCCATAACTCCCACCTCGGCGCCGCCAACCCCGACCTAGTCGTCCGCAACGCCTTCGGCGACGCGTACCCGTACGCCCTGTGCCCATCGCACGAGGACGTCATCGAATACTGCGAGAGCCTGGTCAGAGAAACCCTGACGCTGGGAGAACCGGACGGCCTGATCCTGGAGGCCTGCGGCCCCATGGGCTTCGGCCACCAAACCGTCCACGAAAAGACCTCCGGCGCCGACTGGACCCCGGCGGACATCGACCTCCTCTCCCTGTGCTTCTGCAAGAACTGCGCCACCCGATACCCCGACCAGACAAGGTCAGTGGTCCGCTCCGCAATAGACCGGACCACAACACCCAGCCCCCACTCCGAAGCCACCGCCACGCAGACAACACCGGGCACAGCACGCACCATCGCCCCTCCCCTCTCAGCCGAACAAGCCCTAGGCGACCTGGCAGACGAGGTACGCCAAGCCCGCACCACCCTGACCACCACCCTCCGCCAACGCCTGATCACAGTGGCGAAGGAAACCGCCCCCCACGTCCCCATCACCCTCCATGCCAACCCCGACCCCTGGTCGACAGGCGCCTTCGCCCCTCTCCCCGCAGGCGAACCGAACGCCGACGTCCTGGTAGCCAACTGCTGGGGCGACCCATCCACGGACGCCACCCGCCTGACTCACCTCAAGACTCTGACGAACGACCCCCAACGAGTAGGCGCCTACGTATTGGCCCTCCCCCCACGCCCCGCCGACCCAGAGGTATTGGCCGACCAGCTGAGGACGTACAGCAAGGCAGGAGCCACGGAATACCACCTGTACCACGCCGGCCTAGCCTCCCCCCAGCGACTGTCAGCCCTAGCGCAGGCCCTCACCCTCCTGTCCTAATCCACAAGGTCTGTGCCGGGGGGGGAAGGGAGGCCGGCCGCACGTTCCCGAACCACTCCGGCCTCCCAGCCCACTCCACCACCCCACACCTCCACGCCCCGGCTCGCACCCTCACGCCCTCACCACCCCGACCTAAGCACCGCCCCACGCACAGCACTCGCCGCCCCGAACGCCACCCTCACCGCTGCCTCTCGCCCTCTCACCGCCGCACCTTGAACCCCGCCCCACGAGGGGACCCCCATGCGGAATGCAGCCCCACGCGAGATGCAACCCCACGCGAATACCGGTCCCCGCGACGCAGCCTCACACGAACGCCAACCCCCGCGACGCGGCCTTACGCGAACGCCAACCCCCGCGATGCGGCCTTACGCGGAATGCAGCCCCTTGCGGGATGCCGGTCCCGCGAGATGCAAACCCCACCCTCACCGTCAACCGGCCCACCCTCACCACCGCGTTCTCACACCCGGGCCGATCCCGTACCGCCGCACTGTCCCCGGCGTCACCCTCGAGCCACGATTCGGGCTGTGCAACCTTCCGCCAGCGCACGGCCTCGGCGAGGAGCAACCCCGCCTCCTCGCGTACTTTCCTGCATCCCACAGCTTCTGCCGAGCAAAGGTCCGTCATCCCCGCCCACCTCCTCGCACACCGTTTGGGGTCGGTACAGCGCCGCCGGTCCGAAGGATTGGCCACCTCTGACACCGTCGCGTTCCTTGGAACCCCCGTCGTGCTTGCTACGGCCCCAACACCTGAGATTCCGTGTGAGCCGCACTGGCTCCGGATACGTATGACCGCATGAACGATGTGCTAATCGTCTTCAGAAAGTACGGGGGCGCACTGCACTGGAACCATCCCGGCCGCGTGCTCGGTGAGGACGAGCACGGCGTCTGGGTGGACGTGCCCGGCGGGACGTTAGCCCGTAAAGGCGATGCCCCGCCCGTCACCTGGAAGACCCCGGTCACCATGCTGTTCCCCCGAAACGCCTGGTGGACTGCCTCATTTCACATCCCGCCCCACAAGAGCGACCTCTACATCGACGTCACCACGGTCCCGGAGTGGAGAGACGACGAGGTCACCATGCTCGACCTCGACCTGGACGTCATCAGGCTGAGGAACGGACGTCTCATTCTCGACGACGAAGACGAATTCGCCGAGCATCAGCTTCTCTTGAACTATCCCACCGAGTTGATCAAACAAGCGGAAGAATCAGCACGCTGGCTTCTCGACGCAGTCGCGAAAAGGCAGGGCCCGTTCGGCGGAGCGCACTTGGCCTGGCAAGCAAAAGCATCATGAATGCATCAAACTGAGACCTGATCGAAAACCAAGGCTATCATCATCAACACCCTGCTCACACATCACCCGGCGGCCGCAACCAGCCCACTTTCATATGCCGCGATAACGAGCTGCGCCCGATCCCGGGCCTCCAACTTGGCCAGCAACCGGGTGATGTGCGTCTTCACTGTCGCCAGACTCACTTGCAGATGGGCAGCTATCTCGTTATTCGACAAGCCCCTCGCGATCAACATTAACACTTCCTTTTCCCGCTCGGTTACGCCGTTCAGTCCTTTCACCCTCGGCAGAACGGGAGCCCGCGTGAACTCCTCGATCAACCGTCTCGTCACCGCAGGCGCCAGCAGCGCTTCTCCCTGGGCGACCACGCGGACGGCGGCGAGCAGATCCGCAGGCGGCGTGTCCTTCAGGAGGAATCCGCTGGCCCCCGCTCGGAGCGCGTCATACACATAAGCGTCAAGGTCGAACATGGTCACGACGAGCACTCGGGAAACGTCTTTGATGCGACGCGTGGCTTCGATACCGTCCATTTCCGGCATCCGTACATCCATCAACACCACATCAGGCCGTTGCTCCAGCGTGACGGCAACGGCTTCCGCTCCAGTCGCCGCCTCACCCACCACCGTAAGATCAGGCTCAGAATCGACCAGTACGGTAAAGCTCCCCCGAATAAGCGCCTGATCATCGGCGACGACCACGCGAATCACAAAACCTCCCCATAAGGCAATGTCGCGAAAACCCGGAACCCCCGCCCACGACGGCTCCCCGCCTCGAACGTACCGCCGTACATACTGACCCGCTCTCGCATGCCGATCAGGCCATGCCCCGAGCCATCGGACGGCGAGGTGCGTCTCCTCGGGCCGTCATCAAGCACCTCGATCCGCACCTCCTTCTCATCCGCCACCACGGTCACCCGGCACCGAGCAGGTGCGGCGTGCTTGACCACATTCGTGAGCGCCTCCTGCACGATGCGGTAGACCGACAGCCCCACGCCCTCAGGCAGCCGCGCCCAATCCCCCACACGACCAGCCGACGACCCACCGTCCGCAGAACCACCAGCTGCAGAACCGCCAACCGCACGACCTCCGGCCACATGACCTTCAACCATCGAGCTGCCCGCCGCCGCACCACCGGCCCACGACCCACCGTCAGTAGAACCACGAGCTGCAAAGCCCCCGACCGCACGGCCTCCGAGCGCACGACCGCCGGCCACATGACCGTCGACCACCGAGTTGCCCGCCGGCGAACCACCGGCTGAGGAGCCAGCACCCGACGAAGTCGACAAACCACCAGCTACCGGGCCACCGACCGCAGTACCACGGACCGCAGATCCGCCGCCCCCAGAACCGCTGGCCCCGGCGTCGGCGGTCGCCGAGCCGCTGGCCGCCGAACCACCGGCAGCAGCATCCGATGCGAAGTGGAGGTCGAGGTCCACGTCCACCCCCGCCAGCCGTGCCTGCTCCACCAGCCGCTCTATGCCGGCCGGTCCGGGCGCGGGCGCGCGGTCGGGAGCGTCCGACGATCTCAGCACGCCCAGCAGGTGACGCATCTCCACGAGCGCGCTCCGGCTGGCCGTCTCGATCACCCGCAAGGCATCGTGCGCCTCCTGCGGTCTGGACGCCAGAACGTGATTGGCGACCCCCGCCTTGATGGCGATCAGTCCCACGCTGTGCGTGACCACGTCATGCAGCTCACGAGCGAGCCTTAACCGCTCCTCCGTGACGGCCTGCGCCGCCAGCCGCTCGGCCTCACGCGCCGCGTACGACCTACGCTCCTGCACCGCCCTGCCGATCGTCCATGCCCCGCCCAGCGCCCCGATGCCCAGCAGCGGCTGGTCGAGATGGACCACCCAGTCGGGCGCCCCGACTCGCGACGTGCCGGCCACCGTCAGCCCCAGGACGGTGACCAGGCTCACCGCCGCGATGGCCGACGTCGGCACCACCGCGCCGAGCCGGTCAGACAGGGCGACGATGTACAGCGCGTACGCGGGCGCCAGATAGGCAAGTCCCACGGCGCCGACCAGCGCGGCATAGAGGGCGAGCACCAGCGTGAGGCAGAAGACGGGCATGGGAAACACCCTGCGCACGGCGAGCGGCAGCCCTAGCCCGAGCGGAAGGGCCAGCCGCATCCATGGCGGCATCGTGACGGCGTTGACCATGACCGTGAAGAGCAGGAACGCCAGGCACAGCCCCGCGACCAGGTCGAGCACGACCAACTGGCGCCGGCTGAGGCGCCTGGCGAAGAAGGGATGCGTGTCGTTCACGCGTTGAACCGTAGCCGCTGCGGCGGCGTGGCACGTCAACCCAGGGTCTGACCTTGAAGTTCGAACCGTGGTCCGACGCGCCGGCCCGCCGCCGCCCAGCATTCTTTACGCCGTGATCGAACTTCAGCACCTGACGAAGCGCTACGGCTCCATCCTCGCCGTCGACGACCTGTCCTTCACGGTCGAGCCCGGTCACGTCACCGGCTTCCTCGGCCCCAACGGCGCGGGCAAGTCGACCACGATGCGCCTGATCCTCGGGCTCGACGCGCCGACCTCCGGCCAGGCCCTGGTCAACGGCCGCCGATATACGTCGCTGCGCAGACCGATGCACGAGGTCGGCGCGCTCCTCGACGCGGGAGCGGTCCACGGCGGCCGCAGCGCCTACAACCACCTGCTCAGCCTCGCCCTCACCAACGACATCGGCTCCGCGCGCGTCTCCGAGGTGCTCGAGCAGGTCGGCCTCGCGGGCGTGGCTCGCAAACGCGTGGGCGGTTTCTCTCTGGGCATGAAACAGCGCCTCGGCATCGCCGCCGCGCTGCTCGGCGACCCCGGGGTGCTGATGTTCGACGAGCCGGTCAACGGTCTCGACCCCGACGGCGTGCGCTGGATCCGCGACCTCATGCGCGCGCTGGCCGCCGAAGGCCGCACGATCCTGCTCTCCAGCCACCTCATGAGCGAGATGGCCCTCACCGCCGAGCGCATCGTCATCGTGGGCCGGGGCAGGCTCATCGCCCAGGCCACGGTCGCCGAGCTGACGGCCCGCCACCCCTCGCTCGAAGACGCCTACCTCGCCCTGACGGCCGGCAGCGTGCAATACGGAGCTACCCGATGAAGTCGGTCCTCGCTTCGGAGTGGCTGAAGCTCCGCTCGGTTCGCTCGACCTACTACGCGCTTGGCGCGGCAGCCCTCATGGTGGTCCTGGGCATTGGCTGGACGCTCTACGTGCGCGACCTGGCCGGCGTCCGCGGCACGCTGAGCGCCGCCGCTCCCGAGCAGGGCATCCTGCCGCTCCTGCAGATCAGCCTGGCCGTGCTGGGCGTGCTGGCGATCACTTCCGAGTACGCCACCGGCCTGATCCGCACCAGTCTCGTCACGGCCCCCAAGCGCGGTGCCTTACTCCTGGCCAAGGCCGCGGTGGTGGGGCTGGCGACCTTGGTGACGGCCAACGCCGTACTCCTGGTCACCTTCGCCATGAGCCGACTGATCGCGAACGGCCGCCATCTCGGATTCAACGAGGTTTCGTTCGCCGAGAGCTGGACCACTGTGCTCGCCTCTGGCCTGTCGGTGACCGCCCTGGCACTGGTGGGGCTCGGCCTCGGCGCCGCCATCCGCTCCACGGCGGGCGCCATCGCGTCGCTGGTCGCGCTGCTGTTCATCGTGCCGGGGGTGGTCACCTACCTGCCGTCTCCGTGGAACGCGCGCATGGCCTCGGTCCTCCTGCCGAACCTCGCGCCCCAGATCGGCGGTCAGCGTGTGTCCTCGCAGTTAGGAGACGGCTTCCTGCCACCCTGGGCCGCGCTGGCCTTACTCGTCGCATACCCGACCATCGCCCTCGCCGTCGGCTACTCCGCTCTCAAATGGAGAGACGCATGACCGGTGGCCCACCGAACGACCGCTCGTGTCACCACCAGTCCTCGCCTCGGCCCTGACAACCCGCCCTCGCCTAACCCTGTGATGCCCGGCGTATACCCGGCCCTGTGACCATGCGGCCCAACGCACACCTGCATACGACAACTCGACGCGCACCCGCACGTGACGATCGACACACGCCCGCACGTGATCACCCAACGCACGCCCGCACGCGACGACCCGACATACGCCCGCGCATGTCCGCCCCGCGCATACCTGTGCGTAAGAACCCGCAGACGCCCTGCCCCGCTTACGACCGACGCGCTCCCTGTTCCCTGATAACTCAGCAGACCCTGCTCACCCTGACGACGGAGTGGATGCGCAATGAGCGTTCTGACCTCTGAATACCTGAAAATGCGGTCGGTCCGCTCGACCTACCTGACCGTCGGACTGGCCCTCAGCACCATCCTCCTGGGCCTCGCGCTCGCCGTCACGGTCGCGGGCACGTACGACGCCGCCTCACCCGGGCGGCAGGCCATCGCCAGGATCGCGTACCTGGAAGAGGTGTTTGTGATCGTCCCTCAGCTGGCGATGGGCGTCCTCGGCGTGCTGGCCATGACGTCCGAGTACACGACGGGCCTGATCAGAACGAGTTTCGCGATCGTGCCCCGCCGCTGGCCCCTGCTGGCAGCCAAGGCGGCGACCGTCACGGTCCTGTCCCTGGTCATCGGAGCAGTGGCGGTCTTCGGCACGTACGCGGCGGTCAGGAGTGCGATCGGCGACCGATTCGCCGGCGCTTACGCCTCCGCCTTCGGCGACCGGCTACCGCTCCTGATCGCGCTCACCTTGACGGTGCCCGTGTTCGCGCTGCTCGGCCTCGGATTGGGGGCGCTCCTGCGCTCACCGGCGGCCGCGATCGCCGTCGTCGCAGGTCTCGTCTACGTGTTGCCGATCATCATCGGCAACCTCCCCGAGCCCTGGAGCGAGACCCTCGGGTCACTGATGATCGGCGCGTTGCCCCGCCAGCTCATCGGCGACAGCAACGCCTCCTCGGTCTACGGCTCATTGCTGTCCCCGCTGGGAGCAGCCGCCGTCATGATCGGCTACGCGGCCGTCCCGCTTATCGCCGCCACCGTACTGGTACGCCGAAGGGACGTCTGACATGCGCAACCACCAGGCGGCGCGCAAGCCGCCGGCCCCCGGGCGGGTACGGCAGGCGAAGACACCTGCCGTACCGTCCGGAGGCTCACACCTCGAGCACCACCGGGATGATCATCGGCCGACGGCGGTAGGTGTCGCTCACCCAGCGACCCACCGTACGCCGCACGACCCGGCGGATCTCCTGCGTGTCGATCACGCCGTCCGCGGCCTTCTCCTCCAGGGCCCGCTGGATCTGCGGGATGAACCCGTCGAACTGCACCGGGTCGATGCCCGACCCACGCGCGTGGATCTCCGGCCCCGCGGTGAGCTTGCCGGTGTTGGAGTCGACCACGACGACCACGGAGATGAACCCCTCGTCGCCGAGGATCCTGCGATCCTTCAGGGACGTGTCGGTGATCTCACCCACGGACGAGCCGTCGACGTAGACGTATCCGGCGTGAACGGCGCCCGCGATCCGCGCCCGCCCGTCGACCAGGTCCACCACGACGCCGTCCTCGGCGATCACGATGTGGTCCTCGGGCACGCCGGTGAGCTCGGCCAGCTTGGCGTGCGCCCGCAGGTGACGCCACTCGCCGTGCACGGGCATGAAGTTGGAGGGACGCGTCAGGTTGAGCACGTACAGCAACTCGCCCGCGGCCGCGTGACCGGAGACGTGTACCTTGGCGTTGCCCTTGTGCACGACGCGGGCGCCCCACCTGGTCAGGCCGTTGATGACCTTGTTGACCGCGGTCTCGTTGCCGGGCACCAGCGACGAGGCCAGCAGCACCGTGTCACCCGCGGCGATGCGGATGGGGTGATCGCGGTTGGCCATCCGCGACAGTGCCGCCATCGGCTCGCCCTGGGAGCCGGTGCAGATCAGCACCACGTCTTGGGGCGGCCATTCCTCGATGTCGCGGGAGTCGACGATCAGCTCCGGCGGCACCTTGAGATAGCCGAGGTCGCGGGCCACGCCCATGTTGCGCACCATCGACCGTCCGACCAGCGCCACCTTGCGGCCGTGCTTGGCGGCGGCGTCCATGACCTGCTGGATGCGGTGCACGTGCGAGGCGAAGCTGGCGACGATGACGCGCTGCTCGGAGGTGCGGATCACCTCGTCGATGACGGGCGCGATCTCCCGTTCGCTGGTGACGAACCCCGGCACCTCGGCGTTGGTGGAGTCCGACATCAGCAGGTCGACGCCCTCGGAGCCGAGTCTGGCGAAGCCGCCGAGGTCGGTGAGGCGACCGTCGCTCGGCAACTGGTCCATGCGGAAGTCGCCGGTGTGCAGGACGATGCCGGCGGGAGTCCTGATGGCGACGGCCAGAGCGTCGGGGATGGAGTGGTTGACCGCGAGGAACTCGCAGTCGAAGGGCCCGAACACGTGCCGCTCACCTTCGACGACCTCGCGTTTGACGGGCTGGATGCGATGCTCCGTCAGCTTGGCCTCGATCAGCGCGAGGGTGAGCTTGGACCCGATGAGCGGAATGTCGCGCCGCTCGCGCAGCAGGTACGGCACCGCCCCGATGTGGTCCTCGTGGGCGTGCGTCAGCACCACGGCTTCGACGTCGTCGAGCCGGTCCCTGATGTATTCGAAGTCGGGCAGGATGAGGTCGACACCCGGCTGGTCGGGCTCGGGGAACAACACCCCGCAGTCGACGATCAGCAGGCGGCCCTCATACTCGAAGACGGCCATGTTCCTGCCGATCTCCCCCAACCCGCCGAGCGCGACGATGCGCAGGCCGCCCTCAGGCAGCGCCGGCGGGGGGCCAAGCTCAGGATGCGGATGGCTCATGCCCGGCCCCCATGGTCAGATCTTGTTCTCAAAACTCCCGGTTCCTCCCCGTTCCTAGGTATCTGTCAACTTCACCCCGCCGGCCACCAGGCAAGCACGCAGCTCGGCGATTTGCTTCTCCGTGGCGTCCACGAGCGGCAGCCGTACCGGACCGGCCGGCATCCCCACCAAGCTCAGTGCCGCCTTTGCCATGATCGCGCCGCCCGCACGCAGCATGATCCCGTCCACGACGGGAGTCACCTGGTTGTGCAGGGCCAGGGCCTGCGCGACGTCGCCGCTCTTGTGCAGCTCGATCATGCGGGCCAGCTCGGCCCCGACCACATGACCGACGACACTCACGAAGCCGGCCGCCCCCAGGGAGAGCCAGGCCAGGTTGAGCAGGTCGTCGCCGGAGTAGAACTTCAGGTCGGTCGAGATCATCACCTGGCTGGCGGCGAACAGGTCGCCCTTGGCGTCCTTCACAGCCACGATGCGCGGGTGCTGCGCCAGGCGCAGCAAAGTCTCAAGTTTGATCGGTACGCCACTGCGTCCCGGAATGTCGTACAGCATCACCGGCAGGTCGGTCGCGTCGGCGACGGCGGTGAAGTGCTGGTACAGCCCCTCTTGCGGCGGCTTGTTGTAATACGGCGTCACCACGAGCAGGCCGTGGGCGCCGGCGCGGGCCGCCTGCTTGGCGAGCTCGACGCTGTGACGAGTGTCGTTGGTCCCCGCCCCCGCAACCACGGTCGCGCGGTCGCCGACCGCGTCCAGCACAGCGCTGACGATGCGTTGCTTCTCCTCGTCGGAGGTGGTGGGCGACTCACCGGTCGTCCCGTTGACGATCAAACCGTCGTTTCGCTGCTCGTCCACCAGATAGGTGGCAAGACGTCGCACAGCCGCGTAATCGACCTCACCGTCGGGGGTGAACGGCGTGACCATCGCGGTCAGCATACGGCCGAAGGGCGCGTCGGTGGTTCCAGTTGGCGATGCCATAGTGCGAACGCTACCCGGATTCAGAAATCCATTGGACGTCGCCACCCCGCTTCGCCTGCCCGGAGCCGTGTTTTGCCCCCTTTCGCCAGCATCTGTACGCCTCAGCGCACGACACCGGACAACTCAGCCGACCGTTGCGACGCATCGCCGTGGCCGACCTCACTCCCTCAACGCAGGTTACCTGGCACCCAGACCACCTACGCCACCGTGGCACTCACCCACGATCCCGATCGCTTGTGCGCTCCGCCCTTGCGAAACGGTCTAACCAGCCCGCATCGACATGAAGCCAGCCCCTTATGGGTGCGCTCCAGCTGAAACCGGCGTGTGCCTCGCTACTCGGGACCCCGCATCCCGAGCCGGTGCAGCACCACGCGAAGCAATCCTCTTGGGCATGACCGCTCAAGGGAGTGATCACTTAGGCATACGCATCCCCTCGCGTACGGAAGGGGACAAGGAGGCGCGGACGTACTGGGACAGGCCTCGACATGGCGGACGGCCGATGCGGCGGGGCTGAGCCGAGGGTCAAGAAGACCTTGGCTTCGAACCAAGAAAAGGTGGTCTCACCTGGCCGTACGTCACTAAGGTAGGCGGCGGTCAGGCAAGGCCGACATGGAAGAGGTCGCCGATATGTGCTCGGGGGTACACACATCGACGACCTCTATCGGAGAATCGGCCGGCCTTACACCGGCGTTACAGGGTTTCTCCGATAATTTTCCGCCATCGCAAAGTTGGGGCTCCAGCGTCCTTCGATGACGGTCGGTTACCTGCCGAATACGGCAACATGGGGCAACGCCTCACACGAACCCCCAGGGATGGACTAGTGGCCACCTCAGATCCGGTCTACCTGCGTGTCGTCGAAGACATTCGGCGACAGATCACCGACGGCACCCTTCCCCCCGGCGCGCCCATTCCTTCGCGGGCGCAGCTGACCCGCAAATATCAGGTCGGCGAGACCGCCGCCCGTCATGCGTTGCGCGTCCTCGCGGGCGAGGGCCTCATCATCGGCCGCGTTGGCTCGGGACATTACGTCCGAGAACGTCCCGACCTGACCGCGCTGCATCGATGGCGTTTCCTCGATCATCCGGCCCCCTTCGCGGCCGACCTGCAATCGCAGGGCAGACGCGTGACGTGGGACTGGCACAGCGAGCTCACCGAAGCCGGCCCTGACATCGCCCGGCGGCTCCGGTTGCCCGAGACAGCGACGCTGAGCAGGACCCGCTATGTCTTCCGCGGCGACGGCCGGCCGCTCCAGCTCGCCACGTCGTACGAGATGCGGGAGTTCGCCTCCCACAGCGACGAGGACCGGCGGGGATTCGTCACGCGGATGTACGCGCACGGCATAAAGATCACGGAGATCGTCGAAAGCGTGCACACCCGCATCCCGCGGCCGGTGGAGAGCGACGTTCTCGACCTGGCGGCCGGCGTGCACGTGCTGCACGTGGAGCGTACGCATTGGGCGGGCGACCGGCCGGTGGAGACGAGCGACATCGTCATCCCGGGCGACCGATTCCGGGTCATGTACAGCATGCCCGTCTAGAACGGTGAGCTCCGGGCGAGCACCTTCTCTCTCGCCCGGAGCTCCCCACCTCGGTACTCATCCACGCGATACTTTCCATGCCGTCACCCAAGCGGCTTCTGGACCACCCTGCCGCGCAACCCTCCGTACCCTCTTCGGGAACACACCGGGACGCACTGCGCGCAGCGGCTCCAAGATCCTGCCTCAGGCGACACCGAGAGACGCTTCGTCTCCGGTCGGGCCGAATACCCCGCCGCACCGGCCCCTGGCCGGGCAATGACCTCGCATGGCCACGACCTCCACGCGCACGCATAGGCCCTTGCGGACCTTTTCTCGAGCGTGCGCCTCGCTAGCCATGCTCCGCCCGTCGTTGACACCGCCGCCGACCGCACTTTCAAGAAACTTGGCGGCCACGCCGGTCCCTGCTCCGAGCCGCCCTGACCAGCCGGGCTCCTTCATGCAGAGCCCAGCTCTTCGTTACGTGTCCTGAGCCGGGACACCTATCTCCCCGGCAACGCCACTTTCGCTGCTGCCCTCTGAACCGGAGCGCGGCCCATCCCTCCTGGCGGACGTCTGACTTCGAGCGGCGTCGCGGCTGACTCGGGACAGATGGACCGCGGAGGCAGTCGTGGGCTACGCGACGCGAGGTGCGCAGTGGCGCGGGGATGACCGATGCGGGCCTGCCGCTGACCCTATACCGAGGAAGTACCTGTGATTCAGCTTGGGCACCTGGACCTCGGCGCGGGCGGGCGGACACAACCCCGCACGACCAGGCACGCACGGCGCGGGACGGGCACCACCGCACACGGAAGCGGGCGAGCAGAGCGCCGAGAGCACGCGAGGATGCACAGCCGCAACGGTGTACGGCGCAAGAGGGCCGGCGCAGCGCGAGAAGGTTACGCCCACGGAGGAGCGCGGGAGTTTGACCTGCTCACAGGCACGGCGCCGGGGAAATGGTGACGGCCATCGCGTGATCCTCCGAAGGCGCAATTAAAGATCGAAGGGAACCACGTGATGGCCGCGACAACAGTGTGCCGCCTGACCTCCGACTGGCGCAGCAAATCGGGACCGGGGACCCCGACTTGTTGCGGTCCACGGTGAAGACCATGACCGAGACATTGAGGTCGACCGGGGCCGACCACCTGTACGGCGCCGACTGCAGCAGCGACGCGAAGGCGCTCGGTGCGCGACGTGCGACTGCAACGTGCGACTGCGACGTGCGTCGCGCACCGTGCGACGTGCAACGTGCCACCTGCCACCCGCCACCCGCCACCCGCCACCTGCGACGCACGACGCACGACGTGCGGTGTGCGGTGTGCGGTGTGCGGTGTGCGACCTGCGACGCGTGATGCGCGGCGCGCGGTATGCGCCCGCCGCCGGCAGGCGCTCGGTCCCCGCGTCCCCTCACATCCCCTCACGTCCGCGCGCCCCCACCCTCCGCAGTCCTCGCACCCCGGAGGTCCTCGCACGCCAGCGCCCGGTCGCCCTGCCATCAGGCTCCAAGCCCCTTGGGCCGCGCGCCCTCGGCGCGTCCCGGCCTATGCGAGCCACGACTCTTTGCTGCGCGTTCTCAAGCGACGCCGAGTCCTTTCGATCTTGCGTTCCCTGAGGGCCAGATCAGTGGGATGCGCCGCAGGCAGGGGTGTCCACGACGGCCTGGAGGACGGGGTTTCGGTGGGTGGGGTGGGAAGCTGCCGATGGTCGGGATTGGGGTGTTTGTGCAGGTCAGGGATTGTCGGTGGGTGTTGATAGAACGGGGGCGGAGGTTGTCGATGCGAGTCAAAGACCTGTCCAAGGGTGATCGGCCGCGCGAACGGCTCATGGCCAGTGGGGCCGCCGCGCTGGCCGATCGTGAGTTGCTGGCCGTGCTGCTCGGTTCCGGGTTTCGGGGAGCCAGCGCGCTCGACCTGGCCAGCCAGGTGATCGAGCACTGTGGGGATCTCGATGGGCTCAGCCGTTCGGATCCGCACCGGTTAATCACGTTGCCCGGGATCGGGCCGGCCAAGGCGGCGCGGGTGACGGCGGCCTTTCATCTCGTACGCCGAGCGGAGGCGTGGCCCGAGCGCGAACGCATCACCAGCACGTCCGACCTCGCCCACGCCTGCGCGCCGCTGCTCCACGACCGCACCCAGGAGCGGCTGGTCATGGTGGCGTGCGACACCGGTGGGCGGGTGCTCAAGCGGGCGGTGCTGACCGAGGGCGGCAGCGATCACACGGTCATGCCCATACGCGAGGTGATCAGGGAGGTGCTGACGGCGGGCGGCGCGGTGTTCGGGCTCGCTCACAACCATCCGGGCGGGTCACTCGATCCGAGTCCAGAAGATCTGGAGGCCACGGCCCGGCTGCTCGAGGCGGCGGACACGGTCGGATTGCGGCTTCTCGACCACGTGATCATCTCGGGTGCGGCTTGGAGGCGCATTCCGCTATAAATCAAATTCCCATCGGACGATGGAGGCAGGTTTCCACAAACGGCATGATCCCGCGTATAGCGTCGAACGGCAGTTTTCCAAGGGATGACCATGAGAATCTAATCGCGCGGGTAGGCCGTTATGGACGTCAGCCGGCCGATACTCGCCGTGGACATGGTGCCATGCCCCCTTGAAGTCGCACGGGGCCATGTCCATGGTCCTGCGTGTGATCCCGGGTGAAGCCCGATCCTCGTAAGTGAGGTCTGGGCAGGCGCGTTGCCCGGGATCATGCGCGGACACGCGGGGTGCGTGGGCGACGGCTGCTGTGGGCGTGTCATAGTCAGCGGTCTCCGGTGCACAGTGCTGGGCCATGGCGCGTACCAGGCACCCACTGCACCCTTGTCACCGGGCGGGTGGCGACCCCGTCCGGTGACACTGCGTCAATCGACCCTCTCCACAAGGTCCGCAACAGAAAGTCGGAGCCACCGGTCAGGAAGCTCTTCACCGGAGGCCGTTCAGAGGGCAGACTGTTGTCCGCGGCCATCGCGCTCGATGTCCTCCGAACTGCGTCTTCAGAGGATCGCGATGGCCGTCACCATTTTTCCGCCATTTTGCACTGCCCGTGCGTAATCTGATATGTACGCATGTGCCTGGCTGGTGGATATAAGTGCCGCTCCGTCCACTGACTGCCAGATATCAATGTCCGCGAATGCCCCATCGGCGCGGTCGGCGGTATTCTTCCGATACCTGCCACGCGGTTCGGCGCTCGCCAGATGTTTTTCTTTCAGGTTCGCGGATTTCCTGCGCCGGTGCGATCCAACAGTCACACTAGTGATCGCGGCCACCGTCATTCTCCCTCACCGTGAATCGTTGCTTACGCAGGGTTTGTGCGGTGGCCGCGCTACTGTGCGATTGCTACCTCGGCAGCATCTGCCCCCTCGGACGTCGGCATCTGGACGGCCGCCGTTGGGCGTCAACCAGGCGCGCCGCAACCGCCCGGCTTGCATGGGGTGCGGGGAGACTCATCGCGGACTAGGGCAAGAGTGTCGGGTAGTCGAACCGCTGACCGAGGCGGGCTCACGCGGCCTGAACCGCCGGCTGAGGCAGAGGCGCAGGCAGTCGAACCGCCGACTGAGGCAGAGGCGCGGGCGGCCGAACCACTGGCCGAGGCAGGGGGCGTCGTCTTAGCGACGGGCGGTGTCCGGTTCGGTCCTTGGTGGGCGGAAGTTCCGGTTGAGGACGATTGTAGAATCCCCGGCGTGCTGGATCGCGGGGGTCGTGTTCCCCTCTACGTGCAGGTTGCTGACCTGCTTCGCGATCGGATCGAGCGTGGCGAGCTCAAGGCCGGCGAGCCTGTGCCCAGCGAGGCCGCACTCCAGAAGGATTACCTCATCGCCCAGACCACCGCTCGGCGGGTAGCGCGGGAGTTGCGGGCGCGAGGGCTGGTGTTCACGGTCAGTGGGGAAGGGACGTTCGTTGGGCGGCCTGGTACGCCTCGGGCGTTCGTACATATGCCGATTTACCGTAGGATCGCTGCGGATATTGTCGAGCGCATCGAGCGCGGGGATATTGCGCCCAACCGGGCTATTCCCGGGGAGCGGGTATTGATGCGGCGATATGGGGTGGCGAAGGTCACCGTACGGCAGGCTGTTGCGTATCTTCGAGAACACGGCTGGGTGGTCACTGTGCCATATCAGGGCAGCTACGTGACTACCCCTGAGAAATGGCCCATACGTTCTGGTTCTTGATTGGCCTTCCCGCTGCCTCGCCGTTGGATATTCTTGGGCCGTGCTGAATCGCGAGGGCGCCAGGTATCTTTATCTCCAGATCAGCGAGGTCATCAGGTCGCGCATCATCGCCGAACTGTCGCCTGGAGATGTGGTTATCAGCGAGGCGGGGATCCAGCGGGAGTTCAACGTCGCGCGTACGACTGCACGCAGGGCCATTCGCGTGCTACGTAATCAAGGGCTGGTCCATACCCGGCAAGGTCAGGGGACATTTGTCAGCGTTCCGGGTGAACTTCAGCCTGTGGGGCGGGATAAGCCGCTTTATCGGCATATAGCCGGGGAGATTCGGGAGCGGATCAAGGCCGGTGATCTGGCCGCCAGGCAGCAGATTCCCAGTGAGGTCACGTTGGTGCGGTCGTACGAGGCCGCTCGTGAGACCGTGCGGCGGGCTATTGCGCTGCTGCGCGACGAGGGGTGGGTGTACAGCGTTCCGCACCGTGGGACTTACGTCTCCCCGGAAGAGCAATGGCCGTCGACGACGGCCGGCAACTGACGGTCAGGGACGGTCAGGGACGGGACCGGCAAATGACGGTCAGGGACGCGACCACCGGAGCACCGCGTCAAGGGTTGGTGATGCCGCCGGCGAGCCGGGCTGTTGCGGCGCCAAGCTCGGCACGGCTCACCTGAGCAGGGCTGGCGCAGCCCAGGGGCCGAGCCAGGCGCACTATGGGGCCCGCACAAAGCACAGCAACATGCATCGTGCGGGGCAGGTGGAGAGAGGAGACGCCCTGTGGGGGCGTCCGAAAGCACTGAACGGCAGCGCGGGGCGGTGGCCGGGGGCGGTGGGCCCGGAGCGGCGGGTTGGGGGCGGCGGGTTGGGGGCGGCAGCGCGGGCAGAGCCGGGCCTGGGCAGAGCCGGGCTGGGCGACGGCCGAGGTGGGGCGGCAGCGCGGGTCCCAAGGGCCGGGCAGCAGCACACAGGGGGCGGCGGGCCCGGGCAGGGCCGTGGCCGCGCGGCAAGGCCGAAGCGGCGCGGCAAGGCGGGAACGGCGCGGGGCCTCAGCGTCGGGCGGCAGGGCGGGCCCGAAGGGCGGGGCAGCAGCACAAGACGGCGGGCCCGGGCAAGGCCGGAGCGGCGGGGGCAAGGCCGGAGCGGCGGGGGCAAGGCCGGAGCGGCGCGGGGCAAGGCCGGAGCGGGCATCCGTTGGGAAGCGGGCATCCGTTGGGAAGCGGGCATCCGTTGGGACACGCGGCAGCGCTGAGCCTCAGGGCCAGGCGGCAGCACGGGACGCCAGCACGGCAGCGCGAGACGCCCGGGAAGAGGTCGGTGAGCCGTAGGGCGGGGTGTGGTGAGGGAACTGATGTGGCTGGGTGTGGGCGGTGGTGAGGGCTGGAGGGGCTTCCGGGTGGGTGCGGTGAGGGCTGGAGGGCTGGTCAGAGGAGGCGGAACCAGAGGCAGACCACGGGGGTCGAGCCGGTGACCTCCACCCCGTACGCCCGCCAGAACCCCACATGCGACTCCCCCCACTCAGCCACAGACGCGTAGCCTTCGCCTTCGGCGTTCGCGAACTCCCAGCTCACCTCAGCGAACGGCACCACCTCGACCCGGGTGATCTCGATCTCCCCCACGCGCTCCCCCGAGTCGCCGACGAGGGCGAGGCGTTCGCCGACGTGCTCGATCTCCTCCCCCTCAGCCTCGTAGTCGAGGGTCAGGAGCCCGGCGGTCGCGGTCTTGTGACCGGAGAGCACGAGGTCGGTCAACCGGGTACGAAGTTCGCCGGGCGTACCAAGCTCAAGGACCCGCAGTCCGTCCTTCCGTGGCCACATGACGTCGATGTTAGAAGACGGGGATGATGTCCTCAGGATCGACGACGTCCACCTGCACACCCTCAAGGTCGAGTTCGGGGATGGCGGGAAAGGCGATGCCCCAGCGTTCGACGATGGAGCGGACGCGGGCCATGGCCAGGCGCCAGTTCTCGGCCTGCTCCTCGTACGACAGCACCCCCAGCCCCGCCTGCCTGGCATGGTCGATGAGGACGCGGTGGTTGGCCAGGAAGTACGGCGGCAGCTCCCAGAACCCCTCGGGCGGCTCCCAGAGGATCATGCTGAGGAACACGAACCCGGCTCTGAGCTGCCGGGTGATCAGGTCCCGGGTGTCGTCGGTGAGGCCGGGCCACTCGTTCTCCAGGATGGTCATGCAGATCTGGAGGTGGCGGGACTCGTCGCGCCCGATGCGCTGGAACATCTCGCCGAAGACGGGATGCCGGGTGCCGGAGGCCATGCCGCGGAAGAGCGTCGAGGCGGCCATCTCGCCCATCATGAAGCTGGTGAACAGCACCGGCAGCGAATATCGGCCGACGGCGGCGGTGTAGCCGTTCCAGTAGCGGCCGCCGTTGTGGTAGAGCCAGCCGATGTTGTTGTGGGCGGCGGCTTCGAGGTCGTCGGACGGCGTCCAGTCGAGGGGACCGCCGGGCCACAGGCGGGCGATGGTGCGCTGGCAGCACTCCTCGTGGTTCATCTCGTCGCGGGTGATCGAGAAGAAGCACTTCCTGACCGGGTCCTCCTCGTGCTTCTCGAACGCCTGGACGGTGGCGCGGGCGAAGACGGCGGGCCCTGAGGCGTCGAAGTTGGCGAGCACGGCGAACCAGTACATGATGCCCAGCCGCTGCTCGCGGGTGAACGCGGCGGGGTCGAGGGCGTCCCAGGGCAGGTCGGCGGGGTTCCAGACGACGCGCTTGGACTTCTCGTAGATGGCGGCGAGCTTCTCGGTCTCGACCCGCCACTCCATCGGGTAGATGTTGGGCTGCGGGATGTCCGGAGCCGGCCAGAAGCCGCCTTCCGGGATCGTGAGGTCGGCCATGGTTGTGACACCTCCTCTCCCATCCTGCGACTGAGGCGTCACGCGTGGCAAGGACGCCGCGCCAGACCTGGTGATCATGGGGGCAGGCGCGCGCAGTAGAGTGACGGCATGCCGTTCTCCACGGAGCTCGTACGCGACTTCGTGAACACCTTCGACGTCGAAACCCAGACGGACGAGCTGTCCTCCCCGGCGGAGCTGGCCCTGTGGCTGCGCGAGCGCGACCTGGCCGGCCCCCACGACCGGGCGACCGACGACGACCTGCGGGCCGCGCACGAGTTGCGTGAGAGCCTGCGGGCGGCGCTCAGGCGCGAGGCGGCCGACCTGCCGGGGCTCCCCCTGCGGGTGGTGGTGACTCCGGAGGAGGGTCCTGGTCTGGCGCCGGTGGCGGACGGTGTTTCGGGCGGGCTGGCGCGGATCGCCGCGGCGGCCGTGACGGCGTCGTGGGACCGGCTCAAGGTGTGCGCGGAGGGAACCTGTCAGTGGGCGTTCATCGACTCGTCGAAGAACCGTTCCCGCTCGTGGTGTTCCATGCGGGTTTGCGGCAACCGCACCAAGACACGCGCTTACCGGGCGAGGAAGCGGGGTTCGCGTCGTCCTCAAGGGTCAAACACCGATACGGTGTAACTCGTGCCTTGTGGCATGAACGGCAGGCGAAGGAGCGGGCCGAGATGGCAGACGTAGGCGTCCGGGCGGCCCGGCGCGAGGATGTGCTCCAGGTTGCGAATACTCAGATCCGCGCCTGGCGCTACGGCTATCGGGATTTCCTCCCCGAAGGTCCACTCGAGCAGATGACCGGCGCGGCGGCGGAGAAGATGTGGCTGCGCCAGTGGGACGAGGCGATCGTCGCCCCGCCCAGCCCCATGCACCGGGTGCTGGTCGCGGTGGAGACCATCCTCGACACCGAGGGCTTCCCCGCCCTCGGCGCGGGGGGCAGCGCCGCTCTGGTCACTCCTCGTGGTGGTGAGCGCGTGGTGGGTCTGGCCTCCCATGCGCCGGCCGAGGATCCCGACCTCGATCCCAGCGTGACGGCCGAGATGCTGACACTGCTGGTCGATCCCGACTTCGTACGCCGCGGTCACGGCAGCCGCCTGCTCAACGCCACCGTCGACTACCTGCGCGAAGACGGCTTCCGGCAGATCGTCACCTGGGCGTTCGCCGACAACTACGCTGTGCTCGGCTTCCTGGAGTCGGCCGGTTGGGGCGAGGACATGGCAGAGCGCGTCCTCGACATGGGCCGCCCGATCAGGATGGTCAGGCTCAGGACCGACATCAGCTAGAGGTTTGAGGACAAAGATGGCAACCCCCGGCCAGTGGATCGCCGGCGCCCGTCCCCGCACGCTCCCCAACGCCATCGTGCCCGTCATGGTGGGCACCGGCGTGGCGATCGGCGAGGGCGGCTTCGTGTGGTGGCGGGCCGTCCTGGCGCTGCTCGTGGCGCTGGCCCTGCAGATCGGCGTCAACTACGCCAACGACTACAGCGACGGCATCCGCGGCACCGACGACCAGCGCGTCGGCCCGATGCGGCTGGTCGGCTCGCGGGTGGCGCCGCCGAGGCAGGTGCTGGCGGCGGCGCTCGGCTGTTTCGCCGTGGCGGCGGTGCTGGGGCTCGTGCTGGTGCTAGTGACGCAGGCATGGTGGGTGCTGCTGGTGGGCGCGGCGGCGATCGCGGCCGCCTGGTTCTACACCGGCGGCAAGCGCCCGTACGGCTACCGCGGGCTCGGCGAGCTGGCCGTGTTCGTGTTCTTCGGCATCGTGCCGGTGGTCGGCACGGCGTACGTGCAGACAGAGCAGCTGAGCTGGGCGGCGCTGATCGCGTCGATCCCGGTGGGCCTGCTGTCGTGCTCGATGCTGGTGGTCAACAACCTGCGCGACGTCGGCACCGACGGCGAGTCGGGCAAGCGCACGCTCGCCGTACGGCTGGGCGCCGAGCGCACCCGTGCGCTCTACGTCGCCTGCCAGGTCGTCCCCTACTTCGTGGCGCTGACGATGGTGCCGTTCACGCCGTGGGCGGCGCTGGTGCTGCTGAGCGCGCCGCTGGCGGTGCTGCCGGTCAGGGCGGTGTTGGGCAAGGCGGTGGGCCCCGCGCTCATCACGGTGCTACAGCAGACGGGCAAACTGCAGATGGCGTACGGCGCCCTCTTCGCGGTGGGGCTGGCCCTCGTCTTCTGAGGCGTCTTCTAGGGTGGGACCGTGAAGGATTTCATCGCCGGTCTGCCGAAGTGCGAGCTGCACCTGCACATCGAGGGCACGCTGGAGCCCGAGCTGAAGTTCGAGCTGGCCAGGCGTAACGGCCTGGAGCTGCCGTACGCGTCGGTCGAGGAGATGCGGGCGGCCTACACCTTCGACAGCCTGCCGTCGTTCCTGACGATCTACTACGAGGGCATGCGGGTGCTGCGCACCGAGCCCGACTTCTACGACCTGGCCATGGCCTACCTGCGCAAGGCGGCGAGCCAGAACGTCCGCTACGCGGAGATCTTCTTCGACCCGCAGGCGCACACCTCGCGCGGTGTGCCGTTCGACGTGGTGATCAGGGGGCTGCGCAGGGCGCTGCTCGACGCGTACGCACAGCTCGGGCTGCGGGCCCAGCTCATCATGTGCTTCCTGCGCGACTTCCAGGCCGAGTACGCGATGGCGACGCTGCTGGAGTCGCTGCCGTACAAGGAGTGGATCGCCGGCGTGGGCCTCGACTCCGACGAGAAGGGCAACCCGCCGCGCAAGTTCGCGGCCGTCTACGAGCGGGCCAGGCAGGAGGGCTACCTGCTGACCATGCACTGCGACGTCGACCAGGACGACGCCGCCGAGCACATCAGGCAGGCGATCGAGGACATCGGCGTCGACCGCATCGACCACGGCGTCAACATCCTGGAGGACCAGCGGCTGGTCGAGAAGGTGCTGGCCAGGGGCACGGGGCTGACGTGCTGCCCGGTCTCCAACGGCTACGTGACGGACTCGATGAAGGCCGAGGGCATCCGCAAGCTGATGGACCTCGGGGTGCGCGTGACGATCAACTCCGACGATCCGGCGTACTTCGCCGCGTACGTGACGGAGAACCTCCTTGCCCTGCACGACGCGCTCCAGCTCACCCGTGAGGAGCTGGCCGGGCTGCAGCGCAACGCGTTCGAGATCACCTGGCTGCCCCGCCACCTCAAGGACTCCTACCTCGCCGAGGTGGACGCCTACCTCTCGTGAGCTAGCCTAGGTCACCGAGCGCCGCCGACGAGTGCGAGGGATCATGGCCGAACGGGCCGGCGTGCCCACCGACATCGCGGAGTTCGAGCAGGCACTCGCCGAGTGCGTCGCCATCGCGGGGCGGGCGATGCCCGACTCCCCCATGCTGAGCATCGTGCTGTGCCGCGACGGCGAGATCCCCACGGTCGCCTGCTCCGACAGTGTCGCCGAGCTGCTGGACGGCCTGCAGCGGGCCACGGGGCAGGGGCCGGTGCTCGACGTGATCAGGGACGGCGGTCCCGTGACGTCCGACGATCTGCGGGCCGAGTCGCGCTGGCCGCGCTTCTCGGCGGCGGCCGGGCAGGTGCGCGGGGTGCACTGCGAACCGCTGGAGTCGGCGGGTGTGCTGCTCGGCGTGCTGACGCTCTACGCGAGCCGTCCCGGCGGGTTCGCCGACGAGACGTGGACGGCGATGCGGGTGACGGCGGCGCACGTGGGGGTGCTGTTCCGTGCGGCGCTCGACGTGGCGCGCATGCGGGAGGTGGCCGGGCAGCTCAAGGAGGCGCTGACCACGCGCGGAGTGATCGACCAGGCGCTCGGCATCGTCATGGCGCAGCGCCGGTGCACCGCGCGGCAGGCGTTCGAGCTGTTACGGCAGATCTCGCAGGACCGCAACGTCAAGGTGCACCAGATCGCCGCCTCGATCGTGGAGAAGGTGAGCGGCGAGCCGCCCCTCCGCTCCCGCTTCGAAGAACCCCCACAGAAGACATCAGGCTGACCAGACGGCGCGGCGCCCCCACGACGCGTGCCGAATGACAACAAGCACCGCATCACGACAAGTGCCGCATCACGACGCGGGGCGCGAGTTCGATGCCCAGGTCCCGCTCATGCGCGACCAGCGCCCGCAGCTCGGGCCCCCACGCGCTCTCGGGCAGCACGGAGAAGCCGTGGCGGGCGTACCAGGGGCCGTTCCACGGCACGTCCCTGAACGTCGTCAGCGTCACGCCGGGCGCCCCGCAGGCGCGCGCGTGGTCGATCACCGCCGCGACGAGCCGCCCGCCGATGCCCTGGCGCATGCGCTCGGGACGTACGGCGAGCTGGTCGAGATGCACGCACCCGTCGACCTCGCCGATGAGCGCGAACCCGTCGGGCGGCGCTCCCTCGACCAGCACCGCGTGCGGGTCGGCGACCTCTTCGATCATCGTCGTGCCCGGCGGGAACACGATGCCCACCTGCTCGAACAGCCGGTCGGCGGCCAGCTCGATCGGCACCAATCCGGCCAGCTCATCCGCCTCGGCCCATCGCACCATGGCGACACGATCTCATGTCAGGAGCGTAGGTCGCCGCTCATATTAGGGTTGAAGATCGTAGGCCCGGCTGTGCGGAGCTGGGACCCTCTCCTCACGACGTGCCCACGTCCGCGTGTGCGAGGCGTGGGCACGTCGTGTGCACCTGGCTAGAGGTCGAGCAGGCGCTCCAGGCCCACCGTGAGGCCGGGCAGCTCGCGCACCCGCCGCACGCCGAGCAGCACGCCGGGGGTGAACGCGGCGCGGCTCATCGTGTCGTGGCGGATGGTCAGCGTCTCGCCGTCGCCGCCGAGCAGCACCTCCTGGTGGGCGATGAGCCCCGACAGGCGCACGGCGTGGACGTGGACGCCACCGACGTCGGCCCCGCGGGCGCCGTCGAGCGCGGTGCTGGTGGCGTCGGGCATCGACCCGAGCCCGGCCTTGGCACGGGCCTCGGAGATCAGCTCAGCAGTGCGCCGGGCCGTGCCGGACGGCGCGTCGGCCTTGTTGGGGTGGTGCAGCTCGACGATCTCGGCCGACTCGAAGTAGCGGGCGGCCTGCTGCGCGAAGTGCATCATGAGCACGGCCGCGATGCCGAAGTTGGGGGCGATGAGGCAGTTGGTGCCGGGGTTGGCGGCGAGCCAGCCCCGCACGGTCTCGAGCCGTCCCTCGTCGAAACCGGTGGTGCCCACCACCGGGTGGACGCCGTGGCCGATCGCCCATTCGAGGTTGCCCATCACCACGTCGGGATGGGTGAAGTCGACCACCACCTCGGCGCCGGCGAGCCCCTCGATGGAGTCGTCCTTGTCGAGCGCGGCCACCAGCTCCATGTCGGCTGCCGCCTCGACCGCCTTGCACACCTCGACGCCCACACGTCCCTGGGCGCCCAGCACACCTACCCTGATCACAGGGCGAGCCTATCGTGCCGCCGCCCCGCCGATGCCGGACCGGGGGGCGGCGGCGCGCGTCTCAGCGGATCGCGTCGCTGAAGTCCTTGTCGCCGTACGGGCCGATGACGGCCAGCGTGAGCGGCCGGTTGAGCACGTCGGCGGCGATCTCGGTGATCTCGTCGGGGGTGACGGACTCGATGCGCGCGAGCACCTCGTCCACCGACATGAGCTCGTCGTAGACCAGCTCGTTCTTGCCGATGCGGGACATGCGCGAGCCGGTGTCCTCCAGGCCGAGCACGAGCCCGCCGCGCATCTGGCCCTTGCCGCGCATGATCTCGTCGGCGGTGAGCCCTTCGGCCACCACCCTGGACACCTCGTCGCGGCAGATCTTCAGCACGTCGTCGATCTTCGAGGGCAGACAGCCCACGTAGATGCCGAACTGGCCGGTGTCGGCGTAGGCCGAGGTGTAGCTGTAGGCGGAGTAGGCCAGGCCGCGCTTCTCCCTGATCTCCTGGAAGAGCCGCGACGACATGCCGCCGCCGAGCGCCGCGTTGAGCACGCCGAGGGCGAACCTGCGGTCGTCGGTGCGGGACAGGCCCGTCGTGCCGAGCACGAGGTTGGCCTGCTCGGTGGGCCGGTCGAGCACCGCGACGCCGGACCGCGTCGCGGCGCCGGGGCCGCTGGTGCGCGGCGGCTCGAACTCGGCGGGGCCGCTCAGCGCCCCCGCCCGCTCGTACGCCCTGGCGACCAGCTCGACGACCTCTTCGTGCCTGACGTTGCCCGCCACCGACACGACGGTGCGGCGCGGCAGGTAGAAGCGGTGGTAGTACTCGGCGATGCGCTCGCGCCCGAGCGCGTTGATGGAGTCGACCGTGCCCAGGATGGGCCGGCCGATCGGCGAGTCGCCGTAGAGGGTGGCGGCGAACTGCTCGTGCACCACGTCGGAGGGGTCGTCGTCGTGCATGGCGATCTCTTCGAGGATCACGCCACGCTCGGACTCGACGTCGTCCTCGGTCACCAGCGAGCTGGTCACCACGTCGGCGAGCACGTCGACCGCGACCGGCAGGTCCTCGTCGAGGACCCGCGCGTAGTAGCAGGTGTACTCCTTGGCGGTGAAGGCGTTGATCTCACCGCCGATGCCCTCGATGGAGGCGGAGATCTCCATGGCGTCGCGCGTCGGAGTGCCCTTGAACAGCAGGTGCTCAAGGAAGTGGGTGGCCCCCATGTGCTCGGGAGCCTCGTCGCGCGAGCCGATGCCGACCCACATGCCGACCGCGACGCTCCGCACGGTCGGCATGGTCTCGGTCACCACGCGCAGCCCACCCGGGAGGACGGTGCGCCTTACCACCCCGGCTCCGTCCTTGCCGGGGTGCAGCGTGGTCGTGGTCACGAGTTCCGGTCGTCTCCCTCGGAGGAGCCGCGGGAGCTGCGCACGCGGGTGCGGGTGCGGCGCGGGCGCTCGGACTTGTCGTCGGCGTCCGGGGCGGCGGGCGCCTCGGACTGCTCGGGAGCACCGCCGTCGGCGGCCTTGGCCTCCTTCTCGGCGGCCTCCTTCTCGATGACCTCGACCGGCACCAGCGAGAGCTTGCCGCGGCCGTCGATCTCGGCGATCTCGACCTGGATCTTCTCGCCGACGGCCATGACGTCCTCGACGTTCTCGATGCGCTTGCCGCCGTGCAGCTTGCGGATCTGGGAGACGTGGAGCAGGCCGTCCTTGCCCGGCATGAGCGAGATGAACGCGCCGAAGGCGGCGATCTTGACGACCGTGCCCAGGTAGCGCTCGCCCACCTCGGGCATGTGCGGGTTGGCGATGGCGTTGATCGCCGAACGGGCGGCCTCGGCGGACGGCCCGTCGGTGGCGCCGATGTAGATCGTGCCGTCGTCCTCGATGGTGATCTCGGCGCCGGTGTCGTCCTGGATCTGGTTGATCATCTTGCCCTTCGGGCCGATGACCTCGCCGATCTTGTCGACCGGGACCTTGATGGTGATGATGCGCGGCGCGGTCGGGTTCATCTCCGCCGGGGAGTCGATCGCCTCCTGCATCACGTCGAGGATCGCCAGGCGGGCGCCCTTGGCCTGCTTGAGCGCGCCGGCGAGGACGCTCGCGGGGATGCCGTCGAGCTTGGTGTCGAGCTGCAGGGCGGTGATGACGTCCTTGGTGCCGGCGACCTTGAAGTCCATGTCGCCCATGGCGTCCTCGGCGCCCAGGATGTCGGTCAGCGTGACGTAGGTGTCGCCCTCGCCGATCAGGCCCATCGCGATGCCGGCGACCATCTCCTTGAGCGGCACACCGGCGTCGAGCAGCGCCATGGTGGAGGCGCAGACCGAGCCCATCGAGGTCGAGCCGTTGGAGCCGAGCGCCTCCGACACCTGCCTGATCGCGTAGGGGAACTCCTCACGCGTGGGCAGCACCGGGATCAGCGCCCGCTCGGCCAGCGCGCCGTGACCGATCTCGCGGCGCTTGGGCGAGCCCACCCGGCCGGTCTCACCGGTGGAGTAGGGCGGGAAGTTGTAGTTGTGCATGTAGCGCTTGGTCCGCTCGGGGTTGAGCGTGTCGATGACCTGCTCCATGCGCAGCATGTTGAGCGTCGTGATGCCGAGGATCTGGGTCTCGCCGCGCTCGAACAGCGCCGAGCCGTGCACCCGGGGCACCACGTGGACCTCGGCCGACAGCGCGCGGATGTCCTTCGTGCCGCGGCCGTCGATGCGCACGCCCTCCTTGACGACGCGCTCGCGCATGAGCTTCTTCATCACCGAGCGGAACGCGGCGGAGATCTCCTTCTCGCGGCCCTCGAACTCGGGCAGGAGCTTCTCGGCGGCCAGCGCCTTGACCTTCTCCAGCTCGTTCTCGCGCTCCTGCTTGCCGGCGATGGTCAGCGCGGCGGCAAGCTCGGTCTTGATCGCGGCCTCGACGGCGGTGTAGACGTCGTCCTGGTAGTCGAGGAAGATCGGGTATTCGGCGGTCTCCTTGGCGGCGACCTGCGCGATGCGGGACTGCGCCTCGCACAGCACCTTGATGAACGGCTTGGCCGCCTCGAGGCCCTGCGCGACGGTCTCCTCGGTCGGGGCGACCGCGCCGTCGGCGACGAGCTTGAGCGTGTCCTTCGTGGACTCCGCCTCGACCATCATGATCGCGACGTCGCCGTCGTCGAGCACCCGCCCGGCCACGACCATGTCGAACGTGGCCCGCTCAAGCTCGTGGTGGGTCGGGAAGGCCACCCACTGGCCGTCGATCAGCGCCACCCGGACGCCGCCGATGGGGCCCGAGAAGGGCAGCCCGGCGAGCTGGGTGGACAGCGACGCGGCGTTGATGGCGACCACGTCGTAGAGGTGGTCGGGGTTGAGCGCCATGACGGTGGCGACGACCTGGACCTCGTTGCGCAGGCCCTTGACGAACGACGGGCGCAGCGGCCGGTCGATCAGCCGGCAGGTGAGGATCGCGTCCTCGGAGGGACGGCCCTCGCGGCGGAAGAACGAGCCGGGGATGCGGCCCGCGGCGTACATGCGCTCTTCGACGTCGACCGTCAGCGGGAAGAAGTCGAACTGCTCCTTCGCCGTCTTGGACGCGGTCGTCGCCGAGAGCACCATCGTGTCGTTGTCGAGATAGGCGACGGCGGAACCCGCCGCCTGGCGCGCGAGCCGACCGGTCTCGAACCGGATCGTACGCGTACCGAACGAGCCGTTGTCTATGACGGCTTCAGCAGTGTGGACACCCTCCACGGGGGACCTCCTTGTGGTCGGTCACCCGCGCCCTTTTCTCACCGGCACCCTCGTTAGGTGCAGCGCCGGTCTTCGATCGAAGCGCCCGGTCAAGTGCGTTCTTACCGGAAGCCACTACCGAGGACCGGCCCGCAGGCGTCGCGGGTCGCATGGTGCTGAGCGGACGCGGGGGCTGTGTGTCTCGGATCTTCAGTTGTACGCCAGGCGCGGGGCGGTTTTCACGCCGCCACGCGCCCTGCGATGGGTCCTACCCCATATGAGAAGGGAGCGGCGCGCAGGCCGCTCCCTCGTCATGTTATCGGCGCAGACCGAGCCGCTCGATGAGCGAACGGTAGCGCTGGATGTCGACCTTCTGCAGGTACTTCAGCAGGCGGCGCCGGCGACCCACGAGCAGCAGCAGACCACGACGGCTGTGGTGGTCGTGCTTGTGCGTCTTGAGGTGCTCGGTCAGCTCGCTGATGCGCTTGCTGAGCAGCGCGATCTGCACCTCGGGCGACCCGGTGTCGCCCTCGGTCGTCGCGTACTCGTCGATGATGGACTTCTTGGCAGCGGTGTCGAGGGACACGGCTCTCCTTCGATCTACGGACACGCGCGAATGAGATGGAAGTGCGAACGACCGTGCGTGCCTACAGTCGCCGCGTGAAGGCCGTCATGGGCAGCGCGCAGCGCCGCCGGTATAGAGCCGACATGCAAGGTTACCACCCCGCGTCCAGTGCACGGGGCGGTCGTGTCCGAGCCGAGACCGGCTAGCTCGTCAGGCGTCGCGTGTCCTCCACGTCGGCGTGGATCTGGGCGATGAGCGCCTCGATCGAGTCGAAGCGGGTGTTTCCGCGCAGCCGCGCGGCGAACTCCACCGCGACGTGCGCGCCGTACAGCTCGAGGTCGTCGCGGTCCAGCGCGTACGCCTCCACCGTGCGCGGCACGCCCTCGAACGTCGGGTTGGTGCCGACCGAGATGGCCGCGGGCCAGCGCTCGCCTTCGTAGAGCGTGGGCAGGTTGGCCACCGGGACGCACTGCAGCCAGCCCGCGTAGACGCCGTCGGCCGGGATCGCGGTGTACTGCGGGGTCTCGACGTTGGCCGTGGGGAAGCCGAGCTGGCGGCCGCGCTGGTAGCCGCGTACGACGACGCCCTCGACCCGGTGGGGGCGGCCCAGCCCGGCCGCCGCGCCCGCCACGTCGCCGGCGGTGAGCCGCTCGCGGACGGTGGTCGAGGAGATGTCGTCGAGCCGGGGCACGGCCTCGACCTCGAAGTCGTATTTGTCGCCCAGCGTGCGCAGGGTCTCGACATCACCGGCGGCGTCCTGGCCGAAGGTGAAGTCGGCGCCCACCACCACGACCGCCGCCCGCAGCCGCTCGGCGAGCACCTTCTGGGCGAACTCGGCGGGCGTCCACTGCGACAGCCCGAAGGAGAACTCCACGGTGTCGATGGTGTCCACGCCCAGCCCGGCCAGCAGCTCGGCCCGCCGCCGCCCGCTGGTCAGCCGGTGGGGATGCGAGCCGGGGCGGACGACCTCGTCGGGATGCGGCTCGAACGTGACCGCCACGCTGCGCAGGCCCCGCTCCCGGGCGACGGCGACGGCCCGCCCGACCACCCGCTGGTGCCCGAGGTGGACCCCGTCGTACACGCCGACGGTCACCACAGACCTTTCCGAACCCTGCACGCCAGGCCCCATTCACTCGTCCCGGAACAACCCGTACAAGCGTGCCACGCGGCGCGGCATTCCCTCCAATCGAGGCGGCTATCATCGGGCATCATGCCTCGCTACGCGCTCCTGATCCTGCCTGCCTTCAACCGGGTCTACGGAGAGAGTTCCGTCCGCCTCACCCGCAACGAGCTGGCCGTCTTCAGCGCGCGCGCCCTTGAGGGCGAGGTGCTGGCCAGCGAGGAGACCCGCATCGGCGGCGTCCCCTACGTGACGTTCGACACCGCCGAGCCGCTGTCCGACGGCGACGTGCGGCTGCTGTCCGACCTGTCGTCCGTCTACGCCGTCTTCGGCGTCGAGGGCGACCTGCTCAGGCCGCTCGCCATGCGGCCGCGCGACCGGCTCAGCAGCGACCTGCTCACCATCCAGAAATACGCCGGCAAGACCAACGAGCACTTCACGAAGCTGCTGCTCAACGTCACGGCGCTGGCGAGCGACAGGGGGCTGGGCGACGCCCTCGCGGTGTTCGACCCGATGTGCGGCCGCGGCACCACGCTCAACCAGGCCCTCATGTACGGCTACGACGCCTACGGCCTCGACGTCGACGGCAAGGACTTCGACGCCTACGCCGGTTTCATCAAGACGTGGCTGCGCAACAAGCGGCTCAAGCACACCGCCGAGACCGTGCCGGTGCGCCGCGACCGTGCTCTCGTCGGGCGGCGGCTCAACGTCGCCTTCGGGCTGTCGAAGGAGGCGTTCAAGGCCGGCGACGTGCAGCGCCTGACTGTGGTCAACGCCGACACGCTCAAGAGCCGCGAGTTCTTCAGGCCGCGCTCGTTCGACGTGCTGGCCACCGACGCCCCCTACGGCGTGCAGCACGGCAGCAAGGGCGGCGCGGGCCTGTCGCGTAGCCCGCTGGAGCTGCTGGGCCGGGCGGTGCCGGTCTGGGCGGAGCTGCTGCGGCCCGGCGGCGCGATGGGCATCGCCTGGAACACCTACGGCGGCAAGAGCGACGAGCTGGCCCGCATCCTGACCGGGGCGGGCCTCGAGGTGATGGACTACCCCGACTTCGAGCACTGGGTGGACCAGGCGATCGTCCGCGACATCATCGTGGCCCGCAAGCCGGGCTGACGCGGGTCAGCCGGCGAAGACCGCCAGGGGCCGCGCGGTGCGGCCCTGCTCCTCCACCAGCGCCAGCAGCTCACCCTCAGGCCCGAACACGCCGATCGGGCCGGGGCCGAGCCCGGCGGCCGGCAGCCGCCCGCCGTGGGCGACGACGCGGGCCTCCTCGGCGGTGACGTCGCGACGCGGGAAGGCCGCGGCGACCGCCTCGCCGATGGGCAGCACCACGCACTCCTCGGTGAGCTGCTCGATGGTCTTGGCGAGCGACAGGTCGTACGGCCCCACGCGGGTGCGCCGCAGCGCCGTCAGGTGCCCGCCGACCCCGCCGAGCGCGGCGCCGAGGTCGCGGGCCAGCGAGCGGATGTAGGTGCCGCTCGAACAGACCACGACGGCGTCGACGTCGATGACGTCACCGGCCGCCCGGATGTCGAGCACCTCGAACGAGCTCACCGTGACGGGCCTGGCCGCCAGCTCGACCTCCTCGCCCGCCCGGGCCTTCTTGTAGGCCCGCTGGCCGTTCACCTTGATGGCGCTGACCTGCGGCGGAACCTGCATGATGGCGCCGGTGAGCGCTTCGACGCCCTTGCGGATCTGGCCCTTGCCCACCCCGGCGGCCGACGCGGTGGCGGTGACCTCGCCCTCGGCGTCGTCGGTGTTGGTGCTCACCCCGAGCCGGATCGTGGCGCGGTATTCCTTCTCGGTCAGCATCAGGTGACCGAGCAGCCTGGTCGCCTTCTCCACACCGATCACCAGCACGCCCGTCGCCATCGGGTCGAGCGTGCCCGCGTGCCCCACCCTGCGGGTGCCGGCGATGCGCCGCATCTTGGCCACCACGTCGTGGGAGGTCCACTCACCCGGCTTGTCGACGATGATCAGACCGCTCTCGGCCATTCAGGTAACCTTCCGCAGCTCGCGACGGAACTTCGTCATGGTCTCCTCGACGGTGTCGTAGGAGGTGAACCCGGCCGCGTTGTGATGGCCGCCGCCGCCGAGCGCCGCGCACACCGCCGCGACGTCGACGGTGCCCTTGGACCGGGTGGACACCTGCCAGTCGCCGTAGTCGTCCTCCTTGAGCACGACGGCGACCTGCGCCTCGTCGGTGCGGCGGACGATGTCGATGATGCCTTCGAGCTCGGAGTACGGCAGCCCGTACGCGGCCCGGTCGACCCGGGTCACGTACGTCCAGACCATGCCGTCCTCCAGCGCCACCCGCTCCAGCGCGTTGCCCAGCACCTTGAGGTAGCCGAACGGGGAACGGTCCCACAGCTCGCGGGCGATCTCGTCCACCCGCAGCCCGGTGGCGACCAGCCTGGCCGCCATCTGGTGCACGGCGGGCGTGGTCGAGGAGTAGCGGAAGGAGCCGGTGTCGGTGACGAGGCCGGCGTACAGGCAGGTGGCGATGTCGCGGTCGAGCCGCCCGCCGAGCCGGTAGACGAGCTGCTCGGCGAGCATCGCGGTGGCCGCGGCCTTGGCGTCGATGAGGTCGAGCGAGCCGAACCCCGAGTTGGACGGGTGGTGGTCGACCACGATCACCTCGCGCGCCGAGGCGGCGTTGGCGCCGAGCAGCCCGACCCGCTCGAACGTCGAGCAGTCGAAGACGATCATCAGGTCGGGCGCGGCCGGGTAGTCGTCCGGCGGCACCAGCATCTCCTGGCCGGGCAGGAAGCGCAGCAGCCGCGGCACCGCGAAGTGGCGGTCGCCGAACGAGGCGACCACCCGCTTGCCCATCGAGCGCAGCACGAACGCGACCGCCAGCATCGAGCCGAGCGCGTCGCCGTCGGGCGTCACGTGGCAGGCCAGCGCGACCTCGTCGGCCTGCCCGATCAGCCGCAGCGCGCGATCCCACGACTCCTCGGGGATGGGGCAGTCCTCGCAAGGACGCCGCTCGACGCGAGGCGGACGCTCTGCCCTGTCGCGCACGTCGGGCGTCACGCCTGGTCGTCCCTGCCGCTCAGGCTCTGCGAGCCGGCCTCAGCGCCCGTCTCGGCGTCGGTGTCGAAGTCCTCGTCGTCGGGCTTGCGGTAGGGGTCGGCCTCGCCGGCGTAGGAGGCGGTCTGGGCCTGCTTGGCCACCTCGGCGTCCCGCGCGCGGGCGGCGCTGATCAGGTCGTCGAGGTGACGCGCGCTGTCGGGCAGCGGGTCGTGCTTGAACGTCAGCGTCGGCGCGAACCGGACCCCGGTCTGGCGGCCCACCTCGGAGCGGATGACGCCCTTGGCGCTCTCAAGAGCCGCGGCGCTGTCGGCCCGCTCGGCGTCGGAGCCGAACACCGTGTAGAACACCGTCGCGTCGCGCAGGTCGGCGGTGACGCGCGTGTCGGTCACGGTCACGAAGCCCAGACGCGGATCCTTGATCCGACGCTCCAGCATCTCGGCGACGATCTGCTGGATGCGGTCGGCGAGCTTGCGCGCTCGTGCGGCATCCACCATGTTCGCTCCCCCTCACGCACGACCTGGCCGTGCAGTCGTTCAATCTTCGTCGGTGTAGAGCCGCTGCCGGGCCGACAGCAGCTCGATCTCGGGGCGGAAGGCCACCATGCGTTCGCAGGCGTCCAGCAGCTCCTTGCAGTTACCCGCGGAAGCGGAAACCACCGCAACGCCGACCTCCGCTCTGCGGTGCAGGTCGAGATGACCGGTCTCAGCCACCGCGATGCTGGGGTAACGGCGCTGCAGCTCGGCGATGAGCGGACGGACGACAGAGCGCTTCTGCTTCAGCGACCTGACGTCGCCGAGCAGGATGTCCAGGGTCAGGGCACCCACATACATCACTGGTAACCACCGCTTGGCCTTGTGTGGTCAGCGCACGACCGGCCTGCTGCGGTGGGGACCAGGCCAGGGCGTGCGAGAGGCGCCCGGCGGATGTCCCGCCGGGCGCCCGGCCGCGCGTCACACGCGCGGCTTCTCCCGCATCTCGAACGTCTCGATCACGTCGTCGAGCCTGATGTCGTTGTAGCCGACACCGATACCGCACTCGAAGCCCTCGCGGACCTCGGTCGCGTCATCCTTGAAGCGACGCAGGGACGAGACGGTCAGGTTGTCCGCGATGACGACGCCGTCGCGGATCACCCTGGCCTTGCTGTTGCGGACGATCACGCCGGAGCGGACCAGAGCACCGGCGATGTTGCCGATCTTCGGCACCTTGAAGACCTCGCGGACTTCCGCCGAGCCCATCTGGACCTCTTCGAACTCGGGCTTGAGCATGCCCTTGAGCGCCGCTTCGATCTCCTCGATCGCCTGGTAGATGACCGAGTAGTAGCGGATGTCGACGCCCTCGCGCTCGGCCAGGTCGCGCGCCCGAGGCTCGGGGCGGACGTTGAAGCCGATGATGACCGCGTTGTCGTCGGCGACGGCCAGGTTGACGTCGTACTCGGTGATGGCGCCGACCGCGCGGTGCAGGACTCGAAGCCTGACCTCGTCGCCGACGTCGATCTTGAGCAGGGCGTCTTCCAGGGCCTCCACCGAACCGGACACGTCACCCTTGATGATGAGCTTGAGCTCGTCGACGCGGCCCTTCTCGAGGTCGCTGAACAGCTCTTCGAGGGTGCGGCGCCGGCTCGACTTCGCCATGTCGGCGCTGCGCTTGCGCGCCGCGCGCTGCTGGGCGATCTGCCGGGCCATCCGGTCGTCGGTGACCACGATGAAGTTGTCACCGGCGCTCGGCACGGCCGTCAGACCCATCACGAGGACGGGACGCGACGGCGTGGCCTCCTCGACCTGGTCGCCGTTGTCGTCGAGCATCGCGCGGACGCGGCCGAAGGCCTCGCCGCACACGATGGAGTCGCCGACGCGCAGCGTGCCGCGCTGGACCAGGACGGTCGCGACGGGGCCGCGGCCCTTGTCGAGGTGGGCCTCGATCGCGATGCCCTGAGCGTCCATCGTCGGGTTGGCGCGCAGGTCGAGCTCGGCGTCGGCGGTCAGCAGGATGGCCTCGAGGAGGTTGTCGATGCCGGTGCCGTTCTTCGCCGAGATGTCGACGAACAGGGTCGAGCCACCGTACTCCTCGGCCACCAGGCCGTATTCGGTGAGCTGGGCCCTGACCTTGTTGGGGTCGGCGCCCTCCTTGTCGACCTTGTTGACCGCGACCACGACCGGGACCTCGGCGGCCTGGGCGTGGTTGAGCGCCTCGATCGTCTGCGGCTTGACGCCGTCGTCGGCCGCGACCACCAGCACCGCGATGTCGGTGGACTTCGCGCCTCGGGCACGCATGGCGGTGAACGCCTCGTGACCCGGGGTGTCGATGAAGGTGACCTTGCGGTCTTCGCCCTCGTGCGTGGTGGACACCTGGTAAGCGCCGATGTGCTGGGTGATGCCACCCGCCTCGCGCGCCACCACGTTGGTCTTGCGGATGGCGTCGAGCAGCTTGGTCTTACCGTGGTCGACGTGACCCATGACGGTCACCACCGGCGGGCGCGCGGCCAGGTCGGCCTCGTCGCCCTCGTCCTCGCCGAACTCGATGTCGAAGGCCTCGAGCAGCTCGCGGTCCTCCTCCTCGGGGCTGACGACCTGGATGTTGTAGTCCAGCTCGGCTCCGAGCAGCTGCAGCGTCTCCTCGTTGACCGACTGCGTCGCGGTCACCATCTCGCCGAGGTGCAGCATGATCTGCACGAGCGAGGCGGGGTTGGCCCCGATGCGGTCGGCGAAGTCGGACAGCGACGCACCGCGCGGCAGGCGGATCGTCGCGCCGTTGCCGCGAGCGACCTGCACGCCGCCGATCGCCGGCGCCGACATGTTGTCGAACTCCTGGCGCCTCTGGCGCTTGGACTTGCGGCCACGCGCGGGACGGCCGCCGGGACGCCCGAAGGCTCCCGCGGTGCCGCCGCCACGACCACGGCCACCGCCACCCGGGCGACCGCCGAAGCCGCCGCCGGGAGCGCCCGTGCGCTGACCGGTGCCGCCGCCACCCGGGCGACCGGCGAAACCGCCGCCGCCACCACCGGGACGGCCACCGCCACCACCGGGACGGCCACCGCCGCCACCACCGGGACGACCGCCACCGCCACCACCGGGACGGCCACCGCCGCCACCGCCGGGACCGGCGGGACGGCCCTGCGGCATCATCATCGGGTTGGGACGCGGGCCACCAGGACGGGGACCGCCCGCACCGGCGCCGGGACCAGGACGCGGACCGCCGGGCGGCGGGCCGGGACGCGGGCCTGGCGTCGGCCTGTCGCCGCCACGGCCCTGCGGCGGACGCGGCATCGCGCCGTCGCGCGGCGGACCGTCACGACGCTCGCGCTGGCCGGGGCCGCCACCGTCGCGGTTGCCACCCTGGCGCGGCGGCCTGGACTGACCCATGCCGCTGGCGTTGGACGAGAACGGGTTGTTACCGGGACGCGGGCCGCGCGGACCCGGCTTGGGGCCGGGACCGGGACGGGGACCGCCACCGGAGGGCGCGCCGGGACGCGGCGCCTGCGCGGAGCCGCCGCCACCGCCGGTGCCAGGACGCGGACCCGGCTTGGGCCCGGGACGGGCGCCGGGGCCGGGACGCGGGCCAGGCGTGGGACGAGCGGGCGCGCCGCTCTCGAATCGTGCCTGAGGAGCCCCAGAGGTCTCGCCGCGTGCCGCTTCGGGCTGCTGCGGCTGCTGGTGGGGCATGGCCACCGGCGGGCGCGGCTGACCGCCACCCTGACCGCTCTGTCCGCCGCCCTGTCCACCACTGGGACCACCGGCCGCGGGGCTTGGCCGCGGGCCGGGCTTGGGCCCGGGACGCGGCGGGGCGGGAACAGGCGCCTGCCCGGCGCCGTTACCGGCCTGGCTGTCCGCCGGCCGGGGCGCAGCCCTTGGCGGCTGCGGCTTGTTGGACGGCTGACCGCCGCCACGAGAGGGGCCACCCTTGGATGCCCCCAGCGCTTCGGTGAGCCTGCGGACCACCGGCGCTTCGATGGTCGAGGACGCCGAACGGACGAACTCTCCCATCTCTTGGAGCTTGGCCATGACGACCTTGCTCTCTACGCCGAACTCCTTAGCGAGCTCGTATACCCGGACCTTCGCCACTGCACTCCCTTACTCGGCCCGGGAGGCTGGCTATGCCGTCCGGACCGTCGCTACCTTGACGTCTTCATCGCCGCGTGCTCATCAGGCGCTCATAGCAATCTGACTCCGCCCATCAACTCGGCGTCCTACATGACATTTCGTGGTCTCCCTCCAAGTGCGCCCGCACGGGCGACACGTCAAGCGGCCCCGGCACGCGGAACGCGCGCGGGAACGCTCGGCGCCGCTCGGCGAGCTCCAGACAACTCAAGGACGGATGCAGTGATGCACCGCGACCAGGGAGCCGTCCTCGCAGGTCAGGGACCACATGGTCCTCGACCAGCACCAGGCGGAGCAGCTCGGACTTAGCCGTGCGAACCCTGCAGCCCACACAGGTGCGCTGTGGAACCGCTTGGCCACCATATTCCAGCTTACCGTGTTGACGCATCTACGGAACCGGCGGCATCCTCGGCTTGGGTGTCGGGCCTGATGTCGATCCGCCAGCCCGTGAGCCGGGCGGCGAGCCGGGCATTCTGCCCCTCTTTCCCGATGGCCAGCGAGAGCTGGTAGTCGGGCACGGTGACCCGCGCCACCCGCCCGTCAAGGTCGAGAACCTCAACGTGGGAAACACGGGCCGGCGACAGGGCATTCCCGACGAACTCGCCGGGATCCTCCGACCAGTCGATGATGTCGATCTTCTCGCCGTGCAGCTCGGTCATCACGTTGCGGACGCGTGAGCCCATGGGCCCGATGCACGCGCCCTTGGCGTTGACGCCGGGCTTGCGCGACCTGACGGCGATCTTCGTACGGTGGCCCGCCTCGCGCGCCACCGCCGCGATCTCGACGGTGCCGTCGGCGATCTCCGGCACCTCGAGCGCGAACAACTTCTTCACCAGCCCCGGGTGGGTGCGCGACAGCGTGACCGAGGGGCCCTTGTGGCCCTTCTTCACCTGCACCACGTAGGCGCGGATGCGCTCGCCGTGCACGTATTCCTCGCCGGGCACCTGCTCGGCGTGCGGCAGCACGGCCTCGATCTTGCCGAGGTCGACCAGCACCACCCGCGGGTCCTTGCCCTGCTGGATCACGCCGGAGACCAGCTCGCCCTCGCGGCTGGCGAACTCGCCGAAGTTGATCTCGTCTTCGGCGTCGCGCAGCTGCTGCAGGATGACCTGCTTGGCGGTGGTGGCGGCGATGCGGCTGAAGTTGGAAGGAGTGTCGTCGTACTCCCTGACGACCTCGCCGTCCTCGCCGAGCTCCGCCGCCCAGATCGTGACGTGGCCGCTGGCCCTGTCGAGCTCCGCCCGCGCCTTGGCGGCGGCGCCGTCGGTGCGGAAGTACGCGATGAGCAGCGCGTCCTCGATCGCCTTGACGACCAGGTCGAAGGAGATGTCCTTCTCCCGCTCAAGGCTGCGCAGGACGCTCATGTCGATGTCCACGACGGCTCCCCCTTAGCCTTCGTCGCCGTCGACGTCGTCGATCCGGCGGAACTCCACCTGCACCCGTCCGCGGGTCAGGTCCTCATAACCGAGCCTGCGGGGCTCGCCTGCGACGTCGAGGTCGACGCCGCTCTCGTCAGCGGTCTTGACGCGGCCCTCGACCACGGTGCCGTCCCTCAGCTCCGCCTTCACCAGCCGCTTGGCCGCACGCCGCCAGTGGCGGGGCTCGGTCAGCGGCCGGTCGACGCCCGGCGAGGAGACCTCGAGCGTGTAAGCCGCCTGGCCCATCGCGTCGGTGTCGTCGAGCGCCGTGGAGACGGCCTGGCTGACGTCGGCCACGTCGTCGAGGCTCACGCCGCCGTCGCGATCGACGATCACGCGCAGCAGCCGCCGCTTGCCCGCCTGGGTGACCGTGATGTCCTCCAGATCGAGGCCCTCCGCGCTGACCACGGGCTCCAGGAGCTTCATCAGGTGGTCGCGGGGTGATGCGCTGCCCATATCGACCTCCCCTATTGTCATGTCTCAGCCGGGCGGACCTCGCCACTGGCTCTGCCGCCGTCTGACCTCTCAGCCAGCGACGACAGTTGACACCCTATCCGTATGAGGGCACGGAGAGAGCGCCACTCGTCGTGGTCGAATGGCGGAGCGTCGCCGGACGGCGAGCGCGGGCACTGGCCGTACGATGCTACCGAGGCCGGTAGCCAGGCCCTGCCAGGTAGGTGACAAGTGGAGGTTGGAGTTCGTGCGCCCGCGTCAGCTCTCCCGGCGAACCGTGCTGGCGGGCGGGGCGGCCGCTCTGACCGCCTGCAGCGCGTCCGGCCCTCCTCCGTCGCCCTCTCCGGCGCCCGACTCTCCCGAGGTCGTGCTGCTGAAGGCGCTCATCGCGGAGAAGGAACGTACCATCGCGCTCTATTCGGCGCTGATCGCCGACGGGGGCGGCAAGCTGGCGCCGTTTCGTGACCGTCACCAGGCTCATCTGACCGAGCTGCGCAAGCACGTCCCGGCCGTCGCCCTCACGGCGGCCACCTCCGCCGCGCCCTCTTCCTCGCCGACCACGCGCAAGCCGTCGCTGAAACGGTTGCGCGACCTTGAGCGCAAGGCGGCCGCCTCGCGCGCCCGCCAGCTCGACGCCGTCTCGCCCGGCATCGCGCAGCTCATCGCCAGCATCGGGGCCTGCGAGGCCGTCCATGCGATCGCCCTGCCGAGGTCGCTGTGACGGCCGCGGGCGACGACGTGGAGAAGCTGGGCAAGGCGCTGGCGGCCGAGCACGCCGTGCTGTTCGCGTACGGGCTGCTCGGGGCGCGCACGTCGGGCAGGCTGCGCGACCGCATGAGCGCCGCCTACGACGCCCACCGGGCGCGGCGCGACCAGTTGCGCTCCTACATCACCTCGCGGGGCGGGCGGCCGGTCGAGCCGGAGGCGTCCTACCAGCTGCCGTTCATCCCCTCCAACGCCACGCTGGCCGCCGATCTGGCGGTGCAGCTGGAGGCGGGGGTGACGGCGGCGTACCTGGAGCTGGCCGCCGCGCAGGACGTCAAGCTGCGCCGCTACGCCGCGCTCGCCATGCAGGAGTCGGTCACCCGCTCCTATGCCTTCCGCGCTGCTCAACCGGCGGCCTTCCCCGGCATGCCACAGCCGGCCACTCCGCCCGCCTCGCCTCCCCCGGGCGGCTGACCGCGCTCAGCGTGGTCAGCCTGCTGATCGCGGCGGCCTGCCTGGTGGGCCCGGTGGTCGTGCGCCGGCGTACGAAGGCGGCGCTGCCCGTGGCGTGAGTGGAGCCCGCTCGGCTTGAGCGGGCTCCACGCCTGTCCTCAAGCGCCGGTGGCGGCCACGATGCGGTCGGCGGCCTCGGCGAGCGGGATCTCCGACTTCTCGCCCGAGACGCGGTCGCGCAGCTCGACCACGCCCTGCGACAGGCCGCGGCCCACGACGACGATCGTGGGGACGCCGAGCAGCTCGGAGTCCTTGAACTTGACGCCGGGCGAGACCTGCGGCCGGTCGTCGACCAGCACCCGCAGGCCGCGCGACTCCAGCTCGGCCCCCAGCTCAAGGGCGGCCTCGACCTGGTTCTCCTTGCCGGTGCCGACGATGTGGACGTCGGCTGGCGCGACCTCGCGCGGCCACACCAGGCCCAGCTCGTCGTGGGCCTGCTCGGCGATCACGGCCACCGCGCGGGAGACGCCGATGCCGTAGGAGCCCATGGTGATGCGGATGGGCTTGCCGTCGGGGCCGAGCGCGTCGAGGCCGGCCGCGTCAGCGTATTTGCGGCCGAGCTGGAAGATGTGGCCGATCTCGATGCCGCGGTCGATGGACAGCTCGGAGCCGCAGCGCGGGCAGGGGTCGCCGGCGCGGACCTCGGCGGCCTCGATGGTGCCGTCGGGGACGAAGTCGCGGCCCGCGACCACACCGGCGGCGTGCTTGCCCGGCTCGTTGGCGCCGGTGACCCAGGCGGTGCCGGTGACGACGCGGGGGTCGACGAGGTAGCGGATGCCGAGCCCGCGCAGGACCTGCGGGCCGATGTAGCCGCGGACCAGGCCCGGGTGCTTGGCGAAGTCTTCGGCCTCGAAGATCGCGGGCTCGCCGGGTGACAGCGCCGCCTCCAGGCGCTTGAAGTCGACCTCGCGGTCGCCGGGCACGCCGATGACCAGCGTCTCGACCTTGTCGGAGCCGGGCGTGACGACCTTGACGACGACGTTCTTGAGCGTGTCGGCGGCGGTGATGGACAGGCCGTGGTGCTCGTTGACGTGGGACACCAGCGACTCGATGGTCGGCGTGTCGGGGGTGTCCATGACCGTGAGCGCCGGCGCGTCGTCGAGGGACTTGGCGGGCGGCGCGGTGGTGACGACGGCTTCGGCGTTGGCGGCGTAGCCGCAGGAGTGGCAGGCGACGAAGGTGTCCTCGCCGGTGGGCGTGGGGGCCAGGAACTCCTCGGAGGCCGAGCCGCCCATGGCGCCCGACTGCGCGAAGACGATCTTGTAGTCGATGCCGAGGCGGTCGAAGGTTCTGATGTAGGTCTCGCGGTGCTGCTCGTAGGAGCGCTTGAGGCCATCGTCGTCGAGGTCGAAGGAGTAGGAGTCCTTCATGACGAACTCACGGCCGCGCAGGATGCCCGCCCTGGGCCGCGCCTCGTCGCGATATTTGGTCTGGATCTGGTAGAGCGTGACCGGATAGTCCTTGTAGGAGGAGTATTCGCCCTTGACCAGGTCGGTGAAGAGCTCCTCGTGGGTGGGGCCGAGGAGATAGTCGGCGCCTTTCCGATCTTGCAGGCGGAAGAGCAGATCACCGTACTCGGTCCAGCGACCGGTCGCCTCGTAGTATTCGCGCGGCAGCAGGGCGGGGAAGAGCACTTCCTGCCCGCCCATGCGGTTCATTTCCTCGCGGACGATCTTGGTGACGTTTTCCAGCACCAACTTGCCGAGCGGGAGCCAGGAGTAGATGCCGGGGGCGACGCGGCGGACGTAGCCGGCACGGACCAGGAGCTTGTGGCTCGGCACTTCCGCGTCTGCCGGGTCGTCCCGCAGGGTGCGAAGAAACAACGACGACATGCGCAGCAACACGGCTACTCCTTGCTCGAAGCTGGATGTGGAGGACTACAGGCTATCGAGTCGGAGGAGCGATGCGCTCGCGCTTATCCACAGCTCGGGCCGCGCTCAGCCGTCGAGGGGGAACCAGCCGACCATGGCGGCGGTCATGGCGGCCGTGACCAGCCCGGCGAGCGTGGCCGACAGCGCGAGCGCGCGCACGCGTCCGCGGACGTTCCTGCGCAGGACGAGCACCGCGGCCACAATGAGCACCCCGGTCACCACCGCGGGGCCGGGCCAGAACGACTGCTCGCTCTCCACGACGCCGGGTGCCGCTCTGGCCGCCACGTCGGCGATCAGCGCGGCGCCGACCGCGCCCGCCGCGACGTCGCCCCAGACGTCGTCCCTTCGGGTGGCGTAGGCGAGCAGGCCGAGGCAGACGAGCAGCGCGAGCGTCCAGTTGAGCCCGGCGGCGCCCGGGCCGGTGAGGTCGAAGGGGTCGGCGCCGCGCAGCGCGCTCGCGCCGATGGCGGCGACCAGTGTGGACAGCGAGGCGAGGAACGTGGTCAGCAGCGCCCAGGCGAATCCCGACGCGGTGGCGCCGACGACCAGGGACAGGGCGAGGTAGGCGTAGGGGTCGTAGATCTGGCCGGCCCAATGGGGGCCGTTGCCGGAAAGGAGCATGCCGAGCATGCCGACGGCGAGGCCCCCGAAGAAGGCGCCCAGCAAATGATGTTCGATGGCGCGCTGGCGCCGGTCGTATTCGGCGAAGTCGGCGTAATCGATCGTGGTGTTGTTCATGTCCATTCCCTGGTCAACCCCTCCCCCCGATGCGTCTGGGGATGACCAGCTCCAGATTATGCATACGTCCCGAAAAGGCAAATTTCGGTCATATCCCTACCAAAACTAGCAAGCGCTTGGTTACGATATTCGCGTGGCACTCGCCGATGACCTTCGCGCCGCCGTCCGCGACCATCTCGCCGACCGCCCGGGCGCGTCCTGGCAGGAATGCGCGCGCGAGCTCGGGCTCGCGGGCCTGATGGTCCCCGAGCGGTACGGCGGCGCCGGCTGCGGCCCCCTCGAGATGGCCGCCGTCGCCGAGGAGCTGGGCCGCGTCCTGTCACCCCACCCGTTCCTCCAGTCCGCCGTCATGGCGGTCGCGGCGCTGCGCGAGTGCGAGGCGGGCGACGAGCTGGCAGCGCTCGCCGAAGGCGGGACGAGCGCCACCGTGGTGCTGCCCGGCGACGGCGACCTGCGGCTCGACGGCGACCTGCTGACGGGCGAGGTGCCGTACGCGCTCGCCGGGGACCTGGTGCTCGCCTACGTGGACGGGCTGCTGGTGACGGCGGAGCCGGCGGAGCGCGAGACGTACGTGACGATGGACGAGAGCCGCCCGCTGCGGCGGCTGCGCTTCGAGCGGACCCCAGCCAGGCGGCTCGGCGGCGGGTCGTGGGCCCGCGTCCGCGACCTCGGCATCACGGCGCTGGCGGCCGAGCAGGCCGGCGGGGCGGCCCGGTGCCTGGAGATGGCGGTGGAGCACGCCGGGCGGCGTCACCAGTTCGGGCGGCCGATCGGGTCGTTCCAGGCGATCAAGCACAAGCTGGCCGACGTGCTGCTGCTGGTCGAGTCGGCCCGCTCGGCGGCCCTGGGTGCGGCGGCGGACGTGGGCGAGGTGAGCGCGGCGATCGCGGGGTCGTACTGCACGGAGGCGTATCTGACGGCGGCGGGCGAGAACATCCAGGTGCACGGCGGCATCGGCATCACCTGGGAGCATCCCGCGCACCGCTACTTCAAGCGGGCCACCTCCGACGCCCAGCTCTTCGGCCCGCCGCAGGCGCACCGCGCCCGCCTGGGCGTGCACGTCTTCGGGGACTAACCGCCGAGCAGCTCTTCCCAGGGGTGGCGGGTGTTGGTGCGGCGGGTGGTGTCGAGCGCCTCGGCCAGCCGCCACAGGCCGGGGCGGGCGCGTACGGTGGCGCGGCCCATGGGGTCGATGGCGCGCAGCTCGAACCGCACGCCCATCACGTCGAGCACCGCAGAGCCGGGCCGGCCGGGCCCCGCCTGGGTGACCAGGGAGCCGTCGCGGCCGCGTACCTGCTCGGCGAGCAGCGCGGCCACCTCCGACGCGTAAGGACCGTCGCGCCACTCGATGTGCCAGCTGTGGTCGGCGCCGCGCCACCAGGTGAGGTCGCGGCAGGACTCGATGAAGTCGGCCTCGGTCGCGAGCGCGGCCATCACCCGGCCGAACGCTTCGTACCTGCGGGCGCCGGTGAGCGAGAGTTCGTCGCCTGGGGAGGTGGACGTGCCGCTCTTGGTCCGCCGCAGCGCGTGCTTTCGCTTCACGAACACCCACTCTGATCGTCGCCGCGCCCTTCCCGCAAGTCTTTGCCGCTGATACGCTCTACCAAGCGAGCGCTTGGTTTCCTAACTCTCCGGAGGCGCGATGACGTCCCTACGGATCAGCCTGGGGTACGAGCTGGAGGTGCGCGGGCGCTCCAGGGACGTGGAGCGGCAGGCGTTCGAGAACGTGGTGGACCAGGTCGTGCTGGGTGACCGGCTCGGCTTCGAGGCCGCCTGGTTCGTCGAGCACCACTTCACCCGGGGCTTCTCCCACTCCTCGGCCCCCGACCTGGTCCTGGCCGCCATCTCGCAGCGCACCGAGCGCATCAGGCTCGGGCTCGGAGTGGTGCTGCTGCCGTTCCAGTCCCCCATCCGCACGGCCGAGCGCGTCGCCACGCTGGACGTGCTGAGCGGCGGCCGGGTGGAGTTCGGCACGGGGCGGGGCGCCTCGCCGCTGGAATACCAGGCCTTCCGCCGGCCGTTCGAGCGGTCGCGGCAGATCTGGGAGGACTCGCTGGAGGCCACGCTGGCCATCTGGCAGGCCGACGGCGAGCCGGTCAGCCGCTCGAACGAGTTCTTCGAGATCCCCGACGTGGCCGTCTACCCGCGCCCGGTGCAGCGGCCCCATCCGCCGGTCTGGGTCGCCTCCACCTCGCTTGAGGGCTACCTGGCCGCCGCGCGGCACGGCTACAACCTGCTCGGCATGACGATGCTCAAGGGCATCGACGACGTCGCCGCCGACATCGCGGCCTACCGCACCTGCCTGGCCGAGCACGGCTTCGACCCCGGCTCCCGCCGCGTCGCGCTGATGATCCCCTGGTACGTCGCCCCCACCCGCGACGAGGCCATCACCACCGCCGCCGACCCCGTGCTGTGGTACATCCGCCGCCAGGTCAACCTCGTCACCCCGCCCGGCTACTACGACGCCCGCCACGCCACCCACCGCGTGCTCGGCCAGCTCGCGGCCGGGCTGCCGCCCGACGAGTCGATGGCCACGCTGCGCGAGCACCTCATGGTGGTGGTGGACGACGTGGAGGGCTCGCGCAAGGCCCTGGCCAGGATCGCCGAGGCCGGCGCGACGGACCTGATCATCCAGGCGCAGGTGGGCGGCCTCGCGCACGAGCACGTGTGCGCGTCGATGACGCTGTTCATGAAGGACGTGATGCGCTGATGGGGCGCCGGCCGACCCGGGACGATCTCAGGCTGAAGGACGTGATGCGCTGATGGGGCGTTGGCCGACCCGGGACGACCTCGGGGCCGCCGCCAGCTCCGTCTCCGGGCTGCTGCTCGTCTCCCCCGACGGCACGGCCGCCGTCCCGCTCGGCCCCGACGACCGCACGCGTACGGCGCGGGCGCTGCGCGCGGCGGGCGTCGGCGAGCGTGACCGGGTCGTGGTGGCGCTGGCCGAGCCGGCGGGCTCGCTGTGGGCCGCGGCGGCGGCGGAGGTGGCCGAGGCGGGCGCGGCCGTCGGGCCGCGCGGCCGGATGCGGCTGCACCACGCGCTGACCGCACTCAGGGCCACCACGCTGGTCGCCACTCCGACGGGCGCGATGGACTTCCTGGCCCGCCTGCACCTGGAGTTCCTGCTGGACCCGCTGGATCTCGGGCTCAGGACCATCGTGCTGACCGGCGAGATCGCCTCCAAGCGGACGATGGGGCATCTGGCGCACGAGTTCGGGGCGCGGGTGACGGAGGTGCTGGCGAGCCCGTTCGGCGGGGCCGCGCTGGCCTGGCGGGCGGCCGAGCAGGACCCGCTCACGCCGCTCGCGGACGACCTGCTGGCCCTTGCCTCGCCCGCCGAGGACGTGCTGATCGAGTCAGGACCTGCCGAACTCGTCCTCACCACGCCCGGCGCCGTCCTCAGAACGGGTCTCGTCGCTCTTGGCCCCGATCACGCCCCCGCGCACACCGTCGGGGAGCACGTACTGGTCAGGGGCCTGTGGCTGGCGCTGCCCCGGCTGGAGAAGGCGCTGGCGCGCATCGACGGCGTGACGGGCTGGGAGCTGGCCGTCAGCAGGCAGGGGACGCTGGACACGGCCGCGCTGACGGTGACGTTCGGGCGCGAGAGCCTGATCGGCAACCCCATGTGGAAGGCGCGCATCGAGGAGTCCGTACGCGCGCTCACCCCCATCTCCGTGGCCGTGGAGATCGCGCCGAAGGTCTCCGAGACCCCCGCGCCCGGCACCGTGAACGACCTGCGCGGCCACCACCTCGGAAGGGACCGGTCACTCATCACCTGAGAGCAAGGGGCAGCCCATGGGATCCTGGGAAACGCTTCCCCGCATGCTGCGCGACCAGGCCGAACGGCATCCCGACGACGTCGTGGTCGCCGAACCCGGCGGCCCGCGCCTCACGCTGGCGCGGCTGCGGGCGGCGGCGTCGGAGGTCGCCAGGGGGCTGCTCGCGCTAGGCGTCGCGCCCGGCGACCGGGTGGCTCTCTGGGGGGTGAACTCCGCCTCGTGGGTGGTCCACGCGTTCGGAATCTGGGACGCGGGCGCGGTGATCGTGCCGCTCTCGCCCCGTTACAAAGGCATCGAGGCGGGCGAGCTCATCGCCAAGACCGGCGCGGAGGTGGTGATCGCGGGGCCGGGGGCTTCCCCGGAGCTGCTGCCGGAGACGCGCGTGGTCCCCATGGGAGGGCTCGCCGCGCGGGTGCCGGCGCGGGAGGCCGAGGAGCGGGCGCTGGCCGTACGGGACTCCGATCTGTGCGAGATCATGGCCACCTCCGGCACCACCGGCACCCCGAAAGGGGTCATGCTCGACCACGCGCAGATCCTGCGCGGCTACCTCGACTGGTCGGAGATCGTCACGCTGGGCCCGCACGATCGCTATCCGGTGATCGCCCCCTTCAGCCATGGTTTCGGGCTGAACGCCGGGCTCATCGCCTGCGTGATGCGCCGCGCCACCATGCTGCCGATCGCGTCGTTCGCGCCGGGCGCGCTGATGTCGCTCATCGCGGATGAGCGGGTGAGTGTGCTGGCCGGGCCGCCCACGCTCTTCTCCCGGGTGCTGGACGAGCTGGAGCGCGGCTCGTGGGACGTCTCGTCGCTGCGGGTGGCGATCTGCGGGGCGGCGGCCGTACCGGCCGCTCTGATCACCCGGCTGGTCGGCGAGGTCGGGCTCGAACGCATGATCAACGCGTACGGGCTGATGGAAGGCACGGTCGTCTCCATGACCAGGGCCGGCGACCCCATCGACGTCGTCGCGAACACCACCGGCAGGCCCGTCCCCGGCATCGAGGTCAAGGTCGTGGACGACGACGGCAAGGAGGTCGCGCCCGGCGAGCGCGGCGAGATCCTGCAGCGCGGCTACGGGGTGATGCGCGGCTACTGGGGCGAGCCCGAGCGCACGGCCGAGGTGGTGGACGCCGGCGGCTGGCTGCACACCGGGGACGTCGGCGTGCTGGACGAGGCGGGCAACCTCGCCATCGTGGACCGCAAGAAGGAGCTGTACATCGTCAACGGGTTCAACGTCTCGCCCGCCGAGGTGGAGTCGCTGCTGCTGCGGGAGGGCTCGCTGGCGCAGGCGGCGGTGATCGGGGTGCCCGACCCCGTCTCGGGCGAGGCGGGGGTGGCGTACGTGGTGGGCAGGCCCGGCGTGCGTCCCGATCCCGCGGCGCTGATCGCCTGGGCCAAAGCCAACATGTCCGGCTACAAGGTGCCGAAGCGGGTCATCGTGCTCGACGCCCTGCCCGTGAATGTCAACGGCAAAGTGGACAAGCTCGCGTTACGGCGTGATCGGCCGGACGGCGAGTAGCCTGGGGATGCGGGTTCAGCCGTGCCGACAAACGGGGATACATCGGTCACATCCCGGGCGCACGCACAACCGGCATAGGGAGGCAGCGTGACGTTGCACGTGGCGGTCATCGGGTCGGGCCCCGCCGGGATCTACACGGCCGAGGCGCTGGTCAAGCAGGCGGCCGAACCTGTCCAGGTCGATGTGCTCGAGCGGCTGCCGACGCCGTACGGGCTGGTCCGCTACGGTGTCGCGCCCGACCACACGTCCATCAAGTCGATCGCCAACTACCTGCGCAGGGTGCTGGAGCTGCCGCAGGTGCGCTTCTTCGGCGGCGTCACGCTCGGCTCCCACCTGTCCGTCGATGACCTGCTCGGCGTCTACGACGCCGTCGTCTACTGCACCGGCGCGATGGTCGACAGGAAGCTCGGCATCCCCGGCGAGGACCTGCCGGGCAGCGTGGCCGCCACCGACTTCGTCAACTGGTACTGCGGGCATCCCGACGTCGATCCCGCGCGCTTCACGCTCGACACCTCCGAGGTGGCGGTCATCGGGGTCGGCAACGTGGCGGTGGACGTCGTCCGCGTGCTGGCCAAGACCGCCGAGGAGCTGCGCGCCACCGACGTGCCCCACGAGGTGCTCGAACGGCTCGGCGAGAGCCAGGTCAAGGCCATCCACATGATCGGGCGGCGCGGGCCCGAGCACGCCAAGTTCACCCTCAAGGAGCTGCGGGAGCTGGGCGAGCTGGCCAACGCCGACGTGTGCGTGCGGCCCGATGAGGCCGTCGTGCTCGGCGCCGACTTCCCGCGGCAGGTGCAGGGCAACATCAAGGTGCTGCAGGAGTGGGCGGCGCGCGAGCCCGTCGGGCGGGCGCGCCGGCTCGACGTGCGGTTCTGGCTGCGGCCCGTCGAGATCCTCGGCACCTCGCGGGTCGAGGGGCTGCGGCTTGAGCGGACCCGGCTGTCGGAGGAGGGGCGGGTCGTCGGGACCGGCGAGTACGAGACGTTGCCCGTCGGAATGGTGTTGCGGTCGGTCGGGTATCAGAGTGTGCCGTTGCCTGGGGTGCCGTTCTCCGAGTCCAGCATGACGGTGCCCAATGTGGCGGGGCGGGTGCGGGAGCGGGAGCGGGAGTACGTCGCCGGGTGGCTCAAACGGGGGCCTACCGGGGTGATCGGCACCAACAAGTCGGATGCCGCTGAGACCGTCCGTACGTTGCTTTCCGACCTCTCCGGGTCGCCTCGCACCGGGTCCGGGTCCATCGAGGCGCTGCTGGCCGGTCGGGGCGTCCAGCCCGTCACGTACGAGGAGTGGCTGGGCATCGAGGCGGCCGAGACCGAGCTGGCCCGTTCGCTGGGCCGGGGTGAAAGGGTGAAGCTCGTGGGCTTGGAGGCCATGCTCCGTGCGTGCCGTCCCTGAGGGGTTCTCGGAGACTTATCGGGTGCAGCAGGCCCGTTATCCCTCCGCTGTCGACCCTGCCTGGCAGCCTGTCCATACCGTCTACGTGCCCGCTGACCGGTTCTCCGCCGGGACGGTCGCCGACTGGGGTGATTCCGCGTCTTCGCTGGTGAAGGCACATCTTTCCGGCCCTGCCGAGGTGGCTTCCGTCTTCGACGTGCCCGGTGCTCTGGCGTCCGCCGTGCATGACAAGGTGCTGCGCAAGCTCGCCACCGAGCCCGTCGAGGATCTGCGGATCGACTTCGAGGACGGGTACGGGGTGCGTGGGTATGCCGTCGAGGATGCCCATGCCGCTCAGGCCGCCGAGGCGGTCGCCGCCCTGCATGCCTCCGGGGCCTTGCCTCGGCGGTGGGGGGTTCGGGTGAAGTCCTTCGCCGATGGGGATCCTGCTCGGTCGGTGGGGACGTTGCGGGTCTTCTTGGCCGGGGTGGTGGGGTCGGTCGGGGAGGTGCCCCCCGGATTCGTCGTGACATTTCCCAAGGTGTTGTTGGAAGCGTACCTTGGGCAATTTGTCGGGGTTCTTGCCGCTTTGGAGGGTGAGTTCGGGACGCGGCTGCGCTTCGAGATGCAGGTGGAGGCGCCGCAGACGCTGCCGTTCCTGCGCGGCGACCTCAACGAGTCGCTGGGCGGGCGGCTGGCCGCCGCCCACTTCGGGGTATTCGACTACACCGCCGCGATCGGGCTGCCGCCGCACGAGCAGCGGCTCGACCATCCGGCCTGCGATCACGCCCGGCACGTGATGCAGACGGCGTTCGCGGGCACGGGGGTCGAGCTGTCCGACGGCTCACTGGCCGCCTCCCCCGCCTCGGACCGGACGGCCGACGTCCACGCGCTGTGGCGGCGGCACGCCGAGCTCGTCCGCCACTCGTTGCGGCACGGCTACTACCAGGGCTGGGACATGCACCCGTCCCACCTGGTGAGCCGCTTCGCCACCGTCTACGCCTTCCACCTGGCGCGGTACGACGCGTACCGGGAGCGGGTGCTGGCCTGGCAGGAGCGACGGGATGCCGGGGGCGGCGTCATGGACGAACCGGCCACCATCCGCACGCTGGCCGCCGCCCTGCGCCGCGCCGACCAGGCCCTTCCCTGATCGAGGTTTGTCAGTCGCGCTCGATCAGGGACCGCCATTGGCGTACGAGCCGCCACTCCACCGGATCGGACCAGCTTGCCCGTACGGCGGAACCGACATGAAAGGCCCTGATGCCATAGTCCAGCAGCGCCGGCACGTAAGCCGGCCGCAACCCACCACCCGCCAGTACGATCGACGCGTCACCGGCGTCGGCCCGCGCCTTGAGCACGGGCAGCCCGTCCCCCACCCCGGTCGACGCCCCGGACGTCAGCACGGTAGCGAGATTCGGCAGCAGCCGCACGGCCCTCCACGCCGCATGCACATCGGCCGCATGATCAACGGCCCGGTGAAAAGTCCACGGCAAGGGCGAGACGGCATGAATCAGCGCCTCGGTTGCCGCCAGATCCACCGCCCCACCACCATCGAGGAACCCGAACACGAACCCGGCCGCACCCGCCTGAGCGAGCGCCTTGGCATCCCGCCTGAGCCGGTCGAGCACGTCGGGATCGGCCGCGAAGTGGGCATCGCAGCGCAACATCACCATCTGTGGGAGGGGGCATTCTGCGGCGATCGCGGCGACCGTCTCCGGGGAGGGAGTCAGCCCATCGGCCGCCATGTCGGCCACGACCTCCAGGCGGTCGGCGCCGCCCTGTTCCGCGGCCACGGCGTCGCGCACGTTGAGCGCGATCACCTCAAGCAGGGATCCGGTCATGGAGGAGAGGTTATAGGGCTATCTGCCCCTTTGTGCCACTATGGCCACCCCGCTGTCGGCCGATCACCGCTGATCATCGGACGGCTCCCTCACCCCTGAAGCCCTCTCCGCCGCGAGCTCGACCGCCACTTCCAAGGCATCACTCGCCACTTGCCGCCGCTCACCGGTGGACGTCGAGACCTCCTGCTCGAGGATCGCTCTGACTTCAGGGCTGTACTCGCCCATGCTGCCGAAAAGCAACATGCAGTAGAAGAAGGCGTTCCCGGTCAACCCCGCAATCGACCGGCTGATGATTGCCATCTCGCCGAGGATCTGCCTGCGGCAATATTCCTCGATGCCATATTCCCCATCGGGAGCACATACCGTGCGGCCGTACGAAGCGCCGCGAAAGATCTCATGAAGTATCAGCCACGCATACTCAGGCAACGAACCTTGCGCCCTCAAAAAGGCCAAGATTCTATCCACAACAGGCGCAGCCCCCGCATACAAGTCCCCTTGATTAACCACCTTCCCATATATGAAGCTAAATGCCTTGTCTCTCCTCGGTTCCTCCCCTTCGAGCAGGGCATCGAGATACGGCGCCAGCTCTGAAGCCCTCCCCGTAGCAGTTGGCACGGAGCTCCAGTCCCACCCCATCACACTACCTTTCCCAAGATCCGCCGGGCTGTGGTACAGCGTCAGGGGGAAACTGGCTTCTCTCGTAGTCGTCCTGACAACGAATGTTGCATACTTCAGCCACTCGACCTGTATCGGGATACATAGGATGGCCGTAGCGGAGATTCTCTCGCTTTGAACCGCGTTGAAGTAACTGATCGGTGCCATCCGTTTCAGCGCAGAAGTCCCCAGCCCCAGAACGCTTTTTGCCAACCGCCCAGTCGCCAGTGATACAGTCTACGACCCCAATAATCATCACATGCTTACGCTTCTGAGTTTTTGACATCCGCTGCAGCTCTTCATCTCGATAACGATCGGCTAGTGCGAAGCATTCCTCATCTGTGTAGCGAGGGTTATCGTTATGTACGAGGACCGGAGTCGTACCCGCCACCACATGGTAGGTGTGGAAGTCCTCGACTGTCAGGTTGTGGACGCGTTGGGTGGCGGTGCGGTGTTCGACTGCGGTGATCTGGACGTACGTGCCGGCTGAGGTCTGCAGCCACATGCCGGGCTGCAGGGCGCCGGCGGTCAGCCAGGCCTTTCGCTTCGGGACCCAGAACGGGTGGTTGTCCGTCGCTGTGATGACGTCCTTCGCGCCGTCCACCGTGACGGTGATGTCGACCAGCTTCTTGACGCCCTTGCTACTGATCAACGCCAGGACCGGGCGGGCTTCCGTGCGGCCGGTCGCCGGGTCGGTGGCCACTACCTCGTCGCCGGTCTCCACCTTTTCGATCGGCTTGGTCGAGCCGTCGGCCATCAGGACCGGGGTGCCGGGGACGAAGCTGTTGGGCAGAGCGCAGGTCGTGCCGGGCGGGTCCAGTCCGGGATCGTGGCGTCGATGACCTCTTCGATCACCTTGTCGGCGATGTCCTCGGCGGCGTTCTCCCCCAGCTCCTCCACCACGTCCTTGGCGCAGGAGATCATGCTGCGGCACAGCAGGTCACCGTCATAGTCGACGCCGTCGTACTCGACGCCCGCGGTGGCGAAGTCGGCGACCTCCGCTTCCTCCAAGACCATCTCGGTGGCCTCGTTGGCGGTCTCGTTCTTCTTCTTGGTCGAAGTCTTCGTCTTCGGCTTAGAAGCCGTCTTCTTCGTGGTCTTCTTGGTCGTCTTCGTCGTCTTCGTCGTCTTCTTCTGGGTCTTCGCCTTCGGCTTCTTGACCTTGGGCGTCTTGGTCTGGGGCTTCTTGACCTTGGGAGTCTTGACCTTCGGCGACTTGGCGACCGGCCTGGTCGGCTTCTTCGCCCCCGCCCTGGCCGTCTGCTTCCTGGTCGTCGACCTCTTCTTCGTGGACCGGATTCCCCTGGCTGTGCGTGGCCGGCAAGGTGCTCACCGGGTGGGTTGTCATCGACCTAGACGCCACCCTGATCACCGCGCACTCGAACAAGGAGGGCGCCTCGGCCACTTTCAAGAAGGGCTACGGTTCCACCCGCTGGCCGGCTGGTGCGCCAACACGCACGAGTCGCTGGCGATGCTGTTACGGATCGGATCGGGCGGGTCCAACACCATCACCGATCATGTGCGGGCTCTGTCCGAGGCCATCCGGCAGATCCCCGAAGGCTTCCGGGCCAGGATCTGGATCCGGATCGATGATGCGGGGGCGACCCACGACCTGGTCGAACACATGAAAGGGCTGAACACCACCCGGCGCACGGTCCGCTTCACCGTCGGCTGGGAGATCACCGACGTCGACGAGGCGGCGATGGCTCGGCTCCCCGCCGATGCCTGGCAGCCGGCCGTGCGCCGGGACGGCACGGTGCATCCCCACGCTGAGGTCGCCGAACTGACCGGGCTGGACGAGCGTGCCGCCACCTGGGGGATCCGGTTGCTGGTCTGCCGTGTCAAGCCCTCGGCCCGCGACGCCCGCCGGCTCACCGATCTGGAGAAACGGACCGGCTGGAAGTACGCGATCATCGCCACCAACCTCGGGCTGCGCGGTATCCCGGGCAGCCATCACGTCCAGTTCATCGATGCCGTCCGTCGCGACCACGCCGAGGTTGAAGACAGGGTGCGTACCAACAAGGTGATGGGGTTGCGCAATCTGCCGTCCAAGACCTGGACCGTCAATATCGGCTGGGTGCTCGCGGCCAACCTCGCCGCCGACATCGACGCCTGGGCGCGCTTGCTGGGCCTGCACGACGATGCCGAACTGGCTCGCGCCGAGCCGCAGACCCTCCGCTACTGCCTGCGGCACCTGCCCGCCCGGCTGGTTTCTCATGCACTCGGGCGGATTGTGAAGATCAGTGCCACCTGGCCATGGATGAAGGCGTTCCTGACCTGCTGGAAGCGTCTGTGCCCTCTGCCGACGCCTACCTGATCAGGGCGAACACCTCCCGCCGATCCCAGAAAGGAGTGACGAGGTCTCCTTCGCGGCCCGTGGAACCGCCGTCCGCCCGAGCGTCTCGGGTAAGCCGCCGCGCCAGGCTCGCCCGCAATAAACGGGACGATCAGGCGGAAACCTCTATCAGCCGAAACCGATCAGGAGGGACGGCCATCTCGTGAGTCATCGAGGGTAGTCGTCAACATAACCGTCGAACGAGATTCGGCACCCTCGCGTGGCTATTACGAGCGGCGCCGAGTCTGACAGGCTTCCATTCGCCGTGCTATCTAAACCTGGGCGGCGAAAAATAATAGCCACATGGTGCGATGAATATCGACTGAAAATGACGGGCGAAGCCGTCATCGTCACAGTCATCGCCGCCTTCACGGTCCAACCCGATCGAAGCTTCAGGCAGCACTGGATGCCATCGGTCATCGAAGTCGATTCGATGCCCCAATTCTGATATTCGAGCAAGGACACGCTCAACTGGAGTGGCGAAAAGGGGGATGTCGTACAGCTTAACGTCAATCAGATTCACATCCTCTGGCCGCCAAACCTCCAGAGTGAACAGAGCACCGTCGCTCTTGAAGGCAGCGCATATTGAGAACGAGTCGTCGAGACCTTGCGTACGAAGAGCCAGCGAACCCCCTGGAGCCGTCGCGTCCACCACGTCTCCATATGAGATAAGTTCGGCTCTCACCTGCGGCTCGTCCATACCGAACCGCAGGTTGTCCAACCCTGAGCCGACTCGGACTTCAAGAACCCGCTCAGTCATCTCTCCGTGCACCTCCTACGGACACGTGGAGCCCCCGGCGTAATTTGTACGATGCACGTTGATTTCGTGATCGTACTTTCCCGGGAAGCGTTGTAGTATATCGCGATACTCCATTTCCATCGCTTCGGCATGTTTACCGGCATTGATGAGTTCTGTCTGCCATTGCCGCCAGGCCTTAGACTCCAATGAGGAGCCGGTGGAGTACAAAGCCCGATGGTCCGGCCGGTCCATTCGAATCGTCGGACCCTTACCGTAACTGCTGCCGGCTGGCCTGGTTGAGTGTGGCAGGATATGGTGTCGCTCCTTACCTACACCTGATGGCGCCAGCTCCGAATAGGTTCCAACGTTCGGATCGGGCGGGGTGGAGTTGTGGACGAGGACGTCCTGGTCGCCTGCTACCACATGGTAGGTGTGGAAGTCCTCGACGGTCAGGTTGTGGACGCGTTGGGTGGCGGTCCTGTGCTCGATCGCGGTGATCTGGACGTACGTGCCGGCTGAGGTTTGCAGCCACATGCCGGGCTGCAGAGCGCCGGCGGTCAGCCAGGCCTTGCGTTTCGGGACCCAGAACGGGTGGTTGTCCGTCGCTGTGATGACGTCCTTCGCGCCGTCCACCGTGACGGTGATGTCGACCAGCTTCTTGACGCCCTTGCTACTGATCAGGGCCACGACCGGGCGAGACTCTGTGCGGCCCGTCGCCGGGTCGGTGGCCACTACCTCGTCGCCGGCCTCCACCTTCTCGATCGGCTTGGTCGAGCCGTCGGCCATCAGCACCGGGGTGCCGGGGACGAAGCTGTTCGGCAAAGCGCAGGTCGTGCCGGGCGCATCCACGGGGACGTCCGGGATCGTGGCGTCGATGACCTCTTCGATCACCTTGTCGGCGATGTCCTCGGCGGCGTTCTCCCCGAGCTCCTCCACCACGTCCTTGGCGCAGGAGATCATGCTGCGGCACAGCAGGTCACCGTCGTAGTCGAGGCCGTCGTAATCGACGCCCGCCGTGGCGATGTCGGCGACCTCCGCCTCCTCCAAGACCATCTCGGTGGCCTCGTTGGCGGTCTCGTTCTGTCGGTGTAGGCGCCCTGGTAGCCCAGCCGCCGCTTGGTACCGTTGCTCGCGATGACCTCACCGAACGGGTTGTACGCGCTCGAATCCACCAGCGCGTCCCCGGTGAAAGTGGCCACGACATCGTCGTGCTGGTCGCTGAGCACGGCCGAAGGCTGTTGCCGTCAACGTAGCCCTCAGGACGTATGTGGTCGTCAGCGATTCAGCGTCGTGACACTGCTCCTCCAAGTAAAGGATTCGCTACACTTCTGGGTGTGGAGGAGTGGGACATCCGCGTCACCAACGAGATCCTGGCCTGGATCAACGCCCTGGACGAGCGATCCCGGGTGCAGGTCGTCGATGCCATCGACCGACTGGCCGAGGCCGGTCCGAGCCTGGGCCGCCCGCTGGTCGACAAGTTGGAAGGCTCTCAGGTCCACAACCTGAAGGAGCTGCGTCCCGGCTCGGCAGGTCGCTCCGAGATCCGGATCTTGTTTGTGTTCGATCCGTGGCGATCGGCCATTTTGCTGATCGGCGGGGATAAGTCCGGTGACTGGACGGGCTGGTATCGGCGGGCCATCCCCCGTGCCGAAGAGCTGTACGCGAAATACCTGGCCGAACGCGAAACGGAGGAGAAGAACCGATGACGAACTTTCCCAAGTGGAACGACGTCCGCGCCGACATCGTGGCCACCTCCGGCGGCGAGGAGGCCGTGGCCGAGGCCCGGCGGCGCAATCAGGCCTACATCGACGGCCACCGGCTGGCCGAACGGCGCAAGAGCCTGGGCCTGTCACAGACAGAGGTCGCTGACCTGATGGGAGTGACCAAGAGCCGGGTCTCCCAGATTGAACGCGGTGAGGTGTCCACCGTGGAGGCCATCGCCCGCTACGTACAGGCCCTCGGCGGGCAACTCCAGATCTCGGCCGTGTTCGGCGATGACCTGTACATCCTGCGCGGCACCGACACCCACGCCGCATAACTCGAACACCACTGCACGGCCCGATCATGCAACTCGGGGGTACTTCCTCTGCCTGGCAGCCAGAAGGAAAAACGAATCGAGGAGTAGGCCTTGCCTACTCGAATGTCACGGGCATTCCCGCTGCAGCAAAATCACCCAGAATCAGGTCGATGCATCGGACCGGACCTGCACCACCATCGAGGACTTTTGAAAGATGCTCTTCGGCTACGGCGTAGTCCCGCCAACGTATACGCTTTGCGGGCAAGCGTCGCAGACAATCGAAAAATGCCATGAAGTTGGATTCGAGATATCCTCCTGGCCCGTGCGCGGCCTCGCCTATCGCGCAGAAAAAACTCGCGAGGTCTACTATCCCTCGACCATCCAGCACAATTTCTTCACCGATGGAGCGGGTGGATATTCTGCTGTGTGAAGCAACCTCTACCCAGCCCTCGCGCTGCCCAACGGGGATGTCCCACCACTTATTGATCGTCGCTGGTGGAGCGATGCGCCATGATTCCCACACAGGCTTGGCCCAAGCATGCGGAGGCAAACTTGTGGTCGCTCGAAACCGTCCAGCGGACCCATCGGATGCAAGGGAGATCTCCACGTCATTCAGATCGTAGTGGCCGATGGCGTTGTGAGACGTATCCAGAATCACAAGTTCCACGTCACCGGGGACAATCAATGGATCATCCACACTCCACTTCCGTTCGAGAGGCATTTCAGCCCGAATGAAAGGAACAGAGAGCACGTACTGAGGCGTATCGTCTGGGCGTTCGAAATCTTCGTAGAATGAGCGGTCGCCGATGAAGAAGTTTTCCATGTCGACCAAGGCAAGTATGCACGTCGAAGTGCCGAACTCACGAAGTGCATACTTGACGTCCACCGCCACTTACTCCCTCCACGAATCAATCAGCTGGGGCCGTTAACTCCCACACTCCTTGGGGAAGTCCTTTATCCTACGATAGTGGGTGTTGGTGTATCCATAATCTCCCCATCGATTAGGGCCGAGGATCCGATAGAGATCCGGATTCCTCGTATTCCTCTTACTCGGGACCTCCCACTCTGGAGATCCAGGGAAGTTATGCGCATCGTCCCTACCCCACTTCCTCGACTGTCAGGTTGTGGACGCGTTGGGTGGCGGTGCGGTGTTCGACTGCGGTGATCTGGACGTACGTGCCGGCTGAGGTCTGCAGCCACATGCCGGGCTGCAGGGCGCCGGCGGTCAGCCAGGCCTTACGCTTCGGGACCCAGAACGGGTGGTTGTCCGTCGCTGTGATGACGTCCTTCGCGCCGTCCACCGTGACGGTGATGTCGACCAGCTTCTTGACGCCCTTGCTACTGATCAACGCCAGGACCGGGCGGGCTTCCGTGCGGCCCGTCGCCGGGTCGGTGGCCACTACCTCGTCGCCGGTCTCCACCTTCTCGATCGGCTTGGTCGAGCCGTCGGCCATCAGCACCGGGGTGCCGGGGACGAAGCTGTTCGGCAAAGCGCAGGTCGTACCAGGCGGGTCCAGCGGGACGTCCGGGATCGTGGCGTCGATGACCTCTTCGATCAGCCTGTCGGCGATGTCCTCGGCGGCGTTCTCCCCCAGCTCCTCCACCACATCCTTGGCGCAGGAGATCATGCTGCGGCACAGCAGGTCACCGTCATAGTCGACGCCGTCGTAATCGACGCCTCCGGTGGCTGTACTCCGTCGCGCCGCCCGACAGCAGCCGGTTGCGCTCGTCGTAGACGAAGGGCGTGTCCCCGACCTTGACCCGGTTGCCCGAGTCGTCCCACTCGTAGGTGGTCGTGGTGCCGTCGGGGGCCGTCCAGGAGGTCATCCGGTCGGCCTGGTCGTAGGCGTAGGTGTTGGTGCCCGCACCGGCCGTGCCCGCGGTGACCTTGGAGAGCAGGTTGTCGTTCTTGTCCCAGCCGTAGGTGATCTTCGCCAGCTGGCTGCCGGCGGCGTTGCGCAGGGTGTGGCTGGTGATGCGGTCGAGGTCGTCGTAGCCGAACTCCTGCTTACCTCCGGGGCTGGCGGAGGTGAGCGTCCTGAGGCGGTCGGCGGCGTCGTAGTCGTAGGTCAGTGACCGGCAGCTGACCGCGTCGCTGAGGGTCTTCAGCCGGTCGGCACGGAACTCCAATCCCGTCCGCCGGTCACAGGCGATCCGAAGAACCGATGAATGGCAACACGCTGCTCCTCCACGGAAGCCACCTGCGACGCTTCAGCCGGCCCGAAGACGTCAACGACCTCCCCCTCTCCGCCGAACCTGCTGAGGACCGTCGCCACGCGACCTAACTCCATCTGCTGCTACATACCAGAGGGGAAGACATCCGGACGGGCCCCCAGGCAGCAGAGGAAAAGCCCTTCCTTCTCAAGATGCACCCGAGCATCGAGAAGACACCAGAAGCGGTTGGACCCCGAATAAGTCAACAACTCCCCGTCCGCAACACGCACCCTCAGCCCCACTTCTCCCCCTGTCTTCGAGGGTCTCCAGAAGGACCGGGATGACCGAGGGTGTGCGCTCTACTGCCGTCAGCCCGGCGTGTCCACATAACGGTGCGAACGTTCGACAACTCGTGCTTGAGGACCTGCTCCTCCACAGTGGCCGCCGAACCTGCTACATCCAGGATCCTGCGGGCCAGCCACTCCAGCCAATCTTCCGTTCTGTCCCACCCCCACTTCCGCCTTCGACCAGCCAGCGGCGACCCTCGTTGCTACTTGAAGGCTTTCGCCGGCGAGGTCACCATTTCCAGCAGCCGCCGGAACAAGTATGCAGTCCTCCAACTTCAGGATCGCATTCGGGATACGCTCACGACAATACTCCCGACGGCTTCACCAGCCTCTGAATGAGATCCATGTTAAATCTCGATGTCGTATCCGAGTACCCTCGAATATCGACCCGCCCATTCCCTGGCTGACGCGAGAACATCCATGGTTCTTCCGCTCGTCAGTTGTATCGGCCCTCGTTCCAGCTCTGCTCGGATCCGAGACTCCAGATCAGGCAAACCGATGTCCCGCGCCAACACCAGGGCTTGCACGAGACGAGCTGGATAGTTGGCTACAGGAAGCCAGGCGTAGAGCTCACCTCGCTGCACGTCTTCTGCGGAAGAAAGCAGCACACCTAGGTCAGTGCGATCGACTACGAAACAAGTCGCTTGCCCCAGCCCTTTCTGGAGAAAGTCCTCCAACGGTTCGTCGACGGCCTGTGGCCATGGTATTTTGTTACTGGAGCTGCGAATCGGAACGGACATGCGTCCGTACTTCTCTAGGGCCGGCCCGAACTTGGCGTCACCCACGTTCAGGTACCAGGCGAGCGTCCCCCCAGCCCCTTTGGATATCCACCCTAGGTACGCCAACTCTCGGGACTCCCAGCGCACCTCTCCCTTTCGTGACACTTCAGCCTCTGATGAGATAGCCCCAAGCTCCATGGCCACGCGCAACACGGCTGGCGCAGTCAGCGGCTTAGCCACTCCAACATCACCACTTCATCCATCTGCGGGACCCGTTGGGCACCCTCACGAGGTCGAACACTACCCCATCCGGCGTGTCCCGATATGCCCATAGCTCGCCGTAATCAACACCCATCTCATTCATGTAGCGTCGCAGCTGGCGAGTTCCGGCCTTGATGCCGCTCTTAGTATTCGGCTTGAGCTCGACGGGAAAGTCATCGGGAGTGAAGCCGTCCGGGATGCTATTTGGCGATATCTGATTGCCAGGCTTATACCCGAGGGAGTCCAAATGCTCTCCCCACTCAGGCCCGTTATGGACACGAGTCCCACGCGCAGCAGCTTTACTATTCCCAGGCTGAAGATTTGTCGGGCACGTTCCGTTGGAATTATGTACGAGGACCGGAGTCGTACCCGCCACCACATGATAGGTGTGGAAGTCCTCGACGGTCAGGTTGTGGACGCGTTGGGTGGCGGTGCGGTGGGCGACTGCGGTGATCTGGACGTACGTGCCGGCTGAGGTCTGCAGCCACATGCCCGGCTGCAGAGCGCCGGCGGTCAGCCAGGCCTTACGCTTCGGGACCCAGAACGGGTGATTGTCCGTCGCTGTGATGACGTCCTTCGCGCCGTCCACCGTGACGGTGATGTCGACCAGCTTCTTGACGCCCTTGCTGCTGATCAACGCCAGGACCGGGCGAGACTCTGTGCGGCCCGTCGCCGGGTCGGTGGCCACTACCTCGTCGCCGGCCTCCACCTTCTCGATCGGCTTGGTCGAGCCGTCGGCCATCAGCACCGGGGTGCCGGGAACGAAGCTGTTCGGCAAAGCGCAGGTCGTGCCGGGCGCATCCACGGGGACGTCCGGGATCGTGGCGTCGATGACCTCTTCGATCACCCTGTCGGCGATGTCCTCGGCGGCGTTCTCCCCCAGCTCCTCCACCACATCCTTGGCGCAAGAGATCATGCTGCGGCACAGCAGGTCACCGTCGTAGTCGACGCCGTCATACTCGACGCCGTCGCTGGCGAAGTCGTAGATCTCCGCCTCCTCCAAGACCATCTCGGTGGCCTCGTTGGCGGTCTCGTTCTTCTTCGTCGGGGACGGAAGTCGGCGGAGATGGCGATCTCCACGGCTGCCCTGATCAGCTCTTCAACCGCCGCGCGTTAACATGACCATCCGCTACAGGAGGAACGACCAGCAAGCCCAGCAGGTGGCGCGGATCCCCAAAGGGGCGCCGCCCTAACCGGCCCAGCTCCTTTCCAGGTCAGCACGACTCACCGGGTGCGGCGTACCGCGGGAGTTGAGGCGCTGAAGTCGAAAGGGCCGGGTGGGCCGCGCTGCAGGCTGAGCGAGGCGCAGGTGCAGCGGCTGGAGGCGGCGCTGGACGCCGGTCCTGCCATCTGGGGTGGACCGAGGATCAGCGCTGGACCCTGGCTCGGGTCACTGCGCTGATCGGCCGGTTGTTCCACGTCACCTACACCCCGCGCGGGGTCTCCTATCTGCTGCACCGGCTGGGCTGGAGCCCGCAGGCGCCCCAGCGCAAGGCGGCCGAACGCGACGAAGAAGCGATTGCAACCTGGATGAAGGACACCTGGCCGCTGGCGGGACAACGGCGCGGGATCAGGACGCGTGGAGCTGCTTCGCCGACGAAGCAGGCCCATCGCTGAGGCCGCCCAAGGCCCGTACCTGGTCCCGCCGTGGACACCCCCCCGTCGTCACCGTCTCGGGCAAGAGCTCCGGCCGCATCAACCTGGCCAGACTGCTCTGCGTCAAACCGGGACAACGAACCCGGCTGCTCTACCCCATCATGATCTACCGGCGACGCAAACACGAACGCAAAGGGTTCGGCGAGAACGACTACGCCCCCTTACTCGACGCCGCTCACCAACAACTCCGCGCCCGATCGTGCTGATCTGGGACAACGTCAACATCCACATCGACGCTCTGATGCGCCGTCTGATCGAGGCACGCCCGTGGCTGACGGTGTTCCGCCTGCCGGCCTACGCGCCCGAACTCAACCCGATGGAGTCGGTGTGGTCACACCTCAAACGTTCCCTGAGCAACCTGGCCCCCTCCACCCTCGATGACCTCGCCAACATCATCCCAGCCGGCCCAAACGGATGCAGTACCGACCCGACCTCCTGGACGCCTTCCCGGCACACACCGGCCTGATCACGAACCCGAGGTCGACATGAAACCCCAGACTTTCATCCTCTGTACTGCACTGCGCAGACGCCCTGAGGGTGAAAAGAGGTCACTGATTTGGGCGACGAGGTTCATCTGTGTTTGCGTGAGACGCACGCCTCTTCATAGTCCAGGATAGCTTTTGCGGACTCACGGTCGATGAGACCATGAACAACCCTGTAATCAACCTCCGGCGGCACATCGACAGCAAGCAGAGACTGGATTGGACCGGCCTCGGTCTCACAGCCAAGCTGCTCGAGTTCTCGCCTAACTCGGACCTCGGCATCTTCCCGGAAGAAGATAAGTCGGAGAGTTGAATGACCCCTCGCAGACAGCAGTTCGGAGAACCGCCCCTCACCGGCAGATGCGCGATAGGAGACGAAATCCCCCTTGCTGATTCCAACCACAAAGAAAGGGACGCTGAGAACTTCTCCCACGCCGTCAGCGAGCGGCCTGACCCAGATTCCCTCTTCCGTATAGGGAGGGTAGCCGTCCGGGTCCTGTTCGAGTGGAAAAACCACACGAACAGGACTAACACTTGAAGCGGACATGCTACCCTCGCACTTCTATTGCCGCTCAGTAGAGACAGTAACGCTTTCCACGAGCCTGGCATCCGAAACTACAGCGACCCCTTGGGGGTGTTACTCCAGCGAGCGTTGCAGGGCACACATGTTACCCGACCATTCCAGGGAGATCCTGGACCGTCTAGCGACTCGGGCCAAATGTGATCGATTCGCGTTTCGCGAGGATCAGGAGAAACGCCTACACGCGAAGGCTGCGCAGGAATTGCCTCAACACCGCAGTCATCACAGACAGTTACCCCATCATTGTTATTCCGGGATTTCTCGACGACCTTACGCTTGCCGGCGGGCGTAAATGGCTTACCCGCCCGCGTCATTTCAGCATCCAGATCTGTGGTTACGCTCGCGAGTCCACTTCAAATCGACACGGACTGGTGTTGTGAACGAGGACGGCACTCCGCGGACCGAGAGAACGGGCCAAAGCACAGCTGAACCTGGCGTACCCCGCGCAAACTCCGCTGCTGCCCACTCCTCGCAGGTCAGCTCGTCAAAGCGATCCTCGTCCTTCAGCGCCGCGAGGCGGGATGAAAAGCACTCACAGGATCGTAAGATAACCGTCGCTGCTAGGGCTATTTCCTCGCCACGCGAATGAGTGCTTCCGCCTCGGCGCTTCTGTCAACAAGCTGGGCCGCCATCCTGATCTCCTGATCGGACATCGAGCGAGCCAGCGATATCGCCCCATGAACGCCGTCCCCATCGCCAAAGTCGAGCAATTTGAGGAACCAGCGCACGGCCTGCACCTTGTCCACCGGCCCACCCACTCCGTCTCGATACCACTCCGCCAGCGTGTAGATGACCCTTGAAACGCCACCTGACGCTGCCACGCCATAATGGACGCGGGCCTGCGCGAAGTCCTGCTGCGCCGCGAACTGGTCGCCCAGAACAGCGTTGGCGGCCGGCAGTCCTTCGTCGGCGGCCCGGCGCAAAAATTCCTGCCCCTTGACTTCGTCCTGTTCGACGCCAGCTCCCTGTAGGTACATCATCGCCAGATTGAAGAGAGCGAACAGGTCGCCCGAGAGGGCCGCTGACTCGAACAGCTCGCGAGCCGCATCGAGATCCCGCTCTACACCTATACCATTGGCGAGCATTGAGCCCAGCCCACGTTGGCCAGCCGGGTGGCCAGCCTTGGCCGAGGCGACGAATAGGCGGTACGCCTTCTCCGGCTCCCTAAGGCGTTCCAGGTAGAGCCCGGCAACCAAAGCTTGGACATCCGCTCGCCCCTCGGAAGCAATCTCCTCAAGCTGCGGAAGCATGCGCATCAGTTGCTTGCCGGCTGCGGCATCCCCCCGCACGAGTGCCTCGTGCAGTTGCTCCGCCAACTCGAAGAGATCACTACCGGATCGATTCGCCATCGTCTCAAACCTCGCCTACCCTGGCCCACAAAGATCACCCATGGTACTGGAAACCGGGGTCGGCAACAACCGTAGTTTACGGTTTGAACTGATAACGTCCGCTGGGATCATTTACGGCTAAACATTGCCCGGTATGACGAGCCATATCCGTGAAGAAATCGAAGCAGTCATCACACATCGGCCTCGTTACCGTTACCTCCTCGCCCGGCCGGAGGGTCGCTGCCTGCTTCTCTGCATGGGACAGGTAGTAAGCGCCTGCTCCTGCTTTATTGTCGCGAAAGTCGGGAACGCGGCCCTTACCAATCGAGTCCTGCACTTTAAGGACATCTTCGAGACTGGGGCGTTCAAATCCGTCCGGGACAGTGTCCGCATAACCGCTGAGAGTGAAGATACCGTCTACGTACGCTGCCGTCTTCTTCGGGTCGTAGTACGGCCACTTGATCCTATCGTTGTGAACGAGGATCGCTTGACTGCCGGCCACCACGTGGTAGGTGTGGAGGTCCTCGACGGTTAGGTTGTGGACGCGTTGGGTGGCGGTGCGGTGGGCGATTGCGGTGATCTGGACGTACGTGCCGGCTGAGGTTTGCAGCCACATGCCGGACTGCAGAGCGCCGGCGGTCAGCCAGGCCTTACGCTTCGGGACCCAGAACGGGTGGTTGTCCGTCGCTGTGATGACGTCCTTCGCGCCGTCCACCGTGACGGTGATGTCGACCAGCTTCTTGACGCCCTTGCTGCTGATCAGCGTTAGGACCGGGCGGGCTTCCGTGCGGCCGGTCGCCGGGTCGGTGGCCACTACCTCGTCGCCGGTCTCCACCTTCTCGATCGGCTTGGTCGAGCCGTCGGCCATCAGCACCGGGGTGCCGGGAACGAAGCTGTTCGGCAGAGCGCAGGTTGTACCAGGCGGGTCCAGCGGGACGTCCGGGATCGTGGCGTCGATGACCTCTTCGATCACCTTGTCGGCGATGTCCTCGGCGGCGTTCTCCCCCAGCTCCTCCACCACGTCCTTGGCGCAAGAGATCACGCTGCGGCACAGCAGGTCACCGTCATAGTCGACGCCGTCATACTCGACGCCCCCGGTGGCGACGTCGGCGACCTCCGCCTCCTCCAAGACCATCTCGGTGGCCTCGTTGGCGGTCTCGTTCTTCTTCTTCGTCGAAGTCTTCGTCTTCGGCTTAGAAGCCGTCTTCTTCGTGGTCTTCTTGGTCGTCTTCGTCGTCTTCTTCTTGGTCTTCGCCTTCGGCTTCTTGACCTTGGGGGTCTTGGTCTGCGGCTTCTTGACCTTGGGCGTCTTGACCTTCGGCGACTTCGCGACCGGCCTGGTCGGCTTCTTCGCCCCCGCCCTGGCCGTCTGCTTCCTGGTCGTCGACTTCTTCTTCGTGGCCTTCTTCGGCTTCCCGCCCTTCTTGGCCGTCTTCTGGCCGGCCTTCTTACCCGCCTGCTGCGCGGTCTTCTTCCCGGCCTGCTGGGTGCCCTTCTTCGCGGCCTGCTGCGTGACCTTCCTGCCGCCCGTCTGGGCGGTCTTCTTGACCGCCTGCTTGACGCCCTGCTTGACCACCTGCTTCACCGCGGCCTTGGCGAACTGCTTGATCGCCACCTGGGCCGCCACCCGCACCACCGCGAACAGAATCGGGATGCAGAACGGGCAGTTGCCCGACGGGTCGGTGTAGGCGAGCGGGTTACCGCCGGCGTAGGTGTAGCGGTTGAGGTTGATCGACGGATACGGATCGATCGAGAAGTCGTCGCGCGAGGCGAAGCCACCCGTCCCCGGGACGTACCAGCGGGAGGCCATGTTGACCTTGCCGGTGTTCGGGTCGGTGTAAGCGCCCTGGTAGCCCAGCCGCCGCTTGGTGCCGTTGCTCGCGATGACCTCACCGAACGGGTTGTACGCGCTCGAATCCACCACCGCGTCACCGGTGAAAGTGGCCACGACATCGTCGTGCTGGTCGCTGAGCACGCCCAGCTGGACGCCGTTCTCCGCCAGGCTCACCAGCCTGCCGTCGGGGTCGCGGCCGAAGCGGGCCTTGACCGTGCCGGCCGGGTCGGTGACGGCGGCGATATCGTTCTCGATGCCGGTGTAGACGAAGCGCTCCTCCTGCCCGCCCTGGGTACGAGAGGCGAGGCGGCCGAGGCCGTCGTAGGTGTAGGTGGCGTCCCCGTCGGAGACCAGGTTGTCGAAGGCGTCGAACGTGAGCTGCTTGGTGACCCCGTTCGTGGTCTCGGTGGCGAGGGTGCCGCGCGGCGTGTACGTGTACTCCGTCCCGCCGCCCGACAGCAGCCGGTTGCGCTCGTCGTAGACGAAGGGCGTGTCCCCGACCTTGACCCGGTTGCCGGAGTCGTCCCACTCGTAGGTGGTCGTCGTGCCGTCGGGGGCCGTCCAGGAGGTCATGCGGTCGGCCTGGTCGTAGGCGTAGGTGTTGGTGCCCGCACCGGCCGTGCCCGCGGTGACCTTGGAGAGCAGGTTGTCGTTCTTGTCCCAGCCGTAGGTGATCTTCGCCAGCTGGCTGCCGGCGGCGTTGCGCAGGGTGTGACTGGTGATGCGGTCGAGGTCGTCGTAGCCGAACTCCTGCTTCCCTCCGGGGCTGGCGGAGGTGAGCGTCCTGAGGCGGTCGGCGGCGTCGTAGTCGTAGGTCAATGACCGGCCGCTGACCGCGTCGCTGAAGGTCTTCAGCCGGTCGGCGGCGTCGTAACCGTACGTCGTGGCGCCGTTGACGTCCTGCTTCTTGGTCGCGTTGCCGTAGGCGTCGTAGGTGAAGGCCGCCGTCTGCGTGCCGCCCTTGGCGACCCTGGTGAGCAGCCCCCGGTCGTTGTAGTCGAGGGTGTAGTCACCGACGACGGTGTTGCGGCCGGCCGCGTCGTAGTCGAACGTCCACCGCGGCGTGTCCACCTCCGCGCCCGTGCCGCTCTGCTCGGTGAGGCGGCCGAGCGCGTCGTAGGCGTGGTCGACGCGCACCCCGCCGGGGTACCGCGCCGAGATCATGTTGCCGCCGGCGTCGTAGACGTAGGTCCACGTCCGGTTCGCCTCTTCCGGGTGCGCGGTGGTGGCCGGCTCGATCGTGCGCTCGGCCAGGCCGAGGCTGTTGTACGTCGTCCAGAACGCGTTGCCGCGACCATCGGTGGCCCTGGTCGGCGAGCCGGCGATGTCGTAGCCGTACGTGGTGGTGATCGACTTGTCGGCCGAGACCGGCTCGACCAGCTTCGTCAGCAGGTCCGTGGCGTCGTACGTGCTCCGGACCGTGTGGCCTTCCGGCGTGGTCTCCGAGATCTCGTTGCCCGCCGCGTCATAGCCGTAGCTCGTCGTCCGCAGGACCTTGCCGGTGCTGTCGGCCTCCTTCAGCGCGGTGAGCCGGCCCGCCAGGTCGTACTCGCTGATCGCGGAGTTGCCCAGCGCGTCGGTGACCTTGGTGGCCCGCCCGGAGGGGTCGTAGGCGTAGGAGGTGGCGTTGCCCGCCGGGTCGGTCTCCTTGGTGATCTCGCCGGCCGCGTTCACCTGCCACGAGGTGGTCCGGTTGAGCGGGCCGACCTCCTTGGTACGGGCGCCGACGTCGTTGTAGGTCAGCTGCGTGGTGAACGCCTCGGCCGCGGGCTTGCGCTCCAGGACCGTCGTCCGCCACATCCGGCCGAGGTCGTCGTAGTCGCTCTCGACGCGTGCCCCGGTCGGGTCGACGGCGGCGCGCAGCTCTCCGGCGAGGTCGTACTCGTACACCCACTGCCCGGCGGCCCGGCCTTCGACGGAGGGCTCCGTCACACGCACCCGGTTGCCGAGCGCGTCGTACTCGGTCACCCAGGTCGAGCCGCGCGGGTCGGTGTAGCGCGTCACCTGGCCGGCCGGGTTGTAGGCGAAGGTCTCCTTCGGCGTCAGCGCCGGGCCGCCCGGCTGCTGGTACGGGAACCCGGTGATCGACGCCAGGCGCCCCAGCCGGTCGTAGGCGGAGGTGGTGACCGCGCCGGCCTCGTCCACCTCGTGCGTACGCCGCCCGCCGCTGTCGTAGCCGAACTTCATGCTCGGCCGCGCCCGCCTGGGCTCGGCGCCGTACTCCTCCACCGCGACCTCGGGCGCCTTGACCTCGACGAGCCGGCCCGCCGCGTCGTGGCGGTAGTGGGTGGTGAAGCCGGCCTCGTCGGCGCCCGAGGCGTTGCCGCGCGGGTCGACCGACTCGACGATGAGGCCGCGCTCGTCGACCTTCCAGCGCGTGGTGACGTCCTCGTCGCCGTTCTCGACGGTACGCCGGACGAGCACGTCGTCGTCGTTGTAGGCGAACTCGACCGACTCGGCGCGGCTGGTTCCCGCGCCGGTCCTGGTCATCTTCGTGACGTTGCCGTTGGCGTCGTAGACGTAGGCGGTCTTGCGAGCCAGGTCCGCCGGGTCGAAGGTCTCGGACGTCACCCGCCCGGCCGCGTCGACCGTGTAGCTGATCTCCTCGATCCGGCTCGCGCTCTGCGTGGGGGTGCCGCCGGCGGCCACGTGCACGAGGTTGCCGGCCGCGTCGTAGGTGTTCTCCTCCAGCACGACGTCGCGGGTGCTGGTCGAGCCGTTCAGCTCGGCTCCCTTGGCGACCACCCGGTGCAGCAGGTTGTCGCCGTAGTGCACGTACTCGGTCTTGCGGCCCTCTGGCAGCGTACGCAGGCTCAGGCGCCCGCCCGGGTCGTACGCCAGCTCCTCCAGCACCACGTCCTTGGCCGGCTGCGGCGACACCGGGCTGCCGGTGTAGCCCTTGAGCGTCGTGCTGTGCAGCTCACCGCGCTGGGTGTAGGTGTACTCGAAGCGGTTGCCCAGCTCGTCCACCATGTGCGTCTGGTTGCCCATGGCGTCGTGGCCGTAGGAGACCGTGCCGCCCTCGGGGCCCGTCACCGTCGCCACGCGGCCGTAGTCGTCGTAGGTGTAGGTGATGGCGCGCCGCGGGTCGCCGCCGGTGAGGTCGGAGGCGGTCTCGGTGAGCGCGTTGCCGTCCGGGTCGTAGGTGTAGGTCACCTCGGAGGTGTGGGTGACGTCCGTGACCTCGTTCTTGATGCCGGGCCCCCGGGTGGACAGCAGTCGGCCGACGGCGTCGTAGGTGTACGTCGTCCGCACCCCGTCCGGATGCTCCTCCGTCACCTCCGTCTTCGAGGTCATCCGGCCCAGCGCGTCGTGGGTGTACCTGGTCACCAGCCCGGCGGGCAGCCGGACCTCGGCGTGGTCGCCCGCCGCGGTGTAGGCGTGGGTGGTCGCCTTGCCCCGGTAGTCGGTCTCCGTCTTCACCAGACCGGCGGGCGTGGTGCCGCCGCCGACGGCCGGCTCGGTGCCGTCGGTGTAGGTCACGGTGCGGGAGCGGCCGTTCGGGAAGTCCGACGTGGCCGGGGTCGTCTGCTTGACCTGCTCGCCGTACTCGTTGTACTCGATCGTGGTGAGGTAGCGGTCGTCCGTCTCGCTCGACGAGCGGGCGTCCCGTACGTGGGTCAGCAGGTTGTTGCGCGGGTCGAGCGGCTTGTCCTTGTCCCACCAGTAGTCGCGGTAGACGTACTGGCAGTCGCCGGACTTGCGGCAGGTCTTGATCCTGATGGCGTTGCCGCGCTTGTCGTGCCACTGCTGCGACACGGTGCCGTTGGGGTCGGTCTGCTTGACGGCGAACCCGCCGGTGTCATAGTCGTACGTGGTCTTGCCGCCGGCCTGGTCGACCGTGTACGCCAGCCGCTTGTTGCGCAGCGAGTCGTAGGCGTACTGCAGGGTCTCGCCGCGCGGATCGGTGAGCGTGACCTTGTAGAGCCCTTCGAGCCAGTCGATGTCGAAGTCGCCGATCCGCCAGGTGCCGCCGTCGCCGTCGGTGTGCGTCTGGAGCGCGTCGCTCGACGGGTGGTAGGTGTTGCTGGCCCAGACCCGGCCGGAGGGCAGCGTGGTCTTGACGAGCTTGTGGCTGACCTTGGCGCGGGCCGCGAAGTGCGCCTGCACCTCGGCCTCGGTGAGCGGCTTGCCGTACACGGCGAACTCGTCGATCGAGCCCTTGAACGCGAACGCGCCCGACGTGGTCTGGCCGCCGGGGATGTCCCGCCAGGAGCTGGCGCGGTCGCCGCTGCCCAGGTAGGCGTCCGCGAGGTAATCGTCGTAGCGCGTGCCGGTCAGCTCACCGACGAGCTGCCCGTCCAGATACAGCTTCTGCTTTTCCCCGTCCACGGTGAGCACCACGTGGTGCCACTGGTTGTCGTTGACGGCGCCGGCGGAGGTGATCGGCGTGTAGCGGCCGTCGACGTAGCCGAGCTGGCCGCGCAGCTTGCCGTCGGTGCCCACGTACACCACGGGCTCGGTCGCGCCGAACTCGTAGCCGAACTCGCCGGCGGACAGGACGATGCCGTTCTGCGAGGTCTTGATCCAGCTCTCGATGGACACCGAGTTCTGGGCCTTGTCCAGCATGTTCCAGGGCAGCATCATCGTGGACTTGGTGAACCCGGCCGCCGTGTCGGCGGTGCCCTCCAGGGCTCCCGGCTGCCCGACGGTGACGTTGTTGTAGATGCCCGCGCCGCCCTCGCTGCCCAGGTTCGCAGCCGGCTCGTTCCGGGCGTCGCCCAGCCGCCAGTACCCGAGCGGCTCGGCGTCGAGCACCAGGCCCTTGTAGCGGGAGCCGTCGCCATAGGCGTAGGTGGTGCAGTTCGGCGCGGCGGCCGGTGAGCACACCGAGGTGAGGTTGCCGCCGGTGTAGGAGTAGGTCCAGGTCTGCGCCGTGCCGTCCACCGGGTCGGTGGAGACGGTGGCCACCCGGCCGCCGTCCCAGGTGAAGTGCAGCGCCCGGCCGCCGGGGCCGCTCACCGTGTCGAAGGTGCCGTCGGCGTTGTACGACAGCGTCTGCGCCCGGCCCCGGTTGTCCTCGATCCTGGTCAGCCGGCCGTTCTCGTTGAACACGTACGTCGTCGCGTACGTGTCCATGAGCCGCCAGCCGCCGCCCTCGACGTCGGCGAGCGTGTCCTTCCTGCCCGGCGGAGCCTGGTAGGTGCCGTCGCCCTTGGGCGCGAAGCGGACCCGGCGGCCGCTGGCGTACGTGACCAGCAGCCCGGTGATCGTCGAGCCCGCGCGCTCGGCCACGATGTTCATGTCCCAGGTGGCCGACCAGCCGGGACCGAACATGCCGTCGGTCCGCGAGTCCAGGCTGTTGTAGGTGCGCACCACGGCCAGGTCGGGCCCCGCCACCTGCACCTGCGCGTCGACCACCGTGGTGGTGTAGTTGCCGGACTCGAGCGAGAACTCCTTGCCGTCACCGAGTTGCTCGCCCAGGTGCGGGCTGTTGAACGGCTGCGGCGACTGCGTGCCGATGAGCTGCTTCTCGGACGTCGCCGTCGCCCGGCTCTCCGGGTCCGTGACGCGGACCCACCACTCGTACTGCTTGCCCCATTCCAGCCAGCCGGCGGTCACCCGCCAGGTGTCGGCGCCCAGCATGTCGGAGGAGTTCCAGCAGGGCGGGTCGGGCGGGGGAGGGAAGACGACCTCGTCGTCGTCCGTCTTCTCCGGCTTCTCGCAGAGGCTGTACCGGTAGCGCATGGGGATCGTGGGCCCGCCCAGCCGCGAGGCACGGACGGTGAGCAGCGGCGTCGTGCTGCCGACCAGCGAGCCCGACTCCGGGTACACCGTGTCGATGAAGGGGAAGGTGTCGGCTGCGGTCGCCACGTCCCGCTGTTCTGCGCGCCTGATCGCGGGAGGCAGCTCCGACTCAGGCTTCTTGTCCGCTTTCAGCGCCGTACGCGGCCATCCGCCGGCGTCGCGGGGCAGGGCGCCCGGCACGTACGGGTCCTGCGCGTCGTCCGACGCGGTTTCCCCGGCGGGCCGGCCCGTCACCTCGGGCAGGGCCTCCGCGCCGCGTAATGGTGCCTGCCGCGTCACGAAGCCGGTCTGCTGGACGCTCACCTCGGCGGCGACGGGCATCGCCGGTAACTGGAGCAGCCCCGGCAAACCTGCGATCAGGACGAGAGCCGCCGTCCGGGAAAAGAAGGCATGCGACAAGAATCTGCGCACGGTGCGTCACACTCCGAACCACAACGAGGGACGCCCCTGACCAGGGCGTCGGACGTCGCTCCACCCCACCGGCAGGCGCGTGCCTGACTCGTGCGGCTCTGGAGCCCTGACTGAACCGGGCAAAGCGTAACTAGCCGACCGCCAACCCGACAAGATCGACTTTTGCTGTCATTTCTGTACGGAATGTGACGTTCCGCATGGACCCCGGCGGGGGGTGGGACCGGGGCCGGCGGTGGGTCAGGCGCTGATCAGCTCCGCCATCGTGAGGTCACGGAAGGCCGTGGCCGGCACGTCCTCCGACGGGCGCTCGAAGAGCGCGCCCGACGACCGATGGGGCAGATCCACCGTGCGGACGTGGCGGAAGCCGCGGCTGCGGTAGTAGTCCTGCAGCTGCGGGTTGCTCTTGGCGCAGTCGAGCCGCAGCCAGGGCAGGCCGGACGCGTACGCCATGGAGCAGGCCCAGTCCAGCAGGGCGTCCCCGAGGCCGGAGCCGGACCAGGGACGGGCGACGGCCAGCTTGTGGATGTAGAGCGCGGCCCCCGGGTCGTCGGCGGGTTGCCAGAACTCGGGGTCGGCGTGGTCGTCAAGGGCTATGGTGGCCACAGGCGGGGCCGATTCGTCGGGGTCGAGATACCTGAGCTCGTCATCGAGCAGGAAGAGCACGCGTTCGGCGATGAGCGGCTCGATCCGCTCGGGGCCGAACCCTCCCCGCGGCCACTGCCGCACTCCCCGCATGTAGAGCCACTCGGCGGTGTCGGCGAGCAGCGTGAGTATGCCGGGAAGGTCCGCGGGTTCCGCTCTGCGCAGGGAGAGCGGGTGCAGGAGGGTGGTGGTGTGCATAATACAAACCCTTCGATGCCGTGGGTGGCCACAGCGGCACGATGCGTAATGGCGCAATGGTGCGCTGAGGCGAAATGGGGCCATATACCCGATGTATATGGATAAATGGCGATTTAGGGGAGTATGCACGACTCCCCATGGCCAGCGAGGCGGCTAATTCTCGCTGCGCCCGGCCGGCGGGATCACCCCTTCACCCACGAGCTCTCAGCGGCGATCAAGCTCGTATCTGATCAGATGTTTGTCGGCTGGCAAAACCGACACGGCGACACGCACAGGCATGTCAGCCCGGTCGTACCCCACTCTGACGTACACCATGACTGGTGTACCGAGTTCGAGCTGGAGCCGCTCTGCCTCCTCTTGGTTAGGCATACGCGCCCAGATGTCGTCGACGACGCGCACCTGCGCATGGCCCAGCTCCTCCAGCACCCGGTTCGCCCCTCGCGCGATGTCACCGGGCCTGGCGATCTCGGAATCTGCGACTAGATCACGGGGAAAGTAGGAGTCGTTGGTGTTGTACGGCTGTCCGTCCACGAACCGCAGACGGCGTCTCACCACCGCCAGCTCCCCATCGGCCAGCTCGAGCCTGCTGGCGATCTCCTCGACCGGAGACACCGTCAGGACCTCGATGTACTGGCTGGGCGCCCGGCCCTCCTGCGCGACGGCGTAGGCGAAGGCCTCGCGAAGTTCCCCGGTGGGTTGTGGCTCCAGCTCCCGCTGCGGATAGATCAGTAACGGGCGCCGGTCTCGGACCACCGTGCCGCGCCGCGGCGTGCGCGTGACGAGCCCCTCGTTGACGAGTTCGCCGAGGGCCAGTCGCACGGTGTTCCTGCTCACCCCATGGTCTTCCATGAGCTGCGCCTCGGTCGGCAGCTGTGCCCCGGGGCCGAGGACACCCGAGTAGATGGCTCGACGCAACTCCGAAGCCACCTGCTGATACAGCACCGACCTTGCCACTTTCACCCCTTTTGTTCCAACAATTTAGACGATCTGGTTCTAGCAGGCCACAACCCCTTGACCGAACCCCCTTGACCGGCCCATCATCCATTCGTTGGTACAAATCCATCTAAAGGCCGGTGAGGGGGTGAAGGCCAGTGTTGCCGGTCCGCGCGGGTACGCCATACCTGCCCTGGCAGGACCCTCGCGAAGCAACGCGTTCACTGCGTTACGCGTCGCTCCGCCTGCGGTCAACCCACACCTACCAGAGCATGGGCGGCGGCACGCCCGCGCACACGGTGTCGGCTGAGCTGACTGCGAGATGCGCCGACGGATCCTTAGTCCGCAACGAGGAGGTTGGCGCCCCCGTCGCGCATTCCATCGATGACCCGGTCGGAGCAGTTCGACGCATCGCACGTATCCGGCAGCTGGAGCCTTCGCGCTCCCCCATCGACTCCGTGTGCGGATCAACGGTTTAGGACTCCATCCCTCGCCGGAGTCCTGGGTCGTCGCACACGGGGCAGGAAGCGCGTCCTGGCGGGTCCCCCACGCCCGCCAGGGCGCGCTTTCCTCCGAGGGGACCGGCAGAACCGACGCCTCCATCTCCCGATGGGGGCCTTTCCATGTGCGGGGGGCGGCGCGCGGGCGGACATGCGAGCACCGCGTGACCTCCTCGCGGTCACGCGAGCCTTCGCGTACGCAACGCTCACGTCTGCCCCAAGTCCGCGCCGTCCGCGTCGACGACGCCTACTGCCTCATCATCAACCCTCAGGGCCGAACGTGGGGACACCTTTCGTGATGGTGGGACTGGTGGGATTTACGGGTACCAATCCAATTTCCGGCTCAAGGTCAGAAACCGGGAGGATTTACGGCGCCGTCCCCGCAGCGGCGCCCGTCCCAGGCCCGCTCCCGTCGCCGGCCGGCGCCCAGTTCAGCAGCGTCACCCCCGCCGCGACCTCGACATATTCTCCCGTCACCGGTTCCCAGGGCACCGGTGGCCGCGGCGCCCGCCAGTTCCCGTACACGAGGCAGCCCGGCACCGCCGCCAGCCGGACCATTACCACTAGGTATGGATCGCGTCTTCCCGGCACGAAGGGTTGACGGCTGACGATCCAGCTCTCCACCGTCCCCTCGGGCGCCACCTCCCGCCAGCGCCACTCCTCCGTACGGCAGGCCGCGCAGAACGCGCGCGGCGGGAACCGGAGCGCGCCACAGGAGCAGCACTCCTGCACCGCGAACCGCCGCTCCGCCAGCCGCTCCCACCAGGGCGCCGAGTCGCGGTCGGGCTGGGGCAGGTAGCCGGTCATCGGTCGCTCCTCCAGAGGTGGCCGGTCAGCGAAGGCTCCTCGCGAAAGCCGGTCATCGGTCGCTCCTCAGGATCAGGGCCGAGGTGGCGGGCAGGACGTAGCCGGGCTGCGCCGTCGAGAGCGCCACCTCGGCCCCGGCCACCTGCCGCTCCCCCGCCTCGCCGCGCAGCTGGGAGACCGCCTCGGCGATGTGGTTGATGCCGTGCACGTATCCCTCCGACAGGAAGCCGCCGTGCGTGTTGACCGGCAGCGGGCCGCCGAGCGCGGTGGCGCCGGAGGCCACGTACGGGCCGCCCTCGCCCTTGGGGCAGAAGCCGTAGTCCTCCAGCTGCACGATCACCGAGTACGTGAAGCAGTCGTACAGCTCGGCCACGTCGATGTCGGCGGGCCCGAGGCCGGCCTGGGCGTACAGGCGGGGCGCCAGCTCGGCGGCGGCCGTCACCGTGGGGTCGGCGGCGCCGCCCGACAGGTGCGAGGTGCCGCCGCCCCAGGCCGCCGCCGAGATGAGGACGGGCGGGCGGCGCAGCGCGCGGGCGCGTTCGGCCGTGGTGACGACGACGGCGCACGCCCCGTCGGTCTCCAGGCAGCAGTCCAGCAGCCGGAACGGCTCGGCGATCCACCGACTGGCCAGGTAGTCGTCCAAAGTGATGGGGGTGCGCATGAGGGCGCGCGGGTTGGCGGCGGCGTGGGCGCGCTGGGTGACGGCCAGGTGGCCGAAGTGCTCGGCGGTGGTGCCGTAGCGGATCATGTGGGCGCGGGCGTACATGGCGTACTGCTGGGGCGGGGCGACGTAGCCGTATGGGGCCTGGTACTGCACCTCGGGGCTGACCGGCAGGGCGCGTCCTGTGCCGCCCATGCGGAACTCGGAGCGGGCGTTGATGGCGCGGTAGCAGACGACGGTCTCGGCCATCCCCGTGGCCACGGCGAGCGCGGCCTGACCGACGACGGCGTGCGAGACGCTGCCGCCGCCGAACTGGTCGAGGTGCCAGGTGACGCCGGTCAGGCCGAGCGCGGGCGCGACGAGCGCGGGCGGGGCGGAGTCGCCGACGCGGTGGGTGGCCAGGCCGTCCACGGCGTCGGGCGGCAGCCCGGCGTCCTCCAGGGCGGCGAGCACGGCACGGCAGGCCAGGGTGAGCGTGCTGACTCCCGAGTCCTTGGAGAAGGGGGTCCAGCCGACGCCCGCGACGGCGGTGCGGTCGCGAAATTCAAGCAAGCGCTTGGGCACAATGGCACCGTAGGCAGCCGCTCTCGCCGCTGTCAACGCAGGTCGGAGGGTACGACTTGACAGCCGTTTCGGCTTCCCCCTAGCGTCCAAGCAAGCGCTTGGTAAAATTGAGCGCACAGGCGGACGAGGAGGCCCACCCATGAGCACACACGCTGCCCGGCTCATCGCACCGGACGGCTGCCGCGGCCTTCCCACGCCCCATCAGCGCAGGATTCGCAACGGAGCCGCCATGGCCACGGGCCCAGCCCAGCCTGTCCAAAGCGGTCAGAACGGCCAGAGCGGCCGGCTGGACAGCCGCCGTTTCCGGCAGGTGCTGGGCAGGTTCGCGACCGGGGTGGTGGCGATCACCGCCGTCGATCCGGTGGACGGCCGGCCGTACGGACTGGCCGCCAACTCCTTCACCTCCGTCTCGCTCGACCCGCCCCTCATCGCCTTCTGCGTGGGCCACACCAGCACGAGCTGGCCGAAGGTGCGCGGAGCCAAGGTCGTCACCGTCAACGTGCTGGCCGAGACCCAGCAGGCCGTCTGCGTGCAGATGGCGGCCAAGGGCGGCGACAAGTTCGCCGGGCTGGCGTGGACCGGCTCCCCCGGCGGCAACCCCGTGCTCGACGGCGCGCTGGCCTGGCTGGACTGCGCGGTCGAGGCCGAACATCCGGCCGGCGACCACGTGATCGTGGTGGCGCGGGTGCTCCAGCTCGACACGCACGCCGACGGCGGTCCGCTGGTGTTCTTCCGCGGCGGCTACGGCGGATTCGTCGGGGGGTTCGTTGAGCCTGCGTGAGGAGGCGCGGGCCTTTCTGGAGGAGAGCCTGAGCGGCCCGTTCGCCCACGCGCGCGGGCTCGGCGGCCCCGGTCGCGAGCACGAGGGCCACGAGCTGCGCCAGGCGTGGGAGCGCCACCTCGGCAAGCACGGCTGGACGTGCCTGGCCTGGCCCGAACGGTACGGCGGCCGCGCCGCCTCGCTGGAGGACCAGGTCGCCTTCCACGAGGAGTACGCCAGGGCCGACGCCCCCGCCCGGGTCGGCCACATCGGCGAGGGCCTGATCGGCCCGACCATCCTGGAGTTCGGCACCGAGGAGCAGAAGGAGCGCTTCCTGCCGCCGATCCAGCGCGGCGACGAGCTGTGGTGCCAGGGCTACTCCGAGCCCGACGCCGGCTCCGACCTGGCGAACATCCGCACCAGGGCCCGCCTCGAAGGCGGCGAGTGGGTGATCACCGGGCAGAAGGTCTGGACGTCGCTGGCGCACGTGGCCGACTGGTGCTTCGCGCTGTGCAGGACGGAGGAGGGCTCGCAGCGGCATCGCGGGCTGTCGTACCTGCTGGTCCCCATGAAGCGGCCGGGAGTCGAGGTACGGCCGATCGTGCAGCTCACCGGCACCTCGGAGTTCAACGAGGTGTTCTTCGACGGCGCCCGCACGGCGGCGGGGAACCTGCTCGGCGCGCCCGGCGACGGCTGGCGGGTGGCGATGGCCACGCTCGGGCACGAGCGCGGCGCCTCCACCCTCGGCCAGCAGATCGGCTTCCGCCGGGAGCTGCGGCGGGTCATCGAGACGGCGAAGCGCACCGGGGCGGCCGGCGACCCCGTGCTGCGCGACCGGCTCGTCCGGTCGTGGCTGGAGCTGGAGATCATGCGGCTCAACGCGCTCAGGATGCTCCGCTCCGACCGGCCGGGCCCCGAGGCGTCGATCGCCAAGCTCTACTGGTCGGAGTGGCACCGCAGGCTGGGCGAGCTGGCGCAGGCCGTACAGGGACGGGCGGGGCTGGTAGGAGAGCTCGACGCGCTGCAGCGCCTCTACCTGTTCAGCAGGGCCGACACGATCTATGCCGGTTCGAGCGAGATCCAGCGCACCATCATCGCCGAGCGCACGCTGAAGCTCCCCCGCTGAACGGAGCCGCACCCATGCCCACGTCCTACCCCAGAGCGCACGGCCTGCTCGACGGCCGGGTCACGCTGGTCACCGCCGCCGCGGGCGCGGGCATCGGCTACGCAACGGCCCGGCGCTGCGCCGAGGAGGGCGCCACGATCGTGCTGTCGGACCGGCACGAGCGCCGCCTGGCCGCCGCCGCCGAGGCGCTGACCGAGCTGACCGGCGTCAAGCCGCTGGCCGTGCCGTGCGACGTGACCTCGGAGGCGCAGGTGCTCGCGCTGTTCGACGCGGTGGTGGAGGCGCACGGGCGGCTGGACGTGGTGGTCAACAACGCCGGACTCGGCGGTACGGCCCCGCTCGCCGACATGACCGACGAGGAGTGGCACGCCGTCATCGACGTCACCTTGACCGGCACCATGCGCTGCACCAGGGCGGCTCTGCGGCACATGATCCCGCAGGGCGGCGGCGTCATCGTCAACAACGCCTCCGTGGTCGGCTGGCGGGCCCAGCGCGGGCAGGCGCACTACGCGGCGGCCAAGGCCGGGGTCATGGCGCTGACCAGGTGCGTCGCTTTGGAGGCCGCCGAGCACGGGATCCGGGTCAACGCCGTGGCGCCGTCGCTGGCGGTGCACCCGTTCCTCGCGAAGGTGACGAGCGAGGAGCTGCTGGCGGAGCTGGCGGCCAAGGAGGCGTTCGGGCGGTCGGCGGAGCCGTGGGAGGTCGCGAACGTGATCGTCTTCCTGGCCAGCGACTATTCCTCGTACATGACCGGCGAGGTGGTCTCGGTCTCCTCGCAGCATCCCTGACCGGCGCGACGCCTGGCGACCGACCAGTTGGTATGGCATGCTCCCAGAACATGACTCTGTTCTCCGTTGAAGGCAAGACCGTCGTCGTCACGGGCGGCTCGCGCGGCATCGGGCGCATGATCGCGGCCGGGTTCGTGGCCGCCGGCGCGGACGTGTACATCTCCGCCCGCAAGACGGCCGAGGTCGAGAAGACGGCCGCCGAGCTGGGCTGCCGGGCGGTGCCCGCCGACCTGTCCACGCCCGACGGGATCGACCGCCTGGTGTCGGCCGTGGCGGGGCCGCTGCACGTGCTGGTGAACAACGCCGGCGCCACTTGGGGCGCGCCGCTGGAGGAGTTCCCCGAGCACGCCTTCGACAAGCTCTGGAACATCAACGTCAAGGGCGTCTTCTACCTGACGCAGAAGTTCCTGCCGCAGCTGCGGCAGGCGGCCGGCGCCAACGACCCCGCGCGGGTGATCAACGTGGGCTCGGTGGACGGCATCAGGGTGCCGGCGCTGGAGAGCTACGCCTACTCCTCGACCAAGTCGGCCGTCCACATGCTGACCCGCCACCTCGCCCAGCGCCTGGCCAAGGAGCACATCACGGTGAACGCCATCGCCCCCGGGCCCTTCGACTCGAAGATGATGGCGTTCGCGCTCGACGACCCCGGCACCCGCGAGGCCGTCGCGCAGAGCGTGCCGCTCGGGCGCATCGGCCGGCCCGACGACATGGCGGGCGCGGCCATCTACCTGTCGTCGCGGGCGGGGGCCTACCTCACGGGGGCGGTCATCCCCGTGGACGGCGGCATCACCTGCTAGCCCAGCAGCTCGCGCAGCGCCGCCGCGAACCGCGCCGGAGCGGCGGGGTCGAGGTTGAGGAAGAAGTACGGCTCGGTCAGCTCCAGCTCGATCAGCACCGGCTCGCCGCCGGGTAGCCGGACCAGGTCGATCCTGGCATAGAGAAGGTCATGGGGTACGGCGGTGAGCACCTTCTCGGCGAGTTCGACCTGGTCCGGGGCTGGTGTGCGCAGCTCGGCCCGCTCGTTGTCCTCGGTGGTGGCACCGGGGGCGAGCATGGGGCTGCGGCGTACGGCGTGGCTGAAGCGGCGGTTGAAGTAGAGCAGGGAGGTCTCGCCCTCCGACTCGACCATGTCGAGGTAGGGCTGGACCATCGGCGTGCGCCCCGCGGCCTCCAGCGCCGCGGCCAGCCGGGCGGCCTCGGCGCGGTCGGTGGTCCTGGTGGTGTCGCGGGCGCCGGCGGAGACGGCCGGCTTGACGACGTATTCCGGCCAGTGGGGCAGCTCTCGCGACGACCAGTGCGTGGGCACGATCGGCACGCCCAGCTCACGCAGGTAGGTCTTGTCGGTGTTGGCGTCGATCACGGGGTACGGATTGAGCAGCCGCGTGACCGAGGCCACGCGCCGCGCCCACCCGACGAACTCCTCGCGCCTGTCCACGTAGTCCCAGACGCTGCGGACCACCACGGCGTCGTAGGCGCTCCAGTCGGCGTCAGGGTCGTCCCAGCGCTCGGCGCGCCCCTCGATGCCGGCCTCCCGCCAGGCCGCCAGCATCGGGGCGAGCTCGTCATCGGGCCCGTCAAACGTGGCATAAGCACAGATAGTCACGCAGGGATGCTAATACGCCGCGAGCCGGGCTATTTCCGGCCCGGCTCGCTGCGGTCGGGCCGCGCCGCGGTCCGGCGGTCGCGCGGCGCGGCCCTGGCTGTGCTAGTCGACCACGTCGTCCACGACGACGTCGCTGCCGTTGGTGCCCGTCACGGCGTTGCCGTTGACGTTGTTGAAGCTGGTGGCGCCACGACCGCCGCTGACGTTGACGTTGACGACGTTGCCGAAGTTGTTGCCCGACTGCGAGGAGCTGGCGTTACGGCTGGAGTTGCCCGCGTTGGTGTCGGCGTAGGCGGGGGCCGACAGCAGGGTGACGCCGGCGGCGGTGGCGGCGATGACACCGGTCACGCAGAGCTTCTTCATCATGATGTGTCCTTTCGAGGTGCTGTTTTCTCGGACGTCAGCCGGTCAGTAGAAGATGTAGGTCACCGTGATCCCGCCGTTGGTCGCGGTCGGGGCGATGCCGTTGATGTTGTTGACGTTGGTCGAGAGCCCGTCGCCGTCGTTGCCGGCGAGGACGTCTCCGAAGGCGTTTCCCGACTGGGCCGAGTCGGTGTTGGCACTCCGGTTGACGGCCCAGTTGCCACCCGCCCAGGGGCCTGCCCACCGGGCCCAGTCGTCGTCAGCGTGAGCGGGGGTTGCGAGTAGCGCTCCGCCGACGGCCGTTGCGAGCACGGCCGCGACGGTCCACACCCTTCTGATCACATCTGCTCCTTCGCCATCCGAGGGGGAAGCCCGCCGGGGACGGCGGCCACCGGGCCCGAAGGGCGCCGCCGGCCCCGTTGGGGCTTCCTTGACCTCAGGGGATCAAGGTCAGTGCGAGCATATAACCATGCGTGGTCGAATGGTAGCTACGAGTGATCAGAACATTGTTCGGAGATTACGCTGACAAGGGGTGTCAGTGACCCGGGCTTACCGTCCGCGCATGATCTACGAACTGCGGCGCTACCGCATGCGCCCGGGACGGCGCGACACCCTGATCTCGCTGTTCGAGCGGGAGTTCATCGAAGGACAGGAGGCGGCGGGCATGCGGGTGCCCGGCTCCTTCCGCGAGGCCGGGGAGCCGGACACGTTCCCCTGGTTGCGGGCCTTTCCCTCCATGGAGGAGCGGCGCGCCTCGCTCGAAACCTTCTACGGCGGGCCGGTGTGGCAGGCCCACCGCGACACCGCCAACGCCACTCTCGACGACTCCGACGACGTGCTGCTGCTGCGGCCCGTCGGGCCCGAGCCGCCCCTGTCCGAGCGCCCGCCCGCCGGCGCCACCGGCCTGCCGCCCGCCCTGTACGTCGCCACCGTCCACCACGTCGGGGCCGGCTTCGCCGGGATCTTCGCTCGCGAGGTCGCACCCGTGCTGGCCGAGGCGGGGGTGCCCGTCGTCGCGTGCTTCGAGAGCGAGCACGCCGAGAACACCTACCCGCGGCTGCCCGTACGGACCGGAGTGAACGTGTTCGTGTGGTTCGCCCGCTTCGACAGCCCGGAGAAGGAGCAGGAGGTGGACCTCCCGATGATCACCCCCCACCTCACCGCCCCTTCACTCCGCCTCAAACTCCACCCAACGGCCCGCTCAACCATGCGCTGACGTGGAGGGCCGATCGGGCCTCCCGGCCGGGGGCCGGGCGAATCAGATTGGTTGGCCGTAGACGGGTTCCGGGGGTAGGGACGTGGTCAGGAGGTCGGTGACGGCCGGGCCGACGTCCGCCGGGTCCCAGCGGGCGCCGCGGTCCACCTTCGGGCCGTGACGCCAGCCCGTCGCCAGCGCGATCGTCCCGCCCTCCACCTCGAACACCCGGCCCGTCACGTGCGCCGACTCCTCCGAGCCGAGCCAGACGACCAGCGGGGAGACGTTCGCGGGGTCCATGGGGTCGAAGCCGGACGCGGGGCGGGCCATGGACTCCGCGAACACCTGCTCGGTCATCCTGGTACGCGCGGCGGGCGCGATCGCGTTGACCGTCACCCCGTACCGCGCCAGCTCGGCCGCGGCCACCAGGGTCAGCGCGGCGATGCCCGCCTTGGCCGCCGCGTAGTTGCCCTGCCCCACGCTGCCCATCAGGCCCGCGCCCGACGAGGTGTTGATCACCCGGCCGCTGACCCGGTCGCCCGCCTTGGCCCGCTCCCGCCAGTAAGCCGCCGCATGCCGCAACGGCGCCGCGTGCCCCTTGAGGTGGACGCGTACGACGTCGTCCCACTCCTGCTCGGTCATCGAGACCAGCATCCTGTCCCGTACGAAGCCGGCGTTGTTGACCAGCACGTCCAGCCGCCCGTACGCGCTGACGGCGGTCTTGACCAGCCGCGCCGCGCCGTCCCAGTCGGCGACGTCCTCGTTGCTGGGCACCGCCTGCCCGCCGAGGTCGCGGATCTCCTCCGCCACCGCCAGCGCGGGCCCCGCCGAGCCGCCCTCGCCGCCGGGCCCGGTGCCGAGATCGTTCACCACGACGCGAGCGCCCTGCCGGGCGAACTCCAGCGCGTGCTCCCTTCCGATGCCCCGACCGGCACCCGTCACGACCACCACGCGCCCGGCACAGATACCCACGCAGACCTCCCAAGAAGGATCAAGCACAAATACCAGCAAACGCCCCCAGAAACCACCCTCCGAGAGCAAGGCAGGGGGTAGGCGCCACCCCACGCGACTCCCCACAGGCGCGGAGCGAGCGCCCCCGGGCGGCTTCCCATAGGCGCGGAGGCAGCGCCCCCCGGGCGGCTTCCCATAGGCGCGGGGTGAGCGCCCTTCGAAGTAGGCGGTCAAGGTGGGGTGGTGGTGAGGAGGCGCCAGGCGGGGACTTCGCCGCCGCCGTCCACGCGGACTTCTGCGCCGGTCACGTAGCCCGGGGCGGCCAGCCATAGGCAGGCGGCGGCGACGTCCTCGGGGGTGGCCGGGCGGCCGGCCGGGATCGCGGAGGCGTCCACGTCGTGGCCGCCGTAGTGGGCCGCCGCGTCGGGGGTGGCGGCCAGGCCGACGACGACCGTGTTCACGCGGACGTGGGGCGCCCATTCCGCGGCCAGGCAGCGGGCCAGGTGGTGCAGCCCGGCCTTGGCGGCGCCGTACGCGGCGGTGCCCGGCGACGGCCTGGCCCCGCTGGCGCTGCCGATCATCACGACGGCCCCGCCCACGGCGGCGAGCAGCGGGTACGCGCGCTGCGCCACCAGCAGCGGGGCCGTCAGGTTGAGCTCGATGACCTTGGCGTGCAGGCGCGGCGAGGTGCCTACGAGCGGCGCGGGCGGCGACCCTCCGGCGTTGTTGACCACCACGTCGAGCCGCTCGAACCCGGAGATCAGCCGCTCCACGTCCTCAGGCACCCGCACGTCGGCCCGTACGAACCGAGGAGCCGGCAGCTCTCCCCCCAGATCCACGCACGGAGCCCGCGACCCTCCCACCGGACCCACACGAGGCGCCCGCGGATCTTCCCCTTTGTGTGCGGGAGAAGACCATGACCCTCCCCCCGCACCCGCACCCGCACCCGCACGAGGAGGCCGCGGGTCTTCCCCCGGGTCCACGCGAAGACCCCGCGATCTTCCCCTCGGATCCGCACGGGGCGGCCTCGGGTCTCTCCCCGGATCTGCGCGAAGGGGCCGCGGATCTTCCTCTGGATCCGCGCGAGGGAGCTGCGGATCCGCGTGAGAGGGCTGCGGATCCGCGCGAGGGGGTCGCGGATCCGCATGAGGGGGTCGCGAGTCGTTTACTGAGGGCGGGGTGCGGGCGCAGATGGTGACGGTGGCGCCGGCGGCTTGGAAGGCCTTGGCGATGCCGGCGCCGATGCCGCGGGTGCCGCCCGTCACCAGGACGTGCTTGCCCGCGTAGTCGTAAGAGACGGTCACGGGTGCTACCGTACCAAGCAAGCGTTAGGTGGAGGAGAGTGGATGGGGATCTCGCTGCTGGACGGGCCCGTCGCGGAGGTGGTCGTGGACGTGCCGCCGGTGAACGCGCTGGCCGTACGCCACTGGGAGGAGCTGGCGCGGGCCCTGCGCACGGCCGGCGACGACCCCGCGACCAGGGTGGTCGTGCTGCGGGCCGAGGGCCGCGGGTTCAACGCCGGGGTGGACATCAAGGAGATGCGCGACACCGACGGCTTCACCGCCCTGGTCGGGGCGAACCGCGCCTGCCACGCGGCCTTCGCCGCCGTCTACGAGTGCGCCGTCCCCGTGATCGCCGCCGTGCACGGCCACTGCCTGGGCGGCGGCATCGGGCTGGTGGGCAACGCGGATGTGGTGGTGGCCGGCGAGGACGCCTACTTCGGGCTGCCCGAGGTGGACAGGGGCGCACTCGGCGCCGCCACCCACCTGGCCAGGCTGGTGCCCGGCCATCTGATGCGGGCGATGGTCTACACGTGCAGGAACGCGACGGCGGCGCAGCTGCACGCGTTCGGGTCGGTGCTGGAGGTGGTGCCGCGCGACAAGCTGCGGGACGCCGCCATGGAGGTGGCCCGGCAGATCGCCGCCAAGGACCCGTACGTGATCCGCCGCGCCAAGGAGTCGCTCAACGGCATCGACCCGATCGACGTCAACCGCAGCTACCGCTTCGAGCAGGGCTTCACCTTCGAGCTGAACCTGATGGGCGTCGGCGACCGGCACCGGGAGCGGTTCGCGTGAGCAAGGTGATGACGGCCTCCGACGTGGCCGGCCAGGTGGAGAGCGGCATGACGGTCGGGATCGGCGGCTGGGGGTCACGGCGCAAGCCCATGGCGCTGGTGTCGGCCCTGCTCCGCTCCCCCGTACGCGACCTCACGATCGTCTCCTGCGGCGGCCCCGACGTCGGCATGCTCTGCGCGGCGGGGAAGGTGCGCAGGGTGGTGGCCCCGTTCGTCACGCTCGACACCATCCCCCTGGAGCCGCACTTCCGGCGGGCCAGGCAGCGCGGCGAGATCGCGTTCACCGAGTACGACGAGGGCATGTTCATGTTCGGCCTGCTGGCGGCGGCGCACCGGCTGCCGTTCCTGCCGACGCGGGCGGGGCTCGGCTCCGACGTGCTGCGGGTCAACCCGGAGCTGCGGACCGTCCGGTCGCCGTACGGGGACGGGGAGGAGCTGGTCGCGGTGCCCGCGCTGACCATGGACGTGGCCTTCGTCCACCTCAACAGGGCCGACGCGCGGGGCAACGCCCAGTACCTGGGGCCCGATCCGTACTTCGACGACCTCTACGCCAAGGCGGCGGCGCGGTGTTACGTCTCGTGCGAGCGGCTGGTGGACCCGGCCGACCTGCTCAAGGAGGGCCCGGTGCAGTCGTTGCTGATCAGCCGGTCGATGGTGGCGGGGGTGGTGGAGGCGCCGGGTGGTGCGGGGTTCACCTCGTGCGAGCCCGACTACGGGCGCGACGAGGCGGAGCAGCGGGTGTACGCCGAGACGTCTTGGGAGGACTACCGTGAGCGGCTCGGCTGAGACCACGACGACGACCACGACCCCGCCCGTGACGCGTGCTGACGTGTGCGTGGTGGCGTGCGCGGAGGCGTTCAGGGGTGACGGGGAGATCCTGGCGGCCGGGATCGGCGGGCCCGTCACGGTCCTGGCGGCGCGGCTGGCGCGGCTGGCGTTCGAGCCCGACCTGCTCACCAGCGACGGCGTCTGCCTGCTCACCGGCGACGTGCCCGCGCTGGGGGCGGCGCCCGAGGTGGTGGAAGGGTGGCTGCCGTTCCGCGACCACCTGTGGCTGGTGCTGAACGGACGCCGGCACGTCATGCTCGGCGCGAGCCAGATCGACCGGTACGGCAACACGAACATCTCCTGCGTCGGCGACTGGGCGCGGCCCAAGGCGCAGCTCCTGGGGGTGCGCGGGGCGCCGGGCAACACGCGCTGCGACCCGACCAGCTATTGGATCCCCCGGCACGGGCGGCGGGTGTTCGTGCCCGAGGTGGACATGGTGAGCGGCATCGGCACCGACCGGGGCGCGTACGAGCTGCGCCGCGTCGTGACGAACCTCGCCGTCCTCGACTTCTCCGGCCCTGGCGGGACGATGCGGCTGGTGTCGGCGCATCCTGGCGTGAGCGTGGCCGACGTGGTGGCGGCGACGGGGTTCGAGCTGGCCGGGGCCGACGGGGACGTGCCGCGTACGCGGGAGCCGACCGCCGAGGAGCTGCGGGTGCTCGGCCGCCTCGACCCCGACCGGCTGCGCGACCGCGAGGTGCCGGTGTGAGGACCGCGCTGACCTCGCTCGTCGGCTGCCGGTACCCCATCGTGCAGACCGGCATGGGGTACGTCGCGGGCGCCCGGCTCGCCGCCGCCACGTCGCGGGCCGGTGGGCTCGGCGTCATCGGGGCGGCCACCATGTCGGTGCCCGAGATGTCGGCGGCGATCAGGCGGGTGAAGGAGCGTACCGACGCGCCCTTCGGGGTGAACCTGCGCGCCGACGCCGACGACGCGGCCGAACGGGTGGAGGTGCTGGTCAGGGAGGGGGTGCGGGTGGCGTCTTTCGCGCTTTCGCCGCGACCTGAGCTGATCTCCCGGCTCAAGGACGCCGGGGTCGTCGTCATCCCGTCGGTGGGGGCGCGGCGGCACGCCGAGAAGGTGGCGGGGTGGGGGGCGGACGCGGTCATCGTGCAGGGCGGCGAGGGCGGCGGGCACACCGGGCCCCTCGCGACCACGCTGCTGCTGCCCCAGGTGGTGGACGCGGTGGACATCCCGGTCGTCGCGGCCGGCGGGTTCTTCGACGGGCGGGGGCTGGTGGCGGCGCTCGCGTACGGGGCCTGCGGGGTCGCCATGGGCACCCGCTTCCTGCTGACCAGCGACTCGCCGGTACCCGACGAGGTGAAGCGGGTCTACCTGGCGGCCCGGGAAACCGTCGTGACCAGGAACGTGGACGGGGTCCCGCACCGGGTCCTGCACACCCCGTTCGTGGCCTCCCTTGAGCGGTCGCGGCTCGTGCGGGCGGTGGTCAACGCGGCGCGCTTCAAGCGGCTCTCAGGGCTGTCGTGGGGGTCGCTGCTGCGCGAGGGGCGGCGTATGCGGCGCGGGCGGGAACTGACGTGGGCCCAGGTGCTCCAGGCCGCCAACACGCCGGTGCTGCTGCGGGCGGCCATGGTCGAGGGGCGGGCGGACCTGGGGGTGATGGCGTCGGGGCAGGTGGTCTCGGTGCTGGACGACCTGCCGTCGTGCCAGGAGCTGATCGAACGCATCATGGCAGAGGCCAAAACCACCCTCGCCCGTCTCCCGTGACCGAAGCGAAAAAGGACCCACCGCACTTCGGCACAGGTCCCTTTGGGACGAAGGGGGGAGGCGCTGGTCGTCGCAGGATGGGGACTCGCCGCACTTCGCCACAGGTCCCAGGCGCTGGCTGTTGGAGGGTGGGGACTCGCCGCGCAGGAGGAGGGGGCCCTCTGCTCTCCTTTCCTCTCGGGGCCTCTGCTCAGAGGACGGTGATGCCGCGGGCGGCGAGGATGGCGGCGGCCTGCGACTGGGTGATGATGGCGCCGGAGAAGGCGCGGAGTTTGGTGTCGTCCGGTTCGCCGAGGTCGGCGCCTCTCAGGTCGGCCTTCGCGAACTTGGTGCTCAGGAGGCGGGTGCCTCGGAGGCGGCAATCCACCAAGGTTGCCTCGGTGAAGTCGCAGCCTGACAGGTCGGCGTCGTCGAAGCGGACGCCTTCGATGGTCTCGCCGCGCAGTGAGCAGCCGCCGAGGTTGGCGAGGGTCAGGTTGCAGCGGGACAGCGTGAAACCGGTGCCGCGCGAGCCGGTGAGCATCGCGCCGATCATGCGGCAGCCGGCGAACGACGCGTCGGTCAGCAACGCCCCGCCGAACTGCGCGGAGGACAGGTCGACGTCGGTGAAGCGGGCGTCGATGAGGTCGGCGTCGGCGAACCGGATGCGCATGCCGCCCCCGCCGGTGAACACGGCCCCGTCGAGGTCGGCCTTGCGGAGGTCGGCGCCCTCCAGGACGCACGACTCGAAGCGGGCGCCGGCCAGCGGCGCGCCCCACAGGTCGGCCTCGGTGAGGTCGCACTCGCGGAAGACGTGGGCCTCGTCGGAGGAGAGCCGCTCGGCCAGCGCCTGGTGGGAAAGGTCCGCGCCGTCGAAGATCACCGTCAGAGGCTACCAGTCAGCACCTCGGCGGCGGCCTGTCCGCAGACCCTGGCGGACCCGTACGTGGCGATGTGCACGCCGCCCAGGTCGGAGCGTACGGGCAGCCCCATCTCGACCACGACGGCGTCGGGACGGGCCCCGAGCAGGTGCCGCAGCGCCTCGGCCTGCCAGGGGTGCCGGTGCGCGTCCCTGACGACCACGACCAGCGGGCGGTCGGCGGCGAGCACGAGCAGGCGGTCCAGCTCGGCCCCCGTGGCCGAGCCGGCGGCGAGGCGGGTGACGGTGGTGCCGGGCCGCAGGCGGGCGAGCGGCTCGCCGACGCCCCACGGGGTGGCCTTGTCGATGGCCAGGTTCATCTCGGGGGCCAGCTCGACGACGTGCGGCGCAGGTCCGATGGGCAGCACGGGCGCGGTGGAGTGGCGGGTGACGCGGACGGCACGGCGAGCCGCCTCCAAGCCGACCCCGCCGTCGGAATGGCGGGCCGCCTCCAAGCCGACTCCGCCGTCGGAATGGCGGGCCGCCTCAAGGCCCGTCCCGCCGTCGGAGTGGCGGGGGGAATCCAGGCCGGTCCCGCCGTCGGAGTGGCCCCGGCTGCCCGAGGAGGCGGCCCAGCCGGCCAGCTCGCGGACCCTTCGAGCGGCGTCGGCCAGCCGCTCCTCGGGCAGCAGTCCGGTGGTGACGGCGGTCGCGATCGCGTCGCGGACGCCGTCGGCGGTGGCCTCGTCGGCGTGCTCGCCGCCGACGCAGATGGCGTCGGCCCCGGCGGCCAGGGCTCGGGCGGAGGCGCCGCCGATCCCGTACGCCTCCGACACGGCCGCCATCTCGATGCCGTCGGTGATGATCAGCCCGTCGAACCCGAGCTCCTCGCGCAGCAGCCCGGTGAGCACCTTGGGGCTGAGCGTGGCGGGCCGCTCGGCGTCGTACGACGGCACGAGCAGGTGCCCGGTCATGATCACCTTGACGCCCTCGTCGATGGCCTCGCGGAACGGGTGCAGGGCGTCCTGGATCCCGCTCTCGGCGACGACGGGCACGCCGTGGTGGGAGTCGACGGTGGTGTCGCCGTGCCCGGGGAAGTGCTTGGCGGTGGCGGCCACCCCGGCGGACTGCAGGCCGCGGACGAACGCGCGGGTGTGCCGGGCGACCAGGGACGGGTCGGCGCCGAAGGCGCGCAGGCCGATGACGGGGTTGTCGGGGTTGGAGTTGACGTCGGCCGAGGGGGCGAAGTCGATGGTGATGCCGGCCCTGGCCAGGTCGTGGCCGAGGTCGCGGGCCAGGGCTTCGGTGAGCCGTACGTCGTCCACGACGCCGAGCGCGTACCCGCCGGGCCTGCTGCTGCCGGTGGCCACCTCCAGCCTGGTGACCTCGCCCGACTCCTCGTCGGTGCCGATGAGCACCGAGGGGTTCTCCGCGCGCAGCTCGGCGGTGAGCCGGGCGAGCTGGCCGGGGCCGGCGATGTTGCGGGAGAACAGCGCGACGCCGGCGAGCCCGGCGCCGAGCCGGCGGCGCAGCCAGTCGGGCGGGGTGTGGCCGGTGAAGCCGGGGAAGAGGACGGCGTCGGCGAGGCGAAGCAGGTCACCGCTGAGGGACATGCACCGCAATCTAATAGGAAAGTTTCCTATTTGCTAGAGGCATTTTCTGACGTCAACCCGCTCCCGTCGGTGCGGAACTCCGCCACCGTCCGCACGGGCGCGTCCCTGCGGTCCACGAAGTCCACGGCTCGGAAGGCCACCCGCAGCTCCCCTGGGTCCGCGACGCACGACAGGTAGCCGCGGCGGCCGTCGAAGAACTCGAGGTGCGGGTTCGCGGCCAGCACCGCGGGGCCGTCCGTGGCGGGCGGCCTGCTGCTGATCGACGAGCACACGAACTCCGCGCCCACCGTCGCCGAGCCGGGGTCGAGGAAGTCGGCCTTCAGCTCGCCCGCCCAGGCGTTGTGCACGTCGCCGCTGACCACCACCAGGCCAGGGGCGCCCGCCGCCAGGATGCGGGCGCGCTCGGCCGGGTGGCCGTCCCACGCGTCCGTACGCAGGTTGGGCGCCGGCCCCGGCACGAACCGGCGGGCGAAGAACAGCGGCTGCACCAGCACCCGCCACCGCACCGGCGAGCCGCGCAGCCGGTCGAGCAGCCACGCCTCCTGCGCCGCCCCGAGCATGGTGGTGGCGTCCCGGTGCTGGCGGGTGTCGAGCACCATGAAGTCGGCGACCGTCCCGTACGTCCGCCTGCGGTACATCTGCAGCCCGCCGCCCTGCGGCCGCACCCTGATGGGCTGGTTCTCGTAGTACGCCTGATAGGCCACCTCCCGCCGGCGCAGGAACCCCGCGGACCCGTCACCCCGGCCCCGGTAGTTGTCGAGCACCTCGTGGTCGTCCCAGGTGGGGACCCAGGGCGCGGCGGCGTGGGCGGCCCGCAGGTCGGGGTCGGTGCGGTAGCGGGCGTAGCGCAGGCGGTACTCGCGCAGGGTGTCGGCCTCGCCGGGCAGCGGGCCCAGCGCGCGGACGACGGCGGCCGACTGCGGCGACTCGTAGATGTAGTCGCCGACGTGGAAGATCACGTCCGGCCGCTCGGCGGCGAGGTGGCGGTAGGCGGTGTAGTAGCCGTGCTCCCAGCGCTGGCAGCAGGCGACCGCGAAGCGTACGGGACGGGTGGAGCCCGGGTCGTCGGCGGTCCTCGTGCGGCCCACGGGGCTCTGCTCGGCGCCGGCCCTGAACCGGTAGAAGTAGTCGGTGCCGGGCGCCAGCCCGGCCACCCTGACGTGCACGCTGTGCGCCCACGCCGGCAGCGCGTTGACGCGCCCCTGGCGCAGGCCCCTGGTGAAGCGCTCGTCCTCGGCGAGCTGCCAGTCCACCTCGACGGCTCTCGGCGGCATGCCGCCGGGCCGGGCGGGGTCGGTGGCGAGGGGATCGACGGCTAATCGGGTCCAGAGCAGCACGCCGTCGGGCATCGGCTCGCCGGAGGCGACGCCCAGCGTGAACGGGTCGGCCATGTCGTCATCCTGACTCCACGAGGCGTTCGACGACGGTGACGTTCGCCTGTCCCCCGCCCTCGCACATCACCTGCAGGCCGTACCTGCCGCCGGTGCGCTCCAGCTCGTGCAGCAGCTTGACGGCCAGCACCGCGCCGGTCGCGCCGAGGGGGTGCCCGAGCGCGATGGCGCCGCCGTTGGGGTTGACGCGGGCCGGGTCGGCGCCGGTCTCCTTGATCCAGGCCAGGACGACGGACGCGAACGCCTCGTTGATCTCGACGACGTCGAAGTCGCCGATCTCCATGCCGGTGACGCGCAGCGCGTGCGCGGTGGCGGGGATGGGGGCCGACAGCATCATGATCGGGTCGTCGCCGCGGGCCGACAGGTGGTGGACGCGGGCGCGCGGGGTCAGGCCGTGCTCGCGTACGGCTCGGGGCGAGGCGACGAGCAGGGCGGCGGCGCCGTCGGAGATCTGTGAGGCCAGCGCGGCGGTCAGGCGGCCGCCCTCGGTCAGGGGTTCGAGCGCGGCCATCTTGTCCAGGGTGGTGTCCCTGCGCGGGCCCTCGTCGGTGGTGACGCCCTCGTACGGGGCGATCTCGCGGCGGAAGCGACCGGCGTCGACGGCGCCCAGGGCGCGGCGGTGCGAGGCGTACGCGTACCGCTCCATCTCCTCGCGCGACAGCTCCCAGCGCTCGGCGATCATCTCGGCGCCGGCGAACTGGGAGACCTCGCGGGTGCCGTACCGCTCGGCCCAGCCCTTGGAGCCCGAGAACGGCGTCTCGTGCCCGAGCGGCCGGCCCGCGAGCATGGCTGCGGAGATGGGCACCATGGACATGTTCTGCACGCCGCCCGCCACCACCAGGTCCGCGGTGCCGGACAGCACGGCCTGGGCGGCGAAGTGCAGCGCCTGCTGCGAGGAGCCGCACTGCCGGTCCACGGTGACCCCGGGCACCTGCTCCGGCAGGCCGGCCGCCAGCCAGCAGGTACGCGCGACGTCGCCCGCCTGCGGCCCGATCGTGTCCACGCAGCCGAGGATCACGTCGTCCACGGCCGCCGGGTCGGCGCCCGTGCGGGCCATCAGCTCCTTCAGCACGTGGGCCCCGAGGTCGGCGGGGTGGGCCGCGGACAGGCCGCCGTTCCTGCGCCCGACCGGGGTGCGGACGGCGCCGACGATGTACGCCTCGCTCATCTCCGCATCGTAGCAAGCGCTTGGTCTAGCCGGGAACGCCGTATGAGCTGGCACTGTTGTGTGAACAAGCGATTGTCTGAGGGCTCATAATGGTGACGTGACGACGCGAAAGAACTCCGGCACCACCACCGCCCCGGCGAAGCGCCAGCGCGCGACCTCATCGGGGTCCGCGTCAGAGCGCCGTGACCACCTCGTCAAGCTCGCCGCGGAGCTCTTCGCGCGCAAGGGCTTCCAGGCCACGACCGTACGCGAGATCGCCAACGAGGCCGGCATCCTCTCCGGCAGTCTTTACCACCACTTCGACTCCAAGGAGACGATCGTCGACGAGGTGCTGTCCACCTTCCTCGACGACCTGCTCGCCCGCTACCGCGCCGCGCTCGACTCGGGTCCCGACCCGCGCGCGGTGCTGGAGGAGATGGTCCGCATCGGCTTCGGCACGCTGGAGCCCCACCGCTCGGCCATCACCGTGATGCAGAACGACTGGAACTACCTGCGTCAGTTCGAGCGCTTCAACTACCTGGTCAAGGCCGAGGACGAGGTCGAGCAGATCTGGGTCTCGCAGATCAAGGCCGGGCAGGCGGCCGGGCTGCTGCGGGCCGACGTCGACCCCAAGCTGACCTACCGGATGATCCGCGACACGATCTGGGTGGCGGTGCGCTGGTTCCGTCCAGGCGGCAGGCTCAACACGGCCGGGCTGGCCGAGCACTACATCACCGTGCTCTTCGACGGCATCGCCACGGGCGACCGCACCACGCACAAAGGATGAGCCTCGGTAAGGCGGTGCGGCTGGCACTGCAGGACGTGGCCGAGCCCGGCAAGGCCGAGACCATGCGGGCCTACATGAAGTCGGAGATGCCGTTCCTCGGCGTGAAGGCGGTGCCCAGGCGGTCGGTGCTGCGGGTGGTGTTCGGCGAGCACCGGCTGGAGAGCGCGCCCGAGTGGCGGCGCGCGGTGCTGTCGCTGTGGCGGGAGGCCGAATACCGCGAGGAGCGCTACGCCGCCATCGAGCTGTCCGGCCACCACCTCTACCGCGACTACCAGACCCTCTACACGGTCCCCATGTACGAGGAGATGATCGTCACCGGCGCCTGGTGGGACCTGGTCGACGAGCTGGCCACGCACCGCATGGGCCACCTGCTCGCCACCTACCCCGACTCCATGCGCCCGATGATGCTCGAGTGGGCCCACGACGCCGACCTGTGGAAGCGGCGCACGGCCATCCTGTGCCAGAACCGCTTCAAGGAGCGCACCGACACGGCGCTGCTCTACGCGTGCATCGAGCCGAGCCTGTCCGACAACGAGTTCTTCGCCCGTAAGGCGATCGGCTGGGCGTTACGCGAATACGCCAAGGTCAACCCCGCCGAGGTCGTCCGCTATGTCCGGGCGAAGGGCCTGACGGGGCTCAGCAAGCGCGAGGCGCTGAAGAACGTGCCCGCCTCCTAGCGGGTCCACAACGCGTCCTGCACGGCCTGGACGAGGGCCATCAGCTCAGGGGTGACCCGCTCCCTCGACCAGGCCAGCGCGTACGTGATGCGCAGCCCGCCCGCCTCCAGCGGCACGAACCGCACGTCGTCGCGCCGGACCGTGCGCACCAGCAGGTGCGGGATGGGCAGCAGCCCGGCGCCGGCCGCCACCAGGTCGAGCGCGGCGGCGAAGTCGTCGTCGGCCACCAGCCGCGGCCTGCCCGGCAGCCCCTGCCACGGGCGGCTCGCCGGGGTCAGCAGCACCTCGCCGCCCAGGTCGGCGGCGCTCGCCCGTGGCCGCGCGGCCAGCCGGTGCCCGTCGGGCACGGCCAGGTGGTCCACCGTGACGTGGAACCTGGCCGCCGTGACGAACTGCGCGGGCGCCGGCGTCGCCAGGATCGCGGCCGACACCTCGTGATCGGCCAGCGCCTGCGCCGCGGCCGTCCGTCCCGCCGCGCGCAGCTCGACCCCGATGGACGGGGTGCGGCTCGCGAGCCGCCTGGCGATCCTGGCCGCCAGTGCGCCGACGAGCGGTGGATAAGCCAGATGAATGGTCGGCCTGGCCAGCCTGGCCGCCTCGTCGCCGAACGCGCGTACCGACTCGATCACCTGCTCCGCGTACGCGAGCAGCGCCTTGCCCTGGGCGGTGAGCCGCACCTCGCGGGCGCTGCGCTCGAACAGCCTGGTGCCGGTGGCGCGTTCGAGCCGGGTGACGGCCTGGCTCATCGCCGGCTGGGACATCCCCAGGTCGGCCGCCGCGGCCGAGAAGCTCAGCCGCTCGGCCACCCGCGTGAAGCACTGGATCTCCCTGAGCATAAGCAGCACCAATACATGGTGCACGACGTGGCGGATAGTCGGCACGATGCGAGCGACCTGATCGTCCTTGCTGAGGGAGTCGAAACCCATGTCCCCAACCGCCGTCTTCCCCGCCTCCACGGTGCTCGGCTACCCGAGGATCGGGCCGCGCAGGGAGCTGAAGCGGGCGCTGGAGTCGTACTGGGCCGGGCGGTCCACCCGGGCCGAGCTCGACCGGGTGGGCGCCGAGCTGCGCGAGCGCACCTGGCGGCGGCTGGCCGAGCTGGGGCTCGACGGACTGCCGTCCAACACCTTCTCCCTGTACGACCACGTGCTGGACACGGCGGTGCTGCTGGGAGCGGTGCCGAAGCGGTATCGCGACGCGGCGGACCCCTATTTCGCGATGGCCAGGGGCACCGAGGAGCTGGCGCCGCTGCGGATGACCAAGTGGTTCGACACGAACTACCACTACATCGTGCCGGAGATCGGGCCTGAGACGGTGTTCGAGCTGGACGCGGCCAAACCCCTCGGCGAGGTGCGCGAGGCGCGGGCCCTGGGGTACGAGACGCGGCCCGTGGTGGTGGGGCCGGTCACCTTCCTGCTGCTGGGCGGGGCGCTGGACCGGCTCGACGACGTGCTCGGGCCCTACGAGGAGCTGCTGGCGGCGCTCGCCGCCGAAGGGGTCGCCTGGGTGCAGCTCGACGAGCCCGCGCTGGTCGGTGACCGGACGCCTGAGGAGCTCGACGCGGTGCGGCGGGCGTACGAGCGGCTGGGCGCCGTGACGGCGCGGCCCGCGCTGCTGGTGGCCGCGCCCTACGGCGACCTCGGTGAGGCGCTGCCGGTGCTGGCCGGCACGCCCGTGGAGGCCGTCGGGCTCGACCTGGTACGCGGCGGCGTCCCCGCCGTCGATCTGACCAGCAAGACCGTGGTCGCCGGGGTGGTGTCGGGGCGCGACGTGTGGCGGACCTCGCAGGAGCGCGCGCTGGCGGCCCTCGCGGCCGTCCGAGCCTCCCGGGTCACCGTCTCCACCTCGTGCTCCCTGCTGCACGTCCCCTACACGCTGGCCGCCGAGCCCGGCCTGGACCCGGCGCTGAAGGAGCGGCTGGCCTTCGCCGAGGAGAAGGTGGCCGAGGTGGTGGCACTCGCCGCGGCGGACCGCCCGGCCGCCGGGCGCATCCCTGAGGTGTCCGTGCCGCCGGCCGCTCCTGTGGCGCTGGAGGAGCGCGGGCCGTATGCGGTACGCGCCGCCGCGCAGCTCACGTTGCCGCCCCTGCCGACCACCACGATCGGCTCGTTCCCGCAGACCGGCGAGCTGCGCGCGGCCCGCGCGGCGGTGCTGGCCGGGACGCTGCCGCAGGCGGACTACGAGCAGCGGGTCGAGGCCGAGATCGAGCGGGTGATCCGGCTGCAGGAACGGCTCGGGCTCGACGTCCTCGTGCACGGCGAGCCGGAGCGCAACGACATGGTGCAGTACTTCGCCGAGCACCTCGACGGGTTCGCGGTCACCGGGAACGGCTGGGTGCAGTCGTACGGGTCGCGCTGCACCCGGCCGCCGATCCTGCACGGCGACGTCGCCAGGCCCGCCCCGATCACCGTGCGGTGGGCCACCTACGCGCAGTCGCTGACGGACCGGCCGGTCAAGGGCATGCTCACCGGGCCCGTCACGATCGTGGCCTGGTCGTTCGTCCGTGACGACCTGCCGCTGCGCGACGTGGTGTTCCAGGTGGCCGACGCGATCAGGGACGAGGTGCGCGACCTGGAGGCGGCCGGCGTGCGGATCATCCAGGTGGACGAACCGGCCCTGCGCGAGCTGCTGCCGCTGCGCCGCGCCGCCCAGTCCGACTACCTGGAGTGGGCGGTGGCGGCGTACCGGCGGGCCACGTCGGGGGCGAGCGACCACACCCAGATCCACACCCACCTGTGCTACTCCGACGCCGACCAGATCCTCGCCGCCATCGACGGCCTGGACGCCGACGTCACCACCATCGAGTCCGCCCGCTCCGGCGGGCGCATCCTCGGCTCAGTCCCAGGGTTCGGGCGCGGGCTCGGCCCCGGCGTGTACGACATCCACTCGCCCCGCGTCCCCGCCGTGGACGAGGTCGAGGCCCTCCTGCGCCGGACCGTCGAGGCGCTCCCGGTCGAGCGGGTGTGGGTCAACCCGGACTGCGGCCTGAAGACGAGGACGTACGAGGAGGTGGAGGCGTCGCTGACCAACGTGATCACCGCCACCCGCCGCCTCCGCGCGGAGCTCTAGGGGGCGGTGGTGAAGGCGGCGTGGCGGGAGGCGGCTTCCGGCTCGGTGAGCAGCGGGCGGGCGGCGAGCCAGGCCGCCGCCCCCGCGCCGTCCCTGGCCGTCGCGACCCGTTCACCGGCCAGCAGCTCCGTGACCGCGTCACGCACGGGCCCATCGTTGGTCAGCACGCTGCCCGCGAGCACCACGGGCCCGGACACGTGCACCCGCCGCAGCGTGTCCACCAGATGCCCGGCCGCCCGCCCGACGATCCCCTCCGCCACCGGGTCGCCGGCCGCGGCGGCCTTGCTGACCAGTGCCGCCAGGGCGGCCAGCCCCATGTGATCGGTCTGCGCCACCCGCACGACCCGATCGGCGATGGCACGCGGGGTCTCGGGCCGCTCCTGGCCGAGGACGTGGGTGAGGACCAGGTCGGTCAGGATGTCATCCCGGGCCGGGAGGCGGCCGCGGTCGAGGGACGCGACGACCGCCTTGGCGGCCTCGCGGCCGATCCAGAAGCCGGAGCCCTGGTCGCCGAGCAGCCAGCCGAGCCCGTCCGCGATCCGCGCCACCTCGAAACCGGCCACCCGGGTGGCGACCGCGCCCGTGCCCGACAGCAGCAGCGAGCCGTCGGGCTCGGCGGAGCCGGCGGCGTAGGCGATGGTCACGTCCCGGACGTAGACAGGCGGCTGAGGGATGCCGTGAGCGGCCCAGAGCGCGGCCAGCTCGGGCACCATCGCGGCGGTGTGCCCCGCGACACCCGCCAGTGAGGCGGCGACGCGGCTCCCGTCGAGGGAGTCCAGCGCCTCCTTCAGCGCGGCGCCGATCGCCGCGACGGCCTTGGCGAGCCCGTGGGCGGTGGGGTTGCCGGCGGCGGCCCGCGCGTACCCCACCCTCCGGCCGTCGAGCGCGTGCACGGACACCCGCGTGGAGGTGGCGCCGGCATCGACACCGACCACTAGCGATTCAGTCACGGAACGAGTCTGGGGGTTGACGCGACCGGTAAGCAAGAATAATTTTCGCCAGAAGACCGGGTATTCGGAAGGAATATTCGTGACTTCAGGAGCGCTCGGGCGCGTCGAAACAGAACTACCCGGCTTGCCGGAGGCTCTACGCAGGGTCGGCGAGGTGATCCTCGGCGATCCGGCCGAGGCCGCGCGCTCGACCATCATCGCGCTGGCCGAACGCGCCGGCAGCTCGCCCGCGACCGTGACCAGGTTCTGCCGGGCCTTCGGGTTCTCCGGCTACGCCGAGCTGCGGGTCGCGCTGGCCACCGAGACCGGCCGCGCCGCGCAGGCCGGCTGGGGCGCGGGCGTCGGCCACGAGATCGGCCCCGACGACCCGCTCGACGCGGCCATCGAGGTGATGGCCGCCGCCGACACCCGGCTCATCCAGGACACCGCGGCCCAGCTCGACCTCGACGTGGTGGGCCGGGTGGCCGCCGCGATCGTGGCCGCGCCGCGCGTGCTCCTGGTCGGCGTCTCCACCAGCGGGAACGTCGCCACCATGCTCGAAGGGCGGCTGCGCCGCATCGGCATCCCGGTCTGGAGCGCGGGCGACGCCCACGTGGCGCTGTCGGAGGCGGCGCTGATGAAGGCGGGCGACGTGGCCATCGGGATCAGCCACCGCGGGCGTACCAGGGAGGTCATGGAGGCGCTCGCCGAGGCGGGCGGCCACGGCGCGCTGACCGTCGCCGTCACCTCCTTCGCCCGCTCCCCCCTCGCAGAGCTGGCCGACCTGGTGCTGACCACCGCGAGCAGGGAGACCACGTTCAGGCTGGGCGGGCTCGCGGCCGTGCACTCGCAGCTCTTCGTGCTGGACGCGGTGTACGTGGCGGTCGCGCAGCTCACGTACGAGCGGACGAACGAGGCGTTCGAACGCACGATCAGGGCCGTCGAGGGCCACCGGGTGGAGAGAGGCTGAATGACGCTCCCCGCGCGAGGCCGCCCGCGGCGGCGTCCTGGCCCACCCTCAGGCGATCACCCAAGCCTCGTCCACCGGACGGGGCTCCACCACAGCGGACCATGAAAGGTCAGGAACAGCCACCATGCCTCACACCCCCCGTATCAGCAGGCGCGAACTCCTCCGCGGCGCGGCGCTCGTGCCCGTGGCGGGCGCGCTGGCCGCCTGCGCCACCCCGGCCGCCCAGCCGGCGCAGTCCAGCTCGGCCGCCCCCGCGGCGACCAGCGCGGCGAACCCGTTCGGCGTGGCCAACGACAAGCCGCTGGAGGTGTGGATCTTCGACGGCGGCTTCGGCCAGGAGTACGCCACGAACATCCATCAGCCGCTGTTCAAGTCGAAGTATCCGAGCGTGGAGATCAAGCACAACTCCACCAAGGAGATCACCAAGATCCTGCAGCCGCGCTTCGCCGGCGGCAACCCGCCCGAGGTCATCGACAACTCGGGCGCGAACTTCATGGACTTCGGCGCGCTCTCCCAGGACGGCCAGCTCCAGGACCTGACCCCGCTGCTCGACGCGCCGAGCTGGGATGACCCGAACGTCAAGGTCCGCGACACCATCGACCAGTCGGTCATCGACATCGGCATGTACGACGGCAAGTTCAGCGTGCTGGGCTACGTCAACTACATCCACGGCATCTGGTACTCGCAGAAGGTCTTCAGGGAGAACGAGTGGGAGGTGCCGAAGACCTGGGACGCGTTCCTCGCGCTGTGCGAGACCATCAAGAAGTCCGGCAAGATGGCGCCCTTCACCTACGCCGGCAAGTTCCCCCAATACCTGTACGAGCCGCTGCTCACCATGGCCGCCAAGATCGGCGGCAACGAGGTGCTGGTGAACATCGACAACCTGGAGGACGGCGCCTGGACGACGGAGGCCATGAAGACCGCCGCCGCGGCCTGGGCCGAGGTGGGCGCAAAATACCTCATGCAGGGCACGACCGGCCTCGACCACGTACAGACGCAGACCGCCCAGAACAAGTACAAGGTGGCCATGCTGCCGTCCGGCTCGTGGCTGGAGAACGAGCAGAAGACCACCACGCCGGACGACTTCGAGTACGGCATGTTCCCCATCCCCGACGTCACCGGCTCCGACAAGCTGCCGTACGGCACCCTGCACACCCAGCCGGGCGAGAACTTCATCGTCTCCTCGCGCAGCGCGCACCCGCAGGCGGGCCTGGAGTACCTGCGGGCCATGCTGTCGAAGAAGGCCGCCGGTGACTTCAGCGCGCTCGTCCGCACAATGACCGTGGTCAAGGGCGCCACCGAGGGCCGCGACATCTCCCCCGGCGTCACCAGCGCCTCGAAGGCGGTCGCGGACGCCGGCGACAACACCGTCTACTACCGCTGGTTCAACTGGTACGGCCCGCTCAAGGACGAGGCCATCGCCGCCACCGGCGAGCTGATGTCCGGCAACCTCACCGCCGACAAGTACCTCGAGCGCATCCAGAAGAAGGCCGACGAGATCAAGAACGACTCCTCGATCAAGAAGTACAAGCGCTGATGACCTTCAACAGGTATCGCCGCGGGCTGTTCATCACCTCGTTCCTGGCAGCCCCGGTGATTCTCTACCTGGTGTACGTGATCGCCCCGTACGTCCAGGCGTTCTACATCGCGATGACGGACTGGCGCGGCGTGACGGCCACGCCGCGCTTCATCGGCCTGGAGAACTTCCAGCGGCTGTTCGCCGACACCGCGTTCTGGAAGGCGGTCACCCACAACGCGGCCCTGCTCGTGCTGCTGCCGCTGATCACGATCGTGATCGCGCTGTTCTTCGCGTTCCTGCTGAACGTGGGCGGCCGGCAGGGCACGTCGGGCATCCGCGGCTCGAAGTTCTACCGGGTGGTCTTCTTCTTCCCGCAGGTGCTGGCCGTGGCCGTGGTCGCGGTGCTGTTCCAGCAGGTGTTCCGGCCCGACGGCAGCGGCATGCTGAACGGGCCGCTGATGGCGCTCGGGCTCGAACCCGTCGGGTTCCTGTCCGACCCTGACGTGGCGTTCTGGTCGGTGCTGAGCGTCATGGTGTGGCAGGCGGTCGGCTTCTACGTCGTGCTGTTCTCCGCCGGCCTCGCCGGCATCCCGAAGGACATGTTCGAGGCGGCGCAGATCGACGGGGCGAGCCGGATCAGCCTGTTCTTCCGCATCACGCTGCCGCTGCTGTGGGACACCGTGCAGGTCGCCTGGGTCTATCTCGGCATCCTCGCCCTCGACGTGTTCGCCATCGTCTGGGTGATGACCCTGCAGCACGGCGGCCCCGACCGCTCGACGACGGTCATGGCCGCCGAGATCTACCGCAACGCCTTCGAGTACTTCCGCTTCGGCTATGCCTCGGCTCTGGGCGTGGTGATGTTCTTCTTCACGGTCGGCTTCGCGATCTTGTCGCTGCGCCTGTCCCGGCGCGAACGAATCGAGTACTAGGTGACGACGATGACCTCGTGGACCGCGGCCAACTCGCGCAAGCTCGCGCGCGCCGAGCGCAGGAACCGGCTGGGGCCGCTCGGGATGCTGACGCACCTGGCCCTGCTGATCTGGACGCTGCTCGTGATGGTCCCGATCGTGTGGACGTTCCTCGCCTCGGTCAAGAGCGAGGACGAGATCTTCGGCGACGCCTGGTCGCTGCCCGCCTCGCTGCGCTGGGACAACTTCGCGCGGGCCTGGGAGCAGGCGCACATCGGGCAGTACATGCTCAACAGCGTCATCGTCGTGTCGTTCAGTACGTTCGGGACGATGCTCATCGGGTCGATGGCGGCGTACGTGCTGGCCCGGTATCCCTTCCGCGGGAACCGGGCCATCTACCTGCTGTTCGTCTCGGGGCTGGCGTTCCCCGTCTATCTGGCGCTGACGCCGCTGTTCTTCGTCGTGCAGAACATGGGCAACCTCCCCCTGATCGGGCCGTTCATCGGCCTGAACACGCACGCGGGGGTGGTGCTGGTCTACATCGCGTACTCGATGCCCTTCACGGTCTTCTTCCTGTCGGCGTTCTTCAGGACGCTGCCGACCGCCGTGGGCGAGGCCGCGATGGTGGACGGGGCCTCGCACACCCGGGTCTTCTTCCAGATCATGCTGCCGATGGCCCGGCCAGGGATCATCAGCATCACGATCTTCAACATCCTGGGCCAGTGGAACCAGTACCAGCTCCCGCTCATCCTGCTGCAGGAGCGCGACAAGTGGGTCCTGACCATGGGCATCGCCGACATCTCCACGGCTGCCGGCTACGACCAGGACTGGTCCGCCCTCTTCGCCGCCCTGACTCTGGCCATCCTCCCGATGCTGATCGTCTACACGGCCTTCCAGCGCCAGATCCAGTCCGGCCTCACTTCAGGAGCACTGAAGTAAGCGGATGTTCCCCCGCGGGTGCGAGCTCGCGCGGCCAGGCGGACGGGTCGGCCACGCGGACGCCGCGCGGGGGAGTCTCGACCGCCCAGCCCTGGCGTACCAGGAGGGCGACGGCCTGGCGGGCGGTGACCCGGGCGACGCCGTAATGTCGCGACAGCGTGCCGGCGTCGGGGACCGCGCGGCCCGGCCGCAGCTCGCCGCGGGTGATGCGGGCCGCGACCGCCGCCGCGATCGGCACGTACAGCGCCCTGCTCGGCTTCACCCTGGGCACCCCCGCAGGACCGACGAACGTGCCCTCGCCGCGTACGGTGTGGGCCAGGCCGCGCCTGCGCAGCTCGCGGGCCGCGTTGCGGGCGGTCGTGCGCCCGATGCCGAACTCCTCCTCCAGCGCCGCCTCGCTCGGCAGCGCGTCGCCGACCCCGAACTCCCCGCCCGCGATCCGCTCGCGCAGCACCTCGGCCACCTGGACGTAGAGGGGGACGGGACCTTCACGGTCGAGCATGCTCGTATCGTAGACGTCTGCCTACGGCCGGACAGGCATGATCAGTCCTTCGGCCACTTCTCCTCGGGTGACACATAGCTGCCCCGCTGCGGCACGGTGTAGATCCAGCCCTGCTCGCGCAACAGCGCCATCGCCCTGCGGACGGTCTCGCGCGCCACGTCGTGCTCCTTCACGAGCGCCGTCTCGCCGGGGATGGGCCGCCTTGGGCGGTATTTCCCCGCTTTGATGTCGCCCGCTATCTCCGTGGCGATCTGCTGGTAGAGCGGCACTTTGCGCTTCTTGCGCGGCCCGCCCGCCGGCGGTCCGACGAAGGCGCCCTCCCCTTGGACGGTGTAGATGAGCCCTTCCTCACGCAGTACGTGGATCGCGCGCCGGGCCGTCGTCCTGGCGACGCCGAACTCGTACTGGATGTCCGCCTCGCTCGGCACCGGGTCGCCCGCCGACAGATTCGCCAGACGCCCTCTGAGGATGTTGGCGATCTGGATGTAGACGTGCGTGTCGCCTTCGTAGTCGAGCACGTAGGCAACATAGGCCAACGCGGGCAAGAGTGCCCATATCACTCTGTCTATCTAGACAGATTTTCCTGTGCAACCAGACAAGAGCAGACGACCAGAGCTATGGTTCATGCATGACGATCTGCCCCATCCCAGATGACGACAGGTGTCTGTCGACGCACCTCCCGCCCGCCAACCCCGACTACAAGAAGCTGGCGTGGACCCCCATCCGGCCGATGGGCCACTCCATCCGCGTACGCGACTTCACCTGCCCGTACCAGTCGATCAGCTACGAGCTGTGCGACTACGGCGGCGAGAGCTTCATCCGCAGGACCCGTAGGCACGGCGACGCCTGCTTCGTCGACGAGGCCGCCCGTGGCCGCCGCGCCATCACCACGGCGATCTGGGAGCAGCTACGCTCCGGCGACGCCAGGTGACGGCGCTCCCCCGATGAAGGCCTGGCTGTATTGACCCGCAGCATCGTCCACACGAGCGATCGGTGGGTGACCGCCGAGTGCGGTGGGGCATCGATGGCGATCGTAGGAGGGCAGGAAGTCTTGCGGAGCGGAGGTGGGTTCGTCGTCAGGGCAAGCCTGGGCGATGCGGGCGCCGACCCCTCTGACGGTACGTCCGCCGTGCGGTTCGAGGTTGAGCTGACCCTTGAGGGTGTCGTTGACGGACTCGATGAGCTGGCGGATCGGCTTGAGCAGTTCTTCGCCGGGGCGAGGGGTGCGGTTGCGGTAGGACGGGCTCAGCAAGCGGGCCTCGGAGTGGCTACCGAGCAGGCCCTGGGCGACGGCCAGGGTGAGCAGTTCGGCGTCGGTCAGCTGCGGCTTGCGTCCCGGTCGTGGCTGATGTCCGAGCCAGTCGTCTAGCCTTTGACGGCGCCCGCTGTCATGCCGGTGCCGACGTTGCGTTGCAAGAACAGGAAGAGCAGCAGGGCAGGCAAGGCGAACAGGCTGGCGGCGGCCATGGTGGCGCCCCAGTCGGTGCCGAAGACGTCCCTGAAGGACGAGAGCCACACCGGCAGGGTGCGCTTGTCCTGGGCCTTGATGATCAGCACGTTCACGAACGCGAACTCGTTCCACGCGGTGATGAAGCCGAACAGGGAGGTCGCCATCAGGCCGGGTGCCAGCAGGGGGAAGACCACGCGGCGGAAGGCCGTCATGCGGCCGCACCCGTCCACCTGGGCGGCCTCCTCCAGCTCCGGCGGGATCGCGGCGAGGAAGCCGCGCAGCGTCACGATCGTGAAGGGGAGGGTGAACATGAAGTAGACGCCGGTCAGCATGGCGAGCGAGTCGAGCAGGTCGGTGTCGCGGGCGATGACGAACACCGGCACCAGCAGCGCCTCCCACGGCGCCATCTGCGCGGCGAAGACCGCCACCACGAACGGGCCGCGCCCGCGCCAGCGCATCCGCGCCACCGCGAAGGCCGCGAGCAGCGCCACCACGAGCGCGATCAGCACCGCGCCCACGGTCACCAGGAGGCTGTTGCGCCAGTACGTCCAGAACCCCGGCGCGTTGACCGCCGTGACGAAGTGGTCGAGCGTCGGGTTCGCGGGCCAGAAGGTGGGGCTGGCCGACTGGATGTCGCGGGTGGGCTTGAAGGCCGTCAGGAACATCCAGTAGACGGGGAAGATCGTGGTCAGGAGCACGGCGACGGCCGTGGTGTTGAGCAGGACTCTTCTCATGAGCGGACCATCCGGCGCAGGTTGCTGATCAGGGCGGCGGCGAGCACGAGCACCAGCAGGATGGCCACCGCGGAGCCGAGGTCGTAGCGGTGCAGCACGCGGGCGACCTTGAACGCGTAGACGGGCAGGGTGGTCGTGGCGTCGCCGGGGCCGCCCTGGCTGAGCACCCAGATCTGCGGGAAGCACTTGGCCACCCAGATGATCTCCAGTGAGGTGATGAGGGCGAACAGCGACCTGAGCATGGGGAAGGTGACGTGGCGGAACACCTGCCGGCCGGTGCCGCCGTCGATCCTGGCCGACTCGAACAGCTCACTGGGGATCGTGGTGAGGCCGGCGTACAAGGTGAGCGCGGCGAACGGCACCGACTGCCACACCACGAGCGCCACGAGCACGGCGAACGTGGCGGTGCCGTTCGCGAACCAGGTGTAGCCGGCGAACGAGTCGAAGCCGAGCGTGACCAGCAGCCAGTTGACGATGCCCAGCTCCGACTGGAACAACCACTGGAACACCGTGGTCGCCGCGATGATCGGCATGGCCCAGGCGAGGGCGAGCGCGCTCATCAGGGCGAGGCGCAGGCCGCGGCGCAGGTGCTGGAGCATGAGCGCGACGCCGGTGGCCAGGCCCACGATGAGCACGACGTTGATCACCGTCCACACCAGCGTGCGCAGCAGCACCTGCCAGAACTGCTCGCCGCCGAGCAGCTCGGCGTAGTTGTCCAGGCCGGCGAACGCGGCCCCGCCTCTGATCAGCTCCCCCATGCGGAAGTGCTGCAGGGAGATCAGCAGCGCTTTGAGCAGCGGGTAGAGCAGGAGGAAGGCCCCGCCCGCCACCGTGGGCGCGATGAGCAGGTAGGGCCAGTACGAGCGGCTCCTCGACCACATTCAGGATCCGCTGTTCAGGGTCGTGGTGATGGACTCGGAGACCTTCTTCGCCTCGGCCGCCGGGTCGCCGCCGGTGAGCACGGCGGTCATGTACTGCTTGATCACGGAGGTGGCCTCGACGGCGGCCCAGTTGGGGGTGTTGGGGGTGGCGCGGCCGCTGGCGGCCCCCTTGGCCATGGCCGCGGTGCCCTCGTCGCCGTCGAGCACGCCGGCCAGCGAGGTACGGTTCGGCACGAAGCTCATGGTCTTGGCCAGCTCGGTCTGGAACTGCTCCCCCGCCAGCGCCTTGACCACCTCGTACGCCTGCTCCTGATGCTGGGAGGCGGCCGGGATGACGAGGTCGGAGCCGCCGGTGAAGACGGTGCCCGGCTTGTCGGCCGTCTTGCCGGGGATGGTGAAGAAGCCGATCTTGTCCTTGAGCCCGGCGTCCACCTCCAGTACGCGGGCGGCGATGCCGGGCACGGCGATGATCTGGGCGACCTTGCCCTGCGCGAAAACCTCGTGCTGCGGCGGGTTGGCCTCGTCGGCGTCCTTGGGGCCCTTGCCGAGCGCCTGGAGCCGCTTGTAGAAGTCCATGGCGGCGAGCGCCTGCGGGGTGTCGAGCGCGCCCTTCCACCGGCCGCCCTCCTGGACGGCGAGGTCGCCGCCCTCGTCCCAGACGAAGCCGGCGAGGGCGTACCAGGTCTGACCGGTCAGATAAATGCCCTGATTTCCGTCTTTGTTGAGCTTTGAGGTGATGTCCAGCCACTCGTCGCGGGTGGCAGGCGGCTCCTTGATGCCGGCCTTCTCGAACAGCTCCTTGTTGTAGACGACCACGCGGTTGGCGGCGTACCACGGGATGCCGTACTGCTTGCCGTCCACGTTGCCCGGCTGCGCCAGGCCCGGCAGCCAGTCCTCGCCCTTGAGGTCGGCCACCTTCGCGGTCAGGTCGGTCACGCCGCCGCTCGCGCTGTACTGGGCGACCTGGGTGTTGCCGACCTCGATCACGTCGGGGGCGTCGGTGCTGGCCAGGGCCGCGGTGACGCGCTCGCCGATGCCGTCCCACTGCTGGATCTGGATGTCGAGGTCCACGTCCTGGTGCGCGGTCTCGTACTCGGTCTCGAACTTCTTCAGCAGCTCCTGCGTGACGCTGCCGTCCATGATCCAGACGGTCAGCTTGGCGGGGGCGTCCGGCGTGGCCGCCTGCGGCTCCTGGGCCGTGCCGCACGCCCCGAGCGCGAACACGGCCGCGAGGGCCAGGATGCGGTTCTTCATCGAAGACCTCCGAGGAAACCCCCGCCTTCCGGCGAGGGAGGAATCGGACTCTTGCGAAGCAGGACAGGGGCCTGCGTTTCGCCGTCAGGCGAAACGCAGTTTCGAACAAATACACGATTCCTAGCCGCACCCGCGTCTAGGCGCTGGAAGGCCGCCGCGTCTCCTACGCGGAGCTCTCGGCGCAGCTGACGGAATGGAACCGCAGCGGCGAGTTCGACTTCCTGTCCGAGGTGTCGTCGGTAACCCTTCAGCAGGCGCTTCGCCACCTTCAGGCGGCCTTCGCCAACTTCTTCGCCAAGCGGGCCGGGTATCCGGCGTTCACGTCCCGCGAGAGGTCGCGGGCCTCGGCCGAGTACACCCGGAAGGTGGCGCGGATCCACGCCCGCATCGCCGACCGCAGGAGGGGCTTCCTGCACAAGGTCACCACTCGGCTCGTCCGTGAGAACCAAACGGTCGTGATCGAGGACCTGAACGTTCGCAACATGGTCCGCAACCATTCGCTGGCGCGCGCCATCTCGGATGCGGCCTGGCGCCAGATGCGGTCGATGCTGGAGTGCAAGGCCGCCTGGTACGGGCGCACCCTGGTGGCGGTGGACCGCTGGTTCCCCTCCTCCAAGCTGTGCTCGTCCTGCGGCGCCTTGCGGGAGGAGATGCCGCTGACCATCCGCGTGTGGGAGTGCGCCTGCGGCGCGGTCCACGACCGGGACGTCAACGCGGCCAAGAAGGTGCTCGCCGCCGGGCTGGCGGAGAGCTGAAACGCCTGTGGAGCCGGGGTAAGACCTCAACGAGAGTCCTCTCGGGCGGGCAATCGGCGGTGAAGCAGGAAGGCCCACGGGCGACCGTGGGACTCCCCCTTCTCAAGGGAGGGGGAGGATGTCAAGACGTTCCTTGTCCACTGGGGGGTGCCCCGCGCCCGCACCGGGCGGGCGCGGGGGCGTCGGTCACGGGTTGGGGACGGTGTCCTTGAAGGCGGTGCCCGCCGTCCGCAGCGCGGCGACGCGGGAGGTCACGGTGGCGGGCGCGACGACCTCGTTCGCGCTGAAGTAGACGTAGTCGACCTGCTGCCGGTACGTCCGCGTCCCGCTCGCGCCCTGAAGATCGATGAACCACTGGTTGAACATGATCCACATGGGCGTCTCGGGGTAGTGGTCGCCGCCGTGGTCGGCGAACAGGCGGCCGTCCACGTAGTACTTGATGCGGCCGCCGGAGACCTGGATGACCAGGTCGTGCCAGCCGGCGAAGCTGGTGCGCTCCTCGGTGTGGGTGTTCACGGCCAGCCAGGGGTCGTTCCTGTAGGTCTCCCAGCTGGTGGCGTAGAGGATGTTCGACGGCTCGCCCCAGCCGCCGTTCGGCAGGTACTCGAAGTCCAGCTCGCCGTAGTCGGGGTCGAGGTCGTAGCGCAGCGGGGTGATGGTGAAGAACGTCTGCACCACGTGCTCACCGTCGGGGCCGCTGGTGGGGGCGTCGCTGAAGCGCACGCGGGCGGCGTAGGTGCCCTCGCGGAACTTGCGCTGGGCGGTGGACAGCTCGGTCTGTACGGTGCCGCCGGCGGTGCCGTTCGTGGACGAGTCGAGCGTCAGCAGGCCGCCGGGGAACGAGACGGCCGACGGTGACCAGGTCGCGCCGGGCACTCCGGGGCCGCCCGACGCCGAGCGCACGGTCCAGCCGCGCTGGGCCAGCCGGGCGTCGGTCGAGCTCGTGTAGGTGAAGTCGTCGAACAGCTCACCGGTGGCGCCCGGGTCGGGATCGGGATCCGGGTCGGGGTCGGGCTCGGTGCCGGTGGGGGTGCCCCAGGCGAGCTGCCCGTCGACATGGACGGTGACCTTGTCCCAGTCGGCGTAGGAGGTGTTCGGCCCGTAGGAGTAGTCGTCGCTCTGCTGGAACGACTGCCAGTCCGCGCGGTAGAAGCGCAGCTGCATGTCGCTGGTGTTCTGGCCGGGGCTCAGGCTGCCGGAGGTGAAGCCGACCTCCAGGTACTGCTTGCCGCCCTCCTGCGGGGCGAACCTGCCGGTGATCGTGGAGCAGCCGACCACGGCCCAGGAGCAGGCGAAGCGGTAGGTCTCCGTACCGGTGAGGTAGTAGCGGATCTTGACCTGGCTGAGCGGGATCGTCGTCGTGCCGGTGTTGAACAGGCGCAGCCACGGCTCGGCCTGGGCGGTCGTGGCGCCGGGGGCGCTGGTGCGGTACTGGAGGCGGACGGCTTGGGCGGCGGCTGCGGGTGAGGCGATCAGGGTGACCGCGATGAGGACGGCGGGGAGGGCTAAGGAGACAAGACGTGCACCGAAATTTCGAGACATGGGGGGTGGGCTCCTTGCGGTTGTGCGGCTCCCGAGAGACGTGCGGACATGCTGAAGACAGGTCGTGGCGCCGAGCCGGCGCCCGGAGTGATGGAGGGTCAGGCACCGCGGCCGGTGAGGGCCGGTCCGGTGAGGGCCGGTCGGGTCAGGCGCCGGGGCGGGCGGGGGGTCGGTCGGGGGTCAGGCGCCGCGGCGGATGCGGCCCGCGTACAGCGCCTCCAGGCGGAGGTTGTGCTCGTCGCCTTCGGGGACGTTCGCCGACAGGTAGACGGGCGGCACCTCGCCGGCTTCGAGCAGGTTGCGTACGGTCTGCGTGACCACGAGCTGGGCCAGCAGCGCGGAGGTGATCGTGGAGACGGCGCCGGTGGCGCCTCCGTCGGGCAGGGGCAGCACGGCGTCGCCGTAGGGCGCGTGGTTGTCCAGGACGACGTCGGCCAGGTCGGCGAGCTTGCGGCCCGAGGGGTGACGGGACGCGACGGCTTCGCTGTGGGTGCGCGAGGTGATCGCGATCAGGTCGTGACCGCGCTCCTTGACGAGGGTGGCGAGCTCGACGACGACGCCGTTCACGCCGGAGTTGGAGATGATGACGAACAGGTCCTGCTGCTGGACGGGGGCCAGGTCGAGGATCTGGCGGGCGACGGCGGGGTCGCGTTCGAGGTCGTAGCGGTCCAGCTCGGAGGCGGGGGCGTCGCCGTAACGGACGATGTCTCTGAGCGCGAGCCGGTTGGTGGGCACGAGGCCGCCCGCGCGCCCGGCGATCTCCATGGCCACGGCCTCGGAGTGGCCTGAGCCGAACGCCTGGATGACGCCGCCGCCGGTCAGCGCCTTGGTGAACAGGTCGGCGGCGCGGGAGATCTCGGGGTCTTCGGGGATCGTCCGTACGAGGCGGGCGATGTGTTCCACGAAGTCCTGCGGATTGACAGTCATATATCCCCTTCTGGCAGGCGATGTCCGGCGACCGCGCGGACGGTCACGTCGAACGCCTGCTTCGTCCGTTCATAGGTGCGCTGCGCCACCGACACGTACACGACGTCCAGCACCAGCAGCTGCGAGTGGATCGCGGCGAACCCCTCGGAGCGGAAGCTGGTCGCCCTGCTGGCCGTGGTGAGCACCAGCTCGGCCACCTCGGCGAGCGGCGAGCGCGGCTGCGAGGTGACGGCGACGGTGATCGCGCCGTGGCTGCCGGCCTCCGCCAGCACCTCGATGACCTCGCGCGTCCTGCCGCTGTGAGAGATGCCGATCGCCACGTCACCCTGTCCGAGCAGCGCCGCGTCCGTCAGCGCGGCGTGCGCGTCGGACCTGCTCCACGTCGGTACGCGCATCCGCTGCAGCCGGTACTCCATCTCGCTGGCCACCGCGGCGCTGCTCGACACCCCGAACAGCAGCACCCGCCCCGCCCTGGCCACGGCCTGCGCGACCTTCTCGACCACGGCCAGGTCGAGCTGGTCGCGGGTCTCCTGGATGAGCCGGATGTCGTTTCCGGAGACCACGCCGAGCACGCGTTCGAGGCTGTCGTCGGGCAGGATCTCCTGGCCGATGTCGGTCTCCCACGTCTGCTGCGCCACCCGGCCCGACTCGGTGGCGATGGCCACCCGCAGCTCGGCGTACCCGGCGAAGCCGAGCGCCCGGCAAAAGCGGGTGATCGTGGCGGTGGACGTCCCGCTGCGCTCGGCGAGGTCGACGATGGTCAGCCGGACGGTCTCGCCCGGCGCCTCGAGGATGGCGTCCGCCACCTTGCGCAGCGCCTCGGGCAGGTCGGGCCGGTCGGCTCTGATGCGGTTGAGGAGGTCCACGCGGTGATAATTATGCTCACCACCCGCCTCCGTCAAGGCTATCGGGTGATAATTCTTGTCACCAGGTGAGCAGTGCGGCGCTTCCGTAGCTGCCGCCGAAGCCGGTCACGAGCGCGGTCCCGGCGCCCGCGCGCAGCTCGCGTACGGCCTGGGCCACGTTGTTCAGGCCGTGCACGTAGCCCTCCGACAGCAGGCCGCCGTGCGGGTTCACCCAGGCGTGCCGGCGCTCCAGCAGGTACGCCCCCAAGTCCCCCCGCTCGACCAGCCCGAAGTCCTCGAGCTGGCGGGGCACCAGCCACGAGTACGCGTCGTAGGGCAGCATCGCGTCCACGTCGCGCGGCTTCATGCCGGACGCCTCCCACAGCATGGGGGCCACGTACGCGGAGAAGATCGCCGTCACGTCGGCGGCGCGGTCCATCGCGGAGCAGCCCGGCCCTCCCCCGCGCACCACGGCCCGCACCCTGGGCCCGCCGAGTGCGCCGCTGACCAGCAGGGCGCAGGCGCCGTCGGTCTCCTGGCAGCAGTCGGCCGTGCGCAGGGGCGTGCAGACGTACGGGCGGGCGAGGTAGCCGTCGAGGGTGAGCGGCTCGCGGCGCAGCGCCCTGGGGTTGCCCGCGCCGTTCCGCCTGGACTGGTCGACGACGGCGTGCAGGTGCTCGGCGGTCAGGCCGGTGTCGTGCAGGTAGCGGGTGGCGGCCAGGGCGAACATCGGGATCGGGCCGGCCATCCCGTACGTGAACTCCTCCTGCGGCCCGGTGCTGACCGCGTTCATGCGCCTGCCTGAGCGGCCGTTGAGCGCCCGGTAGACCAGCACGTGGCGGGCCAGGCCCGCCTCGATGAGCAGCGCCGCGTCCCCCAGGATCGAGGCCGCCTGCGTACCGCCGCCCGCGATGTCGTTGTGCCAGCCGAGCCGCTCGATCCCGAGCGCCCTGGCGACCTGGACGACGGGCGCGGAGTCGTTCATGTGGTAGCTGAGCAGCGCGTCCACCTCGCGCGGCGCGACGCCCGCGTCCGCGCAGGCGGCCCGGCACGCCGCCGCGGCCAGCTCGCGCTCGCTCCGCCCCGACCGCCTGCTCAGCGCCGTCATCCCGACGCCCGCCACGGCCGCACGTCCCGCGAAGGGCCGCATCCACCCTCCTCCGCTCCGACCCAAGCCAGGCTAGCGCTTGCTTGGGACAGTGAAAAGAGATGACTGCGGAACTTCACGAAAGCTGTCCGGTCTTGTAATACGGAGGTGCGATCTACCGATAGCTCATCATCATCACGCCGAGGTGAGCGATGGATCTACGCTATGTCCGGTACGCCATGGCGATCGCGCGGGCGGGCAGCCTCCGACGGGCCGCCGCCGCCCTGCACATCGCTCAACCCACGCTGTCCGAGCAGCTCAGGGCACTGGAGAAGGAGATCGGGGTCGAGCTGTTCAGCCGCTCGTCGAGCGGGGTGCAGCTGACCGAGGCGGGCGAGGCGTTCCTGGCGCAGGCCACGGTCGCCCTCGACGCCTTCGAGCGCGCGGTCGTCGCCGCGCGCGGCAAGGGCACGACGGCCCGCCTGGGCGTCGCCGACGGGCTCGCCGACGTCGTCGCCCGGCTGCTGTCCCAGCTGCACACCGGCCGCTTACGCGTCGCGCCGATGGGCACCGCCGAGCAGATCGTCTCCATCGCCGACGGCACCCTGCAGGCCGGGCTCGGGTACGCGCCCGGCTCGCTGCCCCGGGGCGTGGCGCGCATGCTGGTCCACCGCTTCCCCGTACGCGCCCTGCTGCCCCGCGAGCACCACCTGGCCGAGCACGACGCCGTGTCGCTGGCCGACCTCGCCGGCGAGCCGCTGCTGATGCCGGAGTCGGACGCGGTGGCCGGAGCCCGCCGGTTCCTGGAGGGCTTCGTCCGCCACGGCCTGCATCCCCGCCTGGGCCCTGCCGCCGCCACCCACGACCTGGTGATCACGATGGTCGGGGAGGGCGCCGGTTACGCGCTCTGCGTCCATGAGGGCACCACCGTGCCGGACTCGGTGATGTTCGTCCCGGTCAAGGAGGACACGCCGCCCATCGAGGTGGTCTTCCTCTGGAACCGCCAGGCCGACGTGCACGAGCTGGTGAGCGCCGCACGGCATCTCGCACGATCTGGATAGTACTATTATCCAATAATGCGCATCTCCGAACTCAGCGCCAAGTCCGGCGTGGCGATCCCGACGATCAAGTACTACCTGCGCGAGGGCATGCTGCACCAGGGTGAGCAGACCGCCGCGACCAGGGCCGAGTACGACGAGACGCACCTGCGCAGGCTCCGCATGATCCGCGCCCTCCTCGAGGTCGGCCGGCTCTCCGTCGCCTCCATCAAACAGGTGATCGCCGCCGTCGAGGACGAGTCCCTGCCCACCCACCGCGTCCTCGGCACCGCCCACTACGCCCTCAGCCCCGCCGTGGACCCTGAGCAGACCGAGGAGTGGCGCTCGGCCCGCACCCTGGTGGACGACCTGATCACGCAGCTCGGCTGGGACATCACGGAGGAAGCCCCCACCCGCGACGAACTCGCCCAGACCATCGTCAGGATGCGCCAGCTCGGCCTGTCCATCGACCTGGCCCCGTACGTGGAGGCGGCCCGCAGGCTGGTGTCGGAGGTGGAGATGGACATGATCCCCTACGACGGCCCCCGCGACGCCGCCGTGGAGGCCATGGTCCTCGGCACGGTCCTGTACGGCCGCGTGCTCGACACCTTGCGCCGCATGGCCCACGAATCAGAGTCGGCCCGAAGGCTCACCCCCTGACAAGGACCGCCCCTCTCACACCGCCGCGGACAGTTGCCATGCGGTCACGCGAAGCGGTAATCAAGCGGAATGCGCAGCGAGGACGAAGTGGCCGGGGTCGATGCCATGATGGCGCGCATCGCCCAGGTGCGGGGGGCGGTTGAGGGGCGGGTTGAAGAGGCGCTTCGGGCGGTGCCGCGGCATGCGTACGCGCCGGTGCGGGGGTTCGTCGCGCCCGAGGACGGGCGTCGGCGAGGGGCACGTGCTGCGGCTGGTGGTGATGCCGGACGGCACCGCGCACGGCCGTTTCCGCGGGTACGCCGACTACATGGTCATGCGGTCGCAGCCGGGCGCCGGGTGAGGACGCGTACACGCTGTACGAGCCGAGCGACCGCCCGGTGTGGACGGAGGTCACCGATGCCTGCTTCCGGTGGGTGCGCTGGGGTGAGCCGGGGCGCGTCCGTTTCGGGATGACCGTCACTCCCGACGGGCAGCGCGTCTGGCTGGACAGCTCGGAGCGCGTGATCGGTTAGATCAGCTCGTTGGCGCGCAGCACCTGGACGGCGTGCACGGTGGCCGCGCCGCGCCACTCCATGGAGCCGGCGGGTGAGAAGCGGGCGTAGTCGACCACCCAGCCGCCGTCGTCCTGCTGCTCGCCGGCCAGCCTGACCAGGTCGGCGGCGATCACGGCGGGGTCGAACAGGGCTCGGGCGGGGCTGCCGGGGTACGGCGCGAAGTCCAGCGGCCGCAGGGCCTCGTCGGCGGTGCCGCCCTCCACCGGGACCCTGCCGTCCTCCGGGATGTACGCGCCGAGCCGTTTGAGCAGGTCGGCGGCGGCGGGGTGGCGGTCGTGGACGGCGTCGAGGAAGCGGACGGCGAAGGACAGCACGTACGCGTGCGGTCGCTCCTCCATGGCGCGGATGGCGTCGATGCAGTAGCGAGTGGCCCGCTCCAGCCAGGGGTGCTCGGCCACCGCCCGGTCGTGGGCGGCCACCCGGTGGGCGACGGCCGCCGTGACGGCGGTGATCTGCAGCGACGAGGAGGTGGAGTCGGCGCCCGCCCACCACGTCGCGGTGCCGGTGGAGACCCCGACCGGCAGGGCGAAGGGCAGGCCGCCGTCGGGCAGCGTCACAGATGCCAGCCAGTCGCACAGGGCCGCGGCGTGCGGCGAGGTGACGGGACCGGCCTCCTCGAAGACCTCGAAGGCGTGCAGGGCCGCGCCCGGCTGGCTCTCCGGCGAGCGCAGGTCGGGCTCGAGGCCCCAGCCGTAGCCGCCGTCGGGGTTGCGGTAGGCGTCGAGTGCGGCGAGTGCGCCCGTCGCGTCCTCCTCGCCCATGAGCAGGCCGTAGCGGCGGCGGTCGAGGACGCGGGCGTGCCCGGCCATGAAGCCGGGGACGGCGGACAGGTTCACGTTCATGCCTGTCATCCTGCCCAGCCCGCCCCCGGCCGGTCTTGTAGGTATCGGACACGCCGCCGGTGCGAGCATGGGGGCATGCGGGAAGAGCGGGCGCGGGAGATGTTCGCTGGGCAGCCGGTGGCCAGGATGGCGCGGCTGGCCGAAGACGGGACGCCGCGGATCGTGCCCATCACGTTCGCGCTGCTCGACGGCGCCATCGTGACGGCCGTCGATCACAAGCCCAAGACGACCATGCGGCTCGGCCGGCTGCGCGACATCGCCCGCGACCCCGCCGTCAGCGTGCTGGCCGATCACTACGAGGACGACTGGGCGCGGCTGTGGTGGGTGCGCGCCGACGGCACGGCCGAAGAGGCGGACGACCCGGGAACCCGCGAGCGGGCGCTGGCCGCCCTCGCCGCCAAGTACGCCCCGTACCGGGAGCGCCCGCCCGCCGGCGCCGTCATCCGCATAGAGGTGACCCGCTGGAGCGCGTGGGCGGCTAGTCCCTGACCGTGACCGGGCGTTTCAGCAGCCACAGCGCGGCGCGCTGGAGCAGCGTCCTGTGCACCTCGTTGTCGTACGACCTGGTGTCGTGGCCGAGCGCGTCGTACAGGACCCGCCCCCTGCGCACCGGCCTGGCCCACACCAGGGGCTGGCCGCTCGCCGACGAGGCCAGCGGCCGGACGTCGGGCAGCACGTCGAGGTCGCTGTAGACCTCGTCCACCACGTCGAAGTCGCGCAGGCCGTCCACGACCGGATGCCCGCCGTGCACCCGCACGCCCGTCCAGCCGAGCGGCGGGTGGTGCGACTTGGGCCAGACCCAGCAGCCGCCGAGCACGCGCGGCCAGCCCTGCCAGTCGTCGAAGCAGATCGCCGCCGAGTGCATGCAGAGCAGCCCGCCGCCCTGGTCGAGATGGTCGAGCAGGGTGGCCCGCGCGCCGGCCGGCAGGGTGAAGCGCCACTGGTCGCGCAGGCCGGCGAAGCGGTCCTGGGTCATCTGCCAGCGCAGCGCGTTGACGGTGATGAGCTGGAACTCCGACGGCTCGCTGAGCGCTCCCGCGATGTCCTCGGTGATCTCCGACTCGACCCCCACCTCGGCGAGCACCTCCGCGAGCGCGGCCGATGTGGCGGCGAAGTCGTGGAACAGGCCTCCAGAAAGGATGAGATTTCTCGCCACCCGCCCAGCCCATCATGCCTGTCGCGGCATTACCACCCGTACCGGCACAGCCGTACGAGCGGTCAGGCCCGCACGATCTATAGTCGGCCGTATGGATCTCGGCATCTCGGGCAAGGTCGCCCTCGTCACCGGTGGCAGCGCGGGCCTCGGCCTCGCGGCGGCCAAGAGCCTCGCGCGGGAGGGCTGCGACGTGTGCGTCAGCGCCCGCGACCCGGAGAAGCTCGCGGACGCGGTGGTGGAACTGCAGGAGTTCGGCAAGGTCGTGCACGCGGTGCTGGCCGACGTGGAGGATCCGGCCGCCGCCCGGCGGGTGGTCGAGGAGACGCGCGACGTGCTCGGTCCCGTGGACATCCTGGTGGCCAACGCGGGCGGGCCCAGGCCGGGCCGGTTCGACGAGGTCGGGCTGGACGACTGGGACGCCGCCGTCCAGCGCAACCTGCTCGGCATGGTCCGGCTGATGCACGCGGTGCTGCCGGAGATGCGCTCGCGCGGCTGGGGCCGGATCGTCACCATCACCGGCAGGTCGGCCCGCGAGGTGATCGACGGGCTCGCGCTGTCCAACGCCATGCGTACGGCCGTCGCGGGCGTGGTGCGCACCCTGGCCCGCGAGGTGGGCGGCGAGGGGGTGCTGGTCAACAACGTGATGCCGGGGCCCATCGAGACGGAGCGGCTGCGTCAGCTGGCCGGCGACGAGGCGGCGCTGCGCGAGCGCGGCGCGGGCGTGCCGGTGGGGCGGGTCGGGCGGCCCGAGGAGGTGGGCGACGTGGTGGCGTTCCTGGCCAGCGAGCGGGCGTCGTACGTGAACGGGGTGTCGCTGCTGGTGGACGGCGGGGAGGCCAGGGTCATCGCCTGAGCAGGGTGCCGACGACGGCGGCGGCCCACTCCTCGTCGCCGTGGCCGGGCAGGTCCACGAAGCGGGCCAGGTTGGCCCGGTGGAAGCAGGCGCCCATGAGCATCGACGCCGCCGCGTCCGCGTCGAGAGCGGCGTCGACGCGGCCGGCGCGCTGCTCGTCCCGCAGGACGCCGGCCAGCACCTGGATCGGCACGTGCGGCCCGGAGCCCCGTTCGGCCAGCAGGGCGCGGAACCCGGTGATCAGCGCCGGGTCGCCGAGCAGGCCGCCGGCGATGCCCTGGGCGCGGGTGTAGAAGCCCAGCGCGGCCAGCGTGAACGTGACGAGGTTGGCGCGCAGGTCGCCCCGGCCGACGGCGGCGCGCAGCTCCTCCAGCGCCGGGCCCAGCGCCGGCATGCGCTCGATCACCACGGCGAGGAACAGCTCCTCCTTGCCGGCGAAGTGCTTGTAGAGCAGCGCCTCGGAGCACGCCGCCTGTTTCGCGATGCGCTTGGTGGTGGCCCCCGAGATGCCGAACTCCTGAATCGCCTGCTCAGCGGCGTCGATGATGCGTTCGCGGGTGCCCATCCGCCCATGATATGAGCGGTGTCTCGCCCATACCCGAGCACATGACATCCTTCCTAGTAGGAGCGCAGGAAAGGGCGAATCGCATGGACAAGCCGGTCATCGTGACGGTGGATGACGATCCAGGCGTCTCGCGGGCGGTCGCCCGTGACCTGAGACGCCGTTACGGGCAGGAGTATCGGATCGTCCGCGCCGAGACGGCGAGGGACGGCATCGACGCCGTACGCGAGATGCGGCTGCGCGGCGACGAGATCGCGGCGATCCTGGCCGACTACCGCATGCCCCAGATGAACGGCGTGCAGTTCCTCGAAGCCGCCATGGACCTTTATCCCTACGCGCGCCGCGTGCTGCTGACCGCCTACGCCGACACCGACGCGGCCATCCAGGCGATCAACGTGGTCGACCTCGACCACTATCTGCTGAAGCCGTGGGACCCGCCGGAGGAGAAGTTCTACCCGGTGATCGACGGGCAGCTCGACGCCTGGCTGCGCACCGACCGGGTCGAGCGCTCTGAGCTGCGGGTGGTGGGCGACCGGTGGTCGGCGCCGTCGTACAAGGTGCGCGACTTCCTGGCCCGCAACCACGTGCCGTACCAGTGGCTGCTGGCCGACGACCCGGAGGGCGCGCAGCTGGTGAAGGCGGCGGGCGACGACTGTCACCTGCCGCTGGTGGTGACGGCCGACGGCACCACGCTGGAGTCGCCCGACCAGGCGACGCTGGCCGCGGCGGTGGGGCTGTCCACGACGCCGGCGACCGACTTCTACGACCTGATCGTGGTGGGCGGCGGACCGGCCGGGCTCGGGGCGGCCGTGTACGGCGCCTCTGAGGGGCTCAACACCGTGCTGGTGGAGGCGTACTCGTCGGGCGGGCAGGCGGGCCAGAGCTCCCGCATCGAGAACTACCTGGGCTTCCCCGACGGCGTCTCGGGGCAGCAACTGGCCGACCGGGCGCGCAGGCAGGCGCTGAAGTTCGGGGCCGAGCTGCTGACCCCGCGCAAGGTGAGCAGCCTGGAGGCGCGCGGGCAGGCGCGGGTGGTCGGGTTCAAGGACGGCGGGGAGATCGCGGCGCACGCGGTGATCCTCGCGACCGGCGTCACCTACCGGCGGCTGGAGGCTCCGGGCCTGGAGGACTTCGTGGGCCGCGGCGTCTTCTACGGCGCCGCGCTGACCGAGGCGCCCTCGTGCAAGGACACCGAGGTGTTCATCGTCGGCGCGGCCAACTCGGCCGGGCAGGCGGCCGTCTACCTGTCGGGATTCGCGAGCAAGGTCCATTTGTTGGTGCGGGGTGACGGTCTGGAGAAGTCCATGTCCCACTACCTCATCGAGCAGATCGCCGCGCTGCCCAACATCGAGGTGCACCTGGGGACTCAGGTGGCCGGCGCGGCCGGCGACAGTCATCTGGAGCGGCTCACGCTGTCCACCAAGGGCGAGGAGCGCACGGTGGACGCGCAGTGGTTGTTCGTGTTCATCGGGGCCCGGCCGTACACCGACTGGCTGGGCGAGACGATCGAGCGGGACGCGCGCGGGTTCGTGCTGACGGGGCCCGACCTGGTGCAGAGCGGCCAGCGGCCGCGCAACTGGCCGCTGCGGCGGGAGCCGTACTACCTGGAGACCAACGTGCCCGGGGTGCTGGCCGCGGGCGACGTGCGCGCCGAGTCGATCAAGAGAGTGGCCTCCGCCGTCGGCGAGGGCGCCATGGCCGTCGCGCTCGTGCACCGCTACCTGGAGAAGCAATGATCGACATCGACGAGCTCCGCAAGCTGTTCCTGTTCGAGCGCCTCAGCGACGAGCAGCTCTCCAAGCTCGCGGCCAGCGGCCGCGTGCAGACCTACGCCCAGGACGAGGACGTCGTCCGGCAGGGCGAGCCCGCCGAGTGCTTCGCGGTGCTGCTGGAGGGCGAGATCCAGATGATCAGTGAGACGGTCAGCGCCGGCACCGTCGCGATGCCCCGCACCTCCCAGCCCGGCGTGTACGGCGGCGCCACCGCCGCCTACCTCGGCGACCGCGCCCCGCTCACCTACCAGCACACGCTGCGCGCGACGGCGCCGTCGCGGATGTTCATGCTGCCGGCCAAGAAGTTCGCCTACATCGTGGCCGAGTGGTTCCCGATGGCGATGCACCTGCTCGACGGGCTGATGTCGGGCGGGCGGATGCAGCGCGAGATCATCGACAGGCGGCAGCGGCTGACCGCGCTCGGCACGATCACCGCCGGGCTCACCCACGAGCTGAACAACCCGGCCGCGGCGGCCGTGCGGGCGGTGGGCGAGCTGCGCTCGCTGATCGCCGGGTCGCGGCTGCAGCTGGCCCAGCTCGCCGAGGACGGCATCCCGCCGGAGAAGCTGCGGGCGCTGATCGAGGCGCAGGAGGCGTGCACGAGCAGGCTGGGCGAGCAGCCGCAGCGCTCACCGCTGGAGATCTCCGACGCCGAGGACGAGCTGGGCGAGGCCCTTGAGGAGATCGGCGTCGAGGACGCGTGGGACCTCGCGCCCGCCCTGGTCAGCGCTGGTTTCTCCGGCGATGACCTGCAGAAGGTGTGCACGAAGGTCGGCGAGGAGCACACCCCGAAGGCGCTGCACTGGTTGTCGGAGGCCGTGGAGATCGCGCAGATGCTCAACGAGGTGGCCGAGGCGACCGAGCGCATCACCACGCTCATCCGCTCGGCCAAGCAGTACTCCCAGATGGACCGGGCCCCGTTCCAGCAGGCCGACGTGCACGAGCTGCTCGACAGCACGATCGCGATCTTCCGCGGCAAGATCCCGCCCGGCATCACCGTGGTCACCGACTACGACCGCACGCTGCCGGAGATCCCCTGCTACGCGGGCGAGCTCAACCAGGTGTGGACGAACCTCATGCACAACGCGCTCGACGCGATGGGGCAGGAGGGCACGCTGACGATCCGCACGGCGTACGACGAGGACGAGGCCATCGTGGAGATCGGCGACACCGGTCACGGCGTGGCCGAGGAGATCAAGGACCGCATCTTCGACCCGTTCTTCACGACCAAGACCGTGGGCGAGGGCACGGGGCTGGGGCTGGACATCTCGTACCGGATCGTGGCGGGCCGGCACGGCGGCGAGATCAAGGTCCGCTCGACTCCGGGCGACACGTGGTTCGAGGTACGCCTGCCGCTGCGTGAGCCCGCCGCCACTGGCTGAGTTTTTACCCTGACTTGTCAGGACGTCTTCTGACCGCATGTAATGGGTGACCGAAATGCGGAAAGGAGATGACCCGGTGGCGACCCCCGAGACGATGACGGGATCGCGTTCGCTGAACGCGCTGCTCACGATGCTCGGGGGGATAGAGCGGCTGGGGAACCGGCTGCCGCATCCGTTCTGGCTGTTCGTCATCCTGAGCGTGCTGCTGTCGCTGCTGAGCTGGGCGCTCGCGGCGGCCGGGGTTTCGGCCGTCAACCCGGCCACGGGCGAGACCGTCGCGGCCAAGAACCTGCTGTCCGTCGAGGGCGTGCGGATGATGGTCGGCGACGCGATCGAGAACTACACCTCGTTCCCGCCGCTCGGCACGATCCTCGTCGTCATGCTCGGCGTCGCCGTCGCGGAGCGGTCCGGGCTGCTGGCCGCGGTGCTCCGCTCCGGCGTGTCGCGGGTGTCGCCGCGGTGGGTGACGTTCGCGCTGTCGTTCACCGGGATGGTCGCGCACGTGGCCTCCGACGCCGCGTACGTGGTGCTCATCCCGCTCGGCGCGCTGGCCTTCCGGGCCGTCGGGCGCAGCCCGATCCTCGGCATCGTGGTGGCGTTCGTGTCGATCTCGGCCGGTTACGACGCCAGCCCCGTCGTCACCCCCGTGGACGCCATCCTGTCCGGCCTGACCACCGCCGCCGCCCACACGATCGACCCCGGCTACACGGTCACGCCGCTGGCGAACTACTTCTTCTCGCTCGTGTCGTCCGTCGTGCTGGCTGCCGTCATCACGCTGGTGACCGAGCGGGTGCTGGCCCGCCGCGTCGAGTCGATCCCCGTGGACCCCGACGCCGACGAGGACGACCTCGGCTCGCTCAGGCTGACCCCCGAGGAGCGGCGGGGGCTGCGGGCCGCGCTGATCACGCTCGTGGTGTTCGCCGCCGCACTGACGGCCGCCGTCCTGCCCTCGGGGTCGCCGCTGCGCGGTGAGGGCGGCAGCATCGTGCAGTCGCCGCTGCTCACCTCGATCGCCATCTTCCTCGGCCTCGCGTTCCTGGCCGTCGGCTGGGCGTACGGCAGGGCCGCCGGCACCGTCACCCGCAGCGGCGACATCCCCGGGTTCATGGTGCACGGCGTACGCGAGATGGCGCCGATCCTCGTGCTGTTCTTCGCGATCTCGCAGTTCCTCGCCTACTTCAAGTGGACCGGCATCGGCCAGATCCTGGCCATCGACGGCGCCGGGCTGCTGAAGTCGGCCGGGGTGAGCGGCTCGGTCGTCTTCCTCGGCATCCTGCTCGTGGTCACCGTGATCAACCTCGTGGTGACCAGCGGGTCGGCCCAGTGGGCGCTCGTCGGCCCGGTGTTCGTGCCCATGCTGATGCTGCTGGACATCCCGCCCGAGTACACCCAGGCCCTCTACCGCATCGCCGACTCCTGCACCAACGCGATCACCCCGATGAGCCCCTATTTCGTGATGGCGCTCGGCTTCCTGCAGCGTTACCGCCGCTCGGCCGGCATCGGCACGCTGGCCTCGATGACGATCCCGCTCGCGCTCACCCTGCTCGTCGTCTGGACGCTGCTGTTCTACGTCTTCTGGTGGCTTGGCGTGCCGCTCGGCCCCGGAGCCCCCGTCCCCTAGTACAACCCGTTGGAAGGATTCTCGTGTTGATCACCGACTGGACCCGGCAGGCCCTGCCGGCCATGCTCGACGACCTCAGGGCCGTGGTGGAGCTGGAGACCAACAGCTACGACAAGGCCATGCTGGTCAAGGGGCTGCGGGCGATCAGGGCGAGAGTGGTCGGCCACCTGGGGACACCGGACGACGAGATCCTGCACGAGGGCGGCCAGCACGGCGACGTCCTTGAGCTGTTCTACGAGGGCACCGCGCCCGGCACGATCCTCATGCTCAGCCACTACGACACGGTCTGGCCCACCGGCACGCTCAAGAGCTGGCCGTTCACCGTCGTCGAGGGCAAGGCGACCGGGCCCGGCGTGTTCGACATGAAGACCGGGCTCGTCCAGTCGATCTGGGCGCTGCGCGGGCTGCGCGAGCTGGGCCTGCCGCACCCGAGCGTGCGCTTCCTGTTCAACGGCGACGAGGAGATCGGCAGCCCGGCCTCCCGCGAGCACATCGAGGCGGCCAGCGAGGACGCGCTGGCCACCCTCGTCTTCGAGGCGTCGCTGGACGGGGCGCTCAAGACCGCGCGCAAGGGCGTCGGGCTGTTCAACGTGAGCGTCACCGGGGTGGAGGCGCACGCGGGGCTTGACCCGTACGCGGGGGCGAACGCCATCCACGCCCTGGCCGAGCTGGTCACCACGCTCGCCGGGGCCGGCTCCCGCGAGCGCGGCACCACCGTCAACGTCGGCCTCATCAGCGGCGGCACCGGCCGCAACGTCACCGCGGGCCGCGCCACGTGCGGCATCGACGTCCGCGTGACCGACCCGGCCGAGATGGGCCGCATCGACGACGTCTTCGCCGGGCTGCACGCCTCCGACCCGCGCGTCACGATCTCCGCCACCGGCGAGTGGAACCGGCCTCCGATGGTCCAGAACGCCGCCTCGCAGCGGCTGTTCAAGGAGGCGCAGGGGGTGGCGACCGGCTTCGGCTGGGGCCTCGACCAGGCGTCGGTGGGCGGGGCCAGCGACGGCAACTTCGTCTCGGCCCTGGGCCGCCCGGTCCTCGACGGCATGGGCGCCGTCGGCGACGGGGCCCATGCGCGCCACGAGCATGTCCTGGTCGAGCACATCCCCGAGCGCACCGCCCTCACCATGGGCCTGATCACCGCCCTGGCGTAGGTCACCTCTTCGCGGCAGGTCCGCTGGAAGCCCCTGTGATACGCTCCCAAGCGAGCGCTTGGTTTTCCGTTGAGGGGCGGCCGCCGTATGAAGTTCTCGACCTTCCACCTCTTCCACCGCTTCGACGGGCAGAGCTTCAAGGACGTCTACGACTACCACCTGGAGCTCATCGAGCTGGCCGAGGAGCTGGGGTTCGACGGGGTGCGGCTGGCCGAGCACCACTTCCGCGACTACGGGGTCGCGCCCAACCTGTTCACCGTACTCGCCCACGCCGCCGCCCGCACCGAGCGGCTACGGCTCGGCACCGGCATCGTGGTGCTGCCCCTGCACAACCCCGTGCACGTCGCCGAGGAGGCGGCGCAGGTGGACGTGCTGTCCGGCGGCCGGCTCGAACTCGGGATCGGGCGGGGGTACCAGAGCTACGAGTTCGAGGGGTTCGGGGTCGACCTGGCGGAGGCGCGCGACCGCTTCAACGAGGCGCTCGAGGTCATCGTCGGGCTCTGGACGCGGGAGTCGTACCAGCACGAGGGGAAGTTCTACCGGACCGGCACCGAGGTGTCGCTGGTGCCGCGCCCGCTGCAGGACCCGCACCCGCCGCTGCACGTCGCGGCCGTCTCGCCGGAGACCGTCTCCATGTACGCCGAGCGCGGCCTGCCCATCCTGGCCGACCCCGCGGCCCCGTTCCGCAAGGTCGTCAAGGCGGCCGGGACCTGGCGGGAGACGGCCGCGCGGGCCGGGCATCCGGCGGCGGAGGCCGAGCTGGTGGTGGCGCGCAGCGTGTACGTCGCCCCCACCCTGGAGCAGGCCCGCGCCGACCAGGAGAGGTTCGAGGCGTCGTTCGACCGCTCGCGCATCTTCAACGAGCGCAGCGCCCCCATCGACCCGCGCACCGGACGGGCCGCGCAGGGCTTCGAGTACTACCAGGACCGCTACCTCAAGGGCGGCACCGTCTCGCCGGACTTCCGCTGGGAGCAGCTGGAGGTGATCGGCGACCCGGCCCGGGTGATCGAGCAGGTCGCGCTGCTGCGCGACGCCGGGTTCGGCAACCTCCTGTGCGACTTCGGCAGCACCCGGCCGATGCCGCTGGAGGACATGAAGCGGGTCATGCGCTTCTTCGCGACCGAAGTCATGCCGGCCTTTGGAGGCGGACGATGATCCACAGCCTGACCCTGTCCGACGCCCTCGCCGAGCACGCCCGCAGCAGGCCGCAGGTCACGGCCGTGGTGGACGGCGAGGTCCGGCTCACCTACCCGGAGCTGGACGAGCGCGTCTCCCGGCTGGCGGCGGCGCTCGACGGTCTCGGCGTCGGGGCCGGCGACCGGGTGGTGTGGCTCGGGCAGAACGCGTACGCGGTGCTGGAATTGCTGCTCGCCTGCTCCCGGCTGGGCGCGGTGCTGTGCCCGGCGAACTGGCGGCAGTCGCTCGACGAGCTGCGGTTCGTGCTCGGCGACCTGGCGCCGGGCGCGGTCGTGTGGGAGCCGTCCGACGTCACCACGGCGCTGCGCGACGAGGCGGGCGGCGCGTGGGTGCGCGCGGGCGAGGAGTACGAGCGCCTGCTCGCGGGCGCAGCGCCGAGGGACTTCGCGCAGGTCAGTGATGCCGAGCCGGTCCTGGCCCTCTACACGGCGGCCTTCTCAGGACGTCCGAGCGCCGCCCTGCTCAGCAGCGCGGCGCTGCTCGCGCACGCCACCACCCTGCTCGTGGTCCGGCGGATGGAGCCCGGCTTCACCTTCCTCAACAACGGGCCGCTCTTCCACGTCGGGACGATGATGTTCTGCCTGGCGACGTTCCAGATCGGCGGCACGAACGTCTTCACCCCCGCCTTCGACCCCGAGGAGGTGTGCCGGCTGATCGACGCCGAGCGGGTGACGCAGGCGTTCCTGTTCGGGCCGATGATCGACGCCGTCGCGAAGGCGAACGCGGGCGGCAAGTACGACCTGTCCTCGCTGCGCTTCGTCGCCCACTCCGCCGAGTGGAACGACATGATCACCGTGGACGACTCCCCGTGGTGCCGCTCGAAGATGGGCGGGTACGGGCAGACCGAGGTGGGCGGGATGCTGACCTTCCTCGGGCTGGCGGAGGGCGGGGCGGGGCCGGCGGGGCGGCCTTCGCCGCTGGCGCAGGTGCGGATCATGGCGCCGGACGGGAGCGAGGTGCCGGTCGGGGAGGTCGGGGAGATCTGCGCCCGCGGCAAGACCCTCTTTTCCGGATATTTCGCCCGGCCAGACTTAAATGCCGAAAAGTCGCGGTACGGCTGGCACCACACCGGCGACCTCGGCCGCCGCGAACCCGACGGCACCATCACCTTCATCGGCCCCAAGCTACGCATGATCAAGTCGGGCGCCGAGAACATCTACCCCGCCGAGGTCGAACGCGCGCTCAAGACCCACCCCGCCGTGGCCGACGCCGCCGTCATCGGCGTCCCCGACCCCGAATGGCACCAGACGGTCAAGGCCGTCGTGTCCCTGAAGCCGGACGCCACCGCCACGGAGGACGACCTGATCACGCACGTGAGGGGCCTGCTGGCGGCGTACAAGCGCCCGCGCCACGTCACGTTCGCGGACACGATCCCGAAACGCGGCTTCACCCCCGACTACGACGCCCTGGACGAGGCACACGGCGGCGGCAACTACCCGGGCGCCTGACGTTCACCCGGCGGGCCGGGGCAAGGGGAGGCCGGCTTCGAGGTGGGAGAGGGCGCGGTCGAGTTCGGTGGTCGCGTCCATGGAGGGGTCGTTCACCCACTCCAGCCAGACGCCCATGATGACCCCGACGATCGCGCCCGTGACGTCGCGCAGCTCAGGGTCGTCGGCGGGGCGGCCCTCGCGTTCGGCGAGCGCGTCGCGCAGCTTCTTGAGCACGCCGGTGACGTTGCCGAGGGTGGCCGCCCACAGCTCGGGCACGGTGAGCATGAGCCGCTCGCGTTCGAGGCCGTCGATGCGCTCCTCGGCCGTCTGCCCCTCCAGGACGGCCCGCATCGCCAGCCGTACGGCGGCCACCGGCCCGGCCTCGGGCGGCACCCCGCGCAGCGCCTCCATGAACGGCGGGAACTGGTCGACCATCACCAGCTCCTCCTTGGTGGCGAAGTAGCGGAAGACGGTGCTGGTCGCCACCTCGGCGGCCGCGGCGACCTGCTCGACGGTGGTCGCGGCGTAGCCCTGCTCGCGGAACAGCCGCAGCGCCTCCTTCTGGATGAGCGCCCGCGTCCTGGCCTTCTTCCGCTCGCGCAGCCCCGGTCGGTCGGTCATGACTCCGCATTCTCGGCGATCCGGCATGCCGCGTCCAATTGCTAGCGAACTCTCAAATGAGAGTCTACTCTCAAAATATGCGACTTCCCCTCGAACGAGACCCGCAGCACCCCTTCGACCCGCCCGCCGGGCTGCGCGGCCTGCCCCCGATGACCAGGCTGGAGCTGGCGGACGGCCACCTGGGCTGGCTGGCCACCACGCACGAAGCGGCCAGGACGGTGCTGGCCGACCCGCGCTTCAGCGCCCGCCAGGACCTGCGGCGCGCCGCCGTGAGAGCCACCGTGCCCCCGGGAGCCGCGCCGCCCCCGGGCTTCTTCGTGGCGATGGACCCGCCCGCGCACACCCGCTACCGGCGGCTGCTCACCGGCCGGTTCACGGTCCGCAGGATGCGGCTGCTGGAGCCGCGCATCGAGCGCGTCGCCGCCGACCACCTGGACGCGATGGCCGCCGCGGGGCCGCCGGCCGACCTGGTGCCGGCGTACGCGCTGCCGATCCCGTCGCTGGTCATCTGCGAGCTGCTCGGGGTGCCGTACGCCGATCACGACTTCTTCCAGGACCGCAGCACCCGCCTGGCGCTGCCCGGCCGGGACGCGCAGGGGGCGACGGCGGACCTGGCCGCCTACCTCACCGAGCTGGTCGGCCGCAAGCGCAAGGAGCCGGGCGACGACCTGCTCAGCGAGCTGACCGGCGAGTTGACCGACGAGGAGGCGACGAACGTGGCCCTGATCCTGCTCGTCGCCGGACACGAGACCACCGCGAACATGATCGCCCTCGGCGTGTTCGCGTTGCTGCACGAGGGCCTGGCCTACGAGGAGGACGCCGCGGCGGGCGCTGAGGAAGAGCTGCTGCGCTGGCTCTCGGTGGTGCACCTAGGCGTCCCTGCGCGGGCGGCGCCGGAGGACGTGGAGGTGGCCGGGGTGACCGTGCGCAAGGGCGAGACGGTCGCGCTGTCGCTGCCGGCGATCAACCGGGATCCGGCGATGTTCGAGGACCCGGAGGCGCTGCGGCTCGACCGGGCGGAGGCGCGGCGGCATCTGGCGTTCGGGCACGGCGTGCACCAGTGCCTGGGCCAGCAGCTCGCCAGGATCGAGATGCGGATCGGCTACCGGGCGCTGTTCGGCAGGTTCCCCGATCTGCGGCTGGCCGTGCCCGCCACCGAGGTGCCGCTGCGCACCGACGCGGCCGTGTACGGCGTCGCGAGCCTGCCCGTCACCTGGATCACAGGATCGCCAGCGGGCTGAGCGGGCTGCCGGTGCCGCCCTCGATCCGCAGCGGGGCCGCGACGAACACGAAGTCCGTACGTCCCCTCGCCGCCAGCTCCTCCAGCCACACCATCTCGATCAGGTGGATGCCGTGCCGGTGCAGGAGCAGCAGGTGCAGGTCGTCCTCGACGGGCTCCTGCGACATGCCGCGCCCGTCGAGCCCGCCGACGGCGGCGTTGTCGCAGGCCACGGCGGCCACGTCGTGACCGGCCAGCCAGCGGCCCGCCTCGGCGGACAGACCCGGCTGGCCCGACCAGTACTCCTCGCGCGACCGCTCCCACACCAGCGGCCAGCCCGTACGCACCACCGCCACGTCACCGGGGCGCGGCGTGGCGATGGCGGCCAGTTCGCCGGCCGAGACGCGGTGCTCGGCGGGCAGGTGGCCGAGCCCCAGGTGACGGGGCACGTCGAAGAGCACGCCTCTCGCCACCACGCCGCCCGCGTGCTCGATGCCGCACCTCGTGGCGCCGTACGAGCGGACGCGGGCGGCCGGGTGGCCGTTGTAGAGCTCGTCGCCCGACCACATGTGGCACAGCGCGTCCATGTGGGTGGTCGTGCCGTGGTGGCTGACGAGCAGGGCGTCGTCGGCCACCCGCAGGCCGGGGCCGATGGGGCGGGCGCCGGCCGCGTAGTCGCCGCCGTCCACGCTCATGAAGTGCTGCGGCAGCGGGCGGCCGGGCAGGTGCGGGACGGTGCCGGGCGCGGGCGACGAGGTGGCGCCCCTGATGGGCAGGGCCAGGTTCAGCACCTCGCCGGTGGTGGCGCTGCGCAGGGCGTCGAGCACCACGGACGGGGTGAGCAGGTTGAGGGTGCCGCGCTGATCGTCTGGGCCGAATCGTCCCCAATTGTTAGGCTCGTGGATCACGTAAGCACTCCCTTTCCCCGCTGGAGGTCCGATGTACTGCGACCCGCGCTTCGCCCGCGTACGCGAGGTGTTCGAGCGGCACTTCGCCGACGGCGAGGAGCTGGGCGCGGCCTTCGCCGTCTACCTGGACGGCGAGCCGGTGGTGGACCTGTGGGACGGCGTCGCCGACCGGCACACCGGGCGCCCCTGGGAGCGCGGCACCCCCGTCTTCGCCTACTCCTGCACCAAGGCGGTCACCGCGGCCGTGCTGCTGCGGCTCGCCGAGCAGGGCCGCCTCGACCTGGCCGCGCCGGTCGCGGACGTGTGGCCCGAGTTCGCCGCCGGGGGCAAGGGGTCCGTGACGGTCGAGCACCTGCTCAGCCACCAGGCCGGGCTGCCGGTGGTGGAGGAGGAGGTGCCGGTGGAGGAGTTCGAGGACCAGCCGGCGATCGCGGCGCGGCTGGCCGGGCAGCGGCCGCTGTGGGAGCCGGGGACGGCGCACGGGTACCACGCGCTGACGTACGGGTTCCTGCTCGGCGAGGTGGTCAGGCGGGTGACGGGTAAGTCCGTGGGCGAGCTGGTGGCGGCCGAGATCGCGGGGCCGCTGGACCTGGAGCTGTGGGTGGGCGCGCCCGATACGGTGATCGAGCGTACGGCGCGGCTCAAGGCCGGCGAACGCCCCCGCCGCGACCCCGCAGAACAGCCCGCGGAACAGCCCGCGGAACAGCCCGCGGAACAGCCCGCCCAGACCGGGCCCGCCGCACAGCCCGGGCCCAGGACCGGGATGCGGATCGTCGAGACCGGGAACCGGACGCAGGACGTGCTGGCCGAGGTGCAGCGGGCCGCGCTCGACCCCGCGAGCCTGATGAACAGGGCGCTCGGCAACCCCGCCATGCACCGGCTCAAGGGCGGCGCGAACCATCCGGTGATCCTGCGCGCCGGCTGGCCGGCGGCGGGGCTCGTCACCACCGCGCGGGGCCTGGCCGGGTTCTACCGGGGGCTGATCGCCGGTGACCTGCTGCGCCCCGAGACGCTGCGGGACGCGCTGCGCCCCCGCGTGCACGGCCCCGACAAGGTGCTGCTGCTGAACACGTCGTTCGGGCTCGGGTTCATGCGGCCGTCGCTGACGTTCCTGATGCCGTCGAAGACCGCGTTCGGCCATTCCGGGATGGGCGGCGCGATCGGGCTCGGCGACCCGGAGCGCGGTCTCGCGATCGGCTACGTGATGAACAGGATGGCCGACGCCCTGACCGGCAACCTGCGCGGGATGCGGCTGGTCCAGGCCGTCTACGACTCGGTGTAGGCGCATGGCGGTGGTCAGTGCATGGTCACGCCGCCGCTCACCGACAGGATCTGCCCGGTGATGTACGCGGCGCGTTCCGTGCACAGGTAGGCGACCAGCCCGGCGACGTCGGCGGGGCTGCCGAGGCGGCGCAGCGGGATGCCGCGGGCGATCTTGTCGACCAAGCCGGGCTCCGCCTCCGCCACCCGGCGCAGCATGGGGGTGTCGGTGGGGCCCGGGCACACCACGTTGGAGGTGACGTTCGCCCTGGCGGCCTCCCTGGCCAGTGTCTTGGCCAGGCCGAACAGCCCGGCCTTGGTGGCCGCGTACGCGCCCTCGCCGCCCGAGCCGGCCCGCGCGCCGTCGGAGGAGACGAACACCAGCCGTCCCCATCCCCCCGCCGTCATGCCCGGCAGCAGCAGCCTGGTCAGCAGCATCGGGCCGCGCAGGTTGACCCGCCACATGAGCTCCCAGTCGGCGGGGTCGCTCTCGGTGAACGGTCGCACGATCGACACCCCGGCGTTGTGCACGAGGACGTGCACCTCCCCCACGGCCGCCGCGAACGCGGAGACCGACTCGGGCACGGCGAGGTCCACGCGGAGCGCCCGCGCGTCCGGCAGCCCGGCGGCCGCCTTCGACGCCCCCGGCAGGTCCACGTCGGCCAGCACCACGCGGGCGCCGAGCGCGGCCAGGTCGGCGCCGATGGCCGCGCCGATCGCCCCCGCCCCGCCGGTGACGACCGCGACCCGCCCGTCCAGCCGCAGGCCCTCCATCACGTCCACTCCTCGACCAGGCCGGCGGTCGTCGTCCGGGTGGCCAGCAGGCTGATCGTGTGCTTGAGCACCGCCCGCGCGTACTCCTCCGGGACGCCCGCGACGGCGTCGGTCACCACGCGTACCCGGTAGCCCAGGTTGACCGCCTCCAGCGCCAGGCCGGGGATGCCCAGGTTGAGCGAGACGCCGACCGCGACCACCTCGGAGACGCCCAGCGAGCGCAGCGTCATGTCCAGGGAGGTCCCGGTGAACGGGGAGAAGCCGTGGTGGCGGCGGCTCTCCAGGTCGCCGGGGTCGAGCAGTTCGGGCAGCACCTCGGTGGCGGGGGCGCCGTCCAGCATGTGGGCCGGGTCCTTGAGCAGGGAGACGATGAACGGGCAGTTGCCGGTGTGGGAGCCGGCCCGGTCGGGGCGGAACGCGGCGGTGCAGTGGATCACCGGCAGGCCCGTCCGGCGGGCGGCCTGGAGCAGGCGGGCGGCGTTGGCGATCACGTCGTGCCGGTCGCACGCCGCCACCAGATCCGGAAATTTAGTGAGATCGCCGACGACGCCCCGCTGCATCTCCATCACCAGCACCGCCACGCGCTCCACCGGCGACCTCCACCCGTTGTTTAGCCGAGCGCTTGCTTGGTACGCCGCTCAGCATAACACCGGCACATCCCGCCATCTCCGATTAACGCGGGGCGAAATATCTCCGGTCGTGACAACCCGAACCCCGGGTGAGACCGTCAAATCGAAGACGGCCGTCTGATGGGGGTAGGACTTGGTCCCTGGGTACCGCGAAGTACGGCAGCTCGGCGCCGGCCGCACCGGCCGCGTGTTCCTCGCCACCTATCAAGAGACCGGCGCGTACGTGGCCATCAAGTACCTGAACGCCACCCTGCGCAGGGACACCGAGTTCATGGACCGCTTCCGGTCGGACACCCACCGCCTCGTCGAGATCGACTCCCCCGACGTGGTGCGCCTGTACGAGTACGTCGAGACCGCCACCAGGGCCGCCCTCGTCATGGAGCTGGTGGACGGCGTGTCCCTGCGCACGCTGCTGGCCGAGCACGGCAGGATCGCCCCCGAGGCGGCGCTGGCCGTGGTCAAGAGCACACTGCTGGCCCTCGCCGCCGCCCACGAGCGCGGGGTGGCGCACCGGGACGTCACGCCGGGCAACATCCTGGTCCAGGCGGACGGCACGACCCAGCTGACCGACTTCGGCGTCGTGGTGCACGCCGAGGAGCCCGGGGTGCCCGCCGGCAGCCCGCCGTACATGGCGCCCGAGTTATGGACGCAGGGGCGCGACGGGCCGCCGGCCGACGTGTACGCGGCGGCGTGCGTGCTGTTCGAGGCGGTCAGGGGGCGGCCGCCGTACCGCACGGAGAACGGCGACGGCGAGCAGGACGTGCCCGCGCTGCGCGACAAGCACCTCGTGGAGCCGGTGCCGGTGGAGGTCGCCCCCGACACGCTGCGCGACCTGCTCAGGCGCGGGATGGCCAAGGACCCGGCCGTCAGGTACGCCTCCGCCCGTCAGTTCGCGGCCGAGCTGGAGGAGGACGCCGCCGCCGGGTACGGCCCCGACTGGGAGAAGCGCGGACGGCGGCACCTGGCGGAGCTGGCCACCCTGCTGGCGTTACGTTTCCCGCTGGCGCGCACCGGCCCGGCTCCCTCGAACGGCCTGCGATCCCGGCTGCCCAGGCTGCCGCCCCAGCTCTGGGTGGCGGGCGGCGCGGTGGTCGCGGCGGTGGTCGCGATCCTGGTGTCCGGCGGCGGGGTGCCGCCCGGCCCGGGGACGATCCTGCTGCCGCCGCCCGAGGTCCGCGACGAGCCGGCCCCTGCCACCACGAGCCCCGCACCCACCCGGTCGAGCCCCGCGCCCCGGCGGACGGCCGCCTCCCCGTCTCCGCCCGCCACCCGGACCGCCGCCCCTCCCTCCCCACGCCCGACCCGCAGCGGGCAGCCCGGCACGTCCGCGCCCATCGCCTCCGTGCGGGCGGCCACGATCCTGCGGTGGAACGGCACGGCAGGGACGATCGGGGTCTCGGCGGACGGCACGGGGGCGGTGCGGCTGCGGATCGCGTACACGAGGAGGGACGGCGACGGCGGGGCGGCGCGGACCGTCCGGCAGGAGAGCCGCACCCTGCGCGGCCGCACCTCCTACACCAGCGCCGTCACCCACGACCCTGGGCGGGTGCCGTGCGGGGAGCTGGCGCACGTCGGGATCCTCGTGATGACCGAGCCGGCGGCCGGGAACGGGCCGCAGGTCAGCGAGGTCGCGCTGACCGGCCCCGACTGCCCCGCGCCACCCACCCCCACCGCCACCCGCCCGGCCCCGCCCACCACGGACCCGTCGCCCAGCCCCTCGACCCCGCCCGCCACCCCACCTTCCAACGGCCCCGAGGCCCGCTCCTCAGCCGGCCCACCCGCCGGCGGCCCTGAGGCCCGTTCGTCCCCCGACCCGAAAGCCGGTCTCTCCACGCCGACCCTTCTCACCGACTCGCCGGAGCCGTCCGGCGGCTCGCCCGAGCCGGCCGGCGAGGCTTTCGACGGCTCGCAGGGGCCCGCCGGCGAGTCCTCGGGCGGCGTCCAGGAGCCCGGTTTCGCGTCGCCGGCCGATGCCAGGCCGGGGGCTGAGCGGTCCGGCTGAACGGGCCTTGCCGGGCAACCAAGCGTGCGCTAGCTTGGCAGGCACGATGAGCGGTGACACCTCTGCCTACCGGGCCGCCTGCGCGCGCGGCGAGCTGGTCATCCAGCGCTGTACGGCCTGCGACCGCCGCATCCACCTCCCCGAGCCGGCCTGCCCCTGGTGCGGCGGCCGGCAACTGGTGTTCGACCCCGTCTCAGGCGACGGCGTCGTGCACACCTACACGGTCGTGCACCGCTCCTTCTCCCCCGCCTACCAGGGCCGCGAGCCGTACGTCATGGCCTGGGTCGACCTGCCGGAAGGCGTGCGCGCGTTCGGGCACGTGATCGGCTGCGAGCCCGGGCAGGTGCGCGTCGGCCTCCCCGTACGCGTGACCTTCCACGACGACCTGCCCCACTGGAGGCCCGCGTGAAGCTGGGCAACGTCCTGATCCCCGTCGCCGACCTGGACGCGGCGATCGCGTTCTACGGCCTGCCGGTGAAGTTCCGCGACGGCGACAGGTTCGCCGCGCTCGACGGCGGCGGGGTGACCGTGGCGCTGGCGGGGCCGGAGGAGCACGTCGCCGGGTCGGTCGCGGTGTCGTACAAGGTGGTGGACGTCGATCGCGAGGTGGGTGAGCTGGTCGCGCGCGGCGCCGAGGTGGTGCGGGAGCCCGAGGCAGGACCGCACGAGAGGCGGGCCGTGCTGCGCGACCCCTCGGGCAACGTCTTCGTGCTCTATTCGCCCCTCTGAGATGGAGGCACCCCCATGGCACGACCGGCACGATCGCCGTACGGCAACTACGGGCACGCGATCCTGACCGCGAGCGCGATGCGCACGCCCGACCAGGTGGCGCTGACGTACCGCGGGGAGCGCAGCTTCACCTACGACCAGCTCAACAGGAACGTCAACCGCCGCGCCAACGCCCTCATCGCCGCCGGGGTCACACCGGGCACCCGGGTGGCGGCACTGCTCAACGAGACGTTGCAGGTGGCCGAGGTCTATCTGGCCCAGGCGAAGATCGGGGCGGTGACGGCGGCGCTGAACCCGTACTGGCCGGTCGAGACGCTGCGCGACGTGGTGGCCGCCTCGGGGTGCACGGTCTTCGTGCACGACGCCACCGTGGCCCCCGCGGTCGAGGCCATCAGGCCGGAGCTGCCGCAGGTGACGACCTGGATCGACGTACGGGAGCTGCCGGAGGCGTCCGACGCGGAGCCGCCGCTCGGCGGGTCCTACGACGACCCGCTCGCGCTCTACTACACCTCGGGCACCACAGGGCTGCCCAAGGCCGTCGTGCACACCCACGCATCGTCGCTGGCCACCGCCCAGATCTGGCTGGACGTGCCGCGCGGCCCTGACGCGGTGTTCGGCACCGGGGCGATCATCTGGGGCATCGGCTTCCCGGCCATCGTCGGCCCGGCCCTGTACGCGGGCATGCGCCTGGTGCTGGAGCAGGACTGGGGGCCGGAGAACTTCCTGCGGGTGGTCCCGCGCGAGCGCGTCACGCACGTGTCGCAGATCCCGTCGTTCTACGCGGCGCTGCTGGCCTCGCCCGCGCACGAGGGCGTGGACCTGTCGTCGATCCGGGTGATCATGCTGGGCGGTGAGCCGCTGACGGCGTCCATGCTCGACCGCATCAAGGCCAGGCTGCCGCAGGCGGGCATCTACTCCTATTACGGGCAGACCGAGGCGCCGTACACATGCGTGGGGCGGGTGGACGACGGCTCCACGCCGCTCGGCTCGTCCGGCCGGGCCCGTACGGGGAACGCCGTGCGCGTCACCGGCCCCCACGGCCACCGGGTGATCGACGAGGTCGGCGAGATCAACCTGGCCGGGCCGCACCGGATGGCCGGCTACGACGGGCTGCCCGACCGCACGGCGGAGGTGCTGCGCGGCGAATGGTACGTCGGCGGCGACCTCGGCACGCTCTCCCCCGACGGCGTGCTGCGGGTGCTGGGGCGGCGCGAGGACTCCATACTCAAGGGCGGCGTCTGGACCCAGCCGGCCGTCATCGAGGACGCCGCCTGCGCGCTGGACGGCGTGGCCGAGGCGGGCGCGGTGGGCACCCCTGAGGGGGCCGCCGAGCAGGAGGTGCTGCTGGCCGTGGTGCCGCGCGCCGGGCATACGCTGGACCCGTCCAAGCTGGCGCCGGCCCTCGCCGACGCGCTGCCCGCCCATCAGCGGCCCGACCGCATCGTGGTGACCGGTGAGCTGCCCCACACCGGGGACGCCTCCGGAGGGCCTGGCAAGCTGCTGCGCAGGAAGATCCGCGAGCTTCCCGGCGTGCGCGGGTAGAGCGTGGACGAGCACGAGGTCAAGGCGCTGATCCGCGAGGCCGGGGTGCCGGTGCCGCGCGGGGTCGTGGTGGCCGGCGACGACTTCTCGGCGGCCGGGGAGCTGGCCGAGCCGCTGGCGCTGAAGGCGTTCGGTCCCGGGCTGACGCACAAGACCGAGTCGGGGGCGGTGGTGCTGGGCCTGCGCCACGCCGGCCTGGCCCCGGCGGCCCACCGGCTGCGCGAGCGGCTGCGGCCCGCCGGTTTCCTCATCGAGGAGCAGGTCCCCGCCGGGGTCGAGCTGATCGTCGGGCTGGTGCGCGACCCCGCGTTCGGGCCCGTGCTGCTCGCCGGGCTCGGCGGGGTGTGGACGGAGGCGCTGCGCGACACCGCCGTACGGCTCTGCCCGATCTCCGAGGAGGACGCCCGCCGCATGCCCGCCTCCCTGCGCGGCTCCGCCGTGCTGCGCGGCTGGCGCGGCGCCCCGCCCGTGGACGAGGACGCCGTCGTCAAGCTCCTCATGGCGGTGGGCGGGCCCGGCGGACTGTGGGAGCGGCTGGACCTGGGCGAGTTCGAACTGAACCCGGTCATAGCAGGCCCGTCAGGCGTGGTGGCCGTCGACGCCCGCTATCTCCCCGCGGCCCCCACCCCGCCGATCCCGGCAGCCCCCGCGACCGACTTCCTGCCGCTCTTCGAGCCCAGGGCCGTGGCCGTGGTCGGGGCGTCCACGAGCAGGCCGAACTTCGGGAACATGTTCCTCGGGTTCTACCGGGAGACGGGCGTCCCGCTGGTGGCGGTGCATCCGACGGCGGAGGAGGTCGCGGGGGTGCCGGCCGTGCCGTCGCTCGACCGCGCAGACGTGGACTACGCGCTGGTGGCGGTGCCCGCCGAACGTTGTGCCGAGGTGGTGCGGCAGGCGGCGGGAGTCCCGTTCGTGCAGGTGATGAGCGGCGGGTTCGGCGAGGCGGGACGGCCCGAGCTGGAGGCCGAGCTGGTGGCGGCGGCGCGCGCGGCCGGCGTCCGGCTGCTCGGGCCGAACTGCATGGGCGTGTACTGTCCCCGAGGCGGTCAGACGTTCGTCGGCGGCGGCACGGGCCCGGCCGGCTCCGTCGCGCTCATCTCGCAGAGCGGCGGCCTGGCCGGCGAGGTGATCAAGGTCGGGGAGCGGCGCGGGCTGGCGTTCAGCCGGGTCGTCACGGCCGGGAACGCTGCCGACGTCACCCCGGCCGAGCTGCTGCGCTGGCTCGCCGCGGACCCCGAGACGCGGGCGGCTGGGCTGTACCTGGAGGACCCGAGGAACGGCCGCGAACTGTACGAGGCGCTGCGCGACGCGGACCTGCCCGTGGTGCTGCTGGTCGGCGGACGTACCGGGCAGGGCAGGCAGGCCGCCGCCTCGCACACCGGCGGCCTGGTGAGCGACGAGCGGATCTGGGCGGCGGTGGCCGAGCAGGCGGGCGTGACGCTGGTGACGTCCCAGGACGACCTGATCGGGGTGCTGGCGTTCTTCCAGGCGCACGGCGGGCGCGCCGTCAGGGGTGACAGGACGCTCGTGGTCGGGCCGAGCGGGGGCGCGAGCGTGCTCGCCGCGGACGCGTTCGACCGGGCCGGTGTCCGCCTCGACCCGCTGCCCGCCGACCGCCTGGCCGCGCTGCGCGGGCTCGGCGTGGTGACGACGGGCAACCCGCTCGAAGTGCCCGTGGGTCCGATGGGGCGGGCCGGCCTCGTGGCCGAGGTGATCGACGCGCTCGCGGGGCCGTACCGGGACGTGGTGGCGCACGTGAACGTCACGGCCTTCTTCACGTACGGGGACGCCGCCGAGCCCCTGTACGCCTACGCGCACGCCCTGGCGGGAGCCCAGGCCGCGCACCCGCACACCAGGATCACCCTCGTCACCAGGAACGCCGAGTGCGCGCCTCCGGGCGTCACGGACGAGGTCGGGCGGATCGCGGCGGCGGCCGGGATCCCCGTCTACCGCACGATGGAGGCGGCCGCCGTGGCCGTCGCGGCAGGAGGACGCCATGGGGCTGCTTGACGGCAAGGTCGCGCTGATCACCGGCGGTGCGCGGGGCATGGGCGAGGCCCACGTACGGCTGTTCCTGGCCGAGGGCGCGCGGGTGGTGTTCGGGGACGTGCTGGAGGAGGAGGGCAAGGCGCTGGCGGCGGAGACGGGCGCGGTGTACGTGCGGCACGACGTGACCCGTCCGGAGGAGTGGGAGGCGGCCGTGGGGGCGGCCGTCGAGGCGTACGGGCGGCTGGACGTGCTGGTGAACAACGCCGGGATCTTGAAATTTCGGCGCATCGCCGACATGTCGCTCGAAGACTTCGATCAGGTGATCGGCGTGAACCTCAGGGGCACCTGGCTCGGCATCAAGTCGGTCATCGAGCCCATGAAGGCCGCCGGGCGCGGCTCGATCGTGAACATCTCCTCCATCGAGGGCTACGTCGGTGCGGAGGGGCTGTCGGCGTACTCGGCCTCGAAGTTCGGCGTGCGTGGCGTGACGAAGTCGGCGGCGCGGGAGCTGGCGAAGTTCAAGATCAGGGTGAACTCCGTGCACCCTGGAGCGATCAACACCTCCATGGTCATGGACCCCGAGCTGGTCGGCGAGGTGGACGCGGAGGCGTTCGTCAAGTCCATGGTCATCAAGCGGTTCGCCAAGCCGGTGGAGGTCTCGCACGTGGTGGCGTTCCTGGCCTCGGACCGGGCCAGCTACTGCACGGGGAGCGAGTTCACCGTGGACGGCGGGCTGCTGACCGGCGCAGGATACTAAGATCTCACCACAAGGTAGATCTTTTAGTGTTAAACCACCTAGGGTCGGACATTTCTGGCAACGTTACTGACCTGCTGGTTTCTACCCCGTGAGGGCCCTTGCCCCCAGGGTGCGTGCTTGAGCTAAGGTCACGACACGATAACCTCACTCATCACGGAAGACGACAGGCCTCCGGTTTTGTCACATCAGTCCCGGGTTACCCTCCTTTACCCATGGCTGGTGGGTCGAACCCGGTCTTGCCCGGAAGGTTCCCCCACACTTCCATGACGCCAGAGATCCAGAAGTACATAGAACTGCTCGAGAGCCAGATCGGCTACTCCGAGAAGTCGGGCTCGTACACCAAGTTCGGCGCCTGGTACGGCAAGAACATCGAGTTCGACGCCGACTACAGTTCCGCGCCGTGGTGCGACATGTACCTCTCATGGGCCGCGCACAAGCTCGGCTACGAGGACTGGGTCGGCCAGTTCGCCTGGACCGTCGAGCACGCCAAGTGGTTCAAGAAGCAGGGCGCGTGGGGGAAGAAGCCCGAAGTCGGGGCGCTGGTCTTCTACGACTGGAGCGGCTCCAACGACATCGACAGGATCGACCACGTCGGGGTCGTGACCAGGGTCGAGGGCGGCCGGATCCACACCATCGAGGGCAACATCGACGGCGGCGTCGCCAAGCGCAAGGAACGCGACACGAGCAAGGTCGTCGGTTACGGCTACCCGCAGCGGGTCAAGGAGCGGCTCGACAAGAAGGCCAGGAAGAAGGCCGAGAAAGAGGCCCAGGAAGCGCTCAAGGAGGCGGGGAAGCCGGGAAGCGAGGTTGGTACGATCCAGCTTCCCGAGCAGTCGCTCACCTCACAGATCCCCCGGGGCGACGACGGCCGCTCCGCCCAGGTGCCGCTGTCCGGCGACCGCATCCAGTCCCTGACGCCGGGCCAGACCGACCAGGGAGCGACCGGCCAGACCGAGGGCCAGACCCCGGAGCAGGCCCAGTCTGACCCCCACGGCGCCCCGCGCTCCTCGTCGTCGTCCTCGTCCTCGGACGCGCACGCGGACGCGCCGGCGAAGACGTCCAAGTCCTCCTCGAAGGAGGCGTCCGAGTCCCGTACGGGAACGAACGACTCCGCCGCCCGTCCCGCCCCCACCGCGTCGGCCCCGGCCGAACCCCAGGTCGGCGCCTCCAGCGGCGCCGCCAACGGAGCCCCCGCGAAGAAGGGCAAGCACGCCAAGCCCACCACGGCCGACACCGAGGCCGCGACCAGCGAACCCCTCCCCTCCCACACCGACGCCTCCGCCACCGGGCCGCTGCCCGTCGTCAACACCCCGACGCTGGTCGGCTCGACGCTGATCGCCGCCCTGACGCTGCTCGCCGTGGCCAAGACCCGCCGCCAGCGCTCGGCCGCCGCCGCGGCCGCCGCACCGGCCAGGCCGCCCCGCCCGTCCCGCGCGAAGGGCCGCCGCCGGCGCGGCAGAACGGCCCCCGTCCTGGCGACGGCCGATCACCGCACCGCCGTGGACCTCCCGGAGACCCCGGAACGCCTCGCCACCGCCGCCGCCCTCCGCACCCTCACCCCCGCAGCGTCGTCCACCACTACGACCCCGGCGGCGGCAAGCGCGGCCTCGACCACGATGGCCTGGCCCCTCCCGGAATCCACCGACTCCACGGCCTGGCCGGTCACCGCAGGGGCCGGCTCGGACACCACCCGCGCCGCCTTCGGCCCCCGGTCCGTCTCCTTCGACGGCACCCCCTGGCCCGACGCTTTCGAGGCCCCCTCCTCCGGCGTGCGCGCCGGCTTCGGCTCGGACGGCCACTCCGCAGACACCGACCTGCACGGTGGTTCGGCCGCCGGGGACGCGTGGGACGGTTCCCGCCGTCCGGGCGGCAGGGACTCGGCCCGGCACGCCGCTTCCAGAGGCAGGGCCCGCCACGCGGCCTCCAGGAACGCCGCCCGCCACGCCGCGGCCAAGGACGCCGCCGCGCGCGAGGCCGCCCATCACGCCGCCGCAAGAGAAGCGGCCGCCAAGGAGGCCGCCCAGCACGCCGCCGCCCGGGAAGCCGCCCGCCGCATCGCCGCCCGCGAGGCCGGCGCACAAGAGGCCGTCGCACGAGAGGCCGTCGCACAAGAGGCCACCGCGCGTGAGGCCGCGCAGCGGGCCGCCGCGAAGGAGCTCGCCGCCCGGCAGGCCGCGCGCCACGCCGCGACCAAGGAGGCCGCCGCGCGCGAGGCCGCGCGCCACGCCGCCGCCAGGGAAGCCGCCGCGAGGGAGGCGGCACGCGACACGCTGAGGCACGGCGCCCGCCACGCCAGGCACCGCAGGCTCCCCTTGGAGATCCGCCCCTTCGACCTGACCACCGACGCCACCCCGCACGGCCCGGCCACCGCCCAGGGCTCCCACGACCACCGCTCCCCGACCGTCTGGGGGGCCGACGAGCCCCACACCCGCGCGCCTCACGACCACCGTGGCACCACGGCCCCGAGGCCGCACGAGTCCCGCAACACCCCCACGTGGGGAGCCGACGAGCCCTACAGCGCCCCGCGCGGCTTCCACGGCCGCCGTGACGCCGCCGCTGCGGGGCCGCGCGAGTCCCGCGGCACCACCGGGTGGGGGCCTTACGATCCCCACGGCGCCACGGCCCGCGTGTCCCGCGACGCGGCCCCCTACGAGCCCACCTTCCTGGCCGCGCCCTACGAGCCGGACTTCGACAGGTCCCGCTACCGGTTCACGGACGACACGGGCCCGCTGGAGGTCGTGCTCGACACCGGCCCCCTGGACCGGGTGGTGGACACGAGCCCGTTCGAGCGCATCGTCATCCCCGGCGCGACGAGCACGTTCGACGCTTTCGCGCCGCCCGCGCGGTCCGGCGGCCTGCTCACCGTCTCGGAGCCCGCGACCACCTACCGTGGCCGCCGCCGTCGCCGCTCATCGGACGAGCACCCGGCGTTCCCCTACACCGACGCCCCGCCCAGGGGCCGCCGCCACCGCCGCACCCGCCCGGAGGACGAGCTGACCGCCGACACCAGCGGCCGTCACCACGCCTGACCACCCCATGAGGGCGGGTCAGGCCGGGGCCGACGGGCGCGTCAGGCCGTAGCCGGTGGCGGTCAGGCCGGGGGCGACGAGGCGTGAGGCCGTAGCCGGCGGCGGTCAGGCCGGGGGCGACGGGGGCGTGAGGCCGTAGGCGGTGGCGAATCTGGTCAGGTGGGCCACCGCGTCGCGGCCGCGGGTCCAGGGACGTACGATCAGCCGCTCGACCCCGAGCGCCGCCCACTCGGCGACCTCGTCAGGGGACCCCAGCTCGTACGCGTGAGCCGTCACCGGCACCCCTGAGCGCAGCCGCGCGAGGGCGGCGAGGCGGGGCCGGATGGAGGCGAGCGTGTGCGGCATGCTGATCCACCCGTCGCACAGCAGCGCCGCCCGCCGCAAGGCAGCGTCCGACTCCCCGCCGGCGAGCACGGGCAGGTGCGGCTGCACGGGCTTGGGCTCGAAGGCGACCTCGGGAAAGGAGTAGAACCTCCCGCTATGGGCGACCACCGGCTCGCTCCACAACCGCCGTACGACCTCGATGGCCTCGTCCAGTCGCGCCCCCCTGCTCTCGAACGGCACCCCGGCCGCGTCCCACTCCCCCCGATACCAGCCCGCCCCGACCCCGCAGACGGCCCGCCCGGCGGAGACCACGTCCAGGGTGGCGAAGGCGCGGGCGGAGACGAAGGGGTGGCGCAGGGCGAGCAGTTGCACGGCGGTGCCGAGCTTGACGTGCGAGGTGAGGGCGGCCAGCCAGCACAGGTATGCGGGCGCGTCGAACAGCGGCGTCCCCGGCTTGATCCCCGGCGAGGTGGCGCCCGGGTAGTGAGCGGTGGACAGGTCGGTGGTGAAGACGAGGTGCTCGGGCAGCCACATCGACTCGAACCCCAGCTCGTCGGCCGCCACCGCCACGTCCTTCCACGCGGCGGGATGCAGCAGCCCGAGCGGGACGCCGAACTTCACGGGTACCTCCGAGGGGAGCCGTCGACGATGGCGGCGCGCAGGCGTTCGCGGTGGTGGGCGGTGGTGCCGTACGCACTGGACAGGGACCACGCGCGGGCCAGCCAGAACCGCAGGTCCAGCTCGTCGGTGTAGCCGATGGCGCCGTGCACCTGCAGCGCCGTCCTGGCCGCGAGCGTGGCGGCCTCGCCCGCGGCGGCCTTGGCGGCGCTCGCGTCCCGGTCCGCGCCGGCCAGTGCCTTGTCCGCCGTCACCGCCGCCCGCCACACCAGCGGCGCGGCGAACTCGACCGCCACCGCCGCGTCGGCGAGCTGGTGCTTGACGGCCTGGAACGACCCGATCGGTGCGCCGAACTGGGTGCGGGCCCCGGCGTATGCGACGGTCGTGGACAGCAGATGCCTGGCGACCCCGACGAGCTGCGCGGCGGTCGCCACGGCACCGGCCCGCAGCGCCGCCCCCACGTCTGCGCCGAGCGGCTCACCCGGCGTCTCGGTGGTCACCTCGAACAGCGGCCGGCACGGGTCGGGCCCTGGACGTGGGCTGAGGCGCACGGACGCGGCGGGGAACGACCGGGCCGCGCCGTCCCGCACGACCACGACCAGGTCGGCGAGATCGGCATCGGCCGCATAAGCCTGCCCAGGCGGCAGCACCGCCACGGTCACCGGCTCAGCGCCGCCCAGCAGGTAAGCCCCCACCACGGCGGTCTCCACGACCGGCCCAGGCAGGCAGGCCCGCCCGGTCTCCTCAAGCGCGGGCACCACGTCGATCAGCCGCAACCCCAGCCCGCCGTCCTCCTCGGGCGACAACACCTGGAAGAACCCCAGCCCGGCGAGCTGCTTCCACCCTGGCCGCCGCTCGCTGCGCAGCGCGGCGGGCGGGCAGTGCGCCCGCAGCACATCCCGTACGTTCGCCGCCAGGGCGAGCTGATCGGCGCTGAAAGCGGCATCCATCATCATCGGGGAAGTCCGAGGAGACGTTCTGCGACGATCGTGCGCTGGATCTCGTTCGTGCCCGCGTAGATCGGCCCCGCCTGCGCGAACAGGAACCCGTCGAGCCACCCCTCCACCCCGGCCCGGTCGCCGAGCAGGTCGAGCGCGAGGGCGTGCATGCGCAGGTCGAGCTCGGACCAGAAGAGCTTGCCCAGGCTGGCCTCGGCCCCGATCTCCTCCCCCGCCGCGATCCCGCGCGCGGTCGCGTACGTGTGCAGCCGGTACGCCTCCGCCTCCACCCAGCACCGCGCCGCCCGGTCGGCGAGCGCCGGGTCGGCGCCGGCGGCCAGGGCGACGAGCCGGTCGGCGGTGGCGAGGAAGCGGCCCGGGCTGCGCAGGGTGAGGCCGCGTTCCGACGAGGTGGTGGCCATGGCGATGCGCCAGCCGTCGCCTGGCCGGCCGAGCACGAGGGAGCCGGGCACGTACACGCCGTCGAAGTGCAGCTCGGCGAAGCCGGGCAGGCCGTCGAGCTGGGCGATGGGCCGGACGGCGACGTCGGACAGGGGGAACAGGACGTAGGTCAGGCCGCGGTGGCGTTCGCCCGAGGTGCGGAAGAGGCCGAACCCGTGGGTGGCGTACGCGGCGCGCGAGCTCCACGTCTTGTGTCCGTACAGGCGCCAGCCGCCGGGCACGGGCTCGGCCCTGGAGGTGAGCGCGGCCAGGTCGCTGCCCGCCTCGGGCTCCGACCACGCCTGGGCCCACACCTGCTCGCCGGAGGCCATGCCGGGCAGCCAGCGCCGCCGCTGTTCCCCGGTGCCGAACCGCATGAGCGAAGGGCCGAGGAGGAAGATGCCGTTCTGGGTGACGCGGGCGGGGGCGCCGGCGGCCCAGTACTCCTCCTCGAAGATCAGCCATTCGACGAGGGAGGCGCCTCTGCCGCCGTACTCCTCGGGCCAGGAGACGACGGACAGCCGGGCGGCGGCCAGCTCCGCCTCCCAGGCCCGGTGGGCGGCGAAGCCCTCAGGGGTGTCCATGGACGGGAGGTGATCGGGGACGTGCGTGCTCAGCCACTCGCGAACCTCGGCGCGGAAGTCCCGCTCGGCCGGGGAGAAGTCGAGATCCACGACAACCAACCTAGCGCACGCTTGGTGAGCTGACCAGGTCAGGCTGACGTCGTGCAGGGACTGCTGCCGCGCCCCTGTCCACGCTCGACGCCGCCACCGTCCGCCGCACCCGCGTCACCCCCGACGGCCACACCACCACCTCACCCGGCACCTCACCCGGCACCGAAATCGGCACCGAAATCGGCACCGAAATCGGGATGCGGCCGCGGCCGGCGCCGGAGCCGTCCCCGGCTGAGGCAGGCTGCTCAGTCCGGGATGAGCGCGTCCCTGGGACCGCCGTAGACGGGGTTCTTGTCCAGCCGATGCTCGGTCACGAGCAGGCGGATCACCCCCTTGGCGTTCTCCTCGGCCTCCCAGACCACCCAGTCGTCCCCGACGGGCTCCTCCTGGGTACGCACGATGCCGTACCCTCCGGGGTTCCCCGGCGGCACGGAGATGACCGCGAAGACGACCTTCTTGCCGCGCCTGCGCAGCTCGGGGAGGACCTCACCGACGGTCTTCTCGTCCACGCGCAGGTCCTCCAGGGAGCGGCCCCTGTCGGTGGCGACGCGGAACTCCGGCTCCTTGAACGAGGGCTTGGGCGCGGGGACGGGCTCGCAGGGCGCGATCGGGCCCTCCATCAGGTACGTGGTGGTCATGCCGCCCTTGCCGCTGATGCTCCACACGAACGTCTGGCCCGGCCGGAACAGCTTCGTGTTGATCCGCATCTGCCACCCCTCCCGCTCGCCCGGGATGTTCTCCGGCAGGCTGTAGACGCCACGGGGGATGTTCCTCACGTGCTCGCCACGCGGTTCCCGGCACATCATGCCCTGGGGGACGAAGTCGACCGTCGCGGGAACGTTCAGCTCCCGCAACCGCCGCTCCAGCCCCTCAGCGTCGTCGAAGTCGCGGATCTGGATCGTCACCATCCCGTCCTGCATGTCCACGGCGTACGAGCTGGGCGCGCCACCGCGCAGCACGCTCGGCACCACGACGACGCCCGCGGCGAGCACGACGGCCGCCGCCAGGCCGAGCAACGGCCGCTTGAACGAGCGCGGGGGCCGCCGCACCGGTTCCGGCTCCTGCGCGGTGATCTCGGCCAGCAGCGCCCGCGCCCCCGCGCCGGACGGCTCGCCGCCGAGGCCACCGGGTGCGACCCGGGCCAGCGGCTTGATCGCCTCGATCTCGTCGATGTCCTTCACAGCGCTCCTCCCTGCGACCGTTCCACCAATGCGGGCCGAGCCCGCGTGCCGACGTGCACCCCGGCGTCGGCGAGTGCCCGGGACAGCCGTTTGCGGGCCCGGTACAGCCGGATCCGTACGGCGTTGCGGGACAGCCCCAGCGCCTGCGCGATCTCCTCGCGCTCCAGGCCCTCCCAGGCGACCAGGGCCAGCAGCTCCCTGTCGTCGTCGGGCAGGCTTCTGAAGGCCCGCCCGATCGCGTCCAGTTCGACCTCGGTGTCCGGGGAGTGCCCGTAGAGGTCGGCGAGCTCGGCGTCCAGCTCGGCGGTGCGGGCCCTGCGGCGGTTGTCGCCGCGGAAGTGGTTGGCCAGCACCTTGCGCGCCACGCCGTACAGCCAGGGCACGACCTCGGGGCCGTCCGGCAGCTCCGCCACCCGCCGCCAGGCGATGGTGAACGTCTCCGCCACGACGTCGGCGGCGTCCTGGGGCGAGTCGCAGCGGCGTACGGCGTAGGCGGTGATCCTGCCGTACGCCAGGTCATAGGCGGCCTCGAACCGGGCCAGCCGCTCGTCATCCACAGGCGGTCCCCATGGCAGATCTCCTCAGCAGACGATTGACACGGACACCTACCTCTATGTACGCCCAGCCCCCATCATTTCCACGCAAAGGGGCACCCGCCGGAAGACCCGGCAGGTGCCCCTCAAGAAGACGTGGTCAGATACCGAAGGCGCGCTTGAGCGCCGCCTCCCTGGCCGCCCGCGCCCGCCGGCTCAGCTCGGCGTCCGGCACCATCATGTCGAACCCGTGGAAGGCCCCGGGGAACAGGTGGAACTCGGTCGAGACCCCGGCCTGGGCCAGCCGCTGCGCGTAGTCAATGCACTCGTCCCTGAACACCTCGAGCTCCCCCACGTCCACGAACGCCGGCGGCAGCCCGGACAGGTCGGTGGCGCGGGAGGGGGCGGCGTAAGGGGACACGTCGTCGGTGCCCGCCAGGTCGCCGAGCAGTGCCTTCCAGCCGTAGAGGTTGGCCGACCTGGGCCACACCACGGCGTCGGCGAAGGCGCGGCTGGACGGCGTGACGTTGCGGTCGTCCAGCATGGGGCAGATCAGCAGCTGGAACGCGAGGTCGGGGCCGCCGCGGTCCCTGGCGAGCAGCACGGTGGCGGCGGCCAGCCCGCCGCCCGCGCTGGCCCCGCCGACGGCCAGCCGGGCCGGGTCGATGCCCAGCTCGGCGGCGTTCTTGGCGGTCCAGGCGAGGCCCGCGTAGCAGTCCTCGACGGGCGCGGGATGGGGGTGCTCGGGGGCGAGCCGGTAGTCGACGGAGACGGCGACCAGGCCGAGCCGCTCGACGTAGCGGACGATCATCTCGTCGTCCATCTCCGGCTTGCCGATGATCATGCCGCCGCCGTGGATCCAGTAGAGCGCGGGCCGGTTCGCGCCCGGCTCGGCGGGCCGGTAGACGCGCACCCGTACGTCCGGCGCACCCGCGGGCCCCGGCACCAGCCGGTCCTCGATCGAGACCTCGGTCAGCGGCCTCGGCGCGGCGGCCATCATGGCGTTGAGCTGGGCCCGATGCTCGGCCAGCGCCTCGTACGTCAGCGACGCGAAGTCGATCCCGGGCATCTGCGCGACCTGCTCGACCCCGGCACGCAGCTCGGCGTCCAGGTTGGGGTGATGCGCCATGGGCTGTTTCCTTCCGCGAAGGGGTGCTGTCTCTGCTGACATCGTGGAATTCCCGGTCATCGTCGCACAACCGCCATATGGCGGAGATCGGCCCCCGTGCCCCCGCCGTTCGGCGAACGGCCGCCCCGGATACGGGACGAAGCCGCCGCCGTCCGGCATGCTGATCATCATGTGCCACTCCACCGACAGCAGGCCGCCCGCCCCGCCCGTGCGTGGCGAGGTGGCCGCGCACGAGCAGACCGAGCTGACCGCCGCCGACGGCAACCGCTTCCTCGCCTACCGGGCCGAACCCGCCGAGCCGAACGGCCGGAGCATGGTGATCCTGCCGGACATCCGCGGGCTGCACCCCTACTACCGTGACCTCGCGGTCCGGTTCGCCGAGGCGGGGTTCCGGACGATCGCGATCGACTACTTCGGCCGCACGGCGGGCCTCGGCGACCGCGGCGACGACTTCCCGTTCCGTCCCCACGTCGACCAGCTCACCAGCGACCACGTCAGGGCCGACGCGCTGGCGGCCACGCAGGCGCTGGACGGGCCGGTGTTCACCGTGGGGTTCTGCCTGGGCGGCGCGCAGTCGCTGCGGCAGGCCGCCGAGGGCAACGGGCTGGCGGGCGGCATCGGCTTCTACCCCACCCTGCGCTTCGTGGAGCCGCCCGAGTCGGGGCCCGGCGCGCCGCTGCTGATGCTGCTGGGCGGCGCCGACCGGGCCACGCCGCGCGAGCAGTCCGCCGCGTACGAGGCCGCGCTCGACCGGGCCGGCACCCCGTACGAGAAGCACGTCTATCCGGGCGCGCCGCACGCGTACTTCGACCGCTCGTACACGAAGTGGACCGAGGTCTGCCAGGACTCATGGCGGCGCATCCTCGACTTCGTCGAGCGCCACTCCTGAGTCATCCCAGGTAGGCAGCCCGGACGACGGGGTCTTCGCGGATCTCGGCGGGCGGCCCCGCGGCGATGACCCGGCCGAGGTCGAGCACGACGATCCGGTCGCAGACGTCCATGACGAACCCCATGTCGTGCTCGACCAGCAGCACCGTGGTCTCCAGGCTCCTGACGACCTCGGCCAGGCGGGCGGTCTGGGCGGCGTCGAGCCCGGAGGTGGGCTCGTCGAGCAGCAGCAGCCTGGGCCGGTCGGCCAGCGCCCTGGCCAGCTCGACCAGGCGCCGCCCGCCGACCGGCAGCGCTGCCGCGTACGCCTCGCGGTGCCCGTCGAGCCCGCACAGCGCCAGCACCTCGGCGACGCGCTCGCGCCGGTCACGTTCGAGCCGCCGCCGGGCGGGCAGGCCGACGAGGTCGGCGGCCAGCCCGCCACCGCCGCCGTGCCAGTCGAGCGCGGCCAGCACGTTGTCCTCGACCGTGAGCCGGCCGAACACCTGCGTGCGCTGGAACGTGCGGCGCACCCCCGCCCTGGCCCGCCGGACCGGCGGCAGCCCGGTCACGTCCCGCCCGTCGACGCGGACCCGGCCCTCGACCGGCCTGCGCAGCCCGGACACGACGTCGAACAGGGTGGTCTTGCCTGCCCCGTTCGGCCCGATCACGCCGCACACGACTCCCTCTTCGACCTCGAACGACACCTGGTCCAGCGCCTTGACACCGCCGAAGGCGACCGACACCCCGTCCACCGCCAGCATGATCAGCGCACCCCCAGGTAGGCGGCGGTCAGCCGCTCGCCGTCCACCTCGTCGCGCGGCCCCGACCAGGTGACGCGGCCGAGCCGCATGAACGCCACCCGGTCGGCGACCGCCAGCGCCTCGGTGGCCTTCTCCTCGACCAGCAGCAGCGCGACCCCGCGCGCCCGCAGCTCGGCGAAGACCTCGAACACCTGCCGCACCACCATGGGCGCGAGCCCCAGCGACGGCTCGTCGGCGACGAGCACGCGCGGCGGCCTGATGAGCGCGGGGGCGAGCGTGAGCAGCTGCTGCTCGCCGCCGGACAGGGCGCCGGCCGGCACGTGGCGGCGCTCGCCGAGGTGCGGCAGCCGCGCGAAGACCGGCTCGGGGTCGGGCAGCCAGGTGCGCAGGTTCTCCTCCACGGTCAGCCCGGGGAAGACGCCCCTGCCCTCGGGCGCCAGCAGGATGCCGGCGCGGGCCCTGCGGTGGGCGGGCCAGGCAGTGACGTCGCGGCCGTCGAGCAGCACGCGGCCCGCGCTCACGGGCAGGTCGCCGACCGCGACGGCGCAGGTGGTGGACTTGCCCGCGCCGTTCGCGCCGAGCAGCGCGACCACCTCGCCGGGGCCGACGGTCAGGTCCACGCCGCGCAGCACGGTGGTGTCGGCGTATCCGGCGGCGACGCCTTCCAGGGTGAACAGCCGCCGCTCCCGCACGGCCGGCTCGGCCCGTACCTCGGGCTCGGGGCGCTCCCGTTTCCTGTGCCGCAGCCCGGCCATCTGGGTGAGCACGCCGTCGGGGTGCTTGGCCAGGATGACGCCGCCGAGCCCGAACAGGATCGCGCCGACGTGCGCGGACAGGTCCCAGACGGCCAGCAGCTCGGGCACGGCGACGGCGACGAGCCCGCCCAGCACGGCTCCGCCGATCCGCCGCACGCCCTGCAGCACCACGATGGCCAGCCAGACGAACCCGGAGAAGGCCGGCAGGTCGGTCGCCGTGATCGAGCCCTTGAAGATCGCGAACAGCACCCCGCCCAGCCCCGCGACCGCCGACGCCAGCACGAACAGCACGATCTTTGTACGCGGCGCTGACAGCCCCGACGTGACGGCCGCGGCGGGCGCCGAGCGCACGGCCAGGATCGCCCGCCCTGACGCCGACCGTTCGAGGTTGCGGACGAGCAGCGCCACGGCCCCGATGAGCGCGAGCAGCAGCACCACGCGCACGCGCGGATCCGAGGTGTCGGCGAAGCCGAACCCGAGCGCCGGCAGCGCCCAGCCGATCGTGCCGTTGCTGAACGCGTCCACCTGGAACAGCACCTGGTCGGCCAGCAGCGCCATGGCGAGCGTCGCCAGCGTCAGGACCCGGCCGCCGAGCCGCAGCGCGGGCAGCGCCACCAGCATCCCGGCCGCCGCCGCTGCCAGCACGCCGAGCACGATCGCGGCGGCGAACGGCAGCCCTGAGGTGAACGCCCAGCCGCAGGTCAGCGCGGCCATGGCGGCGAAGGCGGCCTGGGCCAGGTTCACCATGCCGCCGATGCCGGTGACGATCACGAACGAGCAGAAGATCAGCGCCAGCACCAGGCCCTGCGCGGCCACGCCCACGTAATAGACCGGGCCCGCGAAGGCGAAGGCGGCCAGCGCGAGCGCGCCCAGCGCCCACGGCAGCCGGCGCCGCCACGGCGGCAGCCCGGCCAGGTGGTCGGGCGGCGGCGCGTCCTCGGCCGCGCTGCCCGCGACCCGGTCACGCGCCCTGTTGAGCAGCACCAGCCCGGCGAACAGCAGGATCACCGGCACCGCCGTACGCAGCCCGGTCACCTCTTCGAGGAAGTCGGTGTAGCCGGCCACCAGGTTCTGGATCACGCCGAGCGCCAGCCCGGCCGCGAACGTCCACGGGATCGAGCGCAGCCGCCCGAACACCGCCGCCGTCGCCGAGGCGAACAGCAGCACCGTGTACGCCGTCGCGTCCAGCCCCAGCACCGGCACCGCCAGCACCCCGGCCAGCCCGGCGAGCCCTGAGGAGAGCGTCCAGGCCAGCGCCGACGCGGCGCCGGCGTCGATGCCGCGCAGCGTGGCCAGCCGCCGCCGGTCCACGCAGGCGCGCATGCGCAGCCCGTACGGAGTGTGCCGCATGAACGCCCACAACCCGGCCGCCGCGAGCGCCGAGCACAGGAACGTGATGAGCTGGTCGCTGTCCAGCCGCACGGCGAACACCTCGACGTCCACGGCCGGGTGCGGCCCGACGCCGCGCGGCAGCGCTGTCGCGTCGGCGGGCGGCAGCCCGGCCACATCCACGACCAGCAGACCGGCCGCGGGGAGGGCGATCGTGAGCCCGATGGTGGCCACGATCTGCGCGGTCTCCCCCGCCTGCGCGAGGCCCCTGAACATGGCCTTGTGCAGGGCGTAGCCGAGCGCGGGCGCGAACAGCGCCACCGCCAGCAGGGCCGACGGCAGCGCGGGCACGCCGGCCTGGGTCAGCTCGTAGAACAGCAGGGCGGTCAGGAAGCCGATGGCGCCGTGGGCGAAGTTGAACACGCCGGTGGCGGCGTACGAGAGCGTCAGGCCCGCCCCCATGACCGCGAAGACCGCGCCGGTGACCAGGCCGCTGAGGACGTAGGCGATCATTTCAGCGGCACGTTGCCGAAGCAGCGCATGTTCCTGGCCACCTGGAAGGCGCCGCCCTCCAGCTTGACCAGGGCGCCGCAGCCGTTGGGCTCGCTGTGGTCCTTCGGATACTCGATGCGGCCGAAGCCGGGGTTCTCGTAGACGTAGGAGCCGTTGGCGGTGGCGAGGAAGCGTTCCCTGGTCAGCTCCTTGCCGGTCTTGTCCAGCAGGTCGAGGAAGATGTCGGCGGCCCAGTAGCCGATGGCGAGGTGCTGGGTCAGCTCGGTGCCCGGCGCGGCCTTCTCGACGTCCTGCCTGAGCTGGGCGACCTCGGGGGCGTCCGACTCGAAGGGCTCGAACATGGGCGCCGCGATCACGCCCTCCAGGGCCTTCGCGCTGGCGGGGTCCTTGAGTATGGCGGCGTCGTAGCTGGTGGCGTCGGTGAGCACGCCCCTGTAGCCGGCCCGCTTGAGCGCCGAGTACAGGCCGACGTTGAACTTGGTGCCGGCGATCACCGACACCACGACGTCGGGCGGCCCGCCACCGTCGGATGTCATGATCTTGTTGACGTACGGGAGCCAGTCGGGCGGGGGTGCGGCGGCCGGCAGGCCCGAGTTCACGCCGGCCAGCTCGAACCCGGCCGCGGTGAACGACTGGGAGATGGTCGTGCCGCCGTACTTGCTGCCGCTGGAGTCGGAGGTCTGGACGTACACGCTCTTGCCCTCGGCGCCGCCGAGCAGGTCGGCCATCTGGCGGCCCCACCACGTCTGCGAGCCCGCGCCCTGCTTGGGCGCCAGGCAGCCGTTGTAGCCGAAGCCGGTCTTCGTGCCGCACCACTGCGGGCCCGTCGCCCAGCCGAACCACGGCACGCCCTGCTGCTCAAGGAAGGCGGCGCCACCGAAGTTGGGCGCGTGCACGGGGACGAGGGCGAACACCGAGTCCTTCTGCACGAGCTTCTTGGCCGCCGCGTCGCCCTTGGCGGCGTCCTGGCCGTCGTCCTCGGCCCCGAGGAACTCGATCGTGCGGCCGTGCACGCCGCCCTCCGCGTTGGCCCGCTCGAACCTGGCCTTGGCGCCCAGCTCGGCGTCCTTGGTGGAGTAACCGCTGGCGCTGGTCTTGGTCAGCACACCACCGACCTTGATCGTCGCGTCCGTCACACCGGCCGCGCCCCCGCCCGCGGCGCCGCCCTGCTGCTGGGCCGCGCATCCGGTCGCGAGAAGGACCGTCACCAGGGCCACCGACCTCACTCGCACCATGACGGCCTCCCCTTGCGCCTTGGCCTAGCGCTCGCTTGGTTTCGTCCGAGCGTAAATTCGCCTTACGGCGCCGTCAACGGGGCTACCGAGCAACCGCTTGCTCACAAACGCGTGACGGTGGCCGTCACGGGGTGGCCGAGGCGCCGAAGACGCGGTCGCGGGCCAGGTCGAGTGCGGTCAGCACGGCGCCCTGGAGCACGGGGTTGCCCGTGACCGTGCTGGCGCGCACCTCGGTGGGGGCGGGCGCCAGGTCGCCCAGCCGGGCGGCCACCTCCTCGGCCAGCTCGGCGCCCCCTTCACTCCCGCACTCGCCGCCGAGCACGACGAGGCCGGGGTCGAGCAGGCTGACGAAGGCGGCGGCGCCCTTGGCGATGCGGGCGGCGAACTCCGTACGGGCCAGGCCGCGCGCGACGGGCGAGGTCACCAGGTTGCAGAACGCGGTCCCGCCCACCTCCAGGAACCCGATCTCGCCCGCGCCCCCCGACGCCCCCCGGCGCAACCGCCCGCCGAGCACGACCGCCGCCCCGACCCCGTCGCCCAGCCAGAGCAGGACGAAGTCCTCGGCGTCCTGCGCCACCCCGTCCCGCGACTCGGCGATGGCGGCCAGGTTCGCCTCGTTCTCCAGCACCACCGGGACGCCGCCGAGCCGCTCCCGCCAGGACGTCACCAGCCCGGGCCGCCACCCCGGCACGTCGTTGGACGACACCAGCTCGCCGTCGCGCGGCGCGACCAGGCCCGGCGCCCCGACCACGACGGCGTCGAGGCTCCGCTGCCCCGCCGCCTCGGCCAGGACGCTTTCAACGAGATCCACCAGGTCACCGCCGACCGCCCGGGCGGCCGAGCCGACGGTACGGCCCGTGAGGTCGGCGACGGTGACGTGGACGGTGTCACGCCGCAGGTCGACCCCCGCGACGTGGGCCCGGCCGGCCACCAGCCCGTAGAGGCGCGCGTTGGGCCCGCGCCTGTCCTCGCCCGACTCCCCCGCGACCTCGATCAGGCCGCCGCCGATGAGCCGCTCGATCAGGTCGGACACGGTGGGCCTGGACAGCCCCGTCAGCGAGCGGAGCTGGGGAGCGCTCAGCGGGCCCCGTTCCAGCAGCAGGTCCAGCGCCAGCCGGTCGTTGATGGCTCGAGCCGTGGAAGGGGTCGCGGTCTTCATGCTCGCCATAATAATCAGGGACCCTGCCTGAAAGCCCTTTTCATCAGGAACCCTGCCTGATAGTTTCCGATTCATGAGCCCTCATCGCGCCATCGCCTCGGTCTTCCTCATTCACGGAGCCGTGGCCGGCAGCCTGTCCACCCGCATCCCCTGGCTCCAGGAGCACTTCGGCCTCGACCCCCAAGTCCTCGGCCTGGTGCTCCTCTGCACGCCCATCGGCGCCTTCGTCGGCATGCCGATGGCCGGGCGCCTGGCTTACCGGATCGGCGCCCGCACCGCCACCCGCTTACTCATCGCCCTGTGGTGCGCGGCCCTCGCGCTGCCCGCCCTCTCCCCCTCCACCGTCTGCCTGTTCCTTGCGTTCCTGCTGTTCGGCGTCGCGGCGGGCATGTCCGACGTCACCATGAACGCCCACGCCGTCGTCCTCGGACGCCGCCTCGGCCGGCCGATCATGTCCGGGCTGCACGGCATGTGGGCCGTCGGCAGCCTCGCCGCGGCCGGTCTCGGCGCCCTGGCCGCGCAGGCCGGCATCGACGCCCGCGCGCACCTCGCGACGGTCGCCGCCGCCCTGCTCCTGACCGGCGCCCACACCGGCCGCGGCCTGCTCGCCGACGAGCGCGGTCCGGCCACGGGCCCCGCGCCGCGCCGCTTCGCGCTGCCCACCCGCGGGATCGCCCTCATCGGCGTCGTCGGCTTCTGCGCCACCTTCGCCGAGGGAGCCAGCGCGAACTGGTCGGCCGTCTACATCACCGCCGTCACCGGCGCGGGGCCCGGTGTGGGCGCCGCCGGCTACATGGTCCTGATGTTCTGCATGGCCGGCACCCGCCTGCTCGGCGACCGCGTCATCCGTTTGCTCGGCCCGGTGCGGACGGTGCGGGTCAGCGGGGCGGTCGCCGCGCTCGGGGGCCTGATCGTGGTCCTGTCCCGCACGCCCGCCCTCGCCATCACCGGCTTCGCGCTGCTCGGGCTGGGCGTGGCGGTGATCGTGCCGCTGGCGATCGCGGCGGCGGGCAACAAGGGCGCGACGCCGGGCGAGGGCGTGGCCGGGGTGGCCACGATCACGTACCTCTCGGGGCTCGTCGCCCCGGCGGTGACGGGGTGGGTGGCGGGCGGCCTGTCCTATCCCGCGGCCTTCGCCGTGATCACCGGCGTGGTGGTGCTGCTGACGCTGCTCGCCCCGGCCGTGCGGCCCTCCTCCCCGGCCACCGCCGGCACGCCCGCCGGGAACGGACGCCTCGCGCGTGCGCGGGACTGACCAGCCTGTCGAGCAACCGCTTGCTCGCATGACGGGGCGCGGCTACCGTGAGGCCCATGCGGATGCGCGCGGCCGTGCTGACCGAGTTCCACGCCCCCATGGAGCTGCGTGAGGTGGAGATCGCCGACCCGGGGCCCGGTGAGGTGCGGGTGCGCGTCAAGGCGTCCGGCGTGTGCGGGTCCGATCTCAAGGCCATCGACGGCAAGAGCCCCGTGGCGGGCCGCCTGCCCTTCATCCTCGGTCACGAGAGCGCCGGCGTGGTGGAGCGCACCGGTACGGGCGTCACCACCGTCAAGGAGGGCGACCCCGTCATCATCGCCATGAACGGCCCCTGCGCCCGCTGCCGCCCCTGCCAGGCCGGACACTTCCACCTGTGCGCGAGCCCCGGCCGGCTGCCGATCATCATGGGCGGCCTTCCCCGCGTCACCCTGGACGGCGCCGAGGTGCGCAGGTTCATCGGCATCGGCTCGTTCGCCGAGTACGCCGTCGTCCCCGAGGCCATGTGCGTGAAGCTCGCCACTGGGCTGCCGTTCGACGCGATGTCGCTGCTGGCCTGCGGCGTCGTCACCGGCGTCGGCGCGGTGCTGAACGTCGCGCGCGTGCCGCCCGGCGCGACGGTGCTGGTCGTCGGCTGCGGCGGCGTCGGGCTCAACGTCGTGCAGGGCGCGGTGCTGGCCGGGGCGACCACGATCGTGGCCGCCGACGTGGCCGAGGGCAAGCTCAAGCTCGCCGAGCGCTTCGGCGCCACCCACTCCCTGCTGGTCACCGACCTGCCCCGCCAGGTGGACGAGCTGGTCAGGGGCGGCGTCGACCACGCCTTCGACGCGACGGGCGCGCCCGGCGTGCTGGCCAAGGCGTTCGCCGCGACCCGGCCGGGCGGCACCACCGTCATGGTCGGCAGCCCGCCCCAGGGCCATCCGATGGAGCTGGACACCGGCCTGCTGTTCGCCTCGCGCCGCCTCATGGGCACCCAGGGCGGCGACGCCGCGCCGCACCGCGACCTGCCCATGCTGGCCGAGCAGTACGTACGCGGCCGCCTCGACCTCAACGGCCTGATCACCGAACGGCTGCCGCTCGACCGCATCGACGAGGCCGTGGCCCACGTCCGCGCGGGCACGGTGGCGCGTACCGTCATCACGTTCTGACGCGCGGCGGAACTGGACGCACCCGCCGCGGCCGGATATTCGGTGGAGCATGACCGCAACCACGCGCACCCGTTTCGCCGTCTCCCTTCCCCAGCAGATCTCCGACGGCGCCTTCGACCCCGTCGCCTTCCGCGCCTACCTGCGGCGGGTGGAGGACCTGGGCTTCCACAGCGTCTGGACCCGCGAGGGCACCCTGTCGCCCGTCCCGACGCTCAACCCCATCGAGGTCATGACGTACGCCGCCGCCTGCACCGAGCGGGTGCGCATCGGCTGCGCGGTGTTCGTCAGCGTGCAGCACCAGCCGCTCCAGCTCGCCAAGAGCCTGAGCACGCTCGACCAGCTCAGCCGGGGCCGCCTGGAGGTGGGCTTCGGGCTGGGCGGAAGGCGGGCGCTCGAGTCGTTCGGGGTGCCGGCCGAAGGGCTGGTGACCCGGTTCACCGAGGGCATCGAGCTGATGAAGGCGTGCTGGACGGAGCCCAAGGTGTCGTTCCAGGGGCGGTTCTTCCAGGTGGAGGCGGCCATGGAGCCGAAGACGTACCAGAAGCCGCATCCGCCGATCTGGATCGGCGGCCACAAGCCGGCCGCCGTGCGCAGGGCCGTCAGGCACGGCGACGGCTTCATCGGCGCGGGCGGCGCCACCACGGAGGCGTTCGCCGAGCAGGTGCGCGTCCTCAAGGACGAGCTGGCGCGGGCCGGGCGCGACCCGGGGAGCTTCGGCGTGGCCAAGCGCGTCTACGTCTCGGTCGACGCGCCGGGCCGCATCGACGACCAGCTCCGCAGCATGTACGGCAGCGCCGACGTGGCCGTCACGGGCTCGCCGGAGGAGGTCGTACGCGGCCTGCGCGCGGTCATCGACGCCGGCGCGGACCTCGTCCTGATCGATCCGATGGTCGGCGAAGCCGGGCAGCTCGACCGGCTGGCGGAGGACGTCCTTCCTGAGCTATTCTAAGGATCCTTAGAACTCTAGAGGAGGCCCTCATGTCCTACCCCGAGCCCCGCTACCACGCCGAGCACGGCGCGCCCAGCGGCGTGTTCCACCTGGCCGGGCAGGCGCCCGACCTGAGCATGGGCGGCCCGAGCGGCACCCAGGTCCACTACCTCGCCACGGGCGGCAGCACGGGCGGCGCGTTCGGCCTCTACCGCTACGAGATGCCCGCCAAGCCGTCCGGCCCGAGCCCCCACTTCCACCGCACGATGACCGAGTCCTTCTACGTCCTCGACGGCACCATCCGGCTCTACAACGGCGACAAGTGGGCCGACGGCAAGCCGGGCGACTTCCTGTTCGTGCCCGAGGGCGGCATCCACGCCTTCCGCAACGAGTCGGGCGAGCCGGCCACGATGCTCATCCTGTTCACGCCGGGCGCGCCGCGCGAGGGCTACTTCGAGGAGCTGGCCGAGATCGCCGCCACCGGCCGGCAACTCTCCCCCGACGAGTGGACCGAGCTCTACCTGCGCCACGACCAGTACATGGTCTGATGTTCGCAGAAGAGCCCATCTACGAGCAGCTCGCCCGCATCGGCAAGGCGCTGTCGGGCCCCGTCCGGCTACGCCTGCTCGACGTGCTCGACCAGCGCGAGCGCACGGTCGAGGAGCTGGCGCGGGCGGCCGGCGTGCCGCTCAAGAACACCTCCGCGCAGCTCCAGCAGCTGCGCGCGGCCCACCTGGTGACCAGCCGCAGGGACGGCACCCGGGTCTACTACCGGCTGGCCGACGAGAGCGTGTCGCGCTTCCTCGGCGCGTTCCAGGCGTTCGCCGGCGAGCGGCTCGCCGACCTGCGCGGCGCCGTGCGCGACCGGCTCGGCGACCTGGAGGGCGTGACGGCCGACGAGCTCGCCGCGCGGCTGGCCGACCCGTCCACGCTCGTGCTCGACGTGCGCTCGGCGGCCGACTACGCGGCCGGGCACGTGCCAGGCGCGGTCTCGGTGCCCATGGCCGAGCTGCGCGACCGGCTGGGCGAGCTGCCGGCCTCGGCGGAGATCGTGGCGTACTGCGGGGGGCCGTACTGCGTGGTCTCGCCCGAGGCCGTACGCGTGCTGCGCGCCCACGGCCGCTCCGCCCGCCCGCTCGACGGCGGCTACCTCGCCTGGCGGCGCGACGGCAAGCCGCTGGAACGCTGAGCGACCATGCCACTACGCTGAGCGGCGTGCGCTTCGGACCGATGGCCCTGGCCGCGCTGCTCGCCGTGCCGGCGCTGAGCGCCAGGCCCGCCTACGACTTCGCGGCCCCCGGCGTCGCCATCCGGGCCGAGCCCGCGGCGGCGGCCCGGGTGCACGGGTTCGGGCAGCCGGGCGAGGGGTTCGCGTCCAACCGGGAGGAGGAGCACGAGGCGTACGCGTGCGGCCCGTACGAGACCACGCTCTGGCACCACGGCCACAACGCGAGCACCGGCGTCATCGGCTGGGTGCCCGCCTGCGACCTGCTCGACTCCGACTGAGCCCTACCCGACGCCCTACCCGACGCCCGCGCCGACGCCCGCGCCGACCGGCTCCCGCCGCTCGGCCACCGGCTCGTCCTCGTCCTCCTCGTGGCCCTCCACCGACAGGTTCGGCAGCAGCCGGTCGAGCCAGCGCGGGCACCACCAGTTGAGCCGGCCCAGCAGCACCATCGTGGCCGGCACCAGGAACCCGCGGATGATCGTGGCGTCCACCGCGATCGCCACCGCGAGCCCCACGCCGAACGTCTTGACCATCGAGTCCGGGTAGGCGATGAACGCGGTGAACACCGCCACCATGATCAGCGCCGCCGACGTGATCACCCGCCCGGTCGAGCCGAGCCCCTCGGCCACCGCCCGCGCGTTGCGCCCGTGCCGCTGGTACGACTGCCGCACCGCCGTCAGCAGGAACACCTCGTAGTCCATCGACAGCCCGAACAGCACCGCGAACAGCATCAGCGGCACGTAACTCTCGATGGGCACCGAGAAGAAGATCGTCTGCACGTACGACGAACTGGCCGGCGGGTCCAGGCCGACCAGCCCGGTGCCGAGGCCGATCGAGAACACCAGCGCCAGCGCGCCGAACGCGGCGCCCAGCGACACCAGGTTCATCACCGCCGCCTTGATCGCCACGATCGGCGCGCGGAAGGCCAGCAGCAGGAGCAGCGCGCTGAGCAGCACCACGACGCCGATGACCAGCGGGGTGCGCTCGGCCATCCGGTCGCCCGCGTCGGTCAGCCCGGCGACCTTGCCGCCCACGTGCACCTGCACGCCCGGCAGCGCGATCGCCCTGACGTCCTCGACGACCTCGGCGGTGCGCTCGTCGCTGGGGGCGTACTCGGGGATGGCCTGCATCAGCACAGAGCGGCCGTCGGCGTTGACCTTGGGGTCGCTGACGTACTTGACGCCCTCGACGTCCTCCACCTCGCCGACCAGCTTCTTGACCAGCGGGTCCTTGGCGCCTGGCACCTTCTCGGGCAGCTCGGCGACCACGATGAGCGGGCCGTTGAAGCCGGGGCCGAAGCCGGTGGCCATCAGCTCGTACGCCCGGCGCGGCTCCGAGCCCTTGTCGCCGTACCCCTCGTCGATCGGCCCCAGCTTCAGCGCCAGCGCGGGCGCGGCGAGCGCGCCGAGCACGATCGTGCTGGCCAGCAGCACCCGCCACGGGCGGCGCGCCACCCACGAGCCGAGCCCCGCCCAGCCGGTGCCGGACGAGCCCGAGCCGCGCAGGAACGGCACCTTGAGCGCGTTGACGCGGTGGCCGAGCAGCCCGAGCAGGGCGGGGACCAGCGTGACGGAGGTCAGCACGGCGGCCACGACCGAGATGCCGGTCACCCAGCCGAGCGTGGCCAGCAGCGGGAACCCGGCCAGCATCAGCGCACTCAACGCGATGATCACCGTGCCGCCCGCGAACACCACCGCGCCGCCCGAGCTGGACACCGTCCTGCGCACCGACTCCACCACCGGCACGCCCTGCGCGAGCAGCCGCCGATGCCGCGACAGCAGGAACAGCGCGTAGTCGATGCCGACGCCGAGCCCGATCATCGTGGCCATGATGCCGGCCTGCTTGGGCATGTCCACGACCCAGCCGAGCAGCCCGATCACGCCGAGCCCCGAGGCCACGCTGACCAGCGCCGCGAAGATCGGCACGATGGCGGCGACCAGCGTCCCGAACGCGAACACCAGCACCAGCAGCGCGCACACCACGCCGATGACCTCGCTGGGGCCGGTCTTGATCTCCTTGTCCGCGGGGTTCGAGCTGTCGGCGGGCACGACCTCGAGCCCGGCCTCGCGCGCCGGGTCCGCGGCCTTGGACAGCTCCTGGGTGGTCTGGGCGATCTTGTCGGAGTCGTTGCCCGCCATCTTGATCGTGATGAGGCCGATCTGCAGGTTGGAGGAGATGCCGCCGACGCGGAACGGGGTGTCCACGGACGTGACGTGCGGCATCGTCTCCAGCCGGTCCACGGCCCGCTCGACGGCCTGCTTGCGCTTCTCCTCCAGCAGCGGCCCGTCGGCGGAGTAGACGAGGAGCTGGACGGTGCCGCCCTGGGCGTACCCGGCGCCGAAGCCCTCCTTCATCAGGTCGTGGGCGCGCTGCGCGTCCGTGCCGGGGATGCTCGCGTCGTTGTTGGTCGGGCTGGGGAAGGCCAGGCTGCCGCCCATCAGCGCCGCGGCGGCGATCACCCATGTCACGAGCACGATCCAGCCGTGCCGCGCGCACCAGCCGCCCAGCCGTCCCAGCAACCGCGTCATCGCTTCAGCCCCCACTCGACGACCGTCCTGTACGGTCGTACAGCGACATACGATAAAGCGGAACTTATGAGGAAGGCCGTCTCCACAGGGAAATGAGACGATGACCACATCTGGGACCACAGCTGGGGCCACAGCCGACGACACCCGATCGCGAATCCTGGCCGCCGCCAGAGAGCTGTTCGCCGAACGCGGCTACGCGGCGACCTCCCTGGCCGACATCGCCGCCGCCGTCGGCCTCACCAAGACGGCCGTCGCCTACCACTTCCACCCCAAAGACCGCCTCGCCGCCGAGCTGCTCGACCCCGTCGCGGCCGACATGCTGACGCTGCTCGACACCGCGTACGACAGCCGCGACGCCTTCGTCGAGGCCCTCGTCACGTTCGCGGTGCGCTACCGCTCGGTCATCCGGCTGTTCATGGAGGACCTCGCCGCCGACGACGCCGGCGCCGCGCCCGGCTCGGAGCGCGACACCATCAGGACCTTCAGGGACGAGATCTACGCCAAGCTCGCCGGGCCCGACCCCGCCCCCGAGGCCAGGCTCAAGAGCTGGGCGCTGCTGGGGGCGTTGCAGTGGGGCGCGGTCAAGACCATGGACCTGCCGGAGGAGCAGGTACGCGCCGCCCTGCTCGAAGCGGCACGCGCGTACTGACCGCTTGTGCACAACGGCTCACGACGGCGCGCCAGAAGGGCGATACTGGGACGCCAGATCCCCTTTTCGCACCGGCAGGGAGAACGGTCTTGCGTACCTGGTTCGAGCCGGAGGAGGCGGAGGAGTTCGAGGTGGCGAAGGCCGTGCTGCTGCGGCGCTGCCTCGCCTGGGCCGACGAGCACGGCCGCCCGGCGGACGACCTTCTCATCAGCGCCGCCATCGACGCCCGCCACCACAGCCGCGACGGCCGGCTCGCCTACTGGGACGAGCCGCAGATCCGCCGCTACCTGCTGGCCTGGATTCCCAAATATGTCGTCGCGCCGCGCGAGATCCTCGACATCGCCCCCGACATCCTGCGCACCTACCTCGCCTACCTCGCCGCGACGGGCCTGCGCGACCCGCGCGGCGCCACCTTGGCAGAGGCCGACGCCGCCATCGCCCGCGCCACCCCCGAGTTCAGGAAGTCCCTCGACGACCCGCACCTGCAGGGGCTGGCCAAGTTCTGGGCCCAGACCGCGCTCGACCACGGCGTCGACCTGACCGACCCCGGCGGATTCGACGACTTCAAACAGGACCTCGACGCCGGCCGCGTCCACTACGACCAGGACATCCTCGACCACCTCACCCAGGCCCGCCTGCTCGGCGCGGAGCTGGACCTGGCGGAGGAACGCGCCCCCCTCCAACCCCCCATCGCCCTGCCCCCCGCCCCAGACCTCACGACCGCCGCCGTGGGGAGCCGGACAGTCCGACGCCTGACCGCCCTGGCAGCCTGGGCCGGCAAGGACGGCCGCCCCGTCACCGACCTCGGCACCATGCCCGCCACCGACGGGGACCCCGACCTCCTCCTGGCGTGGGCGAAGCGGGTGCGGCTGGTGCGGGTCGCCAAAGGCCGCGTCCACGCGGTGGCCAAGGCCGCCCCCTTGCTGCGCGACCCGGAAGCCCTGTGGCAGCGCGCCTTCGACGCCCTGCCCGAGCTGGGCCGCGCCATCACCGGCCGCACCGACGGCGCGCCCTTCACGCTCTTCTTCGACGAGCTGCTGCCCGACCTCCTCAACACCCTCTACGGCATGGACGACATGCCGGTGGCGCGGCTGGAGGAGACGGTGTGGCTGACCTGCCGCGAATACGAGGACTACTTCGCCGGGGACCGCCGTGCCTCCTCCACCCTGCTGCGACGCCGGCTCGGCGACGACCTCGCCCGCACCTTCGACGTCCTCGCCGACCTGGGCGCCGTCGAGCTGAGCCGCGGCCCGGCCGACGAGCTCTACCTCGCCGACCTCGACCACGAGGCCCAGGAGCTTCCGCCCGAGTCCGTCGAACGCCTCCGCACTCGCCTCGCCGAGCCCGACCTGCTCCTCGCCAGGCTCACCCCGCTCGGGCAGCGCGCCGTACGCGCCCGCCTGCTCGCCGAGGGCCGCGACGCCCCGCTCATCGGCGAACTCGCCGCAGCCGGCCCCGCCGAACTGCTCGGCGTCCTCACCCAGCACTACCCGCCGTACGACGCCGCCGCCGAGCTGCACGGGTGGCTCGCCCAGCCGGGCCACGGCATAGAGCCGCTTCTGGAGGCGGTACGCCGGTGCCCGTTCCGCACCCGGGCCGGCGCCATGCTCAACGTGCTCGCCGAGGCCCTGCCCGACGGCCGCGCCCTCCTCCACGGCCTGCGCCGCGACCCCGTACTCGGCCCGGCCGCGCTGACGTACCTGGTGGACGTGGGCGAGCTCGACCCGTCCGCGATCGGCCAGGACGAGCACCTGCTGCTGGCCGCCGAGAACTTCCTCACCCTGCTGGAGCTGGGCGGCCCCCAGACCCTGATCGAGCAGCTCAAGGCGATGGCGGGGCGGGAGGCGTACGAGCTGGTCGCCGCCGTCCTCGACGCCGGCCACCACGACACGGTCGGCCTGGAGGAGATCCGCGCATTGGTCGCCGAACCCCTCCGCACCACCCACCACCGCCCCCTCCGCCTCATCCCCGGCACCGGCCCCGGCACCCCAAGAACCAAACGCCACAGACGCTGAACCGAAGATTGTCAGAATGTGACCATGCGACTACCCCGCGCGAAGTTCTTCAACACCACGGGCCCGTGCGACCCGGCGCGCCATTACATGTTGCCTCCCACGCCGCGCATCCCCGAGGCCCGCACCCTCATCGAGATGGACCGCTACTTCGTCCTTCACGCCCCTCGTCAGACCGGCAAGACCACCGCGCTGCGCACCCTCGCCTCCGAACTGACCGCAGCAGGCGACGTCGCCGCCCTGATGTTCTCCTGCGAGCGCGCCAAGGCAGCCGGCCACGACTACGCCGCGGCCGAGTCGATGCTGCTGGATTCCCTTCGCCAAGCCGTCTTGCGATCGGGATGGCCGAAGAAGCTGCTACCACCTGACCCGTGGCCACCGGCCGCCCCGGGCAGCCGCTTCTTCAATGCGCTGAGCGAGTGGTGCCGCCGATGTCCGCGCCGGATGGTGCTCCTTTTCGACGAATTCGACGCCCTGCAGGGCACCAGCATGAGCAGCATCCTCGGCCAGCTCCGCGACGGTCACAACGCGCGGCCGGAGGGCCAGCCGTTCCCCTCGTCCATCGTCCTGTGCGGATTGCGGGACGTGCGAGATTACAAGGTCGCGGTGGGCAGCGACCCGAATCGGATCAACCCGGCGAGCCCGTTCAACATCATCGCCAAGTCGCTGCGCCTGGGTGACTTCACCATCGACCAGATCGCCGAGCTGTACGGCCAGCACACCGACGCGACCGGTCAGGAGTTCACCAAGGACGCGGTCGAGCGGGTCTTCGAGCTGACCCAGGGCCAGCCATGGCTGGTCAACGCTCTCGCCTACGAGATCACCCAGGAGATGGGGGTGACCGACACCGTCTCCGTGACGCGGGTAGAGGAAGCCAAGGAACGGCTGATCCGAGCACATGCCATGCACCTGGAGTCACTGTCGGATCGGCTGCGGGAGCCCCGGGTGGCCCGGGTCATCGAACCGATCCTGGCGGGCACCTGGCCCGACATGGACATGGCCTTCAGCAGCGACGCCCGCTATGTCCATGACCTGGGTCTCATCCGGAGTACCAGGGATCTGGACATCGCCAACCCGATCTACCGGGAGGTCCTGCTCCGGCCGCATGTCAGATCATCCTCATGGCCTTCCTGCACCGGCTCGTCAACGGGGGCGGCCAGCTCGACCGTGAATACGCCGCCGGCACCAAACGCCTCGACGTCCTGATGCGCTGGCCCTACCACGGGCCGGAGGGCGAACGGCTCGTGCAGCGCGAGGCCATGGAGCTCAAGGTGTGGCGCGCGGGCGAGAACGACCCCGCCCCCGACGGCCTCGCCCAGCTCGACCGCTATCTCGACCGGCTCACCCTGTCCACCGGCAGACTCGTCATCTTCGACCGGCGCCCAGAAGCGCCGCCATGGCAGGAACGCGGCGCGTTCGAGGAGGCCACCACACCCTCTGGCCGCCCGGTCACCATCCTGCGCGTGTGACGACCGGCGACGGATCAGGGCTGGGCGGCCCGTACGTCCTCGTGGGTGGTGCTGGTGTGCTGGGGGACGTTGTGCTGGGCCTCGCGCTCGGCGCGGCGGCGCTTGCGGCGGCGGCCGAGGAACCAGCCGACGCCCAGGGCGGCTATACCGAGGGGGGTGGTGGCCATTTTGCGGGCCACCAGAAGCTTCAGGAGTTTCTTCATACGCCCCCAACTGCCCCAGGACGGTAGGCGCACGCATAAGCCCTTCCAGACCTGGCGGTGGAGGTCGCTGCGCGACGCCTCTCGGATCCGGTGGGTGGGAAGGTCAGGGCTGGTCGGGTTCGGGCTCGGGCTCGTTGGTGGTGGGTTCGAGGGATTCGCCGGGGTCGGGGCCCGTCTGGGCGGCCAGGCCGACGGTGATGGTGAGCTGGGTGCCGGGTTTGGCGCAGGTGCCCGGGTCGATGCTTTGTGCCAGGACTGTGCCTGCCTGGGACTCGTCGTCCACCAACTGTTCCTTTGTTCCGACCGTGAAACCCGCCGCGGTCAGGGCTGTGCGGGCCGCTTCGCGGGAGCGGCCGGCGACCGGTGGGACGGTGGCGCCGTTCCGGGACACGGTGAGCGCTACCGCGGTGCCGCCCTTCACGCGGCTGCCTGCCTTGGGGCGGGTGGACAGGACCTGGCCCGACGGCTCTTGGGAGCAGGAACGCGTGGTGGCGCCCGCCTTGAGGCCCGCGCCGGTCAGGGCCGCTTCGGCGGGGCCACGTCGCATGCCCGTCACCTCCGGTACGGGGAGGCCGGCCGACACGTGCAAGGACACCTTGGTCCCCCGGTCCACGGCGGTTCCCGCGGCGGGGGTGCTGGCGAGGACCTGGCCGATCGCGCGGGGTGAGTCCTGCCGGGTGACGCGGCCGAGGGTGAGGCCGGCGCGTTCGACGGCCTTGGTGGCGGCGGCCTTGTCCAGGCCGGTCAGGGGCGGGATCGTCACCGTCGGCGGACGTACGATCGCGGGCGCGTCGTGGGCGGGGCGGCGGTCGTCCTGGGCCTGCCGGGCCTCCGCGCTCTTCGTGGGTGTTGCTTCGGCGGGCGACCTGCGGGTGGTCTCGGGCGCGGGCGTGGCGGGCGGCGGTGCGGCGAGAGGTCCGCCCGCCTGGGGTCCCGCCTGCCCGGCCGGGCTCTGGGTGAGCGCCGGTACGACCACGGCCAGCAGCACCACGGCCGTCACCAGCAGCGCCGCACACACCGCGACCGCCGCCCGCGGCCACTGCCTCCGGTCCGTACGCCCTCCCCCGGCCGGGACAGGATTCCCGGGTAACGCACCTGCTGGTTGGGCGGCCTGAGGGTCGGAGGTCGCGGCAGGCAGGTGATAGGCGTCCATGGCCCCGGTGACCTCGGGCTCGGCCAGCGGAGTGAACCAGAAGCCGGCTGAAGCCCCGGCGGGGCCGGAGTGGGCGTCCGGGGTGCGCTGGCCCGGCACCAGGGGTGTCGGCGGGGTGCGGAGGATGGGCGGCGGAGGTGAGCGCCGCACCTCCGCAGGCCCCTCCGTAGAGCCCAGCGCAGGCCCCACCGCAGGCCCCACCGCAGGCCACTCCGCAGGGGACGACTCTCCCAGCAGCTCGAACAGCAGCTCCCTGCTGCTCGGCCGGTTGCGGGCGTCCTTGTCCAGGCAGGCCGCGACCAGCGTACGCAGCCGCCCGTCGAGCAGCCCCAGTTCGGGCGGCGCCGTGAGGATGCGGTGCAGGACGGGCGCGACGGAGTCCTGGCCGAAGGGGGCGGTGGCGTTGGCCGCGAAGCACATGGTGGCGCCCCACGAGAACACGTCGGCGGCCCCCGTGACGGCAGAGGCGGTGATCTGCTCGGGCGCCATGTACGCCGGCGTCCCCACCCCCCGCCCGCTGACGGTGGCGGCCGCGTCGAGTGCCCGAGCCAGGCCGAAGTCGATGACGCGCGGCCCGTCGGAGCCGAGCAGCACGTTCTGGGGCTTGAAGTCGCGGTGCACGATCCCGGCCCGGTGGATGGCGGCGAGCGCGGTGGCGGTGCCGACGGCGAGGCGTTCGAGCGCGCCGCCCCTGCGGGGCCCGGTGAGCGCGACCTCGCGGGCCAGGGAGTGCCCGTCGACGTACTCGCTGACGATGTACGGCCGTCCCTCGTCGAACCCGGCGTCGATCACCTGCGCCGTGCAGAACCTGGCGACGTGCTTGGCCAGCTCGACCTCCCGCAGGAACGCCGCCCGCTCGTCACCGACGGGCCCGTGCAGGAGCTTGACCGCGTACGTCTCTCCGCCCCTGGAACCGAGGAACACCGCGCCCTGGCCACCTTCGCCCAGCCGCCCGGTGAGCTCGTAGTCGCCGAGTCGCCGAGGGTCCCCCGTTCTGAGCGGCTGTGCCGTTGGCACGGGGCGCCTCCCCTCGCCGCGCCACCCCTTCTGCCTCCTACTGAAGGCAAGGGGCCGCGAACAGTCAACGGTGCGCAGGGCAATCGCATCCGGACCGTGACACAGCCGGTCAGGACGTACGCGCAACCCTGCCGGAATACGTCACTTCGTCCTTACCTGCACGAGTGACCTTGATATCCATCTGGTTCACATCGGAGGTGGGGTACATGCGGAGCGTGCCCGGGTAGCACTCCTGCCCGCCGACGTCGCTGAGGGTGAAGACCATGCCGCCGCCGTCGCGCGAGAGCCGTCCGGTGCAGTGCAGGTCGGCTCCCCACCGCATGCGTCCCGAGCCTTCGTGGTCCAGGACGAGCTCGACGGGGAAGACGCGCTCGGCGGTGAAGTGCTCGGCGGAGCCGCTCCAGTCGCCGGCCAGCCCTTCGCCCTGGGCGCTCTGGAGGTAGAGCACGAACCCGGCGATGCCCATGAGCAGCCCGGCCAGCGCGACGCCGATCTGCCAGGGCCGCACCCGCCGCCGCCCGGCCCGCGCCACCTGGGTGCGGGTGATGGCGGGGAAGCTGGTGGTGGGGTCGGGGTCGGTGATGACGCCTGGCTCAGCCTCGGCGGCGCCGACTCCGACGACGGCGTCGGGAGCGCGGGTGACGGGCCTGCTCGTGCGGACGAGCGTGCCGATGCCGTTGCCCCCGACGGCGGCCATGGCGCCGGTCGTCAGCACGTCGCCCCCGTCGCCCTCCTGGCCGAGCAGCAGGCGCAGCGCCTCTTCCGCGTCGGGCCGGTCGGCGGGCTCGGTCGCCAGGCAGGCTTCGACGATCTCACGCAGCCGCCCGTCGAGGTCGCCGAGGTCGGGCGTGCCGTAGAGGACGCGGGCCAGCACCTCGTTGTGGGTCTCGGCGGTGTACGCGGGCCGCCCGTTGGCGGTGTAGGCCACGGTGAGCGCCCAGGCCCACATGTCGGCCGGCGGTCCGGCCGGCTCGCCCTTCATGCGTTCGGGCGCCATGTACGCGGGCGTGCCCATGGGCATGTGGCTGGTGGTGACGGTGGTGTCGACGAGCCGGGACACGCCGAAGTCGATCACGCGGGGCCCGTCGATGCCGAGCAGCACGTTGCCGGGCTTGAAGTCGCGGTGCACGACCCCGGCGCGGTGGATGGCGCCCAGGGCGGTGGCGGTGCCGATGGCCAGGCGTTCGAGCGACCCGCCCGTACGCGGCCCCTCCTTCTCGACGTGCTCGCGCAGCGAGGGGCCGTGGACGTACTCGCTCACCAGGTAAGGACGGTCGCCTTCGAGGTCGGCGTCCAGGAGCTGGGCCGTGCAGAACGCGGCGACCCTGCGCACCGCCTGCACCTCGCCGAGGAAGCGGCGGCGGGCGTCGGCGGTGCCGGAGAGGCTGGCGTGCAGCAGCTTGATGGCGACCCGGCCGCGTTGCGGGGATTCGCCCAGGTAGACCACTCCCTGGCCACCCTGACCGAGCCTGCGTGTCAGCCGGTAGGACCCCAACTGCCGGGGGTCGTCGGCACGTAGCTCGGACATATACCGCCATTATGCCTGGCCGGGGCAAGCGAGCGTCCAGAACAAGCTACGGGAGCAGCGCCGCGTACCGGTCGAGGACGGGCAGCACCTCGTCCGCGGGCCCGCTGGGCAGCGTCGCGACGGCCTCCTCGATGCCCAGCTCGGCGAAGTAGTCGAGCTTCTCCCTGGTGGCCAGCGTGGCGAACGGGATCACCCGGGCCATCGACCGTCCCGCCTTCTCGCACGCCTCGCGCAGGGCGGGCAGCGCCGCCTTGATGCCGCGCCCGCCGATGGGCATCCAGCCGTCGGCGTACTCGGCGACGTGGGCGAACAGCTTCGGCCCCGCCGCCCCACCCACATGGACGGGCGGACGGCTGAGCGGCTTGGGCCAGGACCAGGCCGGCTCGACGCCCTCGAAGGAGGCCACCTCGTCGCGCCACAGCGCCTGCATGGCCATGACGTGGTGGCGGGCGATCTCGCGGCGCCGCCCGTACGGGACCCCGTGGTTCTCGATCTCCTCGACGTTCCAGCCGAAGCCGACGCCGACCACCACGCGGCCGCCCGACAGCAGGTCAAGAGAGGCGATGGCCTTGGCGGTGACGATGGGGTCGCGCTGGGCGGCGAGCAGGATGCCGGTGCCGAGCCGCAGCCGGGCGGTCGCGGCGGCGGCGAAGGACAGGGCGACGAGGGGGTCGAGCGTGCGCTTGTACTCCTCGGGCAGCTCGCCGTCCGCCGCCCCCGGGTAGGGCGTGCGCCGTGAGACCGGGATGTGGGTGTGCTCGGGCAGGTAGAGCGAGTCGAGCCCGCGTTCCTCCGCCGCCTTCGCGAGTTGCTGCACGGGCATCGCCAGGTCGGTCGCGAACATCGTGACGCCGAGCTTCATCACACCCCCACACCGATAAACCAAGCGATTGCTCGGTTAAGATTTCCAGAGTACCTTGCGAAGGACCGTCCCGCGGAGAGAGGTTCCCGGTGAAGTTTTCGATCTTCCTGAATCCGCAGATCCCAGGCTCGGGCTACGCGGCCGAGGAGAACGCCAGGGCGAAGCGCCCGATCGGCCGCGACACCGAGTCGTACCAGCGGCTGCTGCACGAGGTACGCGAGATCGCCGTGCACGCCGACCAGATCGGGTTCGACGCGCTGATGATGACCGAGCACCACTTCCACTCGGAAGGCATGGAGTTCTCGGTCAACCCGCTGATGTTCCTCACCGACCTCGCGGCGCGGACCGAGCGCATCCTGCTCGCCCCGCTCGGCCTCGTGCTGCCCGCCTGGGACCCCATCAGGGCCGCCGAGGACGTCGCGCTGCTCGACCAGTTCAGCAAGGGACGGCTGCGGCTGGGCGTGGCACGGGGCTACCAGAACCGCTGGATGAACGTGCTCGGCCAGCGCTGGCAGGCCGCCGCCGCCCGCTCCGACGGCTCGGCCACCGACACGCGGAACTTCGACGTCTTCGGCGAGGTGCTGAAGATCATGAAGCTGGCCTGGACGCAGGAGACGCTCCGCTACAAGTCGGACGTGCTCGACTACCAGGTGCCCTTCCCGTACGAGGGCATCGAGGGCTGGCCCGCCCAGGAGTGGACCCGCACGTTCGGCGCGCCCGGCGAGATCGACGACGACGGCGTGGTCAAGGCGGTGTCGGTCTGCCCCAAGCCGTACCAGAACCCGCATCCCGAGCTGTGGCAGCCGTTCACGATCTCCGACCGGTCGGTCATCAGGGCGGCGCAGGAGGACATCCTGCCGTGGATGTTCACCCCCAACCCCGACGACCACGCCCAGAAGGCCAGGCTCTACCAGGAGGAGTCGGCCAAGCACGGCCGCCACTACAAGCTGGGCGAGCACACCGGCATCCTCAAGATCGTCGGCATCGGCGACACCACCGAGCAGGCCATCGCCACCTTCGGCAGGAGCATCCCCAAGGACTTCGCCGCCTTCTTCGGCCCCTTCGGCTACCTGGAGGTGCTGCGCAAGAAGGAGGACGAGAAGCACAAGCCCATCTCGCCGGAGAAGGGCGACGCCAAGCGCATGAGGGACGTCGAGATGGCGCTGTTCGGCACGCCCGACGACGTCAAGCGCGGCATCCAGCGCATGCTCGACAAGATGCCCGACCTGGAGTGGTTCGGCCTCTACATGCAGGGCCAGCAGGGCGTGCTGCCGCTCGACACGGTCAAGCGGAACCTGGAACTGTTCGCCACCAAGGTCGCACCGGAGTTTCGATGAAGTTCTGGCTGGGCGCCTCCTTCTCCGACACCGATCAGTTCACCGAACTGGCGAGGGCGGCCGAGCGGTGCGGGTTCGACACGCTGACGCTCTCCGACCACCTCTTCTACGCCGACTTCGCCTCGCCGTACCCGTACTCGCGGTCGGGGCGGCCCCGGTGGGACGCGCGTACGCACTGGCCCGACGTGTGGGTGACGATCGGGGCCATGGCCGCGGTCACCAGCACGCTGCGCTTCGCGCCGAACGTCTACATCGCGCCCGCCCGCGACCTGTTCACCGTGGCCAAGCAGGTGTCCACGGCGGCGGTGCTGTCGCGCGAGCGGGTCACGTTCGGGGTCGGCGTGGGCTGGTGCAAGGAGGAGTTCACGGCCACCGGCCAGGACTTCCACACCCGCGGCAAGCGCCTCGACGCGATGCTGCCCGCGCTGCGCGGGCTCTGGTCGGGCGAGACGGTCACCCTCGACGGCCTCCCGCCGCTGTCGATCTCCCCCACCCCGTCAGGCCCGATCCCCGTGTACGTCGGCGGCGACAGCGAGGCCGCCCTGCGCCGCGCGGCCCGGCTCGGCGACGGCTGGATCGGCAACCGCATCTACACCGAAGAGCAGCTCGACGAGGTGCTCGACACCCTGCGCGGGCACCTGGAGGCCAACGGCAGGTCCATCGAGGAGTTCGAGGTCATCGCGCCGCTCGCGGTGCTGCCCGAGGCGGAGACCTACCGCCACTTCGCCGCCAAGGGCGTGACGGGCACGCTGGCCGCCCCGTGGTGGCTGGCCACGCCGGAGGAGAAGTCCCGGTACGGCGAGGGCACCTTGGAGCTCAAGCTCGCCACCATGGAACGCTTCGCCGAAGAGGTGATCGCCAAGATGCCCGTGTGACGTCCTGAACGGCGCTTCCAGGGCGATAGCCTCATCTCGTGCTGGAAAAGATCGCAGCCACCCGTTACGTCACCCCGCTGCGGGAGGGCGGGTCGCTGCCCGGCGTGGTCGAGGCCGACGACCTCGGCACCTACGTCGTCAAGTTCCGCGAGGCCGGCCAGGGCCGGCGGGTGCTGGTCGCCGAGATCATCGCCGCCGAGCTGGGCCGGCGTCTCGGCTTCAGGACCCCCGAGCTCAAGCTCATCGACCTCGACCCGCAGCTCGGCGTCAGGGAGCCCGACGAGGAGGTGCAGGACCTCCTCAAGGCCAGCACCGGGCTCAACCTGGCCGTCGACTTCCTGCCGGGCGCGCTCGGGTTCGACCCGCTGGCCTGGGTGCCCGACCCGGTGTTCGCCGCCAGGGTGGTGTGGTTCGACGGCCTGATCCACAACGTCGACCGCAGCTGGCGCAACCCCAACCTGCTCATCTGGCATCGCGACACGTGGCTGATCGACCACGGCGCCGCCCTGTGGTTCCACCACAACTGGCGCACCGCCGACCCGCAGCGGCCGTTCGACGCGGGCGACCACGTGCTGGCGCCGTTCGCGGGCGACGTGGGCCGCGCGGGCGCCGACCTGGCGGGGCGCATCGACCGCGAGCTGCTGGAGAGCGTGACGGCCCTGGTGCCCGACGAGTGGCTGGCGGGCGAGCAGGGCTTCGACTCCCCCGCCGCCGTGCGGGCGGCGTACGTCGAGCATCTCCTGGAGCGGGCGCACGGCCCGCGCGGCTGGCTGTTGGCAGGCGAGCAGCAGGCCCGCAAGACGGCGGGCCCCGGCTCGGTCGGCGCGTTCTGGCGGGAGGGCGGGAGCCGATGAGCAGGGACGTCTACGAGTACGCGGTGATCCGCGTGGTGCCGAAGGTCGAGCGGGGCGAGCAGATCAACGCCGGTGTGCTGCTCTACTGCCAGCCGCGCGGCTACCTGTGCGCCAAGGTCGAGCTCGACCCCGGCCGGCTGCGGGCGCTCGACCCGGGGGCCGACGTCGAGGGGGTGCGGCGGGCGCTCGGCGCGTACGAGCTGGCCTGCGGCGACGAGCCCGGCCCGCTGGCCGGCGAGTCGCTCGGCGGCAGGTTCCGCTGGCTGACGGCGCCGCGCAGCACGGTCGTCCAGGCGGGGCCGGTGCACGCGGGGCTGACCGCCGACCCGGGCACCGAACTGGCCCGGCTTTTCGACAAGCTCGTACGCGTATGACCGAGCCTGCGGTGATAGGGGTGGCTCCTGGGTAGGTTCTCCTGGAGAAAGGAGATCGTCCATGAGCGTCCCGCCCAGGCAGGCGCACGACCTCACCCTTGAGGGCGGGCGTCCTCTGAGGCTGCGCGACCTCAAGGAGGCCGGCGCGTACGTGGTCGACGACCGCGGCCGCATCATCGAGGTCAACCCCAACGCCGAGCGCCTGCTCCTGCGGCGCGCCGGCGACCTGCTGGACCATGACGCCCACGACGCCCTGCACCGCGGCAGGCGCGGCGAGGCGCTGCCGCACAGCCGGTGCGTGATGCGCCACGCCCTCATCTCCGGCAGCACCGGATCAGGCGACCAGGAGTGGATGGAGCGCGGCGACGGCACGCTGATCCGCGTGAGCTGGCTCGTCACCCCCTGCAGGGTCGACGAGTCCGCGACGGGCGCGCTGGTGATCTTCCACCCGGCCCCCGACGCCGAGGACGGCGCCGCCGAGCCGCCCTGGCAGAACCCGTCGCTGTCGGAGCTCGAACGCCTGGCCCTGCTCGCCGAGACGACCGCCACGCTCACCTCCAGCCTCGACGTGGACGCGACGCTGCGCCACCTGGTGCGCCTGGTGGTGCCGCTGCTGGCCGACTGGGTGGTGGTCGACCTGGTCGACGAAGAAGGCACGATCTCCCGCGCCGTCGTGGTCCACTACGAGAACGGCACGCTGACCCACCGCGACGACCTGCAGCGGCAGCTGCCGCCCGTCACCGAGGACTCCCCGATGCCGCTGTCGCGGGCGCTGCGCGGCGTCACCGCGACGCTGATCAGCCCGCAGAGCTACCGAATGCCGCCCGACACCGGCATCGCCGTCGCCCAGCAGGACCTGCTGGCGCAGACCGGCATCAAGTCCGCGTGCATCGCCCCCATCCGCGGCATCCGTGAGGTGATCGGCGCGCTGACCCTCGGGCGGTCCGAGCGGGCGCAGCCGTACACCGCGGGCGACCTGCTGCTGGTCGAGGACATCGCCCGCCGTGCCGGGCTGGCGCTCGACAACGCCCGCCTGTACGAGCGCCAGCGCCGCGTCGCCGAGACCATGCAGCGCCACCTGCTGCCCCGCCTGCCGGTGGTGTCCGGCCTGGAGATGAGCGCCTGCTACGTGCCGGCCCCCGACGCCTCCCAGGTCGGCGGCGACTGGTACGACGCCTTCACCCAGGCGGGCGGCGCACTGGGCCTGGTGATCGGCGACGTGGTGGGCCACGACCTCGACGCCGCCGCCGGCATGGCCCAGGTGTGCAACATGCTGCGGGCGTACGCGGGAGAGATGGACAGCCTGCCCAGCACCGTCATCGGCCGGCTCGACCAGGCGGTCTCGCGCATGGCCGAGGCCACGATGGCCACCGTCGTCTTCGCCCGCGCCGAACCCGTGGACGGCGGCTGGCGGCTGCGCTGGACCAACGCGGGCCACCCGCCGCCGCTGCTGGTCGAGCGCGACGGCACGACCCGGTTCCTGGAGGACGGCGGCGGCCTGATGCTCGGCACCGGCATCTGCGTGCCCCGCCAGGACGCGGTCGTCGACCTGCCGCCGCACTCGAGCGTGGTGTTCTACACCGACGGGCTGATCGAGTCGCCCAGCCACAGCCTGGACGACGGCCTCGAACGGCTGCGCAAGGAGGCGTCGGCGCTCGGCGCGCGCAAGCTGCACGGCTTCTGCGACCGGCTGCTGCGCAAAGTGCGCCCCGACGACAACGACGACGACGTGGCGCTGCTGACCCTGCGCGTGCCCGGCTAGAACTGGGTCAGAACAGCACCGACATGAACGTGTCCACCTCGTGGAAGCCCACCTTGCGGTAGACCGCACGCGCCGAGTGGTTGTAGTCGTTGACGTAGAGGGTGACCACGGGGGCGAAGCAGCTCATCGCCGCCTCCACCACGGCCGCCATCCCGGCCACCGCGTGACCCTTGCCGCGCAGCTCCGGATCGACCCAGACCCCCTGGATCTGGCAGGCCTGCGGGGTGACCGCCCCGATCTCGGCCTTGAACACCACCCGGCCGTCGTCGATCCGCGCGTACGAGCGGCCGATCCTGATCAGCTCCGCCACCCGCGTACGGTAGAGCGCGCCGCCGTCACCCAGGTTGGGCGAGACACCGACCTCTTCGGTGAACATGGCCACGCACGCCGGCAGCAGGATGTCGAACTCCTCGGGCCGCACCCGGCGCACGAGCGGATCGGCCGGCACCGGCGGCCTGCTGGAGATGGCCATGACCGGCTGCGCCCAGCGGATCGCCCGCGCCCGCCCCCAGTGCGGCTCCAGCCGCTCCCACAGCAGGCTGACCGCGTCGACCGGGCCCACGATGGACGAGCAGCGCCGCCCCTGCTTGCGGGCACGGTCGGCGAACGCGTGCACGGCCTCTGGACCGGCGTTGACCGGCACCATGTTGGCGCCGGCGTAACAGAGTGACACGAGGCCACCGCGCGTGCCGAAGCCCCACATCTGCCCGCCCAGCCGCGCGGGGTTGAGACCGACGGCCCGCACCCGCGAGGAGACGAAGACGTTGGCGACCGGATCGGCGTCGAGCAGGGCGAGGACCTCGTCCCGGTCGTTGTCGTCGAGCACGCGCGACGCCGATGTACGCAGCATCACAATGGTCAGACTACGCGAAGGGTTACCGAATAGCTCATCCGGAAATGCCCACGGTAACCCTTTCTTGACGTCCGACCTGTCCGCGGCCGGCCCGGTGCGTCAGCGCGCGCCCTTCAGCAGGTTCAGCGCCCCGAGGAGACCCAGCAGGTCAGGGGCGCGCGAGCTGCCCGACGCCATGTGCGCGGCCGGCTTCGGGTCCGCCGCCGCGGCGCAGGCCGCGCCGGTCCTCGGCAGCGTCCCGTCCCGCAGGTACGTCACCAGGTGCCGGTCCATGCAGGTGTTGCCCGACAGCGTCACCCCGTGGTTGCCGCCCTGGTCCACCACCAGCTTGGCGCGCGGGAACCGCTCGGCCATCTCCAGCGCCCCCTGGTACGGCGTCGCCGCGTCGTCCTTGGACTGCAGAATCAGGAACGGCGGCAGCTTCGGCGAGTCGTGCACCTGCACCGGCGTGCCGCCGCGCACCGGCCAGAACGCGCACGGCGCGTTGTACCAGGCGTTCGGCCAGGTCAGGAACGGCGCCTTGCGGTGCATCCTGGTCATGTCGGTCCGCCACTTGTCCCACTTGCGCGGCCAGCGCGCGTCGCTGCACTCGACGCCCAGGTAGACGGCGTAGCCGTTCTCGTCGGCCGCGTCGTTCTTGCCGTGCCTGGTGTAGACGTCGGTCAGGCCCGTGACGTCGCCGTCGCGCACGTACGACGACCATGCCTGCGCGAACGACGGCCACACCTTGTCCGTGTAACCGGCCAGCGTGAACGTGTCGTCCAGCTCGCTCGGGCCCACCACGCCGCCCGCCGGGTGCGAGCGCAGCCGGTCGCGCATCGCGTAGAAGGCGAACGACGTCTGCTTGACCGTGGAGCCCAGCTTGTAGACGTCGTTGTGGCGGGCCGTCCAGGCCAGGAACTGGCGGTGGCGGCGCTCGAACGAGCGGTCCTGCTTGAGGTTGGAGGCGTACCAGACGCCGCCCGGATCGACCGTGCTGTCCATGACCAGGCGCTTGATCCGGCTCGGGAACAGGGTGGCGTAGACGGCGCCGAGGTAGGTGCCGTACGAGTAGCCGAAGTAGCTGATCTTCTCCTCGCCGAGCGCGGCGCGGATGCGGTCCATGTCCCTGGCGGAGTTCTCCGTCGTCAGGTGCGGCAGCAGCCACGACCACTGGTCGCCGCAGCGCTTCGCGTAGCCGGCGGCGCGGGCCAGCAGCGCCTTCTCGTGCGCCCTGTTGCGCGGGATCTGGTCGAGCCGCGGCGCCTTGTAGTACGTCTCGGCGTCCACGCAGTGCACGGCGGGCTCGCTGCCGCCGACGCCGCGCGGGTCGAAGCCGACGATGTCGTAACGCTCGGACACCTCGGTGGGCAGGGACGTGGCGACGTACTCGGTCAGGGCCCGCCCCGGCGAGCCCGGCCCGCCCGGGTTGATCAGGAGCGTCCCCAGATGGCTGCCGCCCCTGGGCACCTTGGCCTTGATCCGGTTGAGCGCCAGCTTGATCGTCTGGCCCCTCGGCCGTTTGTGGTCGAGCGGCACGCGTACGGTGGCGCACTCCAGCCCCGCCGGCGCCGCCTTGCCCGCCACCTTGGGACAGGCCGCCCAGGCGACGGCCGCCCGCGCCTGCCTCACCCCGGCCGACGTCGTTCCCCCGGCCACCGCCCCCGCGGTCCCGCTCGCACTCCCGACCCCGGCGACGAGCACCGCCACTCCGGCCACAACCCCAGCTACCCGCTTCACCCGGCCCCCTTCCTGTCATAGGCCCTGCGATGCTCCCGCGAGCGACCAGGCGACCACGAAGGGTATGGGGAAAAGCTTGCCAACCTGTAATGCCTCCATTGCCCGCTGTAACCAGCCCACCCGCCCCTCGGCTCCGCCCGCCCATGCGCGCACGCATGCCTGGGGCGATGCTGAGGTGGGGTGGCAGGCAGGCCGACCGACCAGCAGGCGGGCCGTCGCGCAGCCGACCTGCCGGCAGGCGCGATCAGCGGACCGGCCGGCAGGCGCGATCAGCCGGCCGGCCGGAGCCGGTCCGGTTCACCCCCGGCCAACTGGCCGGGCACTCGGCCGACGGCCGTCAGCCGACGGTGACGGTGGGGCCGGTCGTGTCGTCGTCGAGGTCGACCTCGACGCCCATCTCCTCGGCGAGGCGCAGGGCCTCCTCGATGAGGGTTTCGACGATCTGCGACTCCGGCACCGTCTTGATGACCTCGCCCTTGACGAAGATCTGGCCCTTGCCGTTGCCGGAGGCGACGCCCAGGTCGGCCTCGCGGGCCTCGCCAGGGCCGTTGACGACGCAGCCCATGACGGCCACCCGCAGCGGCACCTTCATCCCCTCAAGGCCCGCCTGGACCTGGTCGGCCAGGGTGTAGACGTCGACCTGGGCCCGCCCGCACGACGGGCAGGAGACGATCTCCAGGCCGCGCTCGCGCAGCCCCAGCGACTCGAGGATCTGGGCGCCGACCTTGACCTCCTCGACGGGAGGCGCCGACAGGGAGACCCTGATGGTGTCGCCGATGCCCTCGGCGAGCAGCGCGCCGAAGGCCACGGCCGACTTGATCGTGCCCTGGAAGGCCGGCCCCGCCTCGGTGACGCCGAGGTGGAGCGGGTAGTCGCACTGGGCGGCCAGCAGCCGGTACGCGTTGATCATCACGACCGGGTCGTTGTGCTTGACCGAGATCTTGATGTCACGGAAGCCGTGCTCCTCGAACAGCGAGCACTCCCACAGCGCGGACTCCACCAGCGCCTCTGGCGTCGCCTTGCCGTACTTCTGGAGCAGGCGGGGGTCGAGGGAACCGGCGTTGACGCCGATCCGGATGGGCACGCCGGCGTCGGAGGCCGCGCGGGCGATCTCGCCCACCTTGTCGTCGAACTTCTTGATGTTGCCGGGGTTGACCCGGACGGCCGCGCACCCGGCATCGATGGCGGCGAAGACGTATTTCGGCTGGAAGTGGATGTCGGCGATCACGGGGATCTGCGACTTCTTCGCGATCAGCGGCAGCGCGTCGGCGTCGTCCTGGGACGGCACCGCGACGCGGACGATCTGGCAGCCCGACGCCGTGAGCTCGGCGATCTGCTGGAGGGTGGCGTTGACGTCGGCGGTCACCGTCGTCGTCATCGACTGCACCGAGACGGGGGCGTCGCCGCCCACGGGCACGCTGCCGACCATGAGTTGCCGGGAGTGGCGGCGTTCGGCGAGCGGCTTGGGGCGGACCGTCGGGATGCCGAGAGCTACAGGAGACATTTCAACCCTTACTGTGACGACGCTTTCCAGTCTAGGTAGCTAGCGGGACTGCCCGGCTGTGAGTTCGGCCGCACGGGCCCGCGCCCAGGCGTCGGCCGCGAGCACCTCCTCGACGGAGCCGGCCGGGGTGACCTGGTGTTCTTCGACGACCTTGGCCACGGTGTCGACGATGCCGAGGAACGGCAGATCGCCGCGCAGGAACGCGTCGAGGCACACCTCGTTGGCGGCGTTGTAGACGGCGGGCGCGGTGCCGCCCTCGCCGCCGACGTGCCTGGCCAGCGCGACCGCGGGGAAGGCCACGTCGTCGAGCGGCTCGAACGTCCAGGTGTGGGCCTTGGTCCAGTCGATGGGCCGCGCGGCCCCCGCGACGCGGCGGGGGTGGGCGAGCGCGAGCGCGATCGGCAGCCGCATGTCGGGCGGGCTGGCCTGGGCGATGGTGGAGCCGTCGACGTATTCGACCATGGAGTGGATGATCGACTGGGGGTGGACGACGACCTCGATGCGGTCGAACGGCAGGTCGAACAGCAGATGGGCCTCGATCACCTCGAGCCCCTTGTTGACCAGGGTGGCGGAGTTGACGGTGATGTAGGGGCCCATCGACCAGGTCGGGTGGGCCAGCGCCATCTCCGGCGTGACGTCGGCCATCTCCTCGCGCTTCATGCCCCGGAACGGCCCCCCGCTGGCCGTGACCACCAGCTGCCTGACGCGGGAGGGGTCGTGGCCATCGGGACCCGCCGCCCACAGGCACTGCTGCAGGGCGGAGTGCTCGGAGTCGACGGGCAGGATCTGGCCCGGCGCGGCCAGCCGCTTGACCAGTGGCCCGCCGATGATCAGGGACTCCTTGTTGGCCAGCGCGAGCAGGCGGCCCGCCTTGAGGGCGACCAGGGTGGAGGCCAGGCCGAGCGCGCCGGTGATGCCGTTGAGCACCATGTCGCACTCCCAGCCCGCCACCTCGGCCACCCCGTCGGGGCCGCCGAGCACGACCGGCTTGACGCCGTGGGCCTCCAGCGCCTCGCGCAACGCGGGCACGGCCGAGGCGTCGGCCACCGCCACCGCCTCGACGCCGAACTCCGCCGCCTGCCTGGCCAGCAGGTCGACCCTGCCACCTCCTGCCGCCAGCGCCGCGACGCGGAAACCGCCGGGGTTGGCGGCGATGACGTCGAGGGCCTGCGTGCCCACTGAACCGGTGGAGCCGAGGATGACGACGGAGCGGAGGGTCTCTGCATGCACAGACCCATTCTCCCCGCTGTGCCGGGCGCTCAGGCACGACGGGGCGGCCGGGCCAAAATTCGCCGCCTTATGTGACACGAGATAACCCAGTTCATTTATGTCGGAATATCGTCATATCGGAATGCGCGAATCTTGAGAAATCCGGATATTGCGGCGGCTACGTTCCAACCCCGAGTCCGTTTTAGGGAGGTACGTAATGCACCGCAAAATCGCCCTGCTTTCCGCCGCCACGCTGACCGGCACCTTGCTCGCCACCGCACTCCCCGCCGCGGCGGCCCAGGCTGCGTCCTCAACCGGGCCCTCAGCCGGGTCCTCAGCCGGGTCCTCAGCTGCGTCCTCAGCTGCGTCCTCAGCTGCGTCCTCAACCGGGTCCCAAGCCGGGTCCCGGATTGCGCCCCGGCCGAAGCCGGCGCAGCACGCCGCCGCCGACACGGCGTCCGAGCGGCGGCAGGCGATGACGTACTGGACCGAGCGGCGCATGGAGGCCGCCCAGCCGCTGGACGTCCCCGACCCCAAGGTGGCGCCCAATGCTGCGGAACCCCGCCAGGGCACCGCGTGGACCGCTCCACCCACCCGTGGCGGGTCGGGCGCCACCACGCAGGCGGCGCGCAGCTCGGGCGCGGCGTGGACCAAGGGCGGCGCGGTCGCGCGTACGACCGGGCGGATCTTCTTCACCACCCAGGGACGCAACGCCTCCTGCTCGGGCACCGCCGTCACCAGCGCCAACAAGAGCGTCGTGCTGACCGCGGGCCACTGCGTGAAGATGTCCGGCGCCTTCCACACGAACTGGGTCTTCGTCCCCGGCTACGACAAAGGTCAGCGCCCCTTCGGCACCTGGCCCGCCACCCGGCTGCTCACCACCCCGCAGTGGAACTCGGGCGAGGACATCAACTTCGACGTGGCCGCCGCCGTGGTCGCGCCGGTGAACGGCAAGACGCTGGTCGACACCGTCGGCGGCCAGGGCGTGGCCTTCAATCAACCGCGCAGGCAGCAGATGTACGCCTTCGGCTACCCGGCGGCGGCGCCGTACGACGGCTCGAAGCTCGTCTACTGCGGCGGGCGGACGTTCGACGACTTCCTGGCCAGCCGCGGCCTCGGCCTGACCTGCGACATGACCGGCGGTTCGAGCGGCGGTCCCTGGATGCTGAATTTCACCGAGTCGACCGGGCTCGGCACCCAGAATTCCGTCAACAGCTTCAAATACAACTTCGCCCCCAACTGGATGTTCGGCCCCTATTTCGGGACCGAGGCCCAGGCCGTCTACCAAGCAGCGCAAACCACCAACGCAGCCTGAGGAATTCACCGAAAGTAGTCACAAGAACACATCTCGTGGGGCACACTCGGGGGCCATGACCTTGAGCACCCCCCTGCTTGCGGCCGCCTCGCTCATGGCGGGGCTGATCGGCCCCGCGCTCGCCGGCGCGGCACCCGTCCGCCAGCAGGCCGACACCCAGGCCGGGACCCAGACCGGGGCTCAGACCGGGACCCAGGCCGTCGTCTCCGCGAGTTTCGCGGAGCGCGGCGACCTCCACGGTGTCCTCCACGGCGACCTCCACGGTGACATCGTCGAGCACGTGGCCGCCAGGACGGCCTCCGACCAGCGGCGCGTGCTCGCGTACTGGACGCCGGAACGCATGGCGAAGGCCCTGCCGATCGACGTGCTCGGCCTCGTCGAACGCGGCCTCACCGGCGGCCTGAGCGGCATCACGAAGGGCCTCACGGGCAGCGCCGCCCCCGCGAACAGCGGCCCCGCGAGCGGGGCGCCGGCGCGAGGCGCCGCAGGACCGCTCAGCGGTCCGGCGGGAGCGAGCGGCCCGGCGGGAGCGAGCAGTCCGGCGGGAGCGAGCGGTCCGGCGGGAGCGGGCGGGGAGTCGGCGGTGCCGTCGCCGCGTGAGCTCATGGCGGCCGCCCGCCCCCTCGCGCCGGCCAGGCCCGCGAAGCCAGCCACCAGCACGGTCGGCTCCCGCTGGATCACCGGCGGCCAGGTGGCGAGGACCACGGGCCGGGTGTTCCTGACCGTGGCGGGCGCCGACTTCGTCTGCTCGGCGAGCACGGTCAAGAGCGCCAACAGGGACGTCGTGGTCACCGCCGGCCACTGCGTGAAGGACGGCTCCGGCGAGTGGGCGGCGAACTGGACGTTCGTCCCGGGGTACGACACGGCCCACGAGCACCCGTACGGCCAGTACACCGCCCGCCGCATGTTCGTCGCCGGCCCGTGGTCGCGCAGCGGCGACGACAACTACGACGTCGGCATGGTCGCCCTGGCCACCTCCAGGGGCCGCCACGTGACGGACGTCGTCGGAGCCCAGAGCATCGCCTTCAACACGGGCCGCGGCGGCCAGGCGTTCGGCTTCGGCTACCCGGCGGACCCGCCGTACGACGGCTCGCACCTCGTCTACTGCGCGGGCCGGCTCAAGAACGACCCGCACGGTCAGACCCGCGACCAGGGCCTCGGCTGTGACATGACGGCGGGCGCCAGCGGCGGCCCGTGGATGACGTCGTTCGACACCGCGACGGGCAGGGGCACGATAACGTCGCTGAGCAGCTTCAAGTACAGCGACGACCACCGCACGATGTACGGCCCGTACTTCGGCGACACGATCAAGTCCCTCTTCCGCACGGCCGAACGCGCCTAGGAGGAGGGGATCAGGACGGGCGGGGTGACGGGCGCGCCGCGTCACCCCGCCGCGGTTCCTACAGCGACAGCCCGGTCAGGACCATGACCTTCTCGTACGTCAGGTCCTCCATGGCCGAGTGCAGCCCCTCGCGCCCGATGCCGGAGTCCTTGACCCCGCCGTACGGCATCTGGTCGGCCCGGTACGACGGCACGTCCCCGATGATCACGCCGCCCACCTCCAGCTCCCGGTTGGCGCGGAAGGCGGCGTCGAGCGACCGGGTGAACACCCCGGCCTGCAGCCCGTACTTGGAGTCGTTGACCATCGCGTAGGCCTCGTCGATGGACGCGGCCGGCTGCAGGATCATGACGGGCCCGAAGACCTCCTCGCAGGCGACCTTGGCGTCGTGGGGCACGCCGGCCAGCACGGTCGGCTCGACGGTGGCGCCGTCGCGCCCGCCGCCCGCGAGCAGGGTGGCGCCGGCGTCGACCGCCTCGCGCACCCATTGCTCGACCCGCTCGGCGGCGGCCTCGGAGACGAGCGGCCCGACCTGGGTCTTCTCGTCGGAGGGGTCGCCGGTGACGAGCGCGTTGACGGCGGGCAGCAGCCGCTCGGCGAAGGCGTCGTAGACGGACTGCTCGACGATCACCCGCTGGACGGCGATGCAGCTCTGCCCGGCCTGGTAGTTGGAGTAGAGGGCGATGCGCTGGGCGGCCCAGTCGAGGTCGGCGTCGGCGAGCACGACGGCGGCGGCGTTGCCGCCCAGCTCCAGCGTCACGTGCTTGCGCGGCACCTGGTCGGCGATGGCGTAGCCGACGGGCGCGGAGCCGGTGAACGACACGACGGGCAGCCGGGGGTCGGTCACGAGGGCGGAGGCGCGCTCGTTCTCGATGGGCAGCACCGAGAACATGCCGGCGGGCAGGTCGGTCTCGGCCAGGATCTCGCCGAGCAGCAGCGAGGACAGCGGGGTGGCGGGCGCGGGCTTGACGATGACGGGCGCGCCGACGGCGATGGCGGGGGCGACCTTGTGGGCGACCAGGTTCAGCGGGAAGTTGAACGGGGTGATCGCCAGCACGGGGCCCTTGGGCACGCGGGAGACGTAGGCGAGGCGGCCGGCCGCGGCGGGCTCGGTGTCGAGCCGCTGCACGCCGCCGGACCAGCGGCGGGTCTCCTCGGCGGCGAAGCGGAAGGTGGCGACGGCCCTGCTCACCTCGCCGCGCGCCCACATGATGGGCTTGCCGTTCTCGGCGGTGATGAGGTGGGCGATCTCGTCGGCCCGCTCGGCGAGGCGGCGCGAGACGTGAGCGAGCGCCTCGGCGCGTACGTGCACGGGCAGCGCGGCGGCCTGCCCGGCGACCGCGGCCGCGGCCGCGACGGCCTCCTCCACCTGGGCGTCGGTGGGCACCCAGTGCCGCGCGACCGCGCGGCCGTCGTGGGGGTTGGTGACAGTGAGCTCGGTCTCCCCGGTCGCGGCGCGGCCGGCCAGCCAGAAGGTACGCACGTCCATACCCCGACGTTATGCCACGCGTGCACGGGGGATTTACACCACGATGCACAAGACTCACACGAGGGCTCACCGTTAAGTACAAGCCCTGTTGTATACCCATGATGTAACAGAAGTAGACCCAATTCGGGATGTTTACCATGCGGAGTGGTTTGAGGGATCTCCGCCATGGCTAAGTCATCGAGTGCGGGTCTCCAGCGCGGTGGGCCCTCGATCAGAAAGGCGTGGGCCCCGTGACCGAACGACGTGAGGTCACAAGGACGCATAGCTCCTTGGCCGCAAGGGAGGTCTCATGACCTCGGCGCCTCTGGGACTCCAGGGTGCTTACCTCCTGGGCGAGCGCGCCACCCACGACGAACTTCGCTCGCGTCTCCTCGACGTGGCCGTCAACCTGCTCCAGAGCGACGGGCCCGACAGCCTCACCATGCGCAGGATCGCCGCGGAAGCCGGCTGCACGACGACCGTCATCTACACGATGTTCGGCAACAGGGAAGGGCTGGCGGAGGCGCTCTATCTGGAGGGGTTCGAGCGCTTCCGCCGCTATCTGGAGGCCGTGCCGCAGCGGCGCAACCCGTACGAGCACCTGACCGCGCTCGGCCCCGCCTACCGGCAGGCGTGCCTGTCGGAGCCCGGCTACTACAGCCTCATGTTCGAGCGCGCGATCCCCGGCTTCGAGCCCAGCGAGCGCGCCCGCACCCTCGCCCGCGCCGCCCTGAACATCCTCGACCGCGTCATCGCCGACTGCATCTCGGCCGGCTACCTGATCCCGACGCAGCCCCGCAAGATCGCCGACGCGTTCTGGGCGGCCGCTCAGGGTGCGATCAGCCTGGAGCGGGCCGGGCACCTGCGCGACGGGCGCACGTACGAGGCCGTGACGACCGCGATCATCTGCTGTTACCAGGTCGAGAAGCCGGAGTAGCGCGGCCGCGCAGCGGCGGGCGGCCGGCCGCCTCCAGGGCGAGCCACAGCTCCGCGCGCACGCCGGGGTCGTCGAGGTCGCGGCCCAGCAGCTCCGCGACGCGTCTCATGCGGTAGCGCAGCGTGTGGCGGTGCACGCCGAGCCGCTGCGCCGCGGCGTCCCAGTGGCCGTTGCTCTCCAGGTACGCCCGCAGCGACTCCATGAGGTCGGCGCGGGAGCCGTACGCGGTGAGCGGGGCCAGCACCGCCGTCGAGAACGCGTGGGCGGCGGCCGGGTCGAGCAGCGCGAGCAGCCCCTGCCCCGCGAGCTCGCCGAACCTGACGACCGGGCCCCTGCGCGTGTCCAGGGCCGCCTCCAGGGCCCGCCTGGCCTGGTCGAGCGCGTCGCGCAGGGTGCCGTAGCCGGTGGGCAGGCTCGCCCCGACCGGCGCGTCCGCGCTCAGGGCCACCTCAGCCGCCTCCTGCTCGGGCACGAGCGCGACGACGTCCGGCACGCCGGTCAGCGCGGTGAACGTGACCGCCTCCAGCGCGTCCAGCGCGTCGGGTCCCGCCGCGAGCACCACCACGGGTGCGGCGGGCAGCCGGCCGCCCAGCCGGCCCAGCACCGCCCTGGCCCGCTCCTCCTCCCCCGCCAGCAGCAGCTCCAGCACGGCGGCCCGCAGGCTGCGCTCGGCCGCGCGCTGCGCCCTGCCCTGCTCCATGGACAGGGTGAGCAGCGAGCCCGCGGCGTTGATCACGGTCTGCGTGACGGGCGTGAACGCGTGCCCGGCCCCGACGGCGAAGAACCCCCGTGGCCGCCCGCCCCCACCCAGCGGCTGCACCACGATGTGCTCACCGGGCGCGGAGAGCGCCAGGCTCGCCGGCATCCGCCCATCCCCCGCCTCGGCCCGCCGGGGGGTGTCCAGGGGGCGGCCGCGGCGGCGGGAGAGCTCGGCGGCGACCGCGTCCGTCCTGGCGTCCGGCGTGGCGTGGCGGACCTCGCCCGACTCGTCCAGCAGCGCCGCCCACCCGCCGACCTCCTTGGCGAGCCGGTCGATGACGGCGTGCACGCCCTCGGGCCGCAGCGCCGCCCGCGTCAGCCGGCCCTGGGCGGCGAAGGCGCGGCTGATCTCCTCGTACTGCTCGGCCGCGAGCAGCTCGCTGACGACCTTGCCGATGGCGATGAACGGCGTCTCGCGCGGCACCTCGAGCAGCGGCAGCCCGGCCGCCTCCGCGGCCTCGACGAGGGCGGCCGGCGTCTCCTCGTGCGAGACCCCGACGCCGAACCCGAGCCCGGCCACCCCGCGCCTGACGAGGCGGGCGACGTAGCCGGTCAGGTCGCCGTCCATGCGCAGGCCGGTGGTGAGCAGGAGTTCGCCGCCCTCCAGGTAGGGTGTCGGGTCGGCCAGCTCGCTGACGGCGACCCAGCGGACGGCCGCGTCGAGCACGCCGGGCCCTGAGGTGCCGGCCAGCGGCCTCAGGTGCATGCGGCGCATGACGGTCTGCAGCGTAGGCGGCATGCGGAATTTGTCCATTTCGGCTAAGACGACCACTCCCAGTGTTACATATCGACCTATCGGCGCAGGTGAAAGCCCACCATAACGTCGAAGCATGAGCATTCCCCAGGAGCGGCGCGTCGTGACCGCCATCCCAGGCCCGAGGTCGCAGGAGTTGCTGGCCCGCAAGCAGGCCGCCGTCCCACCCGGCATCGGCACGACCCTGCCGGTCTTCGTCACCCGCGCGGGCGGCGGGGTGGTGCAGGACGCCGACGGGAACTCGCTGATCGACTTCGGCTCCGGCATCGCCGTGACGAACGTGGGCAACGCCGCGCCCAAGGTCGTCGAGCGGGTGCGCAAGCAGGTCGCCGAGTTCACCCACACCTGCTTCATGGTCACCCCGTACGAGTCGTACGTGCAGGTGTGCGAGAAGCTCAACGAGCTGACGCCGGGCGAGCACGAGAAGCGTACGTTCCTGGTGAACTCGGGCGCCGAGGCCGTGGAGAACGCGGTCAAGATCGCCCGGCACTCGACGGGCCGCCCTGGAGTCGTCGTGTTCGACCACGGCTACCACGGCCGCACGCTGCTGACGATGACGCTGACGGCCAAGAACATGCCGTACAAGCAGGGGTTCGGGCCGTTCGCGCCGGAGGTCTACCGGGTGCCGCTGGCCTACCCGTTCCGCTGGCCGACGGGCCCTGACAACTGCGCGGATGAGGCGGCCGAGCAGGCCATCGACCTCATCACCAAGCAGATCGGCGCCCAGAACGTGGCCGCCGTGGTGATCGAGCCGATCGCGGGCGAGGGCGGCTTCATCGTGCCGGCCAGGGGTTTCCTGCCGCGCATCGCGGAGTTCTGCCGGGCGAACGGCATCGTGTTCGTGGCCGACGAGGTGCAGACCGGCTTCGCGCGTACGGGGACGCTGTTCGCCTGCGAGGACGAGGGCGTCGTGCCGGACATCATCACCACGGCCAAGGGCATCGCGGGCGGCCTGCCGCTGGCGGCGGTGACCGGGCGCGCGGAGATCATGGACAAGGTGCACGCGGGCGGGCTCGGCGGCACGTACGGCGGCAACCCGCTGGCTTGCGAGGCCGCGCTGGGCGTGCTGGAGACGATCGAGTCCGACGACCTGGTGGCCAGGGCCAGGCGGATCGGCGAGATCATGCTGCCCCGCCTGGAGGCGCTCAAGGAGCGCTTCGGCGTGATCGGGGACGTCAGGGGCCGGGGCGCGATGATCGCGATCGAGCTGGTCGAGCCGGGCACCAAGGAGCCGAACCCGGCGGCCGTCGCGGAGGTCGTCAAGCGCTGCCACGCGGAGGGCCTGCTGGTGCTGACGGCCGGCACGTACGGCAACGTGCTGCGCTTCCTGCCGCCGCTGGTCATCCCCGAGCACCTGCTGGAGGAGGGCCTCGGCATCCTGGAGAAGGCCATCGCCGACCTCTAGACGAAACCCTACGAAACGGGCACCCAGCTTGCGGCTGGTTGCCCGTTTTTGTGGTGTAAAAGGCGTCGCTCGGGTAGAGAATTCACCCTGACTTGACGCTCAGCAGGACGCTCACGGCCACGGTCAGGGTTATAACGGTTGCGACATGCGGAGAGTCCCATGGGCGGTGGGAGCGTGATGAGCTGGGGTGCGACCAGAACGGCGCAGGACATGTTGACGTTCGACCCTGAGGGCCTGACCTGGGCCCAGCGCGACGGCGATGCCTGCGTCGTCTGCCACAAGCGATGGCCGCGCCCGCGCGTGCGCGTGGGCCGCCTGCCCGACGACGCACCGATCCTCGCGTGCGCCGACTGCGCCGAGGCCCTCGTGCCGGCGCCCATGGCCACCGTGGTGGCCTTCCCGTCCCGCTGACGCACGACGAGCGCGGCGAGACGCCCCGGGACAGAGGGGAAGGCCCGGGGCGCCTCAGAGCGAGCCCGCCCAGCGGGGGAGAAGGGCGAGCCCGCGGCACAGTCAGGTGGGGGCGGCCACCACTTACTTCATGAGCTCCTGCCACCGCTTGGCCCAGGTGGCGTAGTCAGTGCATTCCCCGTCGTCCGCGCGGCAACCCCCGGGCGGGCGCACCGCGAAGTCCACCTTGCCGAGCCGCTTGTCGTCGCCCATCCCGTACGCCCGGCACATCGCCCTGGCCCGCCCCTTGCACGCCTTGCCGTTGGCGGGCGCCATGCCCGTCCACGCGGCGGCGTCGCGCTGCGCGTCGGTCGCGGTCACCCAGTTGAGCCAGCGGTAGGCGCAGGTTGCGTCGGGGACGTTCGCGCTGAGCATCCAGGAGTCGAGCCAGCCGAGCGTGGCCCGCGTCTTCACCGTCTCGAGGGGCACCCCCGCCTTCTGCAGGAGCAGCCGGTAGTAGGGGGTGAGCTGGGCATAGTCGAGCGCGCCCGTCGCGAAGCCCTTGACGAGGTCGACGGGGTTGCGCCAGTAGGTGCGGTCCTTGTTGCGGTCGAGCAGCGCCATCGCCTTGTCGAGGTCGGCCTCGCTCAGCTCGTACGGCTCCTTCGCCCCCTCGGCCAGCGCCGCGGCGGCGATCGTCAGCGGGCTGTCCCTGAGCGCCGCCCGCGTCGAGGAGAACACCTGCTCAAGGTCGCCGCCCGTGTTGCGGTCGCGGACGAACTCGTCGTACGCCCACAGGTACGGCACCCCGTACGACTTGCCCGACACGGTGGTCATGTCGCGGAACCGCTTGTCGAGGTCGGTGTAGCCGCTCACCTTGGCCGGGTCGATCGGCTGCGCCCACTTGCGCTCGATCAGGTCGGCCGCCAGCACGGGACCGGCCGTGACGACGTCGTAGGGCCGGTCGTCCACCCGCGCGGCCAACTCCTCAGCGGTCTGCGCGATGTCGAGCCTGGCGATGCGGCAGCCGGTCTCCTTCTCGAACGAGCCGACCCAGTTGACGCGGGAGCTGACGCCGCCGTACTCGGCGTAGCCGCGGTAGGTGAGGATCTGCAGCGTGCCGTCGAGCTGGGTGGCGCTCGGCGTGGGCGTGGGAGTGGAGCTCGCGCTGGGTTTGGCCGTGGGGGTGGGCTGGGGCCGCACGCCCTGAGGCCCGGGAACGGCCGCAGGAGCCGCCACGCCCACGCCCGCGACCAGCGCCGTCGCGGCGAGCGCCAGGGCATAAGTACGACGACCGTTCACGATGTCCCCCCTTGTCCGTCGTGCTGGAGCTTACCGGGGACGGGAGCGGGAGGAACGGTCGTTCCTCCCGCCCGTGAGCGCCGCTTACCCGTTCGTGGGGAAGCCCAGGTTCACGCCGCCGTGCGAGGGGTCGAGCCAGCGGGAGGTGACGACCTTGCCGCGGGTGTAGAAGTGCACGCCCTCGGTGCCGTGCACGTGGGTGTCGCCGAACAGCGACGACTTCCAGCCGCCGAAGCTGTAGAACGCCATGGGCACGGGGATCGGCACGTTGATCCCGATCATGCCGACCTCCACCTCGTTCTGGAAGCGCCTGGCCGCGCCGCCGTCGTTGGTGAAGATGGCGGTGCCGTTGCCGTACAGGCCGTTGTTGATGACCTCCAGGCCCTCCTCGTACGAGGAGACGCGCACGATCGACAGCACCGGGCCGAAGATCTCGTCGGTGTGCGTGCGCGACCCGACGGGCACGTGGTCGAGCACGGTCGGCCCGAGCCAGAAACCGGGCGTCTCGGCCGCCTTGCCGCCGCCCAGCACGGGCGTCTCGCGGCCGTCCACGACCAGCTTGGCGCCCTCCTGGACACCGAGGTCGAGGTAGGAGGCGACCTTGTCGCGGTGCGGCCCGGTGACGAGCGGCCCCATCTCGGACTTGGGGTCGTCGCCAGGGCCGACCACGAGCCTGCCGACCCGTTCGACGATCTTGCCCACCAGCTCGTCGCCGATCGGGTCCACGGCCAGCACGACGGAGATCGCCATGCACCGCTCCCCCGCCGAGCCGAACCCGGCCGAGACCGCCGAGTCGGCCACCAGGTCGAGGTCGGCGTCGGGCAGCACCAGCATGTGGTTCTTGGCGCCGCCGAGCGCCTGGACGCGCTTGCCGTGGGCGGTGCCGGTCTCGTAGACGTACTGGGCGATGGGGGTGGAGCCGACGAACGACACCGCGCGCACGTCGGGGTGCTCAAGCAGCCGGTCCACGCTCACCTTGTCGCCCTGCACGACGTTGAACACGCCGTCGGGGAGCCCGGCCTCCTGCCACAGCCGCGCCATGAGCAGCGAGGCCGACGGGTCGCGCTCCGACGGCTTCAGCACGAACGCGTTGCCGCAGGCGATCGCGACCGGGTACATCCACATCGGCACCATGGCCGGGAAGTTGAACGGCGTGATGCCGGCCACCACGCCCAGCGGCTGGCGGATCGAGTAGGAGTCGACCCGGGTCGAGACACCCTCGGAGAAGCCGCCCTTGAGCAGGTGCGATATCCCGCAGGCGAACTCGACGACCTCCAGGCCGCGGGCCACCTCGCCGAGCGCGTCGGAGTGCACCTTGCCGTGCTCGGCCGAGATGAGGGCGGCCAGCTCGTCGCGGTGGGCGTACATCAGCTCGCGGAAGCGGAACAGCACCTGCGTGCGCTTGGTGAGCGAGGCGTCCCGCCAGGCGGGGTAGGCCGCGACGGCCGCCGCGACGGCGGCGTCCACGTCGGCGGCCGAGGCGAGCGCGACGTGGCCGCTCACCTCGCCGGTGGCCGGGTTGAAGATCTCCGCGGTACGCGCGGAGTCACCGTCGGCAAGTGCGCCGCCGATCCAGTGCTTGACGGACTTCACTGGGCCGCTGCCTCCGCGTCGATGGTCTCCAGGGCGGTCACGATGATGCCGAGCCCCTCGGTGGCCTCGTCCACGCTGAGGGTGAGCGGCGGCGCCATGCGGATGGCGGTGCCGTACAGGCCGCCCTTGCCGGCCAGCAGGCCCGCCCGCTTGGTCAGCTCCATGAAGCGGCCCGCCTGGGCGGGGCTCTCCAGCTCGACGGCGAACATCAGGCCCTTGCCGCGCACGTCCTTGACCACGGACAGGCGCTGCGCCGCGGCCTTGAGGCCGCTGATGATGATCTCCCCGGTACGGGCGGCGTTGGCCTGGAGGTCGTGGTCGAGCACGTAGTCGAGGGTGGCGTTGGCGGCGGCCATGGCGATGGGGTTGCCGCCGAAGGTGGACAGGCCCACCGCGTGCGGCGCGTCCATGAGGTCGCCGCGCGCGACGACGCCGCCCACCGCGAACCCGTTGCCGAGCCCCTTGGCGAAGGTCATCATGTCGGGCGTCACGCCGTGGTCGCCGATGCCGAAGAACGAGCTGCCGGTGCGGCCCCAGCCGGTCTGCACCTCGTCGGAGATGAACAGGATGCCCTGCTCGTCCAGCACCTCCTTGTAGGCGGCGAACAGCCCGTCGGGGGCCATCGTGAACCCGCCCACGCCCTGGATCGGCTCGGCGATCAGCGCCGCCACGTCGTTGGAGACGGAGGTGGCCAGGACGTGGCGCAGGTCGTCCACGCACGCCTTGATGTAGTCGGCGTCCGACAGGCCCTTGAACTGGGTCAGGTGCCGGTCGGCGCCGTGCAGGAAGTGCACGTTGAGCGGGGAGAGCGAGTTGTTCTTCCACGACCGGTTGGCGGTGACGCTGATCGCGCCGAAGCTGCGCCCGTGGTAGCTCTGCCGCATGGCCAGCACCTGGTCGCTCTTACGCGCGTACGTGGCCAGCAGCAGCGCGGTCTCGTTGGCCTCGGTGCCGGAGTTGGTGAAGAACACCTTGGCGTCGGGGATGCCGGACAGTCGCGCGATCTTCTCGGCCAGCTCGATCTGCCCCCGCAGCAGGTAGACCGTGCTGGTGTGGACGACGCCGGTGGCGAGCTGGCGCTCGACGGCATCGCGCACCTCCGGCACGTCGTACCCGATCATGTTGGTCAGGATCCCGGCGAAGAAGTCGAGGTAGCTCTTGCCGTCCGCGTCGATGACGCGGTTGCCCTTGCCGCTGACGATCTCGATGGGCTCGTTGTAGTTGAGTGCCAGCCAGTTGGGCAGCACTGCCCGGTGGCGCGCGAGTAGGTCCGACATGTTATCGAGTATCCCTTTCCGGTCGGGTGCCCTCCTATGTGCAACGTGTCGACGCGGCGGGAAAATGCCTTACACAGTGGAAACCCGTCACACGGGGCTGCCCTGCGGTGCGGGCGCGGGAGCGGCGGCGGGCGCCGGCGGGCGCAGCACGCTGACGGCCAGCAGCGCGGCGGCCACGCAGAAGGCGCCGCCCACCCACGAGCCGAGGTGCATGGCCGAGGTGAACGCCTCGTCGGCGACGTCGGCGAGCCCGAGCCCGTGCGCGCCCCCGATCGACTCCCTGGCGGCGGCCGGCAGATCGGCCGGCATCTCCGAGGTGTAGCGCCCGGCCAGCACGCTGCCGAGCACCGCGATGCTGAGCGCCATGCCCACCTGCTGCACGGTGTCGTTGAGCGCGGAGCCGACCCCGGCGTGATCGACGGGGATGGCGCCCATCAGCGAGGCGTACGCCGACGGCCCCGCCAGCCCGCCGCCCATGCCCATGATCACCAGGCCGGTCAGCAGCGGCAGGTAGCCGGTGGTCAGCGCCATCACCACGAAGCCGCCCGCCATGAGCAGCAGCCCCGCGCCGACCAGCACCCGGTTGCTCAGCCGCCGCCCGAGCCCGGCGCCCACGCCGTTGAAGATCGCGGCGGCCACGGCGTACGGCAGCATGGCGAGCCCCGCCTGCATCTCCCCGTAGCCCAGCACGAACTGCAGGTACTGGGTCAGCATCAGCATCACGGCGCCGGCGCCGAACGACATGAGCAGGATCGAGAACGAGGCGCCGCTGAAGTTGCGGTTGGCGAACAGGTGCAGCGGCAGCATCGGCTGCTTCTGCCTGCGCTCCCAGATGACGAACGCGGCCAGCGCGAGCACCGCGAGCGCGATGATCGGAAGGTTCCACTCCCGCTCGATGATCACGTAGACGCCCGCGGTCAGGCCGACGATCGACAGCACCACGCCGACCGGGTCGATCCTGCGCGCCGGGCTGCGGCTCTCGGGCATCAGGATGACGGCGGCCACGATGGCGATCGCCGCCACCGGCACGTTCAGCAGGAAGACCGAGCCCCACCAGTAGTGCTCCAGCAGGAAGCCGCCGAGCGTGGGCCCCGACACCATGCCGACCAGGGCCACCGCGCTCCAGCCCGCCATCGCCTTGCGCCGCTCGTCCGCGTCGAAGACGGTCATCAGGATCGACAGCGTGGACGGCATCACCAGCGAGCCGCCGACGCCCATGAGGAAGCGGGCGGCGATCAGCTGCCAGGGCTCGGTGACGACCAGGGCCAGCAGGGAGGCGCCGCCGAAGAACGCCAGCCCGACGATGAGGAAGCGGCGGCGGCCGTACTTGTCGGACAGGCTGCCCGCGGTCAGCAGCAGGCCGGCGAAGGCCAGCACGTACGCGTCGAGGATCCACTGGATGTCCGACGGCGTCGCGCCCAGCTCCTGGTTGAGCGACGGGATGGCCAGGTTGAGGACGGTGTTGTCGATGACCAGCACCAGCAATGCCAGGCAGAGGGCGGCCAGGATCCACCATCGGCGCGGGTCTCGTACAGCGTTCGAGTTCACTCGCACACCGTACGACACTCTCGCACAGTGTGCGAGTGGTTTTATCCTGGAGGCATGAGCAGCAAGCCGTTCTCCTCCGTCTGGGTCCGCGAGCCCCGCAAGAGCGCCGCCCCCGGCCGCACCAGGGAGGAGATCGTCGCCGCCGCCGTCGAACTGCTCGACCAGGAGGGGCTGGGCGGCCTCAGCATGCGCAAGCTCGGCGCCAAGCTGGACGCCGGCGCCACCAGCCTCTACTGGTACGTCGCTCACAAGGACGAGCTGCTCGAACTCGCCTACGACGAGGTGTGGGCGGAGATGACCGTGCCCGACCCCGACGAGGTGGGCTGGCGCGACGCCACGTCCGTGCTGGCCTACAGCATGCGCGAGGTGATCCTGCGCCACCCCTGGTCGGGCGACCTGATCGGCCGCCTGCCCGCGCTCGGGCCCCACGCGATGCGGGTCGCCGACCGGATGCGCCGGATGTTCAAGGCCGCCGGGTTCAAGGGCTTCGACGTCGACTTCGCCGGCTCCACGCTCACCGCCTACGTGTTCGGCATGACGATCCCCGAGATCGCCTGGAACGCCACGATGGGCGACCGCGACTACGACGCCGACGAGATGCGCGCCACCGTCCGCAAGGCCGCCGCGGCCCACCCCGAGATGCTGGAGAGCATCGACATGGACGTCTACGACGATCCCGACGCCATCCGGGCGCTGTGTTTCGACTTCGGCCTCGTGTCGCTGCTCGACGGTCTTGAGCGGCGGCTCGCGCCGTAGCAGGATCCCGGGCATGAGCGATTTCCGTGCCGCCCGCGACTTCCTCCTCGACGCCGACCCCGGCACCGCCAGGCGCGGCTTCCGCTGGCCCAGACCGGCCGAGTTCAACTGGGCGCTCGACTGGTTCGACGGGGTGCTGGCCGCCGAGACCCCCGAGGCCGTCGCTCTCAAGATCGTCGGCGAGAGCAGCGCCTCCTACACCTTCGCCGAGCTGTCGGCCCGCTCCAACCAGGTCGCCAACTGGCTGCACGAGCAGGGCGTGCGGCGGGGCGAGCGGATCCTGCTCATGCTGGGCAACCAGGCCGAGCTGTGGGAGGCGCTGCTCGCCGCGATGAAGCTGGGCGCGGTCATCATCCCGGCCACCACGCTGCTGACCGCGAAGGACGTCACCGAGCGCATCCAGCGCGGCGGGGTGTCCCACGTCATCGCGAACGCGGCCGACGCCGGCAAGTTCGAGGCCGGCGAGTACACGAAGATCGCCGTGGGCGACGCGTTCGGCTGGCTGCCCTTCCACGAGGCGTACGAGGCGGGCACGTTCTTCACCCCCGACGCGCCGACCAGGGCCGAGGACACGCTGCTGCTCTACTTCACCTCCGGCACGACCTCCCAGCCGAAGCTGGTCGAGCACACCCACGCCTCCTACCCCGCGGGCCACCTGTCCACGATGTTCTGGATCGGGATCAGGCCCGGCGACGTGCACCTCAACGTCTCCTCGCCGGGCTGGGCCAAGCACGCCTGGAGCAACGTCTTCGCCCCCTGGAACGCCGGGGCGACCGTGCTGATCCACGACTACCAGCGCTTCTCCGCGTCCGCGCTGCTGGAGGTGCTGCGCGACGAGCGGGTCACCACGTTCTGCGCGCCGCCCACGGTGTGGCGGATGCTCATCCAGGAGGACCTCACCGCCTGGAGGCTGCCCCTGCGCACGGCCGTCGCCGCCGGCGAGCCGCTCAACCCCGAGATCATCGACCAGGTCGCCAAGGCGTGGGGCATCACGATCAGGGACGGCTACGGGCAGACCGAGACGACGGCGCAGATCGGCAACGCGCCGGGCGAGCAGGTCAGGCCGGGGTCGATGGGGCGCCCGCTGCCCGGCTACGAGGTCGTGCTGATCGACCCGGTCACCGGCGAGCAGGGGGACGACGGGGAGATCTGCCTGCCGCTGGACGACCGCCGCCCCCTCGGCCTCATGTCCGGATATGTCGGTGGATCGGGCGACGCGATGCGCGGCGGCTTCTACCACACCGGCGACGTCGCCACCCGCGACCAGGACGGCTACATCACCTACGTGGGCAGGACCGACGACGTCTTCAAGGCGTCCGACTACCGCATCTCGCCGTTCGAGCTGGAGAGCGTGCTGCTGGAGCACCCCGCCGTGGCCGAGGCCGCCGTGGTGCCCGCCCCCGACCCGGTACGCCTGGCGGTGCCGAAGGCGTACGTGCTGCTGGCCCCCGGCTTCGAGCCCGGCGAGGACACCGCGAGGTCGATCTTCGAGCACTGCCGCAGGGAGCTGGCGCCGTACAAGCGGGTGCGGCGCATCGAATTCGACGACCTGCCGAAGACGATCTCCGGCAAGATTCGCCGCGTCGAGCTGCGCGTTCGCGAACCCCGCCGGGAATATCGCGAAGAGGATCTCAACCCATGACATGTCCGACAATGTGTCATTCACCCCGTGGGCGTTCTTACAGGTTGATCGGCTAGGCTCTGCCCCGTGCTCCCCACCATCGCCGACGTCCTCGCCCTGGAGACCGTGCGCCGCGGCAGCCCGCGCGTGGTCGCGGGCGCGGACCGGCTGGACACCAAGGTGCGGTGGGTGCACGTCGGCGAGATCGCCGACATCGCCCATCTCCTGCGCGGCGGGGAGCTCGTGCTCACCACCGGCGTAGCGCTGCCCGAGGACCCCGAGAAGCTCGCCGACTACATCGGCGAGCTCTCCTCCGTCGGGGCGTCGGGGCTGGTCGTGGAGCTGGGCCGCAGGTTCGTCCGCGAGCTGCCGCGCGCGGTGACCAAGGCCGCCGAGGAGCACGGGCTGCCGGTCATCGTGCTGACCAGGGAGACCCCGTTCGTCCAGATCACCGAATCGGTGCACTCCCGGATCATCGACATCCAGCTCGAAGAGCTGCGCGCCTCCGAGCAGCTCCACGAGGTCTTCACCGAGCTGTCGGTCGAGGGCGCCTCGCCCGCCGAGGTGCTGGCGCAGGTGGCCCGGCTGTCCGGCCGGCCCGTGCTGCTGGAGAACCTCGCCCACCAGGTGCTGGCCTGCGAGTCGGCGGGGCGCGACGCGGGCGCCCTGCTCGCCGGGTGGGAGACCAGGTCGCGGGCGGTCGCGCCGGCCGAGCGCACGGCGTACGATCCGGCCTCCGGCTGGCTCGTCACCACCGTCGGGGCGCGCGGGCAGGACTGGGGGCGGCTCATCCTGCTCTGCGACGGCACGCCGTCACCGCGCGACATGGTGCTCGCCGAGCGGGCCGCCACCACGCTCGCCCTGGGCCGCCTGCTGGAGCGCCACCAGGAGTCGCTCGAACGCCAGGCCCACGGCACCATCCTCACCGGCATACTCACCCACGCCTACGCCGACCCCGACGAGGCCGCCGCCCGCGCCCGCGCGGTGGGCGTGCCGCTCACCGGGCGGCGGCTGATCAGCGTGGTCATCCGGCCGACCGAGCACATCGACCAGGCGCTCGACGGGCAGGCGCAGCTCGGCGAACTGGCCGAGTGCACCGCCGCCGCCTGCCGCGACGCCCGCCTGCCCGCCCTGGTGGGCGCGCTCGACCAGGAGCGCGTGGGCGTGCTGCTGCCGCTCCCGCCACGCACCCAGGCAGAGCCCGCGCTGACCGCGCTCGCCGAGCGGCTGCGCGGGCTGTGCGGGGCCGCGTTCGTGCTGGCGGCCGGCTCGGTCGTCGAATCCATCAAGGACGTACGCCGCAGCTTCCTCGAAGCCGAGCAGGTCGCCGAGGTGGCGGTCCGCCAGCCCGACGGCCGCGCCTACTACCGCCTGCCCGACCTGCGCCTGCGCGGCCTGCTCCACCTGCTGCGCGACGACGCGCGGCTGCAGACGTTCGCCGAGCGGGAGCTGGGCCCGCTGCTGGCCCACGACGCGCAGCGTGGCGGCGACCTGACCCGCATCCTGCGCATCTACCTCGACTGCGGGCGCAACAAGGCGGTCGCCGCCCAGAAGGCCCACCTGTCCAGGCCCGCCTTCTACGACCGGCTGCGCCGCCTTGAGCGCATCCTCGACACCGACCTCGACGACGTCGAGTCCTGCCTGTCCCTGCACGTGGCGTTACTGGCGCTGGAGTCCTTCCGCAGGGAGAACCGCTGACGCGGGCGTTCGTCAGGCACGCGGGCGAACGTTCGTTCCCGGCGGCGTTCAGCCGAATCTGGCGTGGAACGCCGGGCGTTCACGCCTGGGAGGAAACGACGGCGCCGGGGGTCTCCAGGCCTGAGCGGTGGCGTGACGGCTGGTTCGGGTGGGCGGATCAGCCTGGCCGTGTCTGGTTCTCGATGTACTTCTTGATGATGTTCAAGGGCGCGCCGCCGCAGGAGGCGGCGAAGTGCTGGGCGACCAGAAGTGCCCGCCCCACAGATGGCGCCGGGCGGAAACGCCTTTGAGTGGGGTGACCAGCGTCGAGAGCGTGACCTTGGGAGGGTGGTGGACCAGCAGGTGGACATGGTCGTGCTCGCCGTTGAACTCGACCGTTCGTCGGTGAACACCCCGCGCCGGTACGTGGATGTGAAGACGGAATGGGCATGCAGCGCGGAGACGACGGTTCGCCCTGTGCGGATATCGGGGTTTGGGTTCCCATCGCGGCGACAGGGACCAAACGATAGTGTGTTCGACTGTGAAGCTGGTGGTGCGGGCTCGCACCCTGCACGCCAATCTGGCCGTCGGGAACCTGGGCGGGCCGGGATCATCACGCCGGGCCGGCATCGAAGCCCGGCCGATCTCTTTTCGATCGTCGGCGGCTCAACCGTATGACGATCGGTGCCTGTCCTGGCAGCATGAGGCGCGGACGGTGTCGATCTGGACGACCGCCGGGCGGCTGAAAGGGGTGGCCTTCACCGGCTCGGCGCGGCAACTGGCGCTGCTGGCCGCCCATCGACGCGGTGAGTCGGATCTGGTCTGCCGGGATGGGATGTGGTTCTTGCATGCCACGGTCGAGGTGGCCGAGCAGCCGCTGTCGGAACCGGACGGCTTCGTCGGGGTGGATCTGGGTATCGCCAACATCGCCACCACCTCCGATGGAGTTCGCCATTGCGGCAAAGGACTGAACGCGGTCCGCCACCGTCATCGCCGGCTTCGCCGCCGCCTGCAGGCCAGGCGGACCAAATCCGCCAAGCGGCTGCTGAAACGGCGGCGTCGTCGAGAGGCGCGGTTCGCCGCGCAGGTCAACCACGTCATCGCCAAAAGCATCGTGACCGAGGCAGAACGCACCGGGCGCGGGATCGCTCTGGAGGATCTCCAGGGCATCCGCGAGCGGGTACGGCTTCGCAAGCCCCAGCGGGTCACGCTGCACTCCTGGAGTTTCCATCAGCTCGGAGCTTTCATCGCCTACAAGGCGGTCCGGGCAGGAGTGGCGGTGATCGCCGTGGATGCGGCCCATACCTCACAGCAGTGCTCGCACTGCGGGCATGTGGACAAGCGCAACCGGCCTGACCAGGCCACCTTCTCGTGTACGTCGTGCGGTTTCGCTGAGCACGCCGACGTCAACGCAGCCCGGAACATCGCCTCACGCGGTGCGACGGGCTGGGCAGTGAGTCACGCTGCCTGACGCGGACCGGACCGTCGAAGCCATCGACGGCGAGGAACTGCAAGCTCGGTCGTTCACGACCGAGAAGCTGACAAGCCCATGGCCTGCTGCACCTCCTCCAGCGTCAGCACCGCCCGCTCGCGCGCCCGCTCGTTCCCCTCGGCCAGGATCCGGCGCGCGTCGCCCTCGCCCAGCTCGGCCCGCCGCTTCCTGATCGGCCGCAGGAACTCGTTGACCGCCTCCGTCGTCACCCGCTTGAGCGTCGCCGCGCCGCCGTCGCCGATCTCCCCGGCCAGCTCGCGCGGCGACCTGCCGAGGCAGAGCCCGGCCAGCGTGAGCAGGTTGGCCACCTCGGGGCGGCGCTCCTCGTCGAAGGTGATGTGCCGCTCGGCGTCGGTGCGGGCCTTCCTGATGAGGGCGGCGGTCTCGTCCTCGGTGGCCGACAGGGCGATGGCGTTGCCCCTGCTCTTGCTCATCTTGCCGCCGTCGAGCCCCTTGAGCAGCGGCTGCTCCCCCATCATGGCCTCGGGCAGCGGGAACACCGTGCCGTACCGCTCGTTGAAGCGCCGCGCCACCAGCCGCGTCACCTCCACGTGCGGCAACTGGTCCTTGCCCACCGGCACCAGCGTGCCCTTGCAGAACAGGATGTCGGCCGCCTGGTGCACCGGATAGGTGAACATCAGCCCGCTCACCGCCCGCTGCGAGCTGTGCGCGATCTCGTCCTTCACCGTGGGGTTGCGCCGCAGCTCCGCCACCGACACGAGGCTCAGGAAGGGCAGCAGGAGCTGGTTCAGCTCGGGGATCGCGCTGTGCTGGAAGATCACGGCCCGCGCCGGGTCGATGCCGACCGCGAGATAGTCGAGCACGAGGTCCGTGGTGTTGCGCCGGATCTCGCCGGGCGTGTCGCGGTCGGTGATCACCTGGTAGTCGGCGACCAGCACGTACATCGGATATCGGCCCTGCAACTCGACCCGGTTGGCCAGGGAGCCGAAGTAGTGGCCGAGATGCAGCGGCCCGGTCGGGCGGTCACCGGTCAGGACGATGTCGTTCATGGGATCTCTCCTGGGTCTCGTGCCGCCCCGGAGAGGACCTCGCATGATGGTGAAGGGCCGTCTCTGGGACGGCCCCCGCATGGGCGAATCAGCGGCCGTCTGTCGGCCGCCACCACATGCGGATACAAGTCATATACGCATGGTACTGGAGGGCGATGTCAATCTCGTAACCTCTTTACCCAGTTGGCGCGTTCTCCTGCCTCGGGGTCCTTGATCTCGCCACTATGGTGCGGTCCCTTGCACCGCCCTATGGAGAGTTCATGTCTCGACGCACGATCGCCGGCGGCCTGGCCATAGCCGCGGCGCTCACCATCACGGCGCTGCCCGCGACCGCGGAACAGCGCACGGTACGGTTCCCGTCGGCGAAGTTCCCGCTGGGCGCGCGACCCGTGCCGACCAAGACGATGACCGCCGTCACGCAGGGCATCGACCTGTACGACGTGCAGGCGGGCTCCGCCACCGACGGCTACACGCTGACCGTCTTGATGCCCAGCGGCCGCGACTACGGGATGCAGCACACCGCGGAGGCCAAGGCCGCCGAAGTGGAGGCCGCCGGGGAGACGCCCAGCGTCCAGAAGGTGGTCAGGCCCGGCGTCGCCGACGCTCCCTCGCAGACCGTCTACATGGTCCGCGTCGGCATGTGGCCGCTGAAGGACAAGAAGAAGGCCGAGAAGGCCGCCAAGAAGCTGAAGGAAGCGGGCCTGAAGGTCAAGGTCGACTACCTCGGCGACGACGGGCTCAAGACCACCGGGCCGTGGAGCGCCAAGGTCGTCATGGTCGACTCGCGGGTGTTCCGCGGCTCGTACGCCGCCTCGCTCGGCCGCAGCGTGGCCAAGCGCGAGACCGTCTCCTCGATGGTGAAGGCGGGCAAGGCGCTGGTCGGCGTCAACGGCGGCTTCTTCAACATCCACACCTCCAAGGCGCTGCGCGGCGAGCCGGTCGGCGCCTCCGTGGTCGGCGGCCGGCTGCTGAGCGAGGCCCTTCCCGGGCGCTCCGCCGTCGTGCTCAAGGGCCGTACCGCGAAGATCACCGAGCTGAGGACCGACGTCACCGCCGTCTCCCAGGACGGCACCAAGGTCGAGGTCAACGGCGTCAACCGGGCCGCCACCACCGACGAACTGGTCCTCTACACCGAGGAGTGGGGCGCCAAGACCCCCTCCGGCGGCACCGACGCCGTCCTCGACGCCAACGGCAAGGTCGTCGGCCTGCGCGCGTCCGGCGCCGCCGTGGCCGCCGGGACGCGCGTGCTGCACGGCAACGGCCTGGCCGCCGACTGGATCAACGAGCACGCCTGGCAGGACTGGACCGTCAAGATCGTGACGAAGGTCGTGGACCTGCGTACCAAGCGGGCGCTCAAGCTCACCCCCGACCTGCACGTCATCTCCGGCGGCGTGGGGCTGGTCCGCAACGGCAAGGTGAAGATCACCGCCAAGCGGGACGGGCACGACTCGATCAACATGATCCTCCGCCGCCACCCTCGCACCCTCCTCGGCACGACCCGCAACGGCAGCCTCATCCTGGCCACCATCGACGGCCGCCGCCCCGGCGAGACCGTCGGCGCGAACTTCGTGGAGGCCGCCCAGTTCATGCGCTGGCTGGGCGCCACCCAGGCGATCAACCTGGACGGCGGCGGCTCCACGGCCATGGTGGTCGGCAAGAAGGTCGTCAACCGCCCCTCGGACGGCGCCGAACGCACAGTGGGCGACGCCCTCCTGGTCCTCCCCAAGTAGCCCTTCCAGTGAGGGACCCGCACCACCACGTGCGGGTCCCTTCGTGTGTCCTCCTCCGATCAGTTTTCCTCCTGGTGGACGAGGAGGACGAAGTCGAGGTCGAGGTGCGCGGGGCTGCCGGTCTGATCGGCGCCGAGCACGACCGCGAGCGTGCCCGGCCCCTTGGCCATGCCGTCACGCACCTCCCAGGGCTCGCCCATGGCGGCGCCCGAGCTGGTCGGCGATTGTCCCGAGCACCACCTCGTCCGCCGGTCGTCCACCGGCCATGCCCTGCTCCTCCTGCCGTGTCCGCCTGATCGGCGGCCAGGCCGGCGGTCATCACGATTTCCTGTTGTTGCAGTAATGACTGCAACAACAGTAATCTGGCGGCATGGACGACACCCCCACCGACGCCGAGCTGGACTTCGTCGACGACGTCGCGAGCTTCTTCGCCAAGGAGGGCATGCCGCTGATCGCCGGCCGCGTGATCGGCTGGCTGCTCATCAGCGACCCGCCGGAGCAGAGCGCCGCCCGGCTCTCCGAGGTGCTGGGCGTCAGCCGCAGCTCGATCAGCAGCGCGACCAGGCTCCTGACGCCCAGCGGACTGGTCGAAGGGGTGCGGCGCAGAGGCGAGCGGCAGGAGTACTTCCGCATCGCGCCCGACGGGTGGAGCCGCATGCTGGCCGCCCGCTACGCCAAGACGGCCGCCTTCCGCGAGATCACCGAGGCCGGCCTGCGCGTGCTGGACGGCGGCTCCCCCGAGCGCCGCAAGCGCCTGGACAACGTCAACGAGCTCTACCGCTTCCTGGAGAGCGAGCTGCCCGCGCTGTGGCAGCGCTGGGAAGCCCACCGCGCCGCGAACGGGGGCGGCGGATGAGCGAGCCGCGCGGCACGTACCTGACCTTCCCCGAGGGGCGCCTGCACGTCCACGTCGCGGGCGACCCCGAGGCGCCACCGGTGGTGCTGCTCAGCGGCGCCGGCGTCGACAACGCGCTGCTGAGCTGGCGACCTCTCATCCCCGTCCTCGCGGCGGACCACTTCGTGCTCGCGCCCGACTGGCCGAAACAGGGCAAGAGCCGCCCGTGGCAGGGCCGGGCCACCCACGAGCGCATGCTGCGCTGCGTCACCGACGTGCTCGATCACTTCGGCCTCGGCTCGGCCGCCCTGGTCGGCCTGTCGCAGGGCGGCGCGCTCGCGCTCGCCACCGCCATCGAGCATCCGGGCCGCGTGGACCGGCTCGTGGCGCTCGCCCCGGCCGGCATCCTGGCGTTCCCGCCCGTCGTGCACCAGCTCCTCTGGCTCACCGCCAAGCTGCCGCTGCTCAACAGGACGCTGCCGGGCGCGCTGCTCAGGACGCGCGCGCAGGTGGCGGCGTTCGCCCGCCGGGCGCTGTTCGCGGGGCCCGTACCGGACTTCGACGAGATCGTGGACGAGATCGTCGAAGAGGTACGGGCGGGCGGCGCCGGCTCGTCCGACTGGCAGAACGGCTCCATCGGCCCCTTCCGCATGCGCGTCGACCTGCGCCCGCGCCTGCCCGAGATCACCTGCCCCGTCCTGCTCATCCAGGGCGACAAGGACATCGGCGTGCCCCAGGCCCGTACGAGAGCCGCCGCCGCACTCATCCCCGGCGCCCGCTACGAGCTGCTGGAAGGCGTCGGCCACTGGTCGAACCGGCAGTGCCCTGAGCGGGTGAACGAGCTCGTCTCGGCGTTCCTCGCCCCGGACGCCGAGCGCGCGACGAGCATGGACGACGTTGATCCTTCGGGCTAGTTTGCCCGGCATGAGGCTTCGTCGCGCATGGAGCGCGCTGTCGGCGGCTCTCGTCCTGGCCGCCCCGCTGCTCGTCCCACCGGCCGCCCAGGCAGGCCCGCCCCGGCTCGGCTGGGAGCTCAAGGAGACCGGAGTGACCGCGCGCCTGCGCGGCCTGGCGCCCGTCAGCAGGGACGTGGTGTGGGCCTCCGGCTCGGAGGGCGTCGTGCTGCGCACCGTGAACGGCGGCCGTACCTGGCGGAACGTCTCCCCGCCCGGCACCGAGGCGCTGCAGTTCCGCGACATCGAGGCGTTCGACGCGAAGCGGGCCGTGGCGCTGTCCATCGGCGAGGGCACCGACTCGCGCGTCTACCGTACCGAGGACGGCGGGCGCACCTGGACGGAGACGTACCGGAACGACGAGCCGCGCGCCTTCTACGACTGCCTCGCCTTCTTCGACCGGCGGCACGGCCTCGCGATGAGCGACCCCGTGGACGGCCGCTTCCGCATCCTCGCCACCGATGACGGCGGACGGAGCTGGCAGGTCCTGCCCCCCGACGGCATGCCGCCGGCGCTGCCCGGCGAGGCGGGATTCGCGGCGAGCGGGCAGTGCCTGACCGTGGCCGGAGCGCGGGACGTCTGGCTGTCCACCGGCGGAGCCGACCGCTCCCGCGTGTTCCACTCGGCCGACCGGGGCCGTACGTGGACGGTCACCGACACCCCGATCCCGGCCGCCGACCCGGCACGCGGCGTCTTCGCCCTGGCCTTCCGCGACCGGCACCGAGGCATCGCGATCGGCGGCGACTACCGCCCAGAAGAGGCATCACCCCACGCCGCCGCCATCACCCGGGACGGCGGCGCCTCCTGGCAGCCCGCCACCACGCCCCCACCCGCCTACCGATCGGGCGTCGCCTGGCTGCCCCACCTGCCCTTCGCCGCCATCGCCGTAGGCCCCTCCGGCAGCGACGTCTCCTGGTCGGCCGGCCGGACCTGGCAGACCTTCGACACCGGCTCGTTCGACACGGTGAGCTGCACCCGCGACCTGACCTGCTGGGCCTCCGGCGAATCCGGCCGCATCGCCCGCCTGGCGCTGCGGTGAGCAGCCCCGCCACCGGACCTGTTCGACGACGAGAAGGGGCTACCTCCAGCCCCTTCAACACTGAGGAGCAGCCCGCCTCCGAAGCCGTTCGACGCTGAGGAGGGGCCCCTCCGAAGCCGTTCGGTGCTGAGGAGAGGCCGCCTCCGAACCCGTTCGACGCGGAGGCGGCGAGGAGGCGCTAGGTCCGTTCCGTCCAATAGGCGAGCTGTTCCCTCGTCGACCGCGTCACCGGATGGCCGGGGCCGAGCACGCGTTCCCTGATGGGCAGTAGCGCCGCGTACCGGTCCCTGGCGCCCGCCGGGTCCCCCGCCTGCCCGGTCCAATAGGCCAGGTTGGCGCGGGCGGTCAGCGTGTCGGGGTGCTCGGGCCCGGAGGCTCGCTCGCGCAGCGGGAGCAGGGCGAGGTACGCGTCCCTGGCCGCCGCCGGGTCGCCCAGCTCACCGGTCCACCGGGCCAGCTCGTGCCGGACGGTCAGCGTGTCGGGATGTTCGGGGCCGAGCACCCGTTCGCAGACCGGCAGCAACGCCGCATACAGGTCGCGCGCGGCCTCCGCGTCCCCCGCCTGCCCCGTCCAGTACGCCAGGTTGTGCCGCGTCGTCAGAGCGTCGGGATGGTCGGCGCCGAGCACCCGTTCCCTGACCGGCAGCAACGCCGCGCACTGCGCACGCGCGGTCCTCGGGTCGCCCGCCTGCCCGGTCCAGAAGGCCAGGTTGTGCCGGGTCGTCAGCGTGTCGGAGTGTTCGGCCCCGAAGGCGTGCTCGTGGCGTACCAGCAGCTCCGCGTACTGGTCGCGGGCCGAGACCGCGTCACCGAGCTCGCCCGTCCACCGCGCCAGCTCGTGCCGGGTGAGCAGGGTGGCGGGGTGCTGGGGGCCGAGCACGCGTTCCCTGACGGGCAGCAGCGCCGCGCAGTGGCCGCGGGCCTGCGCCGGGTCACCCGCCTCGCCGGTCCACAGCGCCAGGTTCGCCCAGGCGGCCAGCGTGTCGGGGTGGTCGCGCCCCTGGACGCGCTCGCGCATGGGCAGCAGCGCCGCGTACATGTCCCTGGCCGACGCCGCGTCCCCCAGCTCACCCGTCCACCGCGCCAGCTCGTGCCGGACGGTGAGCGTGTCGGGGTGGTCGGCACCGGACACGCGCTCCCGTACGACGAGCAGCGCCGCGTACATGTCCCTGGCCGCCGCCGCATCGCCCAGCTCACCCGTCCAGCGCGCCAGCTCGTGCCGGGTGATCAGCGTGGCCGGATGCTCGGCCCCCTGCACCCGCTCGCGAACTGGCAGCAACGCCGCATACCGGTCGCGCGCCCCGACCGGATCACCCGCCTCGCCGGTCCACAACGCCAGGTTCGCCCGAGCGGCGAGTGTGTCGGGGTGCTCGGCGCTCTGCACCCGCTCCCGGATCGGCACGAGCTCGGCGTACATGTCCCTGGCCGACGCCGCGTCCCCCAGCTCACCCGTCCAGCGTGCCAGCTCGTGCCGGATGGTCAACGTGTCGGGATGCTCCGCGCCCTGCACCCGCTCCCCGATCGGCAGCAGCTTCGCGTACTGCCACCGCGCCGACGCCGCGTCCCCCAGCTCGCCGGTCCAGCGGGCCAGCTCGTGCCGGATGGCCAGCGTGTCCGGATGCGTGGCCCCGAGCTCCAGCACCCGCAGCGGCAGCAGCTCCGCGTACATGTCCCTGGCCGACGCCGCGTCCCCCAGCTCACCCGTCCAGCGCGCCAGCTCGTGCCGGGCGGTCAGCGTGGACGGATGCTCAGGCCCCAGCCGGGCCGCGAGCGCCGCGCAGATCTCCTCATACAGCGCCCGCGCCGTCCGGTAGTCGCCGCTCGCTCCCAGGTACCGCGCCGTCTTGTCCATGCCGGCCGACGCCGGGGTGAGCACCGTCAGGATGTGCGGCAGCAGCTCGGCGTACCGGGGCCAGGCGGCGGCGTCGAGCGGATCCGCCGGCAGCACCGACTCCAGGAGCACGGCCGCGACGTCCCGCCACCGCTGCTGCTCGGGCGGCGGCAGCTGGTCGAGAGTGACGGCCTGCACCAGCCGGTGCACCGAGACCAGGCCGTCCGCGGGATGGCTGATCAGGCTGTGCCCGCGCAGCGCGCTCACCGCCGCGTTCACCGCCAGCGGGTCGCACGGCAGCTCCTGGAGCACCATCACCGCACTCAGCCATGGCCGCACCTCACGCACCCGCCGCAGCGGCGTGCTCGGCAGCCGTCCGTACGCCCGCTGCCTGCGCAGGTCGGCCGCGAGCACCTCACGCGGCGCCCGCCCTTCGAGCGGCGACAGCAGCAGCTGGTACGGGATCGGCTCGTGCGAGCAGCATGCCAGCACCCGCAGCAGCGCGATCGCCTCCGGGCTGGTGCGCTCCAAATTGCTGAACGACAGCTGCCAGGTCGTCGTGACCCGCTCCCGATGCCCCCACGGCTGCCCCTGGGCCAGCACCTCGGCCCGCTGGTCGTGCAGCAGCTCCAGGTACTCGGCCGGCCGCAGCCCCGTCTCCGCCATGAACGCCGCCGCCTGCTCCAGCGCCAGCGGCAACGCGCCCAGCTCCGCCACCACCGCCGCGGCGGTCACCGCATCCTCCTGGCCTGACCTCGCCAGCACCAGCTCCGCCCCCGGGCCCGGCTCCAGCACCGGCACCTCCAGCCCCTGCTCCGGCGGCCAGCTCCCCGACCTGCTGGTGACCACCACATGCCCGGGCCCCGCCGGCGGCAGATACCGCCGCACCGTCCCGGCATCCGGCACGTTGTCGAAAATCAGCAACCAGCATTCCGTACGCGCGGCCAGCGCCGCATGCACCTGATCCACCGGATCGGCCGCGTCGGCCGTCTCCCGCAACCCCAGCAACGCCGCCAGCCGCGCAAAAGCCGCCGACAACACCGCGGAATCGTGCGCCGGCAGTTGCCAGACGAGCTGATAGTCACCCTGATGCCGATGGGCGTACTCAACGGCCACACTCGTCTTCCCCACACCACCCAGCCCGTGCAACGCCACCACACTCGGCCGACCAGGCCCCCGCCGCAACCGCTCCCTGACCTCGCCGATCACCTCCTCCCTGCCCAGCAGCAGCGGCGGCCGCGGCGCAAGCTGCACCGGCCGCGTCGGCACCTGCAGCCGCGACTCCAGCCGCACGTCCCCCGCCACATCCACCCGCCCCACATTGACGGCCGTCGCCCCATCACCCGTCATAGCCACTCCCGGATTCGCCTCCCCAACGGAAATGGAACGCTCCACTTGTCCTGATTTGCCACCCGCTCCTGCACGCGGCGGCACCCCCGGCGTCCGTATGACCATGACCGTCACCACCACCAACCCCACACCCCCGACCGCGATGCTGAGCAAGCTGTCCATCTCATCCAGCACCCTGAGCACCGATCCCGGCACCCCGAACATCTCAGCGACGATGTCCACAATCCCCGCCAGCACCAACGTGCACGCAACCGGAGCAACCGTCCACACAAGGACCCGCAATCGCCGGCGCCGCCGTCTCACCTGCACCGATGCCTGCCCCGAAGTATGAGAACCCGTCACACTCCCAGAGTGACCCGCCCACCACCCCGCCGCCACCAGAACTCCACCATGCCCGAAAAGCCCCACCACCCACGCCGTAACCCCACCCGGCAAGATCCCGTGGCTCCAACGACGAGCACGAGTCAGCTCAGAACCGCCGGCCTATGGGAAGCAGCACCCCAGCCCGACCCCGGGCATGCGGAAAAAAAGGGTCCGGACATGCGGAAAGGGCCCCAACACCAGAACCTGGTGTCGAGACCCTCTCCATGAAAGTTTGTGCGGCGGTGACCTACTCTCCCACACCCTCCCGAGTGCAGTACCATCGGCGCTGGGAAGCTTAACTTCCGGGTTCGGAATGTAACCGGGTGTTTCCTTCCCGCCATAACCGCCGCAACCCTGCGAAACAGCACACTGCTTGCTGTCTCAGAATTGCCTAGTGGACGCGAGCAAGACACCCTCCCCGTGGGAGGGTTTGCTTTGTGGTCAAGTCCTCGGCCTATTAGTACCGGTCAGCTCCA
>NZ_JBHMCF010000021.1:0-53804 GCF_042428605.1 Nonomuraea salmonea
CCTGCCATCTCATGCAGCGCAAGCGATCAAAGGGACATCAACTCGCGAACCGCCCTCTCATATCAGGGCTCGAAGGCGAGCGTGGCTGCGCCCGGCCACGCCCGCCGTACCCGACGCGGCACGGTCTGTGGGACGCCCCCACCGTCGTGAACAACGTCGAGACGCTGGCGGCGATCCCCTGGATCGTCGAGCACGGCGGGAACGCCTACGCCGCACGCGGCACGTCGTCGGAGACCGGCACCAAGCTCGTCTGCCTGTCCGAGCGCTTCGCCCGGCCCGGCTGCTACGAGGTCGAGCTCGGCACGCCCGTGCTCAGGATCGTCGAGGAACTCGGCGGCGGCCTGCGCGAGGGCTCGGACCTGACCGTCGTCCAAGTCGGCGGCCCTCTCGGTGGCTTCCTCGCCGCCGATCAGCTGGACGTGCCGCTGTCGGAGACGGATCTGGCCGCTCGCGGAGCAGCGCTCGGACATGCCGGGCTCGTCGCCTTCGACCAGCGGATCGACCCCGCGGACGTGCTGCGCCACGTGTGGGAGTTCGCCGCCGCCGAAAGCTGCGGGGCCTGCTCGCCCTGCCGGGTCGGGTCGCGGCGCGGCCTGGAGGTCGTCCGGGACAGCCGGCCGGGCGAGGAGTACGAGCGGCTGCTCCGCGTCATGGGTGAGGCCAGTCTCTGCGCCTTTGGGCGGCGCGTCCCGGCAGCCGTGCACAGCCTCGTCCGTGCCTTCGGCGACCGGCTCGCGGGGTGGGACGGATGAGAGTACGGGTCGGCGCAACGACCGCGCACGTGGCCGAGGACGCCTCGGTCCTCGACGCCGTGCGCGCGGCCGGGATCAGCCTGCCCACCCTGTGCCACGACGACCGCCTGACGCCGGCCGGCTCCTGCCGCGCCTGTCTGGTGAGGGCCGGCGGCAAGGTGGTCGCCGCGTGCGTGACCCCGGCCGCCGAGGACGCCCCGATCGAAGTCGACGCCGACGATCTGCGCGGCCTGCGCCGCGAGGCCGTGGAGGTCATCGTCTCGGTCCTGCCGCCGCGCGCCCTGGACGACGAGCACGGCCGCAGCGAGCTGGCCGGGGTCTGCCACGACCTCGGCGTCGCGCCGGACACGGCCCGGGGAGCCGGCGGCCGGGGCCGCGACGACAGCCACCCGTACGTCCGCCTCGACCGGGACCTGTGCATCGCCTGCGGCCGGTGCGTGCGCATGTGCGCCGAGGTCCAGGGCACCTTCGCCCTCACCCTGGTAGGACGGGGCTCCGACACGGTGGTCGCGCCCGGCACGGGAGGGCCGTGGGCGGAGTCCGAGTGCGTCGCCTGCGGCGGCTGCGTCGACACCTGCCCCACCGGCGCGCTCACCGAACCCGGCCTGTCCGGCGGCGACCGGACACCGGAGCTGCCGGGTACCCGCACCACCTGCGGCTACTGCGGGGTCGGCTGCTCCCTGGACGTGCTCACCGGCGGCGATTCGGTGACCGCCGTGCTGCCCGCCCGCGACGGCCCCGTCAACCGCGGCCACGCCTGTGTCAAAGGCCGCTTCGCCCACGGCTTCCTCCGCTCACCCGACCGGCTCACCCGGCCGCTGCTGCGCCGCGACGGCCGCCTGGAACCGGTGAGCTGGGAGGAAGCCCTCGACCACGTGGCCCGGGAGCTGCGCGCGGCGGTCGCGGCGGGCGGCCCCGGCGCGGTGGCGGCGATCTCCTCGGCCAGGGCCACCAACGAGGAGAACTATCTGCTGCAGAAGTTCATGCGCACGGTGATCGGCACCAACAGCGTCGACAACTGCTCACGGCTGTGCCACGCCCCGTCGGCGGCCGGCCTGACCGCGGCGTTCGGCCTGCCGGGCGGGACCGACCCCTTCGAGGACGTGGAGAGTGCCGACTGCCTGCTGTTGGTGGGCGCCAATCCGGTCGAGGCGCATCCCGTGGTCGGCGCGCGACTGCTCCAGCGTGTGCTGCGCGGGGCGCGGCTCGTCGTCGCCGACCCGCGCGCGGTGGGCCTGGCCCGTCATGCCGACGTCCACCTGCGTCCCCGCCCTGGGACCAACGTCGCCCTCTTCCACGCGATGGCCCACGTGATGCTGGCCGAGGGCCTGATCGATGAGGAGTTCCTGCGCGAACGGTCGGCCGGCCTGCCCGAGCTCACCGCGCTGCTCGCCGGCTACTCCCCCGAGCGCACGGCCGCCGTCACCGGCGTGCCCGCCGCCGATGTCGTCGCCGCCGCGCGCCTGTTCGGCCTGGCGGAGAGACCGGCGATCCTCTACGGGCTGGGCGTCACCGAGCACCTGCACGGCACGGACGGCGTACGCGCCCTGTCCAACCTGGCGATCCTTCGAGGAGCGGTCGGAACCGGGCGGGGCTTCGGCGTGAACCCGCTGCGCGGCCAGAACAACGTGCAGGGCGCGTCCGACATGGGCGCGCTGCCGGACCTCCTGCCCGGGTACGGCAAGGTGACCGACGCCGACGCCCGCCTCCGCGCGGAGCGCGTCTGGGGTGTCCTCGTCCCGCCCCGGCCCGGCCTGCGGATCCCGGAGATGTTCGCCGCCGCCCGCTCCGGAGAGCTGCGCGCCCTGTGGATCCTGGGAGAGGACGTGTGCGCCACCGACCCCGACAGCAACCAGGTCGTCCAGGCCCTGGAGAGCTGCCCGCTGGTGATCTGCGACGAGCTGTTCCTGTCGGAAACCGCGCGCAGGGCCGACGTCGTGTTGCCCGCCGCGTCCTGGCTGGAGAAGGACGGCACGTTCGTCAACTTCGACCGCCGCTTCCAGCGGGTACGGGCCGCGCTCGCCCCACCGGGAGCGGCACGGCCCGACTTCGAGATCATCCACGCGGTCGCCGCGGCGCTCGGCGCCGACCTCGGCTGCGCCACGCCCGCCGAGGCCCTGACCGAGTGCGGCCGGATCGCCCCCGTCTTCGCGGGTCTCTCGCACGAACGGCTCGACCGGGAAGGAGCCGTCCCCTGGCCGTGCCGCCATCCCGACCGGCCCGGCGAGTCCTCGCTCTACCGGGAACGGTTCGCCACGCCGGACGGGCTGGCGCACCTGAGCGCCGCACCGTACCTGCCGCCCGGAGAGGAACCCGACGACCGCTACCCGCTGGTCCTGGTCACGGGACGGCGCTGGGCGCACTACAACTCCGGCGGCATGACCCGGCGTACGGACAACCTCCTGCTCGACCCCACCGACCGGCTCGACGTCCATCCCGTCGACGCTTCCCGCCACCGCCTGGGCGACGGCGACCGCGTCACCGTGCGCAGCCGCCACGGGGAGGCGCACCTGACCGTCCAGGTCAGCGACGACATGACCCCGGGCCAGGTGTTCTGCGCCTTCCACTTCCCCGCGAGCGGCGTCAACGCCCTCACCTCGGATCGCGGCGATGCCGCGACGTCGTGCCCCGAGTACAAGGTCACGGCGGTACGGCTGCTCGCGGGTGAAAGGGCAGGGCAAGCGAGATAGACCCAGAGTTTTCCGGTGGGTGAGGCTCATCCCAAGGAGCGGCGGGAAGGCTCACTCGGCAGAGACCATTCCTCTCCTGGAGGCGGCGGTGCGTGATGACCAGGCCGACCGGCCCATCCTGGTCGGCTACGACGACTCGCCCGAGAGCCGTGACGCGCTGCGCTGGGCGGTCGAGGAGGCACGTTTGCGCAAGCTGCCTGTGCTGGTCTGTCACGCCTTGCACTGGCCCTACGCCCTGAGGCCGGTTGCCCGGGAGGTCATGACACAGATCGAGCAGGCCGCCCTCGGTGTCGTCGACGAGGGCGTGCGCCGCGCCAAGGAGCTGGCTCCGGAGGTGGACCTCCAGCCGGTCCTGGGGAAGGGCACGCCCGCGGCGGTGCTGCTGGAGGTGGGGCGCGGGGCGGAGCTGACGGTGCTCGGATCCCGTGGGCAGGGTGGGTTCGACGGGCTTCAGGTGGGATCGGCCGCCGTGCAGGTGCCCGCCCACAGCGTCGGGCCAGTCGTCGTCGTACGTCCGTCCCTCCAGCCACCCGGCGGCCAGGACGCCCGCGTCGTCGTCGGCCTCGACGGCTCGCCGCCCAGCCTGGCGGCCCTGGACTTCGCGCTGGACGAGGCGGCGTTGCGCGGCGGCAGCGTGACGGCCCTGTGCTGCTGGTCCGACTGCGGGTCGGCGTCCTGGCCGGAGCCGCTCCCGTTCGTCGACTCCAACGCGCTGCGCAGGGGCGCGGAGGCCCGGTTCAGGGAGGTGGTCTCCCACCTGGCCGCCAGACGCCCCGAGGTGACGGTGTTCACCGAGTTCGTGACCGAACGCCCCCAACGTGTCCTGGTCGACTCGACGAAGGACGCCACGCTCCTCGTCCTCGGCAACCGGGGGAACGGAGCTCCCGCCTGCCTGCTGCTCGGCCCGGTCACCCAGACCGCGCTGCTCGAATCCTGGTGCCCGGTCGCGGTGACCCCCGCCGAGGTGCTGAACCCACGACTGCCGCCCGGATGAGCGGCGAGCAGGGCGGCGGTAGGTGAAGGGCTGAGGGGAGACGGAAGAGATGGCCGGACGGATCGTGGCGGGCGTGGACGGCTCCCCGCCCTCGATGGCGGCGGTCGAGTGGGCCGCGGCTGACGCCCGCAGACGCTCGCTGGAGCTGCGCCTGGTGCACGTGTGCGAGCAGTGGGCCCGCGACGCGGGGACGGCCGAGTACTGTGCCGGGATGCTGGAATCGGCGGCGGACCGGGCACGCGGCCTGGCTCCGGAAGTGGAGGTCGGCACAGAGATCCTCGCGGGCCCGGTGGTGGATGACCTGGTGATGGAGTCGGCGGGAGCCGACAGCTTGGTGCTGGGCAGCAGAGGGCTGGGCGGCTTCGCCGGAATGGTGCTCGGCTCCACCAGCCTCGCGCTGGCCGGGCACGCCGCGAGCCCGGTCGTCGTCGTCCGCGAGGCCGCCACGGTGCGGCACGGCAGAATCGTGGTCGGCTACGACGGAGGGCGGTCCCGGGCTGCCATGGAGTACGCCCTGGCGCAGGCACGCGCCCAGGACGCGGAGCTCCTGGTGCTCTACGCCTGGCGGCCGCCGATCCTGTCCTCGTACGCCACCGCCTACAGGGTGCTCAGCGAGGGCTTCGAGCAGGAGGCGCGCGAGGCCGCCGAGCAGGTCGTGCCGTGGCGGGAAGGAAACCCTGACGTGCGGATCCTCGACGATCAGGTCTGCGACCACCCCGTGGCCGCCCTGCGGAACGCGTCCTCTACGGCCGACCTCGTCGTGGTGGGATCGCGCGGGCTGGGCGGGTTCACCACCACGATGCTGGGCTCGGTCAGCCATGGCGTGCTCCACCACGCGGTGTGCCCGGTGGCCGTGGTGCCTCCTCCCGGGGGCGCCCACGAAGCTCGCTGAAAAGCGACGGTCCGGGCCCTTGCGCCGTACGGCCTGGTCAGAAGTTCACGGCACGACCGTGCGGCCACTGCCACCCGTGGGCAAGGGTCAAGGGCAGTCCCCTCAGTAACGACGCACGCCCGTGGTTCGCCGTCCACTGCCGCTTCTTGGCGCGACGAAGGTCTTCGCCCTTCTACCTGGGGGCACTCATCCCTGTGAGGTGTCACCCGACGATCAGCCGGCCTCGCCCGGCCCGTCATCGGGGGAACGCCACGGCACCGGCCGCGCGACACTGGGGCGAGGGATGAGCCAGGCGGAGGAGCCGCCTTCGGCACGACAGGTCGATCCGACCGAACGGTTGGATCTGCTGCTGCGTGACCTGCGCAGCAGCCGTTCAGGGCTGTCCTCACGCGAGGCGGCACGGCGCCTGATCCACTACGGCCCGAACGAGCTGCGCCGCCGTGGCGGCCGGCGCTGGCCGCGTGAGCTGGCCCGGCAGTTCACGCACCCGCTGGCCCTGCTGCTGTGGGTGGCCGCGGCGCTGGCCGGGACGGCGGGGATCACGACGGTGGCCGTGGCGATCGTGATCGTGATCCTGATCAACGCCGCCTTCGCCTTCGCGCAGGAGATCCAGGCCGAACGTGCGGTCGAGGCACTGGCCGCGTACCTTCCGGTCCAGGCCAGAGTCCTGCGGGACGGGCGGCCGCAGACGATACCGGCCTCCGGGCTGGTTCCCGGGGACGTGCTCCTGCTGGAGGAGGGCGAGCGCATCTCCGCCGACGCCCGGCTCATCGACGGCGGCATCGAGGTGGACCTGTCGATGCTCACCGGCGAGGCCGTGCCGGTGTTCCGCTCAGCGGACGCGGTGGACACGCAGGCGCCGCTGCTGCAGGCTCGCGATCTCGTGTTCTCGGGCACGATGTGCACCGAGGGCCAGGCGCGTGGGGTGATCTTCGCCAGCGGGATGCGTACCGAGCTCGGGCGGATCGCGGCGTTGTCGGAACGCGTGGAGCGCGAGGAGAGCCCGCTCGAGCGTCAGGTCCGCAAGGTGGCGTGGCTCATCGCGGTGATCGCGGTGGCCACGGGGGCGGCGTTCATCCCGGTGGCGGCCTTGGGCGCTCATCTGCCGCTGCCGGACGCGGTGGTGTTCGCGGTGGGACTGCTGGTGGGGAACGTGCCGGAGGGACTGTTGCCGGTCATCACGCTGGCGCTGGCCCTCGGTGTACGGGACCTCGTACGGCGCGGAGCGGTGGTGAAGCGGCTGAGCGCGGTGGAGACGCTGGGTTCGACGAGCGTGATCTGCACCGACAAGACGGGAACGCTCACGGAGAACCGCATGCGGGTCACGACGGTCTGGACCACGGCCGGAACCTACGACCCCGAGAACGGCGGGGACGCCGGCGACGAAGCCCTCGGCGACCTGACCGCCGTCATCGCGGCCTGCAACAACGTCCAGCGTGACGATCGCGGCACTTTGAGAGGGGACCCGACCGAGGTCGCGATGCTCAGGGCGGCGGAACTGCTGGCCCCCGCCGGGCACGCCGGAAGCAGGGGCACGCGGCTGTGCCAGTTCCACTTCGATCCCGTGCTGAAGCGGATGTCGACCGTCGACGACCGCGACGGCGAGGTGCGGGTGAACACCAAGGGAGCCCCTGAGGCGGTCCTGCCGCTGTGCGGAGCCGTCATGGAAGGCGGCCGGACGCTGCCGTTCTCCCCCGAGCGGCGGCGCGACGTCGAGCGGGTCGTCGACCTCCAGGCCGGCAAGGGCCTGCGGGTGCTCGCCGTCGCCACCCGCCCTCTCGGCGCCCGCGAGACCACGCCTCGACGCCGTGAGGACGTCGAACGCGACCTGACGCTGCTCGGCCTGGTGGCGATGCACGATCCGCCGCGTCCGGAGGTCGCCGAAGCGGTGGCGCACTGCCACGCGGCCGGGATACGCGTCATCGTGGTCACCGGTGACCATGCCCTGACCGCGGCGGCGATCGCCCGGCAGGTGGGGATCGTCGGTGATGATCCCGTCGTCGTCTCCGGTGAGCAGCTCGACCGGATGAGCGAGGACGAGCTGGACACGTTGCTGCGAGAGCACCGCGAGGTCGTCTTCGCGCGCAGCTCGCCCGAGGCCAAGCTGCGCATCACCGACGCCTTGCGCGCCGAAGGACACGTCGTGGCGATGACCGGTGACGGGGTCAACGACGCGCCGGCGCTCCGCCGGGCGGACATCGGCGTGGCGATGGGCCGCGCGGGCACCGACGTGGCGAGGGAGGCCGCCACTATGGTGCTGACCGACGACAATTTCGCCACCATCGTCGCCGCGGTCCGGTCGGGCCGCCAGGCCTACGACAACATCCGCAAATTCATCTGCTACATCTTCGCCCACACCACGCCCGAGATCGTCCCGCTCCTGGTGTTCGCCCTCGCCGGAGGAGCCGTACCCCTGCCGCTCACAGTGCTACAGCTCCTGGCCTTCGACGTGGGCACGGAGACGCTGCCCGCGTTGGCGCTCGGCCGCGAGCCGGCCGAGCCCGGACTCATGCGGCGCCCGCCGCGCAGACGCTCAGAAAACGTCATCCGCGTGTCGATGCTGCTGCGCGCGTGGCTGTTCCTCGGCGTGATCTGCGCTGTCCTGTCCATGAGCGGGTTCTTCTTCGTGCTGTTGCAGGCCGGGTGGCGTCCCGGTGCGCCCACCGGTCCTGGCAGCCCTCTCCACCACGCCTACCTCCAGGCCACCACGATGACCTTCTTCGGCATGCTCACCGGCCAGATCGGCACGGCCTTCGCGGCCCGGACCGACCGAGCCTCCCTCCGCTCGGTCGGCGTCCTGTCCAACCCCCTGCTGCTGTGGGGCATCGCCTTCGAACTGCTGCTGGCCGCCGTACTGATCTACACCCCGCCGTTCCAGGCGCTGCTGGGCACCGCCGCTCTGACGCCCGGCATGCTGGCCTTCGCCGCGCCCTTCCCGCTGATCGTCTGGGGGGCGGACGAGGCGCGTCGCTGGCTGCTGCGCCGGCACGAGCGCTGACCACGTCCACCGCGCAGGGCTTCAGCGCCTGCGGAACGCCGGACGGTGACGCGTCGCCGTGCTGAAACGATGGGCTCTGCGGTGCGTGGAGTGAGCGGCCGTGCGCCCTCCACCCGGGAGGGCCGCGGGGCGGGCCCGGTAGAAGTGGCTCCACGGGCCCCTGTACGCGCTGGTCGACGTCAACGAAAGGATCTAGGCCAAGCTAGAACGGACCCAGCTGCCACCGCCGAGGGAAAGGCTCTCAGTCCGAACACTCCCTCCACAGAGGGCCGACAACTGGCGCAGATGGTTGCGCAGCGCCCTGATACCGACCAACCCGCCCGCGAAGAACCTTCTCGTACGCGACACCTGAGCACCCTGCTACGCAACCTCACATTTGTCCGGCCTGCGTCGTCATGTTGGTGAGGGCAGCGACCAGTGCCCCGGAACGGAGTGCGGAAATGAAGGTTTTCATCGCTGGTGGGCGCGGCCGTGTGGGGTCCCGCCTCGCCGACGACCTGGAGGCCAAGGGCATCGAGGTGGTCCCAGGAGGGCTTGAGGACGGAATCGATGTGATCTCTGGCAAGGGGCTCGCCGAGGCTCTGGTCGGAGTCGGCACCATCGTGAACGTCCTCAACACCCCCCTCTTCGATGCGGAGGGGGCGATCTCGTTCTTCGAGGGAACGATCGACAACCTGACCGCGGAGGGCAAGCGGGCGGGTGTGCGTCATCACATCGTGCTCTCCATCGTCGGCGTCGGAGAAGGTGACGCATCTGAGGTCGGCTACTACCTCGGCAAAGTGGCGCAGGAGAAGGCCGTGCGATCGGCTTCGATCCCCGCCACCATCATTCGGGCCACTCAGTTCCACAGCTACATTCCTGTCCTCATCGACCAGCACACCGTGGACGGAAAGGTGCTCGCTCCGAGGTCATTCATCCAGCCCGTCGAGCTGGACGAAGTCGTCGATCTGCTCACCGAGGCCGTCACGACGCTGGAGCCGGGAAGCGTGGTCGAGATCGCCGGACCCGACCGCTTCTACCACGACGACCTCTTCCGTGCCACTCTGGCCCATCGCGGAGACCATCGTGAGGTGGTGACCACAGACGGACAGGAGCCCCTCGATGCCATGGTTCCGCGCGGCGCGTACCGGACGGGCACCGTGCGGTACCCGATTGCAGGGATCCCCACCGCCTGAATGCGATGATGAAGGAAGGGGGGAACGTCTGGCCGCCGGCACATAGGTCAGGCGTGCTGCGCTCCGATGGGAAAGGTTGCCCCATGCCGGAGGATACTCCTGCCGAATCAGCGGAGTTCGGAGGAGCCGAGCGTGACGAATCACGGGCTCTCGATTCGGTCATAGCGGAGCGACATCGTCTGCTGTCGCTGGCGTTCCGCATGATGGGCACTTTGGCCGATGCCGAGGACGTCGTGCAGGAGACATATGCGAGGTGGTACCGCCTCGAACCCGAGGAACGCGACGAAATCGCCACACCTGCGGCATGGCTGATGCGAGTGGCTGGCCGCATCTCACTCGACCTGCTGGGTTCCGCGCGTGCACGGCGGGAGACGTACGTCGGGCAATGGCTACCGGAGCCGGTTCCAGCTGACCTTTTCGCAGGCACCGCACAGGCGCCACTGGATTCCAGTCAGTTCTCCGCTGATCCGCTTGAACGGGTCACCCTCGATGATGCCGTCAGCATGGCTTTGCTGACGGTCCTCGAGGCCATGACCCCGGCAGAGCGACTGACGTTCGTGCTGCATGACGTGTTCGGGGTCCCGTTCGACGAGATCGCTGGTGTCGTAGGTCGTTCAGCCGCAGCAACAAGGCAATTGGCGACGTCCGCTCGCCGCCACGTTCGACGAGGAAGACGCGCACAGGTTTCTCCACGCCAGCATGATGAAGTGGTTCGGGCATTCCGTGATGCGACTGTCGGCGGAGACATCGAGGATCTGCTCCGCTTGTTGGCTCCAGACGTCGAACTACGAGTAGACGGCGGCGGCTTCGTCAACGCCGCACCTCAGGTCATCCGTGGGTCCGATCACGTAGCCCGGTGGTTCATGGGAGTGCTGCGCAAACAGCCCGCCCTCCGTCTTGAGCGACGCGATACAGCTGACGGTCTCGGTTACATCATTCGAAATGAAGGACATCGATACGGCCTAATCACCTTCGACGTCGGTGACGAGTGCGTCACGAACGTGTGGTTGATGCTCAATCCAATGAAGCTGACGTATTGGTCGCTCGACTGACAGGTCATCTCTTTGGTAAGCCGGCGGTGTGATGCGCCCGTCACGCAGCCATCGCCGCAGGTGGTGGTATTGGCGGCGCCATCACCGAGCAGGTTACCAAGCCGCGCTCCACCTGCCGCCGCACACGGTCGGATCAAACGTCGCGGCAAGTTCGGGATCAACTCGCGCCTCGAGCCCACCAGGCTCCCCCTCGAACACTGCTGGGACCGGTGGCCGCCGGCGCTGTCCATCGATCCACGGGCCACGCGGGTGATTCGTCACAGGGAGCTCGGGCGCCATGGCGGGGCGGCGGTTGAAGGGCACTTCCCCCTGGTTGGTGGACACGCTGATACTGGATCTTGCTTGATCCAGAGGAAGCGAGAAGACCGCCGATGGCGTTAAAGCACTACTCGGATGAGTTCAAGGGCGATGCCGTGGCCTTGTACGAGTCCACTTCAGGCGCGACCTACAAAGGCATTGCTGCTGACCTGGGCGTGAGCCGGGGCAGCCTGCGCATGTGGGTGCTGCGGTCGGGCGCCCTGCGCGGTGAGGAGCCGACCAGGCCGCCGACCGGCCCGGATACCGGCCGCACCCGGCACGTCGCCGGGGCGGACGGTGAGGACGGTGAAGCCACGCAGCGGATTCGGCAGCTGGAAGAGCGTGTGCGGGCGCTGGAAGCCATGGAGAAGAAGCTCACCACCGAGCGCGACATTCTCCGTAAGGCGGCCAAGTATTTCGCCGGGGAGAGGCACTGGTGAACCGCTTCCAGTTCGTTGACGACCACCGGGACACCTTCGGGGTGAAGCGGTTGTGCCAGGTGATCGGTCTCAATCGGGCCAGCTACTACAGGTGGCGCGCGGCCGCCGGCCGCCGAGCTACGCGCCAGGCCGCCGATATGGCCCTGGCGGCGCGGATCCGCGCGGTGCATGCCGAGTTCGACGGCACTTATCGGCTCTCCGCGCGTCACCGCCGAACTCCGCGGCCAAGGGATGGTGATCAACGCCAAACGCGTTGCTCGGGTGATGCGGGCCTGCGCCAGCGCGTGCGCACCACCATTCCCGAGCCGGGCCGCAAGTACATGGGCAACATCACCTACCTGCCGCTCGGCGACGGGACCTTCCTCTACCTGGCCACCGTGCTGGACTGCTTCAGCCGTCGGGTGGTGGGCTGGCCGATCGCGGGTCACATGCGCACCGACTTGGTCGCCGACGCCCTGGAGATGGCCGCGACTACCCGGGGCGGCCTGGCCGGCTCTCTGTTTCACAGCGATCATGGGGCGCAGTACACCTCCAAGGACTACGCCACCCTGTGCCGCTGGCTGGGCGTCACTCAGGCCATGGGCACCGTCGGCACCAGCGCCGACAACGCCGCCTGCGAGAGCTTCCACGCCTCTCTCAAACGGGAGACACTCCACGGCTCCACTACGGTGACGCCACCACCTGCCGACGCACGGCGTTTCGATGGCGGACCCGTTACAACACCCGCAGAAGGTATTCGGCCAACGGGCACCTCACAGCCCCATCGCCTACGAACAGCTACATCATCGAAGATCGACTAGCTTGACGCTGGCTGCATGACATCCCACCGCGCGTCCACTTCCGTGGGGAAAGGCCCCGCCTGTCCTCCCCACGCGTCGAACACCTGTTAAAGACCGCCTCGGCCGTGCTCTGATCCGCACAGCGAGGGATGAATCCCGCATCAGTTGCGCCACAGCGCGCTGACCCCATCTGGTCCAAAGCCAGCCGGACCGCGCCTGAGCTCCAGGCCAAGTCCCGCCACCAGCACCTGGCCGGCCTCGGCCGCTACATCCGCCTGGGCGGGGAGATCTCCGTGAGCGGGCTGGCACGGTCTTCACCGACGATGTCGCGACGCACTCACCGCGCGGGGGCGAACTCGCCGCATCGACAAGGTCCTCAGCTTCATGCAACAGAGTGAGGTCCAGGGGCCGCAGGCTCAGCACCTGATCACTGACCTGCTGGTGGAAATAAACGGCGATCAGGCGGCTGCCTCGTCGTACTCGCTCGTGCTCTACTACCGCGACGGCCAAACACCCCACTTCGTCGGCGCGGAAAGAAACGCCGACGGCGATCGGTGGTCATGGCGCGGCGGTTTCAGAGATCGGCGGGTGATCAGCTGGCCTCCGCAGCACTTACAGTCCCCGGTCGCGATCGGGATGATCTGCCTGCCGTCCTGGTGGCCGACGGCCATCTACGCGGGTTCGGCTCCCCACTCGGCCCGCCGCCTCGAGGGTCTCTCGCGAATCGGCGGGCAGCCTCTGCTGACCTTCGGTACGGGCAGCTTGTTCGGCCTGGCGCCGGTCGTCAGGCAGCTGGCGGCGCCGCTCAGTCTCCTCGAGAGCGGCCCTCAGGAGGCGGTCGTGGCGGCTCTCATCGCGACGCGCCTCTTCGACGTGCCGTCGCAAGGCTTCGCCGTCGGCATCACAGGCCTGACGCAGTTGTTGTTCCCAGCTGTGGTCGAGTTCGGCGGCGCGTTGGCGGATGCGCGGCCATACGCCTGGAGGAGGTGCGTGTTCGGCGGCGGTGCGGGCGGCCTGCTCGGCCGCCGGGTGGCTGCGCCTCACATTCCCAATCTGCTCCTGCAGGCGTGCGTGATCTTGCTGGAGCTGGCCGAGTTCGTTTTCGAGTGCGGTACGCCGGGCGCGTGAGCTGGGCAGCAGGCGTCCAGTGGTATCGAGTTCACGGCGGATCTGGTGGGCGCGCTCGATGAAGGCGTCGCTCTGCCGGGTGAGGTCTCGCAACCGCTGGGCCATGTGGTCACGGTGCTGCGCGGCCTGGAGTGCGGTGTCGATGTGGTGGAGTCGTTCTGTCAGGTCAGCGCGGCGCTGGTGGAGCTCTCGTTCGCGGGGGCCGCCGCCATGTTCCGTCCAGCGGGCGAGGTTCTCCTCTGCGGTGATCATGGCGGTGTGCAGGGCTTGGCGACGTTGATACAGGTCGGCCACGCGGGCGGCGAGGTGCTGGTCGCTGAGCAGGCCGATCCCGTCCGGAGTGGCGGCGAGGGTGGCGATGAGTTCTTCCCGGCGCTGCCGGGCACGGTGCTGGTCACGGGCCATCTGCTCGACGTGCCGGCGCTCTGGCGACAGAGTGGCGCGGCGCGCGATCTCCTGCTGGACCGCGTCCAGCTCGGCCCGGATCTCTTGCCGAGTGGTGCGAGCTGTGACGATGTCCTGTTCGGCGGCGCGGATGTCGGCGCGACGACTGCGTTGCAACAAGTCGTCCCAGTGGCGGGTCAGTTGGGCGTGCTGGTGGCGGATCAATGGCCAAACGGTACGCGGTGGCACCTGGGTCTCGGCGTGGCGAGCCTGCTCCCGTACCGGCCGGTACGTCTCCTGGCTGCTGTGCTCCTCGGCGCGGGCCTGCCCGGCGTCCTGGGGCTGCTCTTGTGCGGTGGTGGCGGCGTCGATGCGCTGCACGAGTCTGGTGAGCTCCTCGCGTTTGGCGATGAGCTCGCGTTCGGCGGGGCCGCCGCCGCTGGCCGTGTAGGTGCGGACGCGCTCCTCGGCGGTGACCAGGTCGCGGGTGACGGCTTCGGCGCGGGTGAGCAGGTCGGCCGCGCGATCGGCGAGCTCCGCCTCGTCGCGCAGGCCGACCTGGTGGGGGGTGTGGGTGAGGGCGAGCAGGGCGCCGGCCTGGCGCATCTCGGCCACGGTGTCGTCGCTACGGGACGGGGCCGGTGCGTGGTCGCGGCTGGTTGCCGAGCGTTCGGTGGACGGGGCACGCATGCCCAGTGTCTGCTGTGCGGCCCGCCAGGCCAGGTCGCGGTCCGTGACGAGGGGGCCGGGGCGGTGGTCGGCGAGGAGGGAGGTGCCGTAGGCCTCTCCGTAGGCGGCGATCACTCCGGCGCGGGCGATCCATTCGTGGCGCAGTAGCGGCTCGTCGGGGACCTCACCGAGCTGGCGCAGCGCCCACTCGGGTGGGGCTTGGGCGGCACGCCGGCCGAGGTATTCGGTGCGCTGGTCCATGCGGTCGGCCACCTCGAGGGCGCAGCTGGCCAGTTCGGGGTCGTCGATGTGCGGGGTTCGCTCGTGCCAGGTCTGCGGGACGTGGTCGGTGCCGCGGTCCTCGTCGCGCATCAGGCGGGCGATGCGGTGGCGCAGGACTTGCGCGATGGATCTGGCGGTGTCGAGAGGGCGCAGACGTGCGGCTCGGCTGATCAGGTCGGCGGTGTCGCGACCGGTCAGCTCGGCCTGATGCAGCGCGGTGTAGAGGGTGCGGCGGGCCGGATCCTGCTGGAGGCGCTCGTACAACTCGGATGGGAGTGCGGTGGCCAGTTGTCGGTGGTGGTGCTGCCGGGTGGCCAGGGCGACGATGTCGCGCCAGATGGCTGCCAGGTGCGCCATGTGGGTGACGCGTTCACCCTCCTCGCGGAGCGCTTCGACGGCTGCGGGGCTGGCGTCGTCGCGTTCGAGCACGTGGGCCAGGACCGTACGGGCGCCCAGGACGGGTGCGCCCGGGGCGGGATCCGGCTGGGCCAGCTGCGGGGTCTGCTCGGTGCCGGGCCGCAGGTCGGCGGCGGTCAGCACCCCTACATCGACGTAGCCGACGTTGGCGGCGCGGCCCCGGGTGAGCATCACGTACAGCATCTCGTGCGTGACGCGACCGTCGATCAGGGCGCGGGCGACGTCCACGGTGCGACCCTGGGCGGCGTGCGCGGTGCCGGCGTAGCCGAGCTCGAGGTGTCTGGCGGCGTAGCGGGCGGGGATGTGGACGCGGCGCTCGGGGTCGCCGCCAGGGTGCGTTCGGGTGACGAGGTGGGCGGTCAAGCCGCCGTCGGGCAGGATGCGGTGGATGCGCAGGACGTCGCGATTGGAGAGGGTACGCCAGGTGCCGGCGACGTTGACCCGGCGGGTATTCGCTCGGGCCATCACCAGGTCGCCGACGCCTGCCGTGGTGCCGTCACGCAACCGGATGCCATCAGCGGTGACCTCGCCGCGGGTGACGAGTTCGGCACGTACCCTTGCCGACAGCTCGCGGGCGTCGGCATTGGACATGGTGAGCATCACGGCTCGCCGGCCGGCGTCGCGGTCTGACAGGTAGTCGGCGACCAGTTGGGCCATTACCTGCTCGCGGTCACCCTCCACGAGGCGGCCGTGCTCCTCGTACGCCGTCACGACCGAGACGTCGCCGGCGCGCAGCCGCAGCGACGCCTCCCTCTCCCAGACCGCCTCCATCCGCTCGACCACCGTCAGCGCGTACGAGCCGGCGTCGGCGGCCAGGACCCGCATCAGCCCTCCGGCTTCCGGGGCGGACAGCTGCGCCGTGTCGCCTGCCCACACCACCTTGCAGAACGCCCCGTCGGCGACCTCCTGGATCGCCGCCAGGTCTGCGGTCGGCACCATGGATGCCTCATCGACCACGATGAGCGTGCCAGGCTCGATGCGCAGGCGACCGGCGCGCGCCAGGGTGAGGAAGCGCCGGATGTTGAACGTCCGCTCGAAGCCCTCATCGGCCAGCACGTAGGAGGCGTTGCTGGACAGCGTGAGCCCGATCGAGCCGACGCCCTGAGCTGCCCGCCACAGACCCGTCAACCGGCCCAGCGTGTACGACTTTCCCGACCCCGCCGGCCCCTCGAACACGTCCACGGCACGACCGGACGTGGCGATGCCCAGGATCGCCACAGCCTGGTCCTCGCGCAGCCCAGGCCTGCCTTCGGGGCGGCAGCGCGGCGCCAGCCACTGCTCCACCCGCTGCCTCGGCACGGCCGGAGCCGTCCGCTCCTGCGCCGACCTCAGCAGCCGCCTCTCCACCGCCAGCTGCTCATCGGTCGTGAACCGCTCCGCGCAGGGCGCGACATAGGCGCTGCTGCCATCGCCCCGGCGCAGTTCGTCGGGCACCTCGACGACTTCGGGCAGGTTGAGCAGCCGCACGCCGAACGCGTTTCCCGGGCCCGCGGCCCGCTCCGTCAGTTCCTCCAGCAGCCGCCGCACCGACGCGGCATCGAGCCCGCCCAGCCAGCCGGGCAGGTGCCGGTTGATCGCGCGCATCACTTCGTAACGAGTGAAGACCGCCTTGGCCCGCTGGACATCCGCGACCGCTGCCTGAAGGACGTCGTCGAGCAGCTCGTCGCGGCCGGGCTCGTGAATCCCGCCGACGCCGGTCGCGCCGGCCAGGACGTGCTGGGCCATGGCACGCGCCCGTTCACGATGAAGGGCCGTCTCCGGGTCGCGTTCGCGATGCAGGACCTGGTCGGGGACCTCGGCGAGGGTGCCCGACTCGGCCTGCCGTGACTGCCTCATCCACTGTTCGAGCTCGTCGGCATGCGTCGGTGCGGGTGCCTTGCTTTTTCTGGCCTTGGTGGCGCGGGTCGCGTACTGCGCCATAGAGAACAGCGCCCGGGCCGACGGCTCGCGGCCGTGCCGGGCGACGTAGGCGGCGCGCAACTGCGCCAGCAGGCCGGAGACCTCGACCCGTCGCGAGGAGAACATGCCGATCAGGTCGTCGGCGATGCCCTCCACCTCCAGCCCGTGCCCGTCGGCCCGAACTCGCGTGTCCACCGGGAGGGTACGGGTCAACGTCTCCCACATGACGCGTTCGGCGATCGCCGCCGCGGCGGGACGGACGGCGTGGATGGCCCGGCTGTCCAGCGCCCGCCACTTGCCGTCGACGTCACAGGGCACGCGGTTGAGCACCGGGTTGTGCACGTGGAGCTGGGGGTCGCCATTGCGGGAGGTGTGCTGCCGGAACGAGGCGACCACCCAGCGGGGCGCGTCCACCCAGCGGCCGGTGGAGCGGCCCGCCACTTTCGGGCCGTGCCGGCCGGCCCGGCTCACCCCGCACACGTCCTGGTAGTACTCCAGCATCGCGGTGTTGCCGGCCATGACCGCGTCCCACACCAGCCCGGCCTGGGCACGCAGCGCCGCAGCCTGATCGAGATGGCCGTCGCGCTGCTCTTCTGCGGCTTTGGCGAGCAGGCCGGCGTGTAACAGCGTGATGGATTTGGGCGGGCTGAAAGTCAGATCCAGGAAATAGACGGGCTTACGGCCCGTCTCCTGGGTGAATTGCGCGGGTCTGCTGCCCAGGACGGGCTTGTGTTTCTCCGGAACAGCCGGGTCATAGAACGTGGGATCGCGCGGATCGGCGAAACTGCGATACAGCCGCTCGAACGTCTCGGCGTCAATCTGTTCCCCGGCGACGAATCCGAGATCCGCGCACGCCTTTCCGCTCCACTCCCCCGGCGGCTCGCCACGCTCGTCGTCACCGACGGATGACAGATAGTAGTTCTCCGCGCCCTTGCCGACTTGCCGTGTCAGATAGCCCGGGTCGTAACCGAGGCCGATGCTGAGCATCGAGGGCGCTCACCTCCGATCGCGAACGGATTCACCCAAGACAGGAACCGAAGCGACGAGCGAAGATCTTGAATGTGACCAATGTAGCAACTGCGATAGAAGATGCCTAGGTGTGAACGGCGGTTCGGTGGGGCGCGGCTATTGTGTTGGCTGGTGCCGTGTGGAAGGGGTGTCGGTGTGATGGGTGTGGAGGTCACGGTGTTGTTGACGGTCGGGGATGAGGCTGAGTTGATCACGCCGCGCCATGATGTGAGCGCGCCGTTGCGGGTGCCTGCCGAGCGGATCGCGTCGCAGGCGGGTTTGCCTGCGAATGAGTTGCCGGGTAGGCGTTTCACGGTGGAGCGGTTGACGGCGTCGGACGCGGACGGTTTCGCGCTGGTGGTTGATCCTCGTCGGTGAGGTGCTGCCGTTTCAGGACCTCTTGGGTGGGCGGCCGACTCGGCGGTCCCATGTGCGGTTGAAGGCGATGATGTCTTGTCGTCGCCAGAGCTTGGCGGCGGCGAGATGGGGATAGCGCTGCGGGGGGAAGTCGGGCTTTTTCTCGGCGAGCAGCAGGAGGCGGGAGCGTGATATTCCGAGGATCTCTGCTGCTTCTGCCGCGCCGATGAGGTCATGGCGTTCGGGTTCGCGTCGGGTGAGTTCGCCGAGTGCGAGGAGGAGTATCTCGCCTTCGCTGCGGTCGGCGCGAAGGTGGTCGTCGAGGATATCGGCGATGTCGGTGAGTTCATCGAAAGTAGTGCCCAGGGCTCGGGCGACGTCGGCGGCTGCCTGCTGAATGGGGTCGTGCATGGGGCCAGCATGCCATAAACCATTGAAGATCTCCAACGATTTATGGCATAATCGAAATATCGGCAAGGGCGTCGAAAACCCGAACCGATGCGGCACATTGACAACTCAAGAAAGGACGCCACCACGATGGACGACGGCGAACACCGGGCGCGGATCGAGGCGCTCATGGAAATGCTGGCAGGCATCTACCTGCGCATCATGAAACTCCTCGCGCTCCTGCCCATACCGATCGCCATTCCGCCGATCGTCGACGACGGGGACATGCGGGACGCCGCGCGGGCTCTGGCGCGGGCGCGGATGCTCGTTCTCGACCTTCCCGTCGACGACATGACGAAAAGTCTCCTCCTCATGATGCTCACCGAGTGGCTCGCGGCGCTCGACCTGTGCGCAGTGTCCCTCCACGAGGACGAGCAGGAGGGATATCGGATCGATGCCGTCTGGCTCATGATTCAGCGCATCGGCTCGATGACGGAGATGCTGAGCCTGCACCTCGGGCTCGACCTGGACGTTTGATTCCCGGTGGCCGTCCGGTTCCTTCCGGGCGGCCTACCGGGTCGCCGGTTCGGGAGGTCGAAACTTGCGGACCGGCACGGCGAAGTTGACAACTCCAGAAAGGCAGTCAGTCCATGGAAGATCTGGAAGAACTGGCCGAACTGCTCCTCGGGGCCTATGCGCTCACCGACAAGCTTCTCGGGCTTCTGCCCATTCCGATCCGTCTTCCGTCCATCCACACGCAGGAGTCGGGCAGGCTGTTGGGGGCTCAGGCTCTGGAACGGGCGCGCGTCGCGATGCTCGACCTTCCGCTGGAGCCGGAGCTTAAGGCCCTGCTGCAGGATCTCATCTTCCAATGGCTCATCGCCCGTGATCTGTGCGCGCTGGCGGTCTCCGTCGCCCCCGATGCTCATCGTCTTCATGGTCTGCGGGCGGCGCTCGCGAAGTTCAGTGAGCTGTCCATGGAGGCGGAGCGGCAGCTCTCCCCTGGCGCGTAGCTGACCCGGAGTGTTTGAGAGGACCGGCAGGGCGGAACCCCGAGGGGTTCTGAATCGAAAACCCTGCCGGTCCCGGCACAGTGACAACTCCCGAAGGAGCCGCGTGCATTCTATCGTTCGTGGCTCGGCGGACCCCACACGTCGTCGCGGGCTGCCTGCGGGTCGCGGGGTGGACGTGGCGGGCGGGCGGGCCGCCTTGTCCGATGAGGTGTTGCGCGCCCGGTGGGCGGCCTGCCCGCCCGCGGCGCGGGGTCTGGGGCCGCGAGGCCCCAGACACCCCGTGCCAGAGCCCGGCCACTTCCCCGGCTACGGGCCCGCAGGTTGGGCGCGGTCGCCGCATCCGCCCATGATCGCTTGGGCGGCGTGCTCGGCGATGTCCGCGGGACTCGCTCGTAGCAGCGTGTTGATCCGGCGGAGGTTGATGGGGCGGGCTTTGCCGAGGCCGGGGCCGGTGATGAAGGCGGTTCGCGGGACCATGCCGGTGAAGGTGACAGTGATGTGCCAGGGGTGGCGCTCGAGGGTGATCGCGGGGGCGGCGTCTGTGGTGACCGTCCAGCCATGGTGGCGACCGCGTCGGATCAAGGCATCGGGGTGCATGTGCGGTGTCCTTCGTGGTCGGTGGGCGGAGCGGGGTGGCGTTCCGCCCCACCGATGCGGTCAGAAGTCGGAGGCCGTGGTGGCGTGTTCTAGTTCGGGGCGCTCGGGGAAGGTGCCGGCCCACGGGTCCTCGGTAGGTGCGGGCGTGACCGTCCGGCCGTTCTTGGCGGGGGTGACCGTGGCGGTCGCGTTGCGCAGGGACGGGCCGGCTTCGATGACCTCCAGCTCGTAGACGGTCCGCTTGTCGCCCTCGCTCGTTTCGTAGGTGCGCTGCTTGAGACGGCCCTCCACGATCACCCGCATGCCGCGCTGCAGCGATTCGGCGACGTGCTCGGCTTGTTGCCGCCAGACGTTGCAGGTCAGGTAGAGCGGGCGGCCGTCCTTCCACTCGCCGGTGTGGCGGTCGAGGTAGCGCGGGGAGGAGGCGATGCGGAAGCGTGCGACGGCCTCGCCGGTGGGCGTGAAGCGCAGTTCGGGGTCGTCGGTGAGGTTGCCGGTGATGGTCAGGGTGATGTCGTTGGCCATGGTGGCTCTCCTTCGATGGTGAGTGGGGGCCTCGATGCCCGGGGGTGGCCGGGACGCTTGTCCGGTCACCCGGGAATCAGGGCCGCCGGGACGGGTCCTCGTGGTCGGTGACCGTGGCGAGGCGGTGGGCTTCGACGGCTTCGGTCACGCAGGTCGGGCAGATCCGGCCGCCGCCGACGAGGGGCCAGCTGTCGCCGAGCAGGACGGGTTCGCCGCAGCGCGAGCAGGCGGTCAGGTCGGTGGCGTACGGCTGGATGTCGAGGTTGAGGTGCTGCATCGAGGCTCCTTTCCGTGGGCGGCCGGCTGGTGGGGGCCGCTCGGTGTTCCGGTGCCGGCGACCACGCAGGTCGGGAGGGAGGAGGGCAACCGAGCGGCCCCGCGCGCGCAAGATGTTTTGCCGCGCGGCTCTCAGAAGAGCTGGCTAAGGGAGCTGGCGCGGCAAAGGATCTCTGGCGCGCGGGGTTGAGCCGCTTGGTTGCCGGACGACCGGACGCCTGCGAGGGTGACTGGTCCGGAACACGTAGGTGGCCCCCCGGCGCCCGCGCAGGGGGCCTCGGTGGGCGCCGGGGTCCAGGCCGCCGCTGGACTCTGATCAGGCGGGGATCAGTGCTGGTGCGGTGTGTCCGAGGCCCATGGCCGCTGCCAGTCGTGGGCCGAGGCGGAGTGCGTCGTGGACGGCGGGCAGGTAGCGCTCTTGCCAGCCGGTCAGTGCGGCGTTGAGATTGGCGCCGTGGTGGAGGTGCTGGCTCAGGGCGATGGCCAGGCCCTGGGCCTGAAGGATGCCGTGGTTGGCGCCGCGTGCGGTGTGCGGGCGGACCGGGGCCAGCGCGTCGCCGAGCAGGAGCGCGTGGGCGTTGGCGATGGAGTGGCCCATGCGGTGGGGCGGGTCGATGTCCAGGACGGGGGCGGCGTTCCAGGAGTCGGTCGCGTCGATCATGTCGGCGGCCGGTGCGGGCAGCAGCCTGCGGGCTTCGGACAGGACCAGAGTGCGGGCGGCCGTGCCAATTTGGTGGGGCAGGAGGTAGGTGCGGTGGGTGGGGTCGTATCCCGTCAGGTTGGTGAACTGTTCGCGGCTGAGGTTGAGGTAGAAGGTCCAGTCGACGGCGGTGGTGGCGTCCTTGCGGAGGATGGGGAAGATGTTGAACTGGCCGGTGCCGGGTTCGTAGCGGGTGAAGGCGCACAGGTCAGGCAGGTGGCGCGGGTATTGCCCGCGCCAAGCGACGTATCCGGCGTAGTGCAGCCGCCTGGTGGGGTCGAGGAGCTTGCGGCCGGTGGAGCGGCGGCCGTCGGCGAAGATGGCGAGGTCGGCGGGGATGCTTCCGCCGCCGGCGAGCTCCAGCACTGCTTTGCCGTCGGGGCCGGGGTGGAGGGCACGTACTTTGTGGCCAGGATGCAGCCATCCGGCAGGCAGGCGGTTGAGCAGTGCGGTGTTGAGCTGGTGCCACGTGGTGTTGCGGCCGGGGTAGATGGAGTGGGTGCGGCCGATCTCGGTGCGGTCGGTGAGGTGGATGGCGGTGACGCGTTCGCTGGGGAACGTGATCAGCTCGTCCTGGTGGATGCCGAGGGTGTCGAGCGTGGCGAGCGAGAGGTGGTCCAGGCCGATCACTCCGCCGGCCTGGGCGAAGGTGGCAGGTGAAGCTTCCAGGACGGATACGCGGGTGAAGCCGGACTGGTGGAGCAGCAGGGCGAGGGTGGGGCCGGTGATAGAGCCGCCGACGATGGCGATCGAGGGCTGTGTCTGACCGGGTGCGGGTGGAACGGGCATGGCAGCTCCTTCGCGGTGCGGTTGATGGGCTGCCGGGAGGGGCGGTCGGGGCGGTCGGGGCCCGCCGTGGTGACGGCCGGGTCGTGGTGTCCCCTTCCGGCAGCGAGCCGTCAGCGGCACGGCGGACTGCCTGCGCAACCGTGTGGTTGTGGCCAGGTCGAAGATGTTTTGCGCCAGCAAAAGATCTTCGACCTGGCCACAACTCGCCCACCCCGGATGGTGGAGCGGGGGCGAGAGCGCGGTTGCGCGGGTGGGAAGCGGTGCCGCAGGCTGCGTGGGCCGGAAGGGGGCCACGGTCTCGGGGCCGTTCAGGCGGTCGGCTCGGCCGAGGCGTCCGGCAGGACGGGCTTGGCCGTGTGGGGGTGCCGGGCTGCGTGTTCGGTGATCGTTTGCGCCAGGTCGTCGGTGATGCCGTCTGTGAGGGCGGGGATGCCGAGTTGCAGGGCGGTGAGGATGAGTCGGGCGAAGGAGCAGTCGGGGTCGGCATCGAGCGCGCGGTTGGCGGCGAGGCGGGCCAGCGCGCCTTGCCCGGTGCGGATGGCGAGGTGGGCGAGGTTGGTGGCAGGGGCGGCGGCGTAGGCGGGGTCGATTCTGCGGGTGGCCTCGGTCCAGAGCCGCTGGGCGAGGTTGGTGCCGTACTCGCGGGACAGGGTGTAGGTGATGTCGCGGATGCTGACTGCGGTGAGGAGCACTCCCAGCCACGCCAGTTCGTCGGCGGGGATGGCGCGTGCGGCGCGGACGTGCTCGAAACACCTGCGGGCGCAGGCGAGGCCTTCGCCCAGCCAGTAGGCCACATCGAGGGTGGTGTCCTTGAGCAGGGTCTCGGCCCGTGCGCGGGCGGCCGCCGTGGCCGCTGTCATGGTGTGGCGGTCCTGGCCCTGGACGGGTCGCAGGGTCTGCTCGAAGGCCTGTCTGTCGGGCAGCGCGACGAGGCCGGCGACGACGGCGCGGGCGGCGGCGGGGTTGCTGGTCGTGTCGTACGGGATGCCTTCCGGTGGGCAGCAGGCCGGGTTGCGGCAGAGGTAGGACCAGCAGCGCCCGTTCTCGTAGCGAATCATGTCGAGGACGGTGATGCCGCGTGCGGTGAGTGCCGGGGCGAAGGCGTCCATGACGGGGGTGACCCGCTCCCCCGGGCCGTGGGCGATCAGCACGACCTGTGTCGCCGCGTTGCGGATCAGGACCTGGACGGTTTCGGTGACTGTCGGAGTCAGATCGTCGGTGGGCTCAGGCAGCGGGCAATGCAGGACGGCGTCGACTTCGTCGCCGTTGATGGTGAGGAGCTGGAGGTCGTCGGCGGGGTGGTAGCCGACGAGGTAGGGCAGGAGGGCGACGATGTCGGCCGGTGAGGTCAGCCGGATCGTGGTGGGCAGGTTCTGGTGGGGGTCGGATGTGTGGAGCGACATGTTCCCTTCCATGGGTGTGGTCAGGCGGCGGCGGGGTTTGTTCCGTCCGGGTTTGCCAGGAGTTCGGTCATGCGGGCCAGCTGGGCTTGGTGGGTGTCGAGTTCGTGCTGGCGGGCGGCGATGAGGGCCTGGAGTTCGGCGATGATGGTCTGTTTCCTGCGCAGGCCGGTGTGCTTCAGCAGGGTGCGGGCTGCGGTGTGGCGGAGCTGGTCGAGATCGGGGCGCTGGAGCCAGTAGGTGGCCAGGGCGGCGATGATGGCGTGGACGTGGCGGGCGACTCGTTCGGGGACTCGTGCTCGGCGGTGGCCGCTGGTGGTGTCGCGGTGGTAGATGCGCGGGCCCGGCGGCGTGCGGCCGTGTGGGTTGCGGGCGTCGATGAGGCTGTGGTCGACGAGCTGGATGGCGCCGCTGATGAGGGGGCGGTGTGGCCGGTAGGTGCCGGTGTGGGCGCCGGTGGGGAGTTCGTCGCCGTAGTGGATCTTGAGCTGGGTGGTGTCGGGGTCGATGTCATCGGGGTCGAAGTGGGGTTCGAGGGTGAAGATGCCGGTGACCGTGGCGCTTTCCACCAGGCAGCGCAGGGCACCGGTGGCGGGGTTGGGCTTGGCCAGGACACGGAGGTCGCCGTAGGGAGCGACGGGCAAGGTGACCGTGTCGGTCGCTGGTAGCTGGCGGTCGGGCAAGGACTGCCTCCTTTCAGGGCAAAGGGGGCAGGGCCGGCGCTTCCGGGAGAAGGAAGCGCCGGCCCTGGCTCGGGGGTCAGGCTGGGAACCGGTTGGCGGCTTCCGCCTGGCTCATGCGGTCGTGGATCTCGCTGTAGGGCAGCCGTACGGTGGCGTGGGAGGGCTGACCGGCGAGGTCGGTGGTGTCGGCGCGACGCAGGATGGGGCGGCCGACCTCGATGTGGCCGGTGGGCACGGTCAGGCTCTTGGCGTTCACGCAGAGCACCTCGCACCAGGTGCCGAGGTGCAGGACGAAGTCTCCGGGCTGAAAATCCTGCGGACCCCAGACCTTGACGCCTTGTTCGGCCGCCTGGGCGACGATGTCCTGCCAGTAGGCGATCCTGGCCTGCAGCCGGGCCTGGTCGTGCTGAAGGCGGTCTCGGTGGTCGCCTGTGGCGGGGTGCCACTGCAGCAGCGGCCTACCGTCTTCGGCGAGCACCGGTTCGCCGTCGTGTTCGACGGGTTGGGGGTATGCCTGGCCGTTCAGGGCACGATCGATATGCCGGAGTTGTTCTTGCAGGCGTTGGATGCGGCGCAGGGTGGCTCGGGGGTCGCGGCGGTGCTGTTGGAGGTGCTCGGCGATGCGGGTTCGGGTGACCCAGTAGGGGCGATGGCCGGTCTTCGCCTTGCGGGTGGGCCTGGAGGCTGTGCCGCTGACGTCGATGGTGACCGGCGAGCCGGCGGCTCGCAGGGTGGCGGCGATCTCCGCGATGCGGGCGCGGTGCTGCGCGAGGGGCTTGTGGCGGGAATGGGGCTCGTACCAGGCGCCCTTGCGGCCGTCGTGTTCGGACCAGGTGAGGCCGAGGCCGCCGTGGTCGCGGTCGCCGAGCAGGTTGTGATGGTCGGGGCCGGCTCCGGTGAGAACGATGCCCTGTTCGGGCGAGACGTGGATGGTGATCATAGGTCCTTGCGTCCGCATGGGGTGTTGGTGTTGCTTCTGATGTCGGCGGCGCTTTCGGCCGGAACGGGCGTGTCGAGGGGCAGGCCGTAGACGACGTGGCCGTCGATGAGGACGCGCAGTCCTTGGCGTGCGGCGATGTCGGCGGGGAACAGGTCGACGCACGTGCCGCCGTCGGGTGCCTGCCGGATGAGGGCGGTCAGCAGGCCGGTCTCGATGCGTGCCATGGGCCAGTCCCAGCCGTCGTGTTCGACCTCGGCGGAGATCGGCTCGGGGGTGAGGAGTCTGCGGCCGGTGGCGAGGATGACGTTCTCGATGGCGTCAAAGGTGTCCGCGTTCCAGTCGGTGTGCTGGCTGAGGACGCGGTGGATGGCTTCGATCGCGGCGCCGTCGGAGATGATGACGTCGTCGCGGGCGATCGGAAGCGGGGTGGGCCGCTGGCGGGGTGTTGTCACTCGTAGCTCCTTGAGTTCGGTTAGAAGGAGGCGGCCAGTCGCATGGCGTCGATGCCGCGGCTTTCCATCTCGTAGGCCTTCTCCGCGTCGTCCAGGACTTGGGCGGCGCTGGTCACGGCGTGCATGACGCCGCCGGCGGTGATGGCGCCGCCCTGGTAGAAGTGCTGGAGGATGAGCTGCTGCTGTTCCTTGGTGAACGACAAGCGGGTGGCGACGTGCTCGATCGTCTTCTCGGGCTCGGCGACCTTGACGCCTGCCTGCTCGCTCAGCTCGCCGACCTTGGCGCGTACGTAATCGACGTCGAGGAAGGTGCGTACGGCGTCGCGTGCCCGCGCGGTGATTAGTGCCATGCTCTTGGCGAGGGTGTCCTGGCTCCATCGCACGACGCCCTCGTCCATGCGGCCGCCCAGGTGGACCTCGCGCAGCACGTCCCGGTTGATGGTCATGCCGTTGCGGCACACCTGCAGCGTGAGCCTGGGTGTGATCGTGAAGGCGCCGTCGCCGGTCTCCGAGTTCGCCAGCAGGAACCCGGCGAACACCACCGGGCAGTCGGCACCGGCCAGGCCGGAGAAGGGGCTACGGTAGCCGGCGACCAGTTCGGGAGCGTACGCCTGGATCTGCTCGCATGCCACGCGCAGGTACATACGGCGCTCGGTGAGGTCGGCGCCGTCGATCTGGACGGCGGCGCCGGTCTCTTTGATGCCTGCCAGGGCGGCCATCAGAACGTCGAGATTGTCGATGACTTTGTAGCTGTTGGACAGCAGGGCTCGTGCGATGCCGATGTGTCCGTTTCCTGCCAGGCCGCGGAACATGAAGCGGCGGCGGGGGTCGGTCTCCAGCCAGCCGTTGACGTTGGCGTCATACAGGCGAGGGTGCTCGGTGCGGGTGCGCCGCAGGTAGGGGGTGGGGATGCCGAGTTTTGTGGCGATGTCCTGGTCGCAGGGGGTGGTGGGCAGGTAGAGGCCGGCGGTTGCGGTGACGCCGTCCTCGGTGACGAGAGGTTCGGTGCCGAGCAGTTCCAGGTGGGCGCCGGTGGCGTGGAGCCGGTGGGCCGGCACGATGACGTCGATCTTGCGGGCGTGCTGGGCGCGGAGCACCTCGACCAGGTCGTCGAGGGTGGCGTTGCGGAGGGTCAGGGGTGGGAACGGGGATGCGATCGTCATGCTGTTGTCCTTTCGTTGGTCACGCGACGTGCAGCCGGGGTGCCGTCTGGTGGGCGGCGTGGGCCGGTGCGGCGGTTGTGTGGAGGTCGAGTCGCTTGATGCGGACCGCCTGGGCGGCGTTCGGCCTCGTGGAAGGCGGGAGGTCGATGAGGGCGACGGTGAGGTTGCCGAGCGCGCCGCGCTGCTTTGCCGCGTGGATGAGTTCGGCGCAGGTAATGGCCGCGGAGGTATCGCGGCGCATGATCCGGGTGAGGTCGGCTGTGCCGAGCGGGAGAGTGAGGCTGTCGGAGCACAGCAGGAAGCGGCGCAGGTCGAGCACAAGGTCGTCGTGCTCGACCTCGCCGGGCGGTTCCCGCCACACGTGCCGGCGGCGGACGGGCGGCACGGCGTGGTAAGGGTGTGAGCCCTGAGGATGTGCCTGGACGAGCGTGTGCACCATCTGTTCGGTTGTCAGGGCGAACGCCCGCACGCTCTCCCCCATCCAGCACAGGTCGATCGTCCAGTCGGTGATCACGGCGGTGGCGACGGAGGTAACGATGCTGACCGTGTCCGGTGGGAACGGCAGATGGTCGTCGGCGAGGCTAGTCTCGAGGGCGGTGCGGGCCGCGTACACGCCGGCGGCGGGATTGGCGGTGTGGGCGGCGGCGGCCGCGCTGACCTCGGCGGCGATTCGGGCGTGGGCACCGGCTCGGCTGGCGTCGTTGTCGAGGGTGTCGCCTTCACAGATGGATACGGCGGTACCGGTGTGGTGGGACGCGATGCTGACGTGGTGCAGGTTATGAGGCCGTGGGCCGGGGTCGGAGAGCACGGCCACTTCACCGCCGGTGGGCAGCGGGTGGGTTGCGGCGTAGGCGTGAGACATGGGCCTCCTTTCAGGCATGACGAAGGCGCCGAAGTTGTGGACTGTGCGGCGCCGGGGTGAGGGTGCCGAGTGCTGTCGCGTACGGCGTGTCTCTTTCGCGGGCAGGCTGGTCCGGCCCTGGTCCGCAGCGCCCAGGGCCGGAGTTTGTGGAGGTCAGGCGGCTTCGTCCTGTACGTGCTCGGGTCCGGCTTCGTCCGTGGCCTGGTCGCCCTCTCCCTCGTCCAGCTCCGCCGGCATGTCACCGCGGTAAGGGGTGCCGTTGATGAGGGCTCGTTCGATCGGGGCAGGCTGGTAAGGCTGCAGCGTGCGGGGGCCCAGCTCCGGGCCGAGGGTGTTGACCAGGAAGCGCAGCCACAGGGCCGCGTCCTCGGTCGAGCAGGGGCTGTAGCGGTCCGGCCGCCAGGTGTTCTTGCAGTCCGGGCCGGCTTTGGTCATCTGGTGCTCGAAGGCCACGGCGATGAGGCGCAGCAGCAGCATGGCTTGCTGGCCCATCGAAGCTCCCTCCAATGCCTTATCGAGCTCAGTGGGACCGCTGAACTCGGCGTACAGCGGACTGGTTTGGGCTGTCGTGAGCTGGTTGCGTACGGGGCCGGGCATGTTGAGGAGCATCCGGGTGACGAACGGCAGGACAGGCTTGGGAGCGGTCTTGCGTTGGAAGAACTCGGCCAGCCACTGCTGGCGCAGGGCTCCGGCTCGGGGCCAGGCGTTGCGCCCTTCGATCACGATCCTTCTGGGCGTCGCGTCCGATTGGGGTTCGGCCGGTCTGCTGAGCGGTGTCAGCGTGGGAGGGGCGTAGCTGTGCTCGCCGGGAGTGGTGCAGTAGTACTGCGGTCGGGTCTTGTCGTAGCTGAAGAAGAAGGCACCGTGTCCGGGGCAAGAGGCGTGCGTGGCGGGGTCGGGGTCGAAGCCCTCGACCAGGCCAGCCAGGCTGTCCAGCAGGAGCGCCTCTGGTGGCCGGGAGTCGGTGACGCGGACGCCGGTCTGCTCCAGCTCGGCGACGATCTTGTCGTGTGCGGCTTGTGCGGCCAGCTCGTCCCGGACGGTCTCGACGGCGTAGGCGACTGGTTGGCCCCAATCGACGCGTTGCTGGATCTTGGCCAGCGCTGTCTCGTTGCCGTCGAACTCGGCGAGCAGGGCGATGTCGTCCAGCGTCCAGGCGTAGTCCATGGCGCGTGCGGCGCGCCTGGTCTGCTCGCTGAGCTTTCCGGCCTCGATACCGGCCGTGATCTGCTGTTTCGTACGGCCGGTGCGCTGGCGCAGCTCCGTCCGGCTGGCGCCTGCCTGGTGGGCTTGGAACAGTGCTTGGGCCTGTTCGAACGCCGACAGCGGCAGCCGGAAGTCGCCGTCGTTCTCGACGAGCTGGTCGATGAACAGCCCAGCCTTGTCGCCGGCCGTGGTGAGGTCGATCAGGCACAGCATCGAGTCGAGCTGCAGCTTGCGGGCGGCTTCCAGGCGGCGGTTGCCCTTGGTCACCCAGAAGAGGAAGTCCTGTTCGCCCTCCTGGCGCTCGTAGTCGTCGGGTATGGGGATGGCGGTGAGCACCACCTGCTGCTTGGCCAGCAGTGATTTGCAGAAGGCGGCGGTGATGCCGTAGTCCTCCCGGACGTTATCCGGGAAGTGCGTCAGGTACTTCAGCGGGATGCGCCGCAGGAGCAGGTTCTCCGGCGCGACGACGTCGGGCAGGTCAGCGGGGACAGTGGACACGAGATGAGCTTCCCTTCGGTAGCAGTGATGAGGGCCTTCGAACTGCGGGCACAACGGCGACGAGCGGCCCCCAGGCCTGGGAGCCGCTCGTACTGGTGTGGGTGTGATCAGGTGGCGGGGGCCGGCGCGGTGAGGTCCTCCTCCACGGTGGGGGTCGCCGCGCCTTGCACCATGCGCGGCGAGCCGGCCGGTGGCCAGTCGCCGGTGTGCGAGCGAATCGGGTCGTAGCGGGTGGACATTGCCAGCGTCTTGGCCACCACCTGGACGACGCCGCGGACGACGGGCCTGTCGTGGCGATCCTTCGTCTCGTAGGCGCGCGCGATCAGGTCACGGCCCTGCACGGTGATCACGTGACCGACGTGGAAGGACTGACTGGCGCGCACCGCGTCCAAGCCGTGCGCGACCACCTCGACCCGGCGGGTCGGCACGTAGGTTCCGTTGCGCCCGGTGGTGGGCGGACCGGCCACCTCCAGCAGCGCTGACCACATCGCCGGCTTGTCGTCGCTGGCGGCCCAGAACTTCGGGTCGTACGCGATGCGTCCCGTGAGGCTGATCTGCATGTCGTCCATGTGCGCTCCCTTCACCTGGTGCGGCTCGAGGGCCGCACCGCCTGCGCCTTGACTGGCTGGGCGCCTGAGTGCGTGGGGACGCCCCGTCCCGGCGAGCCGATACCGCGACGGCGGGACCGGCCCTGGCAATCCGGGCGGTTCTGGGGGTGTGAAGATGTTTTGCGCAGCAAAAGATCTTCACACCCCCAGAACTCGCCGCCGAGATTGCTGCTGGGCGAGAGCCCGTATTGCCAGGGCCGGGCACGACGGCGCACGATCGGTCGCCCGGGAACGGGAAGCCCCACCATTCAGGCAACGCCAGCTGCAAGATCGCTGAGCGCGCGGTTGGCCGAAGCGAGGGAGCGCTACCGTATGTGCTGACCAGCCACTGTCCCGTTCACACCTAGGCATCTTCAGGCTGGGACAGCTTCTGGCGTATGGGGGCACGCGTCCGTACTGGAACCACCAACACCAGCCGTGCTCGGTCCCACGCGTGCCGAAAAGTCGCACGTCGAGTTGTACCGAATGAGACGGCCCGCCGACGCCCGGAAGGGCCGCGTCCAAGATCGTGGTGTATGAGAAGGAAGCCACTCTGCGATCTGGTGCTATTTAAGCAGCAATAGCATCTATTCATCCCGGCCGCTGTGTGCCGGTTCAGCGGCGCGCGACGTCCTGGAACAACCTTGGTGTCGCGATGCCTGCCGCCTTCTTGCCTCACGATCCCCTGACACCGAGACTGATGGTGTTTGTGCTGGTAGAGGGGCCATAGCGGCGTCTCTGGTAGGGAGCGCCGATGGATCAGGAGAGCCTGGCTAAAGCCTTGGCATGGCTGACGGGTCGCCTGCGCCCGGCTGCTCTTTCTTCCGAGGAGGACTTGAGGACGGCGCGTGAGTCGCTGGCCGTCAATCTCGCCACGGCCGCCGTTTCTTTCGTGCCCCGGCCGTACAACTTCCCACCGGAGTTGATGGAGGAACTTCGGGACGTCGCAGCGCACGCGCTCAACGCGGTGGCGAACGTCGGTATCGACCGCCTTCCCTTCGCAGTGCTGACAGCGGCCGACCGCGACGACCGTGACAGCCGCGTGAACGGCCGCGAAGTCGCTGAGACGTACGGGCCGTTCGTCGACCCTTCGGCCGTTCAGCACTGGTGCGAGTTGTACGCTCCTGCGCGCTTTGTCAGCTGTAGGAGGGAGTCAGCGACGGCGCCTTTCATGCTGGCAGAGGTGTCCGATGAGGACATGAGCCAAGACGGACTTGTGAACGAGGTACCCCTCGGCAGGAGCACCATCTGGTTGGCCCCGGAGTTCCTAGGTGTCGCTTCGTCCGGCTGGGTAGGACTACGCATCGTCTCGGGTTCGTTGAGGTTCACCCTTCCCGGCATCGTCGCGTTTCCTGGCGCCGAGGTCTCAGGCGGCGAGCTGATCGTCAAAGGTAATGCGGAATGCCATATCCAGCTCACTCTCGACCCGCAGCCCGGACCACCCGATGCATCGGGGGATCTCGCCACCACAACCGTCCGCTGCCCGGCAGAGCTGTCGATCAAGACGCGGATGTTCCTGCCTCCGGAGGTGCGCATCGGCGAGGTGGGGCTGGACGTCTACGGCGCTCACCTGGACGTCGAACAGTTCTCCACCGCGGCGACGACACACGGGGACATCGCCGACCAAGCCCTACTGATACCCATGCGGCCCGCCGGAACAGACGTCTTCGCCCCCTCGGACGTACGCACCGAGGTTCTGTCCCTCACCGGTGTCTCCTCCGTGACGGAGGCGTTCTGGGCGCTGCCCATCACCGAAGCGGTGAACCCGGCCGAGCTCGGCGTGGCTGCCAATTCGGGTGACCTCGTCGTCGTCCTGGGTGAGGGCTTGCGCCTCGGATGGCCGGGTCTGACTGATACCGAGTACATCGCCGACAAGGCCATCCTGCGCGTGAGTTCCTCAGCTCTTCGCCTCGACGCCGTCGGCGAGCCACGCCGGCAGCTTGAACGCAGCATCACTCTGGGCAACACTCGGTCGCAGCTTGAATTGCGCTTCCACAAGCCGTCGCCCCTGCTCCATGTCAGCGACGTCCGCCGGGAAATGACGCGTGTGCGAGGCTACGCCGACGGCGTCGTCGATCCTCCCGTGTACGCCGATGGCACCGCCATGGCGTTTTGCGCCGATACCGAGGCCATCTTTCTTCATACCGGCGAGGGCCTGATGCTGGCACTCCTTGGGGAGGACGACGTGGCTCTGGAGCAGCCGCGCTCCCTGGCTCTGGCCAACGCCCTGCTTGGCGTGACTCAGCCTCGCGGATTTCGACTCACGGGCATGATGGCCGACGATGCGATCCCGGCGGGGCGGCTGGAGCTCAGCACCGGCCTGTACTGGATTCTGCCGACGCTCCCTGACCCGTACGCCGCCAACTTCTGGCCGTGGCAGTACGACAGCGGCGGCAGAGGCGACATCATCCGCCTCTTCGTTGAGTGGCAACCTGACGAGGCGCCCACCGTCGGCTTCGATCTCGGGTGGCTCGACAGTGACGCCGTCCAGCGCCGGCTCCCCCGTGGCCCTGCTGGGCACCAACCGGTCGGCTGGCCCGACCGCGAATCGCCAATCATGCTGCTGGACGTATCCACGAACGCCGATCAGTTTGGCGTGGCTGCGACGTTCCAGGTGCGGCAGGAGCATCAGAATCCGCTCCTGGCCGTTGACACGCTGCACCTGTGCTCACCGGTGAGCCTTCTCCGCGTCATGACGCTCCCGCCAGTGCAGTGGGAGACGGTCTGGAACGACCCAAACCCGCTCACTGCCCCCTTCCCCACAAAGCTGCCGTCGACGACCAGCGGCGGTCCCGCACTACTTTGGGGCGACAGTGTGCGCCTGCGACCAATCACGCCCACCTGGCTATCCGAAGAGATTGTCAGCGCCTATCGCACGGGGACGGGTAAGTTCACTGCTTTCTTCACGCTGCCGTTCGGCATTCACGCGACCACATCGGTGGACGGGTCGACGGACGAGGTGGAACTCGACTGGGTTCGGCCGGCATTCGGCGATCTGCTCGGGGCCAGGCAGTTCAGCATCACCGCTGGTGAGGGCCGAGGGCTACCGGGTGCCTCCGCACAGACAAACAATGGGATCGACGAGCTGGGCGTGACACGTAACGTCCTCGAACCGGAGATCGACGACTTCTACACCCACAAGTTCGGGCCGAGCGCGATAACTCCCGAAGTACCCGTCTCACGAATCGACATGACCGGTTACGGCTTGAGCTGCTTCAGCCGTTGGAACAACCCCGATCCGGCCGCCGTGGACGTCATGAAGGTGTACTTCGACGTGCTCTTGGGGCGGACTGCGCATGAGGTCGTCCAGGTCCGGAGCATCCTCTGGCCGTGCCAGGCGGTCGTCGTACGAAGCGTCACCATGACCCGGGCGGGAGGCGGCCGGGTGATCCGCCGGGACAGTGGCTGGCAAGCCGTGACGCCGGGCATGTTCCATCACCCTCAGTCGCATTGCGTGTTCCATACCGGCGCGGTGAAGGGGTACCACGACATCAGGGAGATTCGCGACACCAGCCAGCGAATCACGGTCACCGACCCCGTCACTCACGCCGTGGCGGAGCTCGTGGCGGTCTTTTACGACTGCGATGTGGCTTTGGACAACGTGGTCAAGGGCCATCACGAGACCGTGATCGCCGACCAGCCCGTACGGCTGGCCAGGAGCAAACGGCAACGTGGGTTCGTACAGGTTTGGCCTGAGGGCACGGTTGCCCCGCCGCCTCTGACCCCTGGTCAGCTCGCCGAGTTGTTCGCCAGGCAGGGCACGCTAGGAGGTCCGCTCGACTGCGAGCTGGATATCGGCGAATCCGGCCAGCGCATGCGGTTGAACGGAGTGCACGCCGACACCGCCCCTCCGGATACGGGGGCGACACAGTTCGCGGTAGCGGTGACGGGAGCACTCAGGTTGCCGGGTGCCGGGCAGTGGAGCGCGATCCGGGTACGCGAAGCGACGGTCCCGGACAAAGCCCTGCCCGAAGCGATCGACCGCGACCATGGCCTCCCGCTGGTCAGACAGAACGGCGCAGGTCAGCCGTACCGGTTCGCCGATCCGCGTGACCTCCTCACCAGCGTCCCGGAGGCGGAGTACGGTCTGCTCCTCGCCACTCCTGCGCACAGGCTTCTATTCCGCGAGCCCCGCATCGAAGCGGGGGCTCAAGCGCTGACCAGCACGAAGGCACCGCAGCTTGCCGACACCTACGGTCTGGCGGCGGCAGGCAACGGCCTGTTCCCGCGCTTTAGCGACGCGATCCCGCTGCCATCGAGCGCCTACGCCTTGGACGTGGCTGGAGAAGCTCAGCTCAGGCTTCGCCCTAATCCGCTCCAATTCACTTACACCGGCTCGCGACCACTCTCTGGCGGGCCAGGGCAACGTCTGTTCGTGGAGTACGACAACACGGCGTTCCGGCTGACGTTCGACTCCACCCACCTCAGGGAGACGTGGACCTATACGTGCGAGAATCCCAAAATCGTCGCCGAGGACGGCAAGCTCGGCCGTGTGGTGAGCGCGTTGACAATCCAAGAGGGACGTACCGCGACAGGCCTCATGGCGCAGGATGTCGAACTGAAATTCGGAAACTCCTTGGAGAATGTGACCAGACTGATCACGGTTCTGAAGAAGTTCGGCTGCAAAATCAAGCCCGCCATATACCGAATCGACGACGATGTCGTGATCAAATTGAACGTCTCCACCGAGCGCGACACCAAAGCGCGGCCGGACTCGCCGCCTAGCTTCAAAAAGCGCGTAGACCTTGGCATAGGTAAGTATTCCGGCGAGATCGACCTGGAAATTCGCTGCGGATCCGACCACGGTAAGTCAGGTATTAGCCTGGAACTCAAGGGAGAAATACAGCAGGAGACACCGATAAAAAAGGTCTACGCCGGTGGCTTCATCGAACTAATGATCAAAGCCGAGCAGGACCACAAGTCCAACGACTCTCAGAGCGTGCGCGCCTTGACCTCGGGATGTGTGGGTTCGATCGGCGGAGCGCTCATCCGAGACTTGTTGGATGCCGAGGTCACGGTAAGACGCGGCTACACCTTCCAAGTCACAGATGATTCGGTGGCAGTGAGCAACGTGAGCATCGGCATGGTTATGGGACTAGAAGTCCGGGCCGTGCTCAAGGCTCCGGCCCTAGATGATCTAATCAGGATCGAATTCGAATGGGAGGGACGTGCGATCATCCAGCGCCTCGAGCTTAACGGCATTCTCGAAAGCAAGGTCTGGATCAAGGCAACCGTGAAAGCCGCCGTCACGGTCGGCCTGCTTTTCTTCGACGGCGAGTTCGAGCTCGAAACCGAGTATCAGGAATACGTTCCCATGATCGCCGTAGCAGGACTTGCCGCTGCGCTCGCATTTGGGATGCCACTGCCTTAGGGGGACATCGTGCCAGCAGCGGACGCCAAACTCATACTTCTCGCCTTTCCGCAGCGCTGGGAACATGCGCGGCTCAGCGTGCGCTTTCTCGTGCTACCGCGCGGTAACCCGTTCGATCCTCTTGTCGGGACGTCACCGCCGTTCGCGGATGCCGCGCCACGCTTCGCCGCGGTGCTGATCCCCGGTGCGCGGCACCTGCCCGATCCTACTGCCCCAAGCGTGCGAATCGACCTCGCCAGCACTACATGGCCGCACAAGAAAAGGCTTTTCGAGACCCTCGCGTCCAGCTTCGAGATCAAACCTGCACCAGTGGCACCACCCACGCTGCCGACCAGCACCGCCTTCAAGAAATACCTCACTACCAGCTACCGGGATGCCTTTCCTTTCCGCGGGCCACGCACCCCATTCGCGGTGGCCGACGACAGCTACGCCTGTGCCGTGTCCAACGCGGTTCCCGCGGAGCCAGCCGCTTCGCCCAGTCGCGCGCTGAGCTGGGGGCAGTTGTACAGCTTCCTGCTCAAGCAGCCGAAACTGGCCGAGGAAGCCGGCTTGGTGCAGGCTGCGTCGTTCACGCTGGACGATCCCGCTTTGCTGGCCGACGGCGGCTGGCTGTACGTTGACCTGCACCCTGACGGCCATTACGGCGCGGCGGCGGCTCACCCGGGCATGCTGGCGAGGTTCGCCGCCCGCTTGCCACCTCTTGAACCGGCTGAGAGTCGGCCTCTGTTCGGCGCCGTGCAGTTCCCTGTCATGCCGCCGCCGCTGCCCGGACCAGGCGAGGAGTACGATCGGGCGTCGAGTGAAGCGCTCAGCTACGACGACGGCTTCGCGAAAATCGTGCACGGCTATCAGCCACGTCTCAGCGAAGTGGTTCCAGGAATCGAGGCCGCTCCGCTCTCCAAGGACTTCGGTATCCGCCTCGGCTGGGACGACGAACAAGTCCTCATCTGGATGAACCGCCAGATCAAAGCCGACCCGGCCGACCCCACACGGCCGGAGGTGGACGTCCCCATGGGAGTGGCCGGATACCGAATCGACGTACGCGAAGAGGGCGAGACGATCTGGCACTCCCTGACACGGGCACGCGGACCGGTCACTGTCGGCGCGCAAGCACTGGGCACTTTCGACGGCGAACTCGGCGTGGAGGCCGTGCCCATCCAGCTGGACAGCAAGAAGGCGGGAGAGTACTGGCTGCCCTCGTACTTCACCACATGGCGCGGCTCGTCGCTCGTCTTCCCAGACCATGACGAGTTCATACTGGCCGGCCTCGGCGACGTCCGCGAGGGGCGAGTGCTTCAACCCGTCGACGACCGCGCCGTATCGCTGCGCTACGGCCGCACCTACGAGTTCCGAGTACGGCTGCGCGACCTGACCGGCGGCGGCCCTACCCCGGCCGACACGGAGATCAACCCGGGACCCGCACGCATCACGAGCATCCCCTTCCGCCGGTTCGTGCGTCCCCAGCAGGTCATCGCAGGGCACGTCGCCGAGCTACCGCCCGGAGCGACGACGCTCACCATCCCGATATTCCGTCCTCTGCTGTCGTACCCGGCAGCTATGTACACAGGTCTGCCCGATGCGCGCGACAAGCTCCTGGCGGACGTCGAGACCGCTAAGAAGGACGAGCGGGAGCCCGCCATTCCCGATCCTAACGTGCAGTGGCTAGAGATCCAGGTGACGGCGGAAGACGTCGACCTTTACACCACCATGCGCGCCTTCCCCACTGACGCGGCAGCCCCGCTTCCACTGAAGGTGGAGTTCAGCGACGTACACGACATAACCACAAAGTCATGGCCCGTCGACGAGCCCGGGCCCGTCATCGTGCCGACGGCTCGGCGGGTGCGGCTGTCTCTGACAGCCGTGGGCAGAGCTGATGAGGCCCTCGAGTACTTCGGTACGGAGGAGGCACGCCGCAGCCCGCAGGCCGTGTCACTTGAGCTGCGCGCGCCCTCGCGGAACGAGCTTGAACTCTTCATCCCCGGCGCCTCGTCCCCGATCAAGGCGTTCTATGCCCGGCTCGATTCCATGGACTCAGCCGCCCAGGAAGGTGGGGGGAGGCAAACGCCGGGCGATCTCGTGGGGAGGCTGGCTGCTGAACTGTCGTTGGCTTCGACCGGCCTAACGCTCCACGCACGGACCGGGCAGCGTACGGTGTTCGGCTGCTCGGCGGCGCTCCGTCATACGCTGGCGCCGGACAGCTCGGCGATCACTTTCGCCGCGAAGGCCGACCTGACCAGGCGCTGGATCGTGGCGATCCGGCTCACGCTGAGACGGGACTGGACGTGGGACGCTCTAGACCCGCAAGGACTGGAAATCATCCGTGATGACACGGAGGTGGTCGGCTTCGTCTCCCTTCCCCGGGGGCCCGGCCCGAGCGGTGCCGACCGTTCCCGTACGGAGGTCGTGTTCTTCGACGCGATCGACCCCACCCCTGAACCCGGTGCGTTCCCTGACGAGATGAGCGTCGGCTACAAGGTTCACAGCCGCTTCAGGGAGGCGCCCGCACAAGCCGATCAAGACCTCGCCTGGACGCTACGACTGCCCGTGGCCACTGCGCCGACTCAGACGCCACGCCTGCGCTCGGCCGGCGTGGCGCTCAGTCCATACGTGCCGGCGCCGGACTACTCCTCGACTGAACAGCGGCAACGCCGGTTGTGGCTGGAGTTCGACGAACCCCCGCTCGATCCTCTGGACCGCCTCTATGCCCGGGTGCTCGCCTACGCGCCCGATCCGATGCTGTTGGATGACCAGGTCAGCGTGCCCGACCCGCAGGAACCGCCGCTGCCCGTCGATCCCGAGCAGCTGCGCATCATCGTGCCGGGCCAGCCCGCAGACGACGCCGGCCTCGGAATCATGCAGGAGCTCGTCGCTTCCGACCTCTCACCGAACCACTTCATCCTGCCGCTGCCTCAGGGGCTCGACCAGAATGCCGAGGAATTGTTCGGCTTCTTCGTCTACGAAGTCAGAGTGGGACATAATCGCGATCGTTGGTGCACGGCACAGGGCCGCTATGGTCCGCCGCTCCGTGTGAGCGGCGTGCAGCATCCCGCCCCGCCGCTCACCTGCACTGTGGTACGCGTAAAGGAACGCGTCATGGCGGCGGCTCCCTACGCGGCCCCTTTGATCGACGGCTGGAGCCAGCGGCCGAACCGGCCCAAAACCGAGCTCTGGGGCCTTCTTTATACGCGGGTGCTGCAGGCCGATGGAGCCTCCTTCCGCAACGTACTGCTGGGCAGCGCCCAAGCCGACTGGCAAGTTGACGAAGTCGCACCTCACGTCCAAGGAGTAAGCACCTTTTCGGAGAGAAGCATCAGGACAGCCTTGCAAATGCTGAACCTGCCACTCGACGCCCCTCTGAGCGTGCTCATGGTGGAACTGCTCCCGGAGGAGGAACATGCGGAAGAGCAGCGGAGGGACCCGTTGGGCAACAATTTGGGCCAGCTACGCATCTTGCGGACATCGCCTCTGCGACCAGTGCCGACGATCTGCTGAGCGGCTGGGTGTTATCCATGCAACCGTACAGTCCCACCATCGGCTGGGAGATCACCGCTCCGAACCACGACGAGGGAAACCAACAGCGGTAGCCGTCGCTCTCCGCCACGGCCCCAGAGGTCGCGCGGCTCGGAGCTGATCACTTCCGACGATCAACGTAAGAAAATCAGACGCACTCGGCAGACACGCGTTGATCACAAAACTGACAGCAGCCTTATTTGGTACGTTACTCTCCGTAAGAGTGGTTTGCCCAGTAATCGGCTCTGGCCCCGCTTTCCGTCGAAGACGGAGGGTGTCCAATCAACTGGACACCCTCCGAAGTCTGCGCGGTGGCCGTCTTCAGTTCGCGAGTAAAGCCGCAGACGTAGACGTCGAAGGCTACCGAGACGTCCGGGTAACACATCACGCTCAATTCCGAGCTTCTAGAGGAGGGGACCGTGGGCCGTCCAATAGACAGTAACCAGGTCAAACCGCGCAATGAAGTAAGCCACTTCAGAATCGCCTGCCGTCCGTTCGGCCGGTCCGGATATGACCCTTTGGACTAACTGACGCGCATTCTAGGATAGAAGCAAGACAGCGTCCCACTGAGTGGTCGTCGTGGGGGTTGGTAAGGTGCCGAGATCGGCGAGAGCGAGAGCTACCCCGGCCACCCCAGTCAGCAGGCCAGGATCATCGGGCACCGTCCCTTCCCTAACGTGTCGTACGGCGAACAGATTCGAACCGTCGAACGCCGATACGGCTGTCGCCGCCGCAGCATCGGCGGTGGTCGATTGGCGAGTTGAGGCACATTGAAGAACCCCGGAGCTGCCATGGCACAGGGTGAGGCCCTCGGTGTCCCATAGGTTGGCCGGGCGGCTGGCCAGGGAGGCGATGGCGAGGTCGCCGGCCTGGGTCAGGTGCGGGTCCGATAGGGCGTGGCCGGCGAGGGTGAGGGCTCGTCCGATGCCGGGGGCGCCGTAGCACCAGGCGTCGCGTCGTCCCGGCGCTGGCGTCAGAGTGGGCGGTCCGCTGTCGAGTTCGTGTCCGGTGATGTAGGGCGGCCAGGTCGTGGTGTCCGGGGTTCGCCAAGTGACGAGCCAGCGCGCGGCGGCGCGGATCGCAGCGGCCTGGCCGTTTACTTCCCAACCGGCGGATGAGGCGATGGACAGCAGGGCCATAGGGCCGGCGATGCCGTGGGCCATGCCGGTCTCGGCTACACCTGAGGGTGGGACACCAGTGCTCGAGGGGTGGCCTTCTGCGGGTAGCCACCAGCCGGGGCGGGTTCGGCTGGCCGGGGTGTTGATGAGGGTGGTGAGGGTGGTCAGTGCGGCGTTCAGTCCTGGTTCGGCGTGGTGGTGTCTGTTCGTGAGGGCGGCGAGCAGGATGCGGCCTATGCCTGCGAGGCCGGTGATGGTGTCGTAGACATCCCAGGTCGGTGGGGTGGGGCCGTGGCGTAGGCGGTCGTGGTGGGTGGCGGCTTTGATGGTTGCCTGGTCCGATAGCCAGCGGACGGCTTGGTGGACGGCCGGCCGGTGCGGTTCGGGGTCGGTGAGATAGGCCTCGGCGAGGATCATTGAGGCCGCCATGCCTCCTGGGGCGGCGAACACGCCGGGAGCGGCGTGTCGGGGAGCGTAGGTTGCGGCGGTTGACCAGTGGGTGTGGGCTGCCTTTTCGAATTGCGGGTCGGTGTGGCTGAGGCGGGCGTGGAGGAGTGCTGTGCCGGCGAGGCTTTGCAGGCACGTTGCGGGCCGTTCGGGGGTTGCGGCGAGGACGGTTTGGGGGTTGAGGAGGCGTTCGGCGATGGTGAGTGCCTGGTTGGCGGCCTGGGTCTGGGTGGTGTTCATGGGCTGTTCGAGAAGAGCAGGTCGACGGCGAGTGCTCTGATCAGCGGCTCTGGGGTGGTGGTGCCGAGTATCCGGTTGTGGTGCATGTGGATCAGTGATGAGGCGCAGGAGACGCGTCGCTCTGGGGGCAGTACATCTCGGTAGGCGGTCAGGGCCTTTTCCCGGGCTGTCCATGTGGGGTCGGCGGGTGGCAGTTTGGCTGCCGCTCGGGTGGAGGGCCGTAGTTCGGCTATCTTGCGGCGGAGGTGTCGGTCGACGTGGTGACCGGCGAGCGCTTCAGGGGCGCCGTCGGTTAGTGCGCGGGTGATCGCTGCTGCGGATACGGCTGCGGCGACGATTCGCTGGTCGGAGTTCGCTTTGGTGGTCAGGGTTGTCAGGACGAGCTGGGAGTCGGCTGCGAATATGTCTTCGGCTGCTTGCATGGCCTCGAGGCTGCCTCCGTAACGTTCGATCTCTTGGTCGTACGGCTCGACGGACATGCCGCTGGCCAGGCGATGGTGGATGAGATTGTTGACGAAATCGTTCATGGTGGGCAGGACGTGGCCATTCAGGTGTTTGAGGTCACCGTGGAAGCGGACTCGCAGGTGAGGGCCGGTGTGGTCGGCGTACCGCAGCCAGAACCATCGGCCGTCATCGTGGTAGATGGCGGCGAGGCGGGTGAGGACCTCGTCCTGGCAGGTTGCGGGGGTGCGGATCACCAGGGAGAGCCATTGGCCGCCGGGCAGGTGCAGGCCCTGATCAGGGCGTCGAGACGTTGCGAGGAGCCGTGGCAGGGGTGGTGGTGTGTGTGCTCGCGTGAGCGGTACGACGAGTTCCAGGGCGTGCGGTCCGGCCGGCCCTGTCACGATGCCTTGGACGGCAGTGGGGCCGCCGGACTCCTCGGTGACGGCCGTTCCACCTCGGTTGATGTAGCGGCGCAGCAGTGCTCGGTCGTCGGTTCGGCGCAGGTCCACGGGGAGGGCGCGGTCGTGTTCGGTGATGACGACGATGTCGGGCGGGCTGGGATTCGTCGAGGTCCGCCAGGCGTCCAGGGCGGCATCCCAGTCGGCTGCGGAGGCGGTGGTTACTGCGGGTGGCAGGGTCCAGCGGGCGGGGGCGAGAATCGTCGATTTGTAGCGGACGCGTGGGAGGTACGGCAGCGCGGCGAGCGGTCCCCATGACCATGTCCGCCAGGGGCGACATGTGTGCAGGCCGAGCTGTCGTAGGAACTGGGCGAGAGGTGGGAGCAGGCGGGATGACAGGCGGGAAAACAGTACCGGGATGACGTGCCGGTCCAGGGTGGAGGACCAGAGCAGGAGGCGCTGTCCGTCGGATACCAGCAGGAGATCTTCGGGCTGTAAGTCGCCGGGGCGGGTCGGGACGCCGAGCGGGATGCGATGTGCCGCGAACCCTGTAGGCGGGGCGAGTGTCGCGCCGGATGGCGTACGAGCCTGGACCACCAGTTCCGCGACCACCGCGTGCTCGTCCTTGTCGTTCATTTTCAGCTCGGGTAGGAGCGAGGCGAATCGGCCGAAGGTCGATCCCGCCTCCTGGGTGCCGCCAGCGGGAGTCACCGCCAGGCGCAGCCGTCCGGCAGCGGCGTCCTGCGGTGAGTTGGCGAAGACCCGTACGTAGATTTCGGCGGTTCGTGGCGGCAGCGCGGACTCGGTGCGGTTCGCCGCGGCCAGCGCCTCTACAGTTGCTGGGTCCAGCTCGACCTCGGTGCGGCGTGTGATCAGTGAGGCGAGGATACGCGTCGAAGCCGGCGGCATTTCAGGCGGCGTGTCGGTTATTTCGGCGCTGATCCCGATTACGGGGTCGAGTGCGTCGAGCAGTGGGACGAAGCGGTGTCGCCCGTACCGATGCAGGAACCGGTCGTGGAAGCCGGCCAACGGGTCGGGGCCGCTGCCGATGCGCCACAGGACTCCTGCAGCGTCGGCCGCTTCCCGCGCGAGGTGGGCGGGCAGGGTCAGGTGGGCGTCGGCGGCTACGTCGACGCGGATGGGCCGCTTCTGGTGGTTGAGCCGGTCGGCGGTTTCCCGGGCGGCGGTCAGCATGGTGAGGCGTTGCGGCGAGCCTGGTGGTTGGGTGTCGGCATCGGTGAGGTGTTGGCGGATGGATGTCAGTTCGTCTCGGAGCGCACTGCCGGGTGGGAGTTTGGTGAGGAGATGTCCGAGGGCGTCGTCGTTGTTGCTGTCGGGGGTCAGGTCGGTCAGCAGGAAGCCGTGCCGTACGACTTGCAGGACCATGCCGCGGGTCGTGTCCTCAAGTGTTCCGGGCCAGGTGCGGGTGAGGGCGTCGAGTACGTCGCGGCCGGTGGCTCCTCGGGCGCACACTTCCATGATCAGGTTGGTGGCGGCGGTCGCGCGGACGGTGACCCGCTGTACTCCGGTGGTGCCAGGTTCTGCCGGTTTTTCGCGTTCGAGCCGTTCACCGCGATAGACAACCAGATTGTTAGCAAACAGGGTGAGCCGCGATAGAACGTCCGGATTGGTTACGAAATGGTCGGCTATCGCGGCGAGCCAGCCGGGGTCGGGGGCGCTGCGTGCCTGATGGCGGCCGCCCATGGTCACGTCGTAACCGGAGTCGGAGAAGAACGCGGCGGCGACGCCGGCGAACACGCCGTGTGGGGTGGGCCGAGTCCGGGCTCGGATCGTGTAGCTGCGTACCGTCTCACGGCCGCGACCCCGCGGTGGGGCCGCGGCGGCGAGAGCGAATGCCTGCCGGGAAGCGAGGAACATGCCCTCGCGGACCAGCGGTTCCACCGGTTCGTCTGGTCCGGCGGTGTCGGCCAGAGGGAGGAGTGGGATTCGCGCCAGCGCAGGGGCGGCGGAAAACGGGATGAAGACCTGCGCCATGTTCCTACTCCTCCCTCTGGGGGCATGGTCGTGGGCTGCGGGTCAGCTGCAGCCGCAGCTCGCGCAGCTTGCGGTGCAGCCGTCGTCGGTGCAGTCCCCGGATGCCAGCTTGTCGGGCAGTTCGTAGGTCGGCCCCACCTGAACTTCCAGATCGAACAGATTGGACACGTCGAGCGGCTCGGTTTGGGTGGTCGGGTCGAGCGTCGGTGTACGGGTTGCGGAACTCATACGACCTCCAGTCGTGGTGGTTGTCCCAGCACCAGGCGGTGAAGGGAGTTTCTGATGGGCGTGCGTGCGGCGTCAGCCACTGGTCACGATCACCTTGCTGTGCGTCTTGGTCGCGGCGATCAAGGCGGTCGAGTCATCGACGCTGTCCTTGGGGTGCACTTCGATCCGGAGCTTGTCGAGGTCGCCGCAGGCCCGGGCCGCGCCCCAGGTACGAACTCGGTCGGCGACTTCATCGGCCAATCGCTCCCTGCCGGGTCCGTAGGCGCACGCTCCCAGCTCGACCGTCTCCTGGCCAGTGTCGTTGGGTGCGGGGCGGCGGATCAGGTACGCGAAGGTGCCGTCGTCGATGTAGCAGCCCATGCTGCCCCAGGGATAGATGGGCTCGACCAGCCCCGCCTCTCGAGCCTGGTCCGACACGAGGACCCGGCACATAGGCTCCGCGCCGTTCAGCCAGAAGTCCAGGTGCGTCACCGCTGTGGCGGTCCACGGCACCACCACCCCTGACCAGGCCAGAGCCGGCGCGTCGGCCAGGGCGGTGGCGAACGTGTCCGCGTCGATCGGCTGCCCGTCGTCGACACGTAGCCAGACGCCGCTACCCTCACCGAGCTCGAGGGTGGTCTCCCCCACCGCCGAAGGCCCCCGCATGGGCATGAACCCGCATTCATTGATGGACTCGCTTCGCCATACGTCGCCGTCGAGTGTCAATGCCACCGACCGGGTGACACCGCGTATACGCAGCGGTACAACCAGGCGTCCGCCCGGGGCGAGCTGCTGGCGCCACGCGGGCGGCACGTCCCACGCGCCGGCGGTGACGATGATCCGGTCGTAGGGTGCGTTCTCAGGATGTCCGGCGGCGCCGTCCCCGTGGACGACCTGCACACGGTCGTAGCCCGCCACGGCCAGGTGGCGCCGGGCTCCGGCCACGATGTCGGCTCCGATGTCGACCGTCGTCACCTGTCCCCGTGGTCCGGCCAGCTCGGCGAGCAGTGCGGCGTTGTAGCCGGTTCCCGCGCCTATCTCCAGGATTCCGTGGCCGGGTTGGACGTCGAGTTGTTCCAGCATCGAGGCGACCACTCCCGGGGCCGACGCGGAGCTGATGGCCCTTCCGTTCTGGTCTCGGTGGGTGACGACCGAGTCGTTTGCGTATGCCTGCTCCAGCGACGCCTCGGGGACGAAAACGTGTCTTGGTACGGCACGCATCGCGGCCTCGACGGACGGCGTGCCGGCACCTCCCCAGTCGCGCAGCTTGTCGACCATTGCATCACGGAAGGCACGTCCTGCATCGCCGTCCTCACGTTCGGTGTTGTCCACCGGGCGGAGCGTACTCACTTGGGTCTCCTCGTCTCTTGCAAATCGCTGGTGTTGATCGGCCCGGCAGATGACCGGTGGGCCGCGACTCCAGCGGAGCGTCGTCACGGCATTCCTTGTGCGAGCGTGCGGACGTGGGTGCGGCGGCACAGGTGTGCGCGCAGCCATGCCGGCGGGTGGGTGCGTCGCGCGACCGGCCACAAAACCCGCTGCCACCACGGCTGCGAAGCTCGCCGCCGAGCCGATGGACGTCGGGTGAGCCCCCAGTAGAGGTCCGCGGCGGCCCCGTGCAGCCGGGCGGCTCCCCGATCGCAGGCGATCTCGGCGGCCCATCCCCACAGGAGGTGAAGCAGCAGCAGAGCGGCCGCCACCGGTACGAGAAGAGCGGTGGGGGTGAAGATCCCGGCCACCATGGCCCCTTCGGTGGCGATGGTCATGCGCAGCCAGAATGCCCGTCGGTGCTGTAGGTGGCCTCGCTCATGGGCGAGGACGAAAGCGAGCACCGAGTCCTGCCGGTCGATGAGCTGGTCGCCGGCGACGATCACGACGTTCTTGGTTCCCGGGTAGGTCGAGGCGGCCGCCGACCACCGCATGGGGCACCTGCACACGTCGATGTCCGGGCTGCCGCAGCGGCATTCCGCCCGATACAGGTAGGGGACGTAGCCGAGCTTCTCGATGGAGGTGAAGGTGGAGCGGACGAATCCGGCGGCCGGACTGGGCAGGGCCGGCAGGGTGTCGCGCTTGTAGGCTTCGGCGTCGTCCCAGGCGACGGCGGTGGCGCTGTCTCGTCGAATTCTCGGCATACGGATGAAGCCGAAGAGCAGCAGGCCGACCTGGAGGCCCAGGGGGATGTAGGGCCCGAACGCGAAGCTGAGGACGGCTCCGACCGCGAAGATCGGCAGCGGCAGGAGCACTTGGATCGTCCTGAGCGCGGGGTTCTCTGCGTTGCAGGCGAGCTGGTCGCCAAGCTGCGTGAACGTGCGCGGCTTTCTGAGCATGGGCGAGGAGAGGCTTTCTTGTTTCGAGGATCGATCGGAGAGCGCGGCTTGTCGGCTCCTCCGGAGGCCTTAATGCACGGCTGGTCACTTATGTGCCAATCGGGCGATCATGAGGGTCTGGCCGCAGGGCAGTGGCTTGATCTTGCGGACGCGGAGCCCGGCCTGGCCTATCAGGCGGTAGTAGTCGTCGGAGATGCGTACTCCGTCGCCGGGGAACAGCGCGAGCATGCGCATGTCAGTGCTGTACCAGCGGCTGCGGGCGCCGGGCAGTCTCGGCAGCATGCCTTCGACGATCCACAGCTCGGCGTCGTCGCCGGAGCTCGTCATGGCCTCGGCGATCTTGTTGAACAGGGTGGTGACCTGCTGGTCGGGGAAGTTGTGGCAGACCGATGACAGCAGGTAGATCTGTGCGCCGTCGGGGACGGTGTCGAACAGATCGCCGGGGGCCAGCTCGACCCGGTCGGCCAGCCCTGCGCAGGTCAGCCGGTCGTGGGCGCGGGCCAGGACGTCGTGGCGGTCGGCGAGGACGCCGTGCAGATGCGGGTGTGCGGTCAGGATGGTGGCGAGCACTCCCCCGAGGCCCCCTCCGAGGTCGGCGATCGTACGTACTGTTGCGTAGTCGTCGAGCGCGGCCAAGTCCTGACCGAGGGCGCTGCTGCGGGCGTCCATGAACATGTCGAACGCGGCACCCAGCTCGGGATCGCGGGCGAGGTGGTCATACAGGCCGTTGCCCGGCCAGGTGGGATGGCCGCAGCGGATGACCTCGGTCAGGCCGCCGGTCGCCTCCCACCAGTAGGGGGATCCGGTGACGAGGACCGCGTGCCGCATGGACGGCTGGGCGGCGGCGGTGAGGATCTGACCGAGTTCGGTCAGCTGGTAGCGCTCGCCGTAGCTGGAGACGAAGTCGCGGCTGTGCAGCCAGCGCATCAGCCGGCGCATGGCCGCCGGGTCGGCCTCGCAGGCGTCGGCCAGTTCCTCGCTGGTGAGTTCGGCCTTGGCCAGGAGCTCGAAGATGTCGAGTTCGACCGCGGCGTGCAGGGCCATGAAGTCCGGTACGGCGTCCATCATGAACTGGACGAGTGCGGCCGGAGGGATGTCGAGGTCGTCGAGCTGGTGGGCGGGGACGGCGGTTGATCGGTGCCGCTGGGGCAGGGGCGTAGGCTGGTCTGTGGTGGTCATCGGGGCTCCTGCTGAGTCTGGTCGAGGGGTGAGAGCGACGCGGCTGGCTCGGATATCAGCAGGTTGTCCACGTTGACAGCACCGTTCTGGATGTAGCCGTACTCCACCATGAGGTCAACGACTCGCTGGAGCCTGCTGCGGGCGAGGCCGACGGGGAAGGTGCCGAGCACGATGTTGGCGGCGGCCTGCTTGTCGATCTTGGTGTAGGTGGGCAGGATGTCGGTGACGAGTTGCCGGTCGTCGGCGACGTCGTTCTGGGCGCGGAGCATGGCTCGCTGGAACGCGCGGACGGTGCCGGGGTTGTTCTTGGCGAAGTCCCCGGAAGTGGCCCATCCGGCGATGGGCAGGTCCGCGGTCTGGCCTTGCATCATGTCGGCGATCTTGCGGCCGCCTCGGATCGCGAAGGCGGTGATGAAGGGCTCGGTCATCCATGCCGCGTCGATGCGTTTGCTCTCGAGGGCGTTGATCATGTCGGTCACCTTCATTTCCGACACCTGTACGTCCTTGTTAGTGAGGCCGTGGACTTTGAGTGCGGCGTCCAGGGTGAGGGTGCCGACCGAGTTGAGTGTCAGCACCGAGACGTGCTTGCCTCGCAGGTCACCGACGGTGTCTATGGGGCTGTCCTTGGGGACCATGAGCACGAACGCGCCCGGTGCCGCTTGATAGGCGTCCGTGACGAGTTTGATCGTGCCGGGTTCGCGGGCCTCGTCCTGGATGGCGGCGACGTGGTTCATGATCGAGAAGTGCAGGGCGCCGCTCTTCAGCATGGGCAGGGCGATGCCGCCGCCTTGGACGGTCACCGTCTCCACGCGCAGGCCCTCCGCTTCGAAGTATTTGCGTTGTTGGGCTACGGGGACGGTGGCGCAGTCCGGGATGGTCATGATTCCGACCTTGATGGTGGTGAGGGCGCGGCCTTGTTGCTCGCTTTCGGTGGTTGTTCCCCCGCAGGCCGCCATGGCTGCGAGGAGCAACGTGATGATCGCTATGGGTAATAGGTGCATGGATGGCTGGTTTCTTCGGTTGATGGGTTGGTCGGGCGGTGGGCGTGCTCGCGGTCGCCTTGGCCGCGTGACGCCGTCTCGGGTATCGCTTTTGGGTGGGGCCGCGAGGCAGGTGCAAGTGTGCGGCCGGCCCTGCCTCGCGGCCATGTGGGAGCCGGGCTTGGCTCCCGAGGATGCGGCACAGCGTGCGACGGGGTAGGACGTGTGCCGCGGAAGGTCACGTCACGCTGGTATCCGTGAGCGAAGCCGCTCGTGAGCTGCCGGCAGTGTCACGGGGGCCGAAGCGGGTCTGCTCTGCCGTCCTGCTGTTGCTCACCGCTTCCCTCGGATGTCGGCGGTGTGGTGTCGAGCGGCTCGGTCTCGTCGGCGGTGACCGGTGATTCGGGTACGGCCGCCTTCCGCATTTCGAGGTTCAGGTGGGCGTAGTAGAGGGCGTTCATGGAAGTGGCCTTTCGCCTGGACTGTGGCGCGTTGTGCGCGCTCGAACGGAAGCGCAGAATGTGGGCTGCTCCACTCCTCCAGACGAGTGCGCTGGGTTCGTTGCGAGACGTGGAAGCCGCCGGGGGGAAGGCCGCCGAGCCGGGTCTGCTGGTGACGTGTCATGGTTGGCCCGCCCTCGAGAGGAGGGACTCGGGAAGCTGCTCGCTGAGCACGGGAGGGACCGTGACGTGTGCGGCCATGGCCTGCCGCCGCCCCTCCTGCTGGACCTCACGCATGCGGGCCCACAGCTCGTGTGGTGTCCGGCCCGTACGGCAGACTCCGCCCTGCTTGTCCCAATGCCCTCGGTAGAAGGCGGCGAAGTGCTGACCGTGGGTCGCCCATACGATCAGCCACCAGTGGCCCACCTCCTGCTCGATTCTGGCCGCCCACCAGCGGCCCAGCGCGGGGTCGACGATCAGGCTCCGGCTCATGCGACCTCCCGGATGGGGTGGAAACCGGCGTCGGAGTCGAAGCGCCCCACCGCGACGACGAAGTGGGCTCGGCCGACGTCGTACGGGATGGGGCTGTCCGGCCGCCATTCCGATGCCTCGACCAGGCCGGGTTCCAGGAGCTCCAGGCCGTCGAGGAACGAACTGATCACCTTCAGGGGGCGCGCGTAGATGCTGGCGGCCGGCCTGTAAGCCGCGGTCAGCTGCTCGAGTTCCTCGGGGTCGAGGAGGTCGCTCCGGGCGTGGCTGAAGATCAGGTAGCCGGAGGGGAAGGCCTCTATGTAGCGGCGCAGGATGGCAGCCGGGTCGCATGAATCCGGCCAGAAGTGGGCCAGCGCCGTAGCGAGGATCCCCACGGGCTTGTTGCGGTTGAGCAGGTCGGCTTCTTCATGGCCGAGGACTTCGTCCACGTGACGGGCGTCCGCCTCGACTACACCCGTCGCGGCCGACACCTCGAGCAATGCCCGGCCGTGAACGGTGACGTGCGGGTCGTGGTCCACGTACACCACGCGGGCGTCCGGATGGAACTCGGCCACCGTGTCGTAGGTGGCCCCGAACCCCTCGGGCGGCAGTCCGCAGCCGAGGTTCAGCCACTGCCGGATACCGGCTTCGGCGACGACGCGCGTAGCTCGTGCCACGAACTCGATATGAGCCCTCGCCGCGGCGCGGAGTCCGCCGGCGGTCTGCAGCATGGTGTCCACCACGTCCCGGTCGTAGGCAAGGTTGTCTTTTCCACCGGTGAGCGCGTTGTAGACGCGGGCGGGCGACGGGCTGGTGAAGAGTTCCCGCGTGGAGCGGTCGGACATCAGCACCCTGCCTCCCGTCGATGTGTAGGCGTTTGGCCGGAAGCGGCTCTACGCTTTCCCATGGGTCAGGACCTCGATTCCTGATCAAGGCCCCGGAGCCCCCGGTGTTTGCCCACCGGGCCGGGGCCGACTTAGTTCTCAGGAGAATCAGCGCCGAGAGGTCTGGTGGCGCGATCTGCTTCTTGAGTCATGGAATCGCTGTATGCAGTTACTGTGGGAGATGTTGGCCGTTGCCCTTCGGTCGTGGGCAACATCGGTCAACAGGCAACAGCGGTCAAACTCGGTCAATATGGTTTCGAATGCGCGGGCAGGCGATGACGACCTTTGGCGAGAAGATGCGAGCGCTGATAGAGGAACGTGGTGTCTCGTTGCGCGGGCTGGCCAAGGCCACCCACTACGACGCCGGATACCTCTCCAAAGTCGCTAATGATGTGAAACGCCCCTCCGTGCCACTGGCGCAGCAACTGGAAGCAGCGTTGGACGCCAATGGAGAACTGGTGCCGCTGGTGCCGAAACGCGCGGCTGAGCGGCCCGAAGCACGAAGTGCGAGGACGCCAGCTCAGTCCGACCCTCCGGCGCTGCCCGTACCCATCGTGGATCCTCTGGTGGATCGCCGGATGCAGCGCCTATCGGCTGGCCATACCGAGGAACTTCTCGCGCATTTGGGCGAGCAGTGGCACGCGCTGGTGCGGACGGACAACCTACTGGGACCGAGGCATGCTCTGGGCGGCGTTTGCACGCAGCTCACCATCTTGACGTCATTGCTTCGCCACGTCCGTCCACCCCTTCGCGATGACGCCCTTCGCCTTGCCGCGCTGTACGCCGAGTCCGCGGCGTGGCTGTATGAAGACGCGGGAAATCTGACGGCGAGCCGTCTTTGGACGGGACATGCGATGGAATGGGCGCTGGAGGCCGGCGACCGGCCGATGGTGGCATGGACCTTGTTCCGGCGCAGCCAGCAGGCGCAGTCCCAGGGCAACGGCGCCGAGGTGGTCGGCCTTGCCGAGGCGGCTCGCCGGGAACAGGGAGACGTCGCTGATCCGATGTTGCCTGCGATTCTGCAGCAGCAGGCACACGGGCTGGCACTCGATGGGGCCGAGGTTGCATCTCACGACCTGCTTGATCGCGCGCGGGAGTATGCGACAACCGATGACGCCGGAGACGCACGGTTGGGGCACGGCTCTTTCTGTACGCCCGCCTACGTGGAGTTGCAGCGCGGCCGGGTCTGGCTGGCATTGGGTCACCCGAGGCGCGCGGTGCAGGCGTTCGACTCCGCGATCAAGAATCTCTCGCCAACGTATCAGCGGGACCGCGGCCTGGCGCACGCCGGCCTGTCGATCGCTTTGGCTGCGGAACGCCAGCCGGAGGCCGCTGCATCTGCGGCCGTTCAAGCTCTGACTATTGCCCAAGACAGCGGATCGACCAGAATTCTCTCCATGGTCACCTCGGTTGCGCATCGGCTTGCACGTCACGCTCACCTCGAACCGGTCGCTGAATTCCTGGCTGAGCTCGACGCTACGTCTGCGGTCTGATGGCATCCGACATAGAAATCACGGCGATGCGGCGTGCGATCGCCCTGTCGGCACTGGGGCTCGGCACGACGAGCCCGAATCCCTCTGTAGGCTGTGTGATCCTCGACGAGGACGGTCGCGTGGTCGGCGAGGGCTTTCACCGTCGTAAGGGTGAGGCCCACGCGGAGGGCAATGCTTTGGCAGCGGCCGGCCCGGAGGCGCGTGGCGGTACAGCGGTGGTGACGCTGGAGCCCTGCAATCATGTGGGTCGCGCTCCTGCCTGCCGAGCGCTGCTGATCGAGGCCGGTATCGCGCGAGTGGTGGTTGCGGTAATTGATCCCACGTCGCGAGGCGAGGGCGGTGTGGCCGCGCTGCGCCAGGCGGGGGTCGACGTTGAGGTGGGGGTTCTAGAAGACGAAGCCGAACTGGTGCTGCACTCCTGGCTGACCGCGCTGACCCGAGGTATGCCCTTTGTGACGTGGGCGTATAGCGCTGGCACCGAGGACGATCGCAAGGAGCCATCCCTCGACGTACGGTGTTACGACGCCGTGTTGGGCCCGGACGGACAGTTGCGGGAGGGAGCGCTCGGCGGGCACGGCGAAGCATTCGTCCTGCCTGACGAACTGCCGCAGGACGATCCAGAAAAAACGCTGCGGACTCTCTACGCGTCGGGGGTTCGGTCTCTGCTCGTAGTCGGTGAACGAGGATTCGCCGAGCAGTACGCCGCAGCAGGCCTCGTTGACGAACTTCATCTTCGTTTGCCCGAGCGTGCTGACTTCCCGCCGGACGCGCAATTGTTCCCCGTCGACTTCCGTATTGCGGCCGTTCATCGGCTGCAGGACCACGTGTTGGTTCATGCTCAGCGGTGCCCTGCGCTGCGATCCCTCCAGGGGTGATGAGCGACCAGGCTCGTCGCCGTAGCCGAGGGGGATGAGGCCGGCGTTGCGATCCCTCCAGGGGTGATGAGCGACTTCTACCTGCGGTCGGGGACGACGGGCGCGCGCATGTTGCGATCCCTCCAGGGTGATGAGCGACCGGCGGCCTCGCGCGCAAGGCCGTAATCGGGCAGCTCAAGTTGCGATCCCTCCAGGGGTGATGAGCGACTTGTCGCGCCACCGGTCCACCGCCCGGATATAGCGTTGCGATCCCTCCAGGGGTGATGAGCGACAGGCGAGCCCGAGGTCCTCGGCGGCCACCTCGAGCACGCGTTGCGATCCCTCCAGGGGTGATGAGCGACGGACGGGAGGAGGGGCGGCACGGCCGGCAGGCCAGTTGCGATCCCTCCAGGGGTGATGAGCGACTGGACACCGCCTGCAGGTGCGGCGGCAGATGGCCGTACTGTTGCGATCCCTCCAGGGGTGATGAGCGACTCGAACGCCTTGCGAATCGTGGGTTGCGTCCACGGAAGTGGTGTACGAGTTTGACCTGGTCAGCAGGTGTGGCGTCGTGAAATGAGAACGGTCATCGCGTGATCCTTCGTAGCAACGATTCCAAGAAGGAGAACGGCGATGACCGCGGACAACAGTGTGACGCCTGAGCGGTGGCTGGCGCAGCAGATCGAGACCGGTGACCCGGACATGTTGCGATCCATGGTGAAGACCATGGCCGAGACGTTGATGTCGGCCGAGGCCGACAGCCTGTGCGGGGCCGCCTACGGCCGGCGCAGCGACGAGCGCACCAACTCGCGTAACGGCTACCGGCTGCGTGAGTGGGACACCCGCGCGGGGACGATCGAGCTGGCGATCCCGAAGCTGCGCCAAGGCTCGTACTACCCGGACTGGCTGCTGGAGCGACGCCGCCGGGCCGAGCAGGCGCTGATCAGCGTCGTGGCCACGTCCTATCTGCTCGGCGTCTCCACCCGGCGCGTCGACAAGCTGGTCGAGCAGCTCGGCATCAAGCACATCTCCAAGAGCCAGGTCTCACAGATGGCCAAGGCGCTGGATGAGCAGGTGGAGGCGTTCCGCACCCGCGCGCTGGACGCCGGCCCGTACACCTTCGTCTGGCTGGACGCTTTGACGCAGAAGGTGCGC
>NZ_JBHMCF010000022.1:0-769 GCF_042428605.1 Nonomuraea salmonea
CCGCTGGAACAACTCCCACAACTCATCAGGCACCAGTCGTCGAAGGAAGGCATCCACGAAGGATTCAACGACCAAACCCCAAATGAGTCACGGTCTAAAGCGGGTGCCGCAGGTTCGAATCCTGCCGTGGGGTTGCGTCCACGGAAGTGGTGTACGAGTTTGACCTGGTCAGCAGGTGTGGCGTCGTGAAATGAGAACGGCCATCGCGTGATCCTTCGTAGCAACGATTCCAAGAAGGAGAACGGCGATGACCGCGGACAACAGTGTGACGCCTGAGCGGTGGCTGGCGCAGCAGATCGAGACCGGTGACCCGGACATGTTGCGATCCATGGTGAAGACCATGGCCGAGACGTTGATGTCGGCCGAGGCCGACAGCCTGTGCGGGGCCGCTTACGGCCAGCGCAGCGACGAGCGGACCAACTCCCGCAACGGCTACCGCAGCCGGGAGTGGGACACCCGCGCCGGGACGATCGACCTCGCCATTCCCAAGCTCCGGCAGGGCTCGTACTACCCGGACTGGCTGCTGGAGCGACGCCGCCGGGCCGAGCAGGCGCTGATCAGCGTGGTCGCCACGTCCTATCTGCTCGGCGTCTCCACCCGCAGAGTCGACAAGCTGGTCGAGCAGCTCGGCATCAAGCACATCTCCAAGAGCCAGGTCTCGCAGATGGCCAAGGCGCTGGATGAACAGGTCGAGGCGTTTCGCACCCGGGCGCTGGACGCCGGCCCGTACACCTTCGTCTGGCTGGACGCTTTGACGCAGAAGGTGCGC
>NZ_JBHMCF010000023.1:0-17991 GCF_042428605.1 Nonomuraea salmonea
TAAATAGGATTTAGATCGCAGAGTGGTTGAATCTCATACACCACGATCTTGGACGCGGCCAACCTGTCCGCCTCCTGCGATGTTCCGCCCCAGGCCGGTGGCACAAGCCGGCCTGGCGAGCCGATCCGGCCTCATGCATCAGGCGCTCATGCACAGCCGAAACTCGGTTGTCCGGGGCAGGGGCTTCCGGCGCGAGCAGGTGCGGCCAGCGCTGCGTGCTCTCCACGCGCCCGGGGGCGATCCGCAAGCGCCGTCTTGCCGACCACGCCGCCGCACTCCTCCCCATGAACGTGGGGGTGACCCCGGGGCCCTCGCGACCGCTTATTCAGTTTGATCGTTCAGGAACGCACTGAGAACGATCAACCGTCGTTCGCCCGGTGTAAGCCGTAGACAACCGGACACGAAGCGAGCGACCCGTCACCGCGTTTCCGCTGGTGACGGGCCTTCCCGCTGGTGTGGGCAGGTGCAAGGTTCGAACTTGCGCAGGCTGTGCCGACGGTCATACAGCGCGTGACTGTTGCGCTCGAGAGAGCGCCCTCCACCGCGTCATGCGCGACTGAACAGGGCGCCCTGGTCCTTGCACTGTCCCTACACTGCGTCTCCTCCTGGAGAGCTCGCGATTCTTCCGGCGATCAGGAGCACATCAGGGCTGTGAGCATGGAGTCGGCCAGCACGGGCGTGTCCGTACGACGGCGTACCCGATCATGCATCCTGGAACTCATGACCACGCCGCAACTCCCCGACCCGCTGCCACACTTCTACGACTGCGGCTGCCCGGACATCTACTTCTGCCCAGCATCCGACGAGGTCGAATGCCCTCGCCACAGCGGTTTCACCGTCTGCTGCGGCAACACACCCGGCCACATCCCTGTGCGGCCGCACACGCCTCCCACCTGATCATCCCGTCTGCCGTCGACTCGCCCGAAGGGGAAACGGGCCGGGGCCACGCCTGCGCCTCCACCTGGCTCAACGCAGGCGTCCCCGCGCCCCTGGTGGCCCTCACGCGAACCGCGACAAACCCCGCGCCGGCCGGCGACGGGCCGCTTCATCCGCCGACGGCCTCGGTGTAGCGGCGGGCGAGCGTGCGGACGTGCTCGACCAGCTCGGGCGGGCCGTCCACGCGGAAGTCCATCATCAGCATGCTGAGGTAGATCGCGATGGTCTCCATGGCGTCGGCGCCGGTGACGAGGACGCAGGTGCGCGCGTCCACCGCCTCCACCACGCCGACGGCGGGGTTGATGCGTGCGATCACGGTCTCCGCGGGCGCGAGGACGGTGACGCGGGCGTGCACCTTCCAGCCGGTCTGCGCCACCTCGCGCAGGACGAAGGCGACGAGGTCGTCGTCGGGCAGGGAACGGGCGGCGAAGCGGCGGGACGTGGAACGCACCTCGGTCAGGTCGGCGACCGGGAGCGCCCGCCAGGCGTGCGTGCCCAGGTCGTAGGCGACGAGGAACCAGCGGCGCCGCCAGCTGATGAGACGGTAGGGCTCGACCTCGGTCTCGACGCCGGCGAGGTCCGCCAGGAGGGTCGCGTCGTCCCGGATCGCGCCGGCCAGGACGGTGAGGGTGGCGGCGGGCACCGGCGCGTCCGGCTCGCGGGAGCCGACCGTGGCGGGCCCGACCGCGGTGGCCGACCGCAGCGCGGTCACCTTGCGCTGCAGGCGTTTCGGCAGAATCTGCTGGATCTTGGCGAGTGCCCGCCCGAGGCTGGCGTCGATGTCGGCGATGGCGGTGGAACCGTCCCCGGCGAGGCCGACGGCCAGGGCCACGGCCACCGCCTCGTCGTCGTCGAGCAGCAGCGGGGGCATGTTCGCGCCCTGCCCGAGCCGGTATCCGCCCACGGCGCCGCGCGCGGCGTGCACCGGGTAGCCGAGCTCGCGCAGGCGCTGTACGTCCTGCCGCAACGTGCGCTCGGTGACGCCGAGGCGCGCGGCGAGCTCGCGGCCCGTGTAGGACCGGTCCTGCAGCAGGGACAGCAGCCGGAGCACCCGGGTCGTCGTAGGGGCCATCGATTCCTCATCTCGCGCGGAGTTATTAGGAAGAAAAATAGCCTAATAGCGTTCTAAGCTGGTCTTACCAGCGAGAAAGAACCCCGAAAGGTGAGACCATGAACGCCATTGACAGCGCCACCGTCACCTCCCTGCGGCCGGTCTGGCGCCAGGTGCTGGCCACCTCCTATCGGGCGCTGGAGGACAGCGTCGCCGGGGTCCGGCCGGGCCAGGAGGACAACGCCACCCCCTGCTCGGCCTGGACGGTCACTCAGGTGATCCAGCACGCTGCCGGCGACCAGCTCGCCTACGCGAAGATGCTCGGCATCGGCGCCGGCCCGTCCTACGACCCCTTCTCCCCGTCCGGCACCGTGGACGGCCCCGCCACCGCCCTGGTGAAGGAGGCCATCGAGCAGACCGCCACGGCGTGGGCGACGGTGTCCGACGACACCGAGACGGTGCCGACGCCGCTGCCGCACGGCGACCTGCCCACCCCGGTCGCGGGCGTGATGTGCGGGCTCGACGCCGCCGTACACGCCTGGGACATCGCGATCGCCACCGGCGGGCCGTCCCCGCTCGACGAGGAGCTCGCGGGCCACCTGCTCGCCGCCGCGCGACAGATCGTCGAGCCGCTGCGCCAGTGGGGCGCCTACGCCGCCGTGATCGAGGCCGATGGCGCCCCGTCCGCCACCCCGGTGGCCGACGAACTGCTCCGCTACCTCGGCCGCGTCCCGCGCTGAGCGGTTCAAGCGCCGGCAGGCCGTGGCGCGGAACGCGAGGTGCCTGGGACAGACGGGCTGCCGGCGCAGAGGGACGGCCGCCGGCAGCGCATGGACAGCGACACCGCTGGGCCGCGCAACCTCCTGCCCCTGTGCGGCCCAGCAACGAGATCGACCTCGCGCGCGAGGCACGCTCCAGCGCTCCCCACGCACGTAGGGCGACCTCGGGGGTCGCGACCGCTTATTCGGTTTGATCGTTTGGGAATGTCATGGGAACGATCAACGGTAGTTCGCCCGGGTGAGCCGTAGACAGCCGGACACAACGAAAGAGGCCCGTCACCGCGTTCCCGCTGGTGACGGGCCTCTTCCCGCAGGTGTGGCAGGTGCAAGGCTCGAACTTGCGCAGACTGAGCCGACGGGTAGAGGCATCGGATCCTGGTCGACTGCTGTCTTACCGGGAGCCTCTTCTCATGCCAACCCATCTCGGCGCCGCCCCTGCTGACCAGCGCGATCAAGTGGGAAAAGCCTCAGTGGCGATCGTAGGGCTGCATCTGTGCGGCGGCGCGGCAACCCTGCCCGTTCCCACCAAGAGATAACCTCCGACCTGCGGCGGGAGTGCGTCTGGCGGCATCTGCGGCCATGATCATTGCACACATATGGCACAGGCAGGCGGGAGCGCTCGCTGCTCAATCCGAGTAGTAGTCCGCGTACCAACGTGACCTCGACTCCACAGAGAAGCCCTCGAAGTCGCCGGCCCCCTCACACAACTGGAGATAGTCCAGCGCCGCCAACGCCTCGGGCGGGTTCGCCGTGGTGAGATACGCCTTGGTCTCCTCAAGCCCAGCGCCGCAGAGCAACTGAACATCGACAGAAGAGTCGGCATCCCAGCTCGACCGCTTGGCATCCCAGATCGTCAGCACATCGTCGAGGTCACCGGCATTGAACAGCTGCACGCAGCAGAGCCTCATCAACTCGGTGTCGCCCTCGCCTTGTGCGCGTCGCTCCAGGGCCGCGTGGGTCCTCAGTGTCTCTCGAATCTCGTCAAGATGAGCGCCAGACGGTCGAAGACCATAGCGTCGCAGGCTCTCATCCTCGTCCACGAACCCTCCCTACGAGTCACGCAGCTCAAGGTCTGATTATTACTAGGCGCGCCCCTAATATCGCCCGCGCGTGGACGGCGGTATAGCTTCAGCAGCGGCCCCTAGTGAGGTCGTCTCCGGAAACCAGTCGCTCCAGCTCGTCACCGGTTACGACAAGATCCATGCATTCATGGGGCAGGCTCGCCTTGGAGCCGTTCGGCAGCCGGACCAGCGCGGTCGGCCTCCGCGAGCAGGGCTGCCACCTCCCGCCGCAAGGCTGGGGACGCATCACCCTCGACAGTTCACGCCCCGAGGTCAACCGCCGCTGGACCGACACCGGCGACACCCACGAGCTGCGCGGCCTCAAGCACCGAGGCGAGGACGACGTCCGCCGCATCCCCATCCCTCCAGAGCTGGTGAAGATCCTTCGGCAACACATCGAGGAGTTCGGCGTAGCACCGGACGGGCGACTGTTCCGCAGCCAGCGCGACGGCGTGGTCGCCTCGACGGCCTACACCGAGATCTGGCAGGAAGCCCGCACACTGGCCCTCACGCCTGCCCAGGTCCCCTCCCCGCTCGCTCGCTCGACGAGCGTACGACCTCCGGCACGCGGCCGCCTCCCTCTGGCTCAACGGCGGCGTACCGGCTCCAGAAGCGGCAACCCGTGCTGGCCACGGGGTGGATGTCCTGCTGCGCGTCTACGCCAAGTGCATCGACGGTCAGGAGGAGATCGTCAACCGGCGGATAGCGGACGTGCTCACCGTATGAGATCTCGATCAGCACTACTCGTAGGGCTCCATCCCGGGGCCTTTCGACGTTGAGGGCCAGATGTCAGGTGACGCGGTATCTGGCCGCATGCCGCCAAGCTGGCCACGGAGTCGGCCAGTGCCAGTTGACGTAGTCCTGACCGCGACCAGATCTTGATGTCCCTCTGGGATGCTCACACCCGTGATCGAACCAAAAGACGGACCCCAGACCGGCTGGCGTCGCTACGAAACTTCCGAAACCATCGCACTGGCCGGCCTCGTCACCATCGTCCTAGGTGTGCTGCTCGCCATCATCGAGGCGAACACCAGATCGAGCAGTTCGCCATTATGGGTGACCATCTTCATCGGGATCGCTCTGGTAGGCGTCGGCCTTCGCATCGAGGCCGCGATCCGCGACCGGTCTCGACGCTGAACCCAGTAGCTATTGGCCCAGCCAGATCATCGCGCATGCTCCTGATCACAGGGTTTACCTCGGGGAACGCCTCATGATCCATCCCGCATATATCCCGCGACCAGCGACAAACGGCCGCTCAGAGCTGCATCTGGCTACACACCCCTGAAACTCGGAAGAGGCCCCGTAGGGCCTCTGAGCTGCTGTTACTGCTGGTGACAGGTGCAAGGTTCGAACTTGCGCAGGCTGAGCCGACGGTTTTACAGGGCGTCACCCGTTCTGATGCCCAACGGCCTCTGACGTGCGCCGCAGGCATACGGCGGACGGCCTAGCTCATAGATCATTCCGCGTATTTTCCGGATCATGGGACATCGCATCTCTCCTGCCTATTCGGGCCTCGGCATGGAGCTGGACCGCAGTAATCCTGCTCGTTGAGCCGTGCTGAGGAACGAAGCGCGGATCTCCGATCGCCCCCAGCGATCTACGGTGACCGGCCATGCAGTGGCGATCGTAGGGCTGCATCTGTGCCGCGGCGCGGCAACCCCGGTCGGCGCGTTCGGCAACTACGACGGGGCCGACGTGCGGTGCCCGGCCCGGTGTCCCGCCGCCGTCCGGGACCGGCCCCCAGGCCGCACGCCCGGACGGCGGGCGGGCGCAGGGCCGGCGGTACGGCGGCGCGCCGCGCCGCCGCTTGATATCTACAAGAGCAACTCGGCAGTATCCGAGGTACCCACAGCATCAGCCGCTTCCAAACATTCCAAAATGGGATGATGGCGACAAGGATGCCGCTTCTCGACCAACTTACCCATATCTGGCGTTCCCGTGTGAGTCACGCCCCAGGTGTTCAAGTCGAGAGCTTCAATCTGTCAGCGCTTGGGTTACATTCGGACGGTGACCTCAAGTTCCCCTCACCAGCCCGCAGCCTCTGACCCGCAGGACCACCTACTTGGATCTTTAGACCTACCAATTGACCCTAAGAATGCTGCCCCGGAAACTCGGGCTCGTTATGAGTATCAAGACGAGTGTATTTCCCTTACGATTATCACTCATCTGATTAGTGACGATTTGATCGGAGTATGGATTGAGCATTCTGTCGATCTCATATTAATTCCCTCTAGCGGCTTCCCAGAACTCGTTTCAATCAAGCATCGCGATCCCCATCACAGCGGTGAGTCGGGTTGGACTTGGAGTGCCTTGAAAAAGGACGCTGTCCTGGAGGACCTCCATGCCGCATGGAAAGCTGCCGACAAGAAGTGTACGGTAGCTTTCTGGAGTAATGCTGGGCTTATCGGTCCAGCGAAGGATATATGGAGAGCCTGTTCTCTGCGTGATCCGCAAATCATAGAATCTATAGAGGAACGAGTGTCGCGCCAGCTAAAATGCAGCCAGGAGGAGGCGCATCAATTTATCGAGGCACTCTCTATCCCAGTGGACCCACTTCCGCGCCGCCGCGAGATCACAGATATAGCCATCCGCAGAATGGAAGATTTTCTGACTCACCTGGGCAGATCTCCAGCATATGCGGCTAGCTGCTATGAACTGCTAACAAGCCTGGTGCGGGAGGCCGGCACAGACGTACCAAACAGCCGCCGATCAACGGCAAAGTCGATTGCCGCCACGATAGGGAGGCTAACCGACCTGCGAAGGCAGTCTGACTATCTTAGAAATTTCCTCTCCGCAGCAAACATCAAGCAGGCCATTCTGCGCGAGTGTGATCGGTTGCACGCCTATACCACTCCTCAAACCGGACGGACATGGGAGCCTGACCCGCTCTTCTCTGGGCGCAAAGAAGAACTAGCGAAGCTGCGAGAACTTCTCAATCCCGATCATTTTCACCCGGCGCCTCCAGTCGTGATTCATGGAATGAGCGGATGCGGCAAAACAAGCCTGGCACTGCACTTCGCGGCAACACAGACTGATTTCCGTCCGATATTTATTGAAGCAAGCAAGAGAGCCCAAGTCATCAAGGAGCTGAAGCATCTCGGAATCCTTGAGTTGGACTCGCCCGCCGGAGGATCGGGCACTCTGCCACACGGTCCTGTGACCATAAAACTGCCAGAAACGTCGAGAATCCTCCTTATATTTGATGGTGTAACAGACTCGCATACGCTTCGGGGATTAGTTCCGCGCAAATCTCTTTGCCGCGTACTCATCACATCTACCGTTCCGAATCTAGATGACGGCTTTGAACATTTTGGTATTGGCGACTGGAGGCGGGAAGAGAGCATCTCCTATATAAGTCGGACGCTCACAAGACAACAAGAATCAGAAATGGACCTGCTGGCGGGTGTATTGAGTGATCAACCGCTCGCTATAGCTCAGGCAGTCAATTACTGTCGACTCATGAATTTGAGCATCAATGAGTATGTGGACAGACTCAAGAGATCGCCACTACTTGTGTTGGATCGCGGAGAAGCGAGCGGGTATCGCAAGACTCTAGTACAGGCAATCCAGCTAAACATTAATGCGGCTACACAGCTAGACCCGCTTGCCAGCTCGCTGCTTACGCTTCTCTCATACTTTGGGTCCGACGTTTTGCCTGAAATGATCTTTGAGCATGAAGCGCTCTGGGCATTCGCGGAAGAGCGGAATCTTGTGAAATCTGGGCGCGATAGAAAACGGTTCAAGTGGAGAATGAGAAAGAGTCATGAACAGGAGCAGCCGACTCTTGTCGGGCCTGCTTGGGAAGCTCGGCTCCAGCTTAAGGATCCATCACGGCGAGATTCCGCCACGGAAGCACTCATAAGGCTTTCTCTAGCACGGCGCGAGTCAGGTGGGATTATCGTTCACCCCGTCATTCGCCTCATCGCTCGCTCCATGTCAGGGGACCCATCTAACTGGGTTGCAGTAGGGCTTGGTCTCCTCCTCGCTCCTATACTTTCCGAGGACTATAGCGACCCGATAAACGATCTATGTGAGAGCCACCTAGAAACGACTGTAGATATCGCATTCCGAAGTGGCCTTTATGGTGCCGGAGTTGTCGCAGGAGCCTCAAGAGTTATCCGTCGACGTCTAGAAATGCATGAATATCAGATGGCCCTCGACTATTCCTTGAAAGTACTCCCGAAGGTGATAGACCAAGCACATAAGGGGAAGATTCCTTACAGCGCCCCCTTTGACATGAGAATGTATACGGCTATGGCGCTAGCTCGCCTTGAACGAATGGATGAGGCAAGGGAGTTGGTTTACGACAATATCGATCTAGCCGAAGCTAGCGGGGTTCCCCAGGCTGTACAGGACGCTTGGATAATGGCGGGACGGGTCGCTATATTCGTGGGCGACCGTGCCCTCGCGACTGAAACCCTCGATAACCTACTAGTTGAAGACGAGGGTCGCGATATGGACGCTCGTCAATTCTTGACTATCCTTCACAATAGGACTCGACTCCTATGGTTGCTAAATCGTGCCACGGAAGCGGCCGAAGAGAATCAAACAGCGCTTCGATTCTTGAGCGAGAATGAACATATAGCCTCCGATCTGGTTGATGAAACTCATAGGGATGCAGCGTTTCTCGCGAGGGCGAGAATGGATATTGATGCGCTTCTAGAACACGAAGCCGTTAGCTTCTCTTTGCGAGACAAGGATGCGAACACACCTGCAAAGAGATTGAAGCGCGCAGAAACGCTCCTCTCCCTCGCCGACGCCTGCATTGATGCAAACCAACTTGATCGGGCCGACGCTTTGATCAAGCAAGCACAGGCTACGCTTTCTCAATTCGCTAGCAACCATCCGTCACATGGGCAATTGTTCGGAATTCGTGGAAGACTGAATCTCCACCGAATGGACTTTCAGTCCTCCTATAACGATTTGATGAGAGCTGTAGATATATTGAAGGATTCAAAGGGCATGTACTCAGCGACACTGCCGTCAGTGCTTGTCCATCTAGCTCACGCAGCTGCAGGCCTGGGCAAGTTCCCGGAATCTCTTGCTGCAGCGAGAGGGGCGGTGGAATTGGATGAGAGAAGATATGGCCCCGACCACCCCGAAGTTGCGCAGGACCTCGAGGTTTTGCATGCCATTCAAAGGTTTATTGAAGCCATGAAGAAGCGCGGCGGTTAGAGCCGATGCAGCCTAGCCGGTTTCCGGCTTATTGGGTTAGATGTAAGCATAAATATTGATCATTATCTATATGCTGTAGTCGCGCAGGTCTCCCACGTGTCCTGTGTACGGTGGCAGCGCAGAGCTGTAACTTCACTATGTGACTACCAACGAAGGCCAAACACGCTGGATCGTGCACGGGGAGCGGCTGGTCTACGACAACCGATGGATCCGGTTAGGGCTAGCAGACGTGGAGATCCCGGATGGGGAGCGGTTTGAGCATCATGTGGTGCACCTGGATCGGGCTGCGATCGCTGTGGTCGTGGATGAGCAGGATCGGGTGTTGCTGATGTGGCGGCATCGGTTCGTGTTCGATCGGTGGGGATGGGAGCTTCCTGGCGGGCTGGTCGAGGCGGGCGAGGATCCGATGGCCACCGCCGTGCGGGAGGTGGAGGAGGAGACCGGGTATCGGCCGAAGCGGGTCGAGCATTTGGTGAGCTATCAGCCGATGGCCGGCATGGTGGACTCCGAGCACATCCTGTTCCTGGTGCATGGCGCCGAGCTGGTCGGTAAGCCTAAGGGTGAGGTGGAGGCCGATCGGATCGAGTGGGTTCCGATGGCCGAGATCCCCGACATGATCGCTCGCGGGGACATCTGGACGTCCGGGACGCTGATTGGGTTGCTTCAGGCTCAGCAGCGGCTCAACGGCCGAGAGCGCGGTTGACCGCTCGCGAGAGTTCTTCGATGCGGCGTCGTTGGCGGCGGCAGCCGGTCATGGTGGCCAGTTGCTTGGCGCGCTGGATGTGGGGCTGTGCTGCCTCGGGTTCGCCGGCTGCGAGCAGGGCGTGGCCGAGATCGCAGCGGACGCCTGCTTCGGCGCGGTTGTAGGTGCCGTCCATCCCGGCAAGTGCTGAGCGTAGGTCCTCTACGGTGCTGAGGTCGCCGAAGCGGAGTAGGCAGCTTCCGCGCCAGCGAGCGAAGTGGTGGGCATTGATGGACAGGTAGGGCATGTTCGGGTCGCCGTCGCCTTCCGGCAACACGAGGGCGGCTTGGTCGAGCGCTCGGCGGCATGCGGCTTCGTCACCGAGTATGGCCGCGGCTTCAGCTTCGGCTGCGGCGAGCCATGTTCTGAGGCGGGCGGGAACGCGGTCGCGATGGGTGGCGTGGATGTGCTGGAGGAGCTCGGCTGCTTCGGCGGGGCGTCCCAGGTCCATGAGGACATATGCCTGTTCGCCGGAGACGTAGGCCAGGACGGCGGCGTCCTCGGCTTCGCGAGCGGCGGCCTTGGCGCGTTCGTAGTGGTTCCAGGCATCATTGAGCGCCACCGTGTTGATGGCCTGCCATCCGGCCAAGGAAGCTGTTTCGGCAAGTAGGTGGGCGAGCTGGGCGCGGATGCGTGGGCGTACTGCGTGGCGGTGGGCTCGTTCGATCTGGGCCATCTGGGCGTGCATTTTGTCGGTGATGGCGGGTCCTCCGAGGCGGCGGTCCAGCAGACGGAGGTTGTTGGTGTCGGTGCGGAGGATCATGACCGTGGTGGCGTCTACTGCTGAGGCGGCGTCCAGGCGGCCGATGAGTTCGGTGGTTTGCTCTTCGTGTTCGTCGTCGTGGTCGCCGGTGGGTGAGGCGGTGTCGAGCGGGGCCAGGCCGAGGAGCATGCGGGCGTGATCGGGCAGGCGTAGGCCGGCGGCGATGCGCTCGATGACAGCGAGTTCTTTGATCGTGGTGGTGCCGCGCATGATGGCGTTGACGCGGGGCTGGCCGAGGCCGGTGGCGGTGCCGATGCGGACCTGGCTGGCGCCATATTTGGCTGCGATACCGAAAAGTCCGGCGATGTCGCGCTTTCTGAGAATGTCGCGTGTCTGTTCCTGTTCCCAGACGGCAACGGGTAGTTCGATAGGGTCGAATGCGCCACTCTGCATTGCTGACCTCCGGCTTTTTGCGTCCGGATGATGATTTCCCTCGCGCGGTGGAGCCTATATCCCAAGGTCGTATATCAGCGCGAGATAGGTCTGGAAAGTATCGGCAATCATGCTGTCCGGCATGACAACGCCGGTCAGATGCACAGAATGCGACGGACGAGGCTGGAAGATCGTCACGAGGCGCGGCCATGTGGCGGCCACCGGATTGGGCCTGGCGGCCTCCGCTCAGGAGGACTGCCTGCACTGCCCGGGGTCGGCCGAGGCACCGCAGGAGCGGTTCGAGTGGGAGGTTCGCATCCCCTCCGAACAGGGCGACGCCCTGGGGCCGTGCGGCTCCTCCGCGTTCCAGGCCACCGCGATGGACGAGCTGCGCAAGGCGATGCGGAGCATGCCGGGTGACGTCCCCGTCCGGGGCTGCATCGTTCACAAGGTCTTTGACTTCGGCGCGGGTCCTGACGCGTCGTCAAGCCGTCATGTCTTCCGCGCATATCTCGATCCGGCAGGGTCCGTCCTTTTTGAGCGGATCACCAAATGATCCGGCCGCCCACGCTGTTCAACAGCGCGGCATGTCGATCGGCGGAACTCCTTCATCAAGAATTGCGCCACGACGGAGTCAGCGCCGATGTCCATACTGGCTACGGGCTGGCGTTGGTTTCGGTCTGGGTTGGCCTGGTCATCTGGTGCGATGGCGAGCGCTTCTGGTGGCGGACCGGGTGGAATGCCGATCGCCGTCGCGTCATTTATGCGTGGCATCCGGCGACTGATCCTCGTGGGGCGGCCCGCCGGATCACGATGCGTTATGCCGAACTCCGCTCCCGGCAGACCTTTGAGCCGTCGTGACGCGCTCGGGTTCGCGCGTCGGCTGGAGGGCGACGATCGTGGACACCTTCCACAGTCATCCGCGCACGGCTGCTTATCACTCGGCCCTGGTCGGACGTGAGGGTGTGGTGGTGGCGGTGCTGACCAATGGCACGACGGCTCTGGTGCAGCTCGACGGCGACGCCTGGGACCTGCCCGGCGGTGTGCGTCGCTGGCCACTGCGGTGGGATGACCTCGACCTGAAAGAGCCGGTCGGGATGGTTGCTCTGCCGGCGTACGTGACGGGGTGGAAGAAGACGGGGCAGTCCATTGAACTGCACGCCGTGGAACCGGGCGCCAAGGTGGCGGTGTGTTCATCACCTGCCAGGCCGCTGCCGATGTGCGGTTGGTCCGTGCCCTTCTCGGTGACCGCGTCCAGAGCGTGCCCGAGGTGTGTCGCCCTGTTGAAGGGCTCTTGAGCCGGTTACATACTGCTGGCCTTTGAACCGGGCCACTGACAGACGGTGCCTCAGCCGGTACTGTGCTTATGCGCACAAGTGGAAGAGTGAACGGGCGGTTGAGATGGGCATGGATTTCGCCCCACCCAAATACGCGCAGGTCATGCGGACGATCCAAGAGCGGATCGAGTCGGGCGAGTACGCCCCGGGTGACATGCTGCCGTCTGAGACCCAGCTCGTGCGCGAACTCGGTGTCGGTCGGACCACGGTCGTGCGCGCTCTTCAGACCCTGGCCATGCAGGGGTGGATCGAACGTGAGCACGGCCGCGGGTCGTTCGTCAAAGGTCGCCCGCAGAGCCCGGCCGAGAGCGTACGCCCCAGCCTGAGCACGACCGAGCAGGGCGAGAGCGCCGATGCGGTCCTGGAGGCGGGGCGCGTGCCGGCTCCCCGTCATGTCGCGCGCCTGCTGGGTGTCGCCGAGGGGTCTCCACTGATCGCGCGGAAGAGAGTGGCGCGGCAAGCCGATGTCATCTCAGCGGTAGAGACGATTTGGGTGCCGCTGGAACACGCTCTCGGCACCGACCTGGACAAGCCCGAACCTCTGCGGCGGGGCATTCGCCAGCATCTCCAGTCGCTCAAGCACCTGCGCTTCGACCACATCACTGAGCGGGTCAGTGCGCGCAAGCCGACCAAGGAGGAAGTCGAGTTGCTCGGGTCGTCCAATCCGGTCCTCGGCGTGCTGGCCACCGTGCACGATCCGGCCGGCGACGTGCTGATGGTGGTGAGCCTGGCGCTGCCGGGGAGCCTGCACGTGCTCGAAGATGTCTTCAAGGTGAGCTAACTCTTACTCGCACTTACTGCTCAACCACTTGTGCGGACGAGTTGCGATCACTTACTCTCAACTCATGCGGACAAGTGGACGAGCGAACGAAGGGCTCTCCTCCGCTATCGAGAGGAACAACATGGCCATCCAGGGACCTATCCCCGTCACCTACAACATGGTCTTTCCGCACGGCTGCTACATCGTCGGCGAGGTCGAGCCCGTCAAGGACTTCGACGCCTCGTCCAACGGTCGGTTCGTGCAGTCGCGCGACAAGCAGACCGGAGAGCTGGTCTGGCAGGTCGCGGTCATGGACGGTGACCCAACCCTCAAGCCCGCCCAGAAGACGGTGGCGGTCAAGATCCTCGCCCCGGTGCAGCCGGTGCCGCCGGCCCCGATGCCGGGGCTGCCGTTCACGCCGGTCGAGTTCGACGGCATCGCGATCACGCCGTACGTCAACGCCACCGGACGCCTCGCGTACTCCATCAAGGTTCGCGAGATGCACGCACCCCGCCAGCTCAGCCAGCCCGCTCAGAGCAAGGCTTCGGCCGGAAAGGACGCCGCCTGATGACCCGACGCCGTACCCCGCGCAACAGCGTGATCCGGCTGACCACCGGGCATGCCGCCCGCACCATGAACCACCCGTTCGCCCGCCGTGAGCCCGTTCTGGCGCTCGACTTCGGCGCCACCTCGTCCTAGTCACCACGGATGGTCCGGTGACGGCGGAGGACCTGGAGTTCGCCCGCCAGCTCGCCCACGCGGCTCACCGCTTCGTCCGCTCGCTGGAGCGCAGCTTCTACGGCCTCCCTGACGGACGAGGGGTTGCGGCATGAGTCTTCGCCCGTACACCTATGTCACCCTGTCCCTGGAACCGGAGGCCACGCCGCACGTCGGCGTCTCCTTCCACACTCCCGGCCTCAAGGTCCGCGCCGGTCTCCTGCTCAGCAGCCCGCGCCCGTACCTGGAGCTCTACTCCACCGAGGCGAACGTGCACATCTCCACCACCGGAGCCGGTCCAATATCCGACGCCGACCTGAGCACCGCCCGCGAGATCTTCAACGCCGCTGCTCGCTACCTGGCCGACTGCGAGCAACTGCACGCCGAACAGGCCGACAAGGACGGCACCGACCCGGCGACCTGACATGAGGCGGGGCCGCTGGAAGCGGCAACTTCCGGCGGCCCCTCGGTTCTCCCCTGACTCCACATCACGAGAGGTTCCAAGCTTATGTTCAAGCGGCTGCCTGGCGACGAGGCGCGCAACCTCGTCTCCACCACGCCCGACACGGCCGTCGTCTTCCGCCCGGCCGTCGTCACCACACCCGCCATCCTCACCATCGTCATCCTCACCGGACGCATGCTCGCCGGACTCGTCCGTACGATCTGGCGTCACCCCATCGCGGCCCTCGTTCCGGCGGCTCTCGGCGCTGTCTGGTACTTCTTCGGCTGGCCGTTGGCGGCGTCCTTGGCCGGCACGGTCGTCTTGGCCTTGGTCTCGTGGGCGTTCCTCGACCGGCCGTCCTTTGCCCGTCTCATTGGTTACCGGCTGCTGGCCTGGTGGCGACTCGTCTGGGTCTACCGCCGTCACTGGCAACCCGTCATGATCGTCTCCGGTCTCGGCCGTCACCTCCGGGGCCGCGACTATCTCCCGCGCCTGGGCAAGGTCACCTGCACCTCGTGGGCCGACCTGGTCACCGTGCGCATGCTCAAGGGTCAAGCGGTTAAGGACTGGTCCGACCGAACCGACCACCTGGCCCAAGGCTTTGGCGCGAAGTCCTGCCGGGTGGCGCTGTCTCACGCTGGTCGGCTGACGCTGACCTTTCCGCGAAGTGATCCACTCGCCTCGCCCCTCTCGGCGCTGCCCATTCCGCAGGAGCCGACCGTGGGGCCGGTCGAGATCGGCAAGCAAGAGGACGGGCGGCCGTGGCGGCTGAAGGTGCACGGCACCCATGTCCTCGTAGCGGGCGCGACCGGGGCCGGCAAGGGCTCGATCATCTGGTCCGTCATCCGCGCCCTCCTGCCCGCCGCCCGTGCGGGCCTGGTCGAGCTGTGGGCGCTGGACCCCAAGCTGATGGAACTGTCCTACGGACGCGCCTTGTTCGGGCCGCGCTACGCGGCCACTCCTGAAGAGTGCGCCGACCTGCTGGACGAGGCCGTGAGCGTCATGCAGAAGCGGGCGGCTCGCTTCGCCGGTCTCCAGCGCTCCCACACCCCCACCATCGATGACCCGTTCGTCCTGGTCGTGGTCGACGAGGTGGCGTTCCTCACCGCCTACCAGTCCGACCGGCAACTCCGGCAACGCATCTCCGCCGCGCTGGCCACGCTCACCACGCAAGGCCGTGCGGTCGGCGTCGGTGTCCTGGCCGCGCTCCAGGACCCGCGCAAAGAAGTCATGAACATCCGCAACCTGTTCCCCGACAAGATCGCCCTACGGCTGGACGAGTCGGAACAGGTGGACATGGTCCTCGGCGACGGCGCACGTGATCGGGGCGCGCTCGCTGACCACATCTCACCGGTACCGGAGCTGGGCGCGGGCGTCGGCTACGTCCGGCTGGAAGCCAGCCCCGAACCCGTCCGAGTCCGCGCCGCCTACGTCTCCGACGCCGACATCCGCGTCATGGCCGCTCAGTTCGGGGAGGCCGCGTGAAGATCTGCTTCCACGGGACGGCCGATGAGATCAGCCTGGTTGCCGCCCGTCCGCTGCTGGTCCTGCTGACCGCTCGTGACCTGCCCCGCATGCGCGTCTTCGAGCTCTACCACTCCCGCATCCACGCTCACCCCCACCGGGAGCACTACCGGCTCTGCGCCCTCATGACCGAGACCACCGTCGAAGGGAGGACCGCGTGACCCATCCGCACGACCGCGCACTCCCCCGGGCCGTACGTCAGGCCATGCCGACGGCCCGGGATGTGCTCGTGGAGGTCGCCAAGCAGCACGGCGTCTGCATCCGGCCCATCCCGCTCAAGCGCCTCGACACGTACACCGGCAGGTGGGAGATCATCGACGTTCCGTGCGGGGCCACTTTCGATAGCAAGTGCCCGCCGTGTGCCAAGCGCAACAAGCAGCTCCGCAAGGCTCAGTGCCGCGAGGGCTGGCACCTCGACACGGAACCCGCGATCACCCCTGATGAGCCGAACGAGGAGCAGCGCTGGCTGGTGGAGTTTCGCGCCGACGTACACGCCCAGCGTGAAGCCGCCGAGAAGGCCGGCCACGACACCACCGAGTTGGACGAGCTGATCAGCGGCCTGGACGAGGAGATCAACGCCGCCGGGATGCGCGGCAACGTCCTCGGTCGTACCACCGCGAAGCGCTCCCGCTCCACGCGACGGCGGCAGGACGCACCCGACCTGCCCAAGCGCAAGATGGCCCACACCACCCTGGGACGTACCTTCCAAGGCACGGACGGCAAGGTTTACCGACCGTCTTTGTTCGTAACGCTCACCCTGCCCAGCTACGGCAAGGTTCGCGACGGCATACCGATCGCCCCGGACGCCTACGACTACCGGCGTGCCGCTCGGGACGCGCTGCACTTCTCCAAGCTCGTGGACCGGTTCGTGCAGAACCTGCGCCGGGTCGCGGGCTACGACGTCCAGTACTTCGCCTCGGTGGAACCTCAGAAACGGCTCGCCCCACACCTGCACATGGCCATTCGGGGGACCCTCCCACGCGCCGAGCTCAAGCAGATCGCCGCCGCCACCTACCATCAGGTCTGGTGGCCACAGGTTGACGAAGTGCACTTCGACGGTGACCACCTGCCCGTCTGGGACGAGCAGGCCGGCTACCTCGACCCGGCCACCGGGGAGGTTCTGCCCACCTGGGACGAAGCCCTCGACGCGCTCGACGAGGACGCCGAACCGCTGCATGTGATCCGTTTCGGCGAACAGATCGACGTCCAAGGCGTCTTGGCCGGCACCCCGGACGCCGATCAGTGCATCCGGTATCTGTCCAAGTACCTCACCAAGTCACTCGGCGACGCCCTCGACGGCGGCCAGGCCCAGCGCGAGCACGCCGCCCGCATGCTCGATGCCCTCCGCTACGAACCCTGCTCACCCACCTGCCCGAACTGGCTCCGCTACGGCGTCCAGCCCAAGGGAGCCAAGCCCGGCATGCAGCCAGGCCGGTGCCGTGGCAAGGCGCACAAGCCCGACCACCTCGGCTACGCCGGACGGCGTGTCCTGGTCTCCCGCAAGTGGTCCAACAAGACGCTCGCCGAGCACAAGCAGGACCGCCGTACCTGGGTCCTGGAGGCCCTCGGCCAGACCGACGAACCCACCGATCCGCACCGCTACATCTGGCGCCCCGTCCCGGCCGGCGACGCCAACGTGCCACCTCTCGCTGCCAGGCTTCTCCGCTCCGTCCACGAACGCCAACGCTGGCGCGCTCACCTCCGCGAACTGGAGGCCAGAGCAGCCGGACAAGATCTTTCGGCAACCGAGGACATGGCGAGGGCCGCATGAGCAAGCACGACGAACTACTGACCGTCCGCCAGGTCCTCGACGAACTCGGCGGAGTCTCCCGACGCACCTTCTACCGCTGGCGTGAGATCGGCAAGGCTCCCCACGGCATCCGCCTGCCCAACGGCGAACTCCGCATCTACCGCAGCGAGCTCAACATCTGGCTGGAGTCCTTGAGGGAGGTCGCGTGAACGCCTCATACGACGTGAAGTTCTGGGACATCCGCCCGAACAAGTCCACCAAGCCCGGCGAGAACCGCAAAACGATCTCCTACACAGTGCGCTGGACCGTGGCGGCGCGGGAGAAGTCCAAGACCTTCCGCACGTCGGCTCAGGCGAACAACTGGCTCTCCGACTTGCGCCAGGCCGCCAAGAAGGGTGAGCTGTTCGACTTGGAGACGGGCCTGCCTCAGTCGATGCTCAAGGCGAAGGAGGCGCGTACCGTCTACGCCTTCGTCAGGGCGTACATCGACATGAAGTGGCCGCACGCGGCGGCCAAGACACGTGAGAGGGCGATTCGAGAGTTCATGCCCGTGATGCCGCAGTGTGGTTGAGTGAATCTGTA
>NZ_JBHMCF010000024.1:0-59622 GCF_042428605.1 Nonomuraea salmonea
TAAATAGGATTTAGATCGCAGAGTGGTTGAATCTCATACACCACGATCTTGGACGCGGCCGATGAGCATGTCTGGACAGTCGGACGGGTCCGGATGCTGATCACACTTCCAAGTCACCTGGCGAACCATCGACTCGCAGCAGTGCTCGACCAAGGACACCTCTCCACCTAATGGCACGCAGAGATCAACAGCCCTAGGAACCACCAAAGCCCAGGTACCGAATCCATCGGTCCACCTGGGCCTTCCCTATGAGAGCGGGTGACGGGAATCGAACCCGCGCTGTCAGCTTGGGAAGCTGATGTTCTGCCATTGAACTACACCCGCGTACGACCGAACGTCGCGCCCCTACTCTAGCGGAAACTTGGGCCACAACAGCAATCCCCGAGCCCGCACGTCGGTCCACGACCGGTAAGTTGCTCACCGTGCTGCTATCTGACCGTGACATCCTGGCCGAGATCGACGCCGGGCGTCTGTCGCTGGATCCGTTCGATCTGGAGATGCTTCAGCCGTCCAGCATCGACGTCCGGCTTGACCGATTTTTCCGGGTGTTCGAGAACCATCGCTACCCCCACATCGATCCGTCGGAGGAGCAGCCGGATCTGACGCGGATGGTGGAGCCCCGGGGGGACGAGCCGTTCATCCTGCATCCGGGTGAGTTCGTGCTGGCCTCCACGTACGAGGTCGTCAGCCTGCCGGATGATCTGGCGTCGCGGCTGGAGGGCAAGAGTTCGCTGGGCCGGCTGGGGTTGCTGACGCATTCGACGGCGGGGTTCATCGATCCCGGGTTCAGCGGGCATGTGACGCTGGAGTTGTCGAACGTGGCGACGTTGCCGATCAAGTTGTGGCCGGGGATGAAGATCGGGCAGCTCTGTGTGTTCCGGTTGAGCTCGCCGGCGGAGCATCCGTACGGGTCCGACAAGTACGGTTCGCGGTACCAGGGTCAGCGTGGCCCGACCCCGTCGCGGTCGTTCCAGAACTTCCACCGGACCAAGATCTGACTTCAGGTGAACAACAGGTGAACAGTAGAGGAACAGGTAGGTGAACAGCAGGGGTCGAGAAGCCATCATGAAGGCGTTCTGAGCGGTCGCAACGCCGGTCCGAGCTGCACGAATGCCCCCGAAACCACCTGCTACACCGGTGTTGTGGGACGAACACCGGGTAGCCAGTAGGCGAAGGGGACATGAAGTTCGCATTTCGCCTGGTAAGCCATACTCTTCCACGGACCATCCCCGCACATCTGGAGAACGACGTGCGCCTGCGTCTCACGCCACGTGAGGACAGCTACTACGACCTGTTCGCCGACTCGGCGAACAACCTGGTCACGGCATCCCGGCTACTGGTGGAGATCATCAGTGACGGCTCGGACAGGGAGGCCCTGGCCGAGAAGATGCGCGCCTGCGAGCACGCCGGTGACGAACGCACTCACGCGATCATGAACCGGCTCAACGAGAGCTTCATCACTCCGTTCGACCGCGAGGACATCTACCGGCTCGCCTCGAACCTCGACGACGTGATGGACGCCATGGAGGCGGCCTCCGACCTGATCGTCCTCTACCAGATCGACCATCTCCCGAAGGACGTCGTCCGGCAGGTCGAGGTGCTGGAGCGGGCGGCGGAGCTGACGGCCGAGGCCATGCCGCGCCTGCGTTCGATGAAGAACCTGAACGAGTACTGGATCGAGGTCAACCGCCTGGAGAACCAGGGTGACCAGGTCTACCGGCGGCTGCTGGCCAAGCTGTTCAGCGGCGAGTACGACGCGCTGACCGTGATGAAGATGAAGGAGGTCGTCGACGCCCTCGAGGAGGCGGCCGACGCCTTCGAGCACGTCGCCAACACCGTCGAGTCGATCGCGGTCAAGGAAAGCTAGGCCCGGCAGTGGACCTCACGCTTGGCCTCGTCATCGGCGTGGTCGTCATCGCGTTGGCCTTCGACTACACCAACGGGTTCCACGACGCGGCGAACGCGATCGCGACCTCCGTATCGACCCGGGCCCTGACCCCCAGGGCCGCGCTGTTCATGGCGGCGGCGATGAACTTCATCGGCGCCCATCTCGGCACCCAGGTCGCGCAGACCGTCGGAAAAGGCATCATCGACGCCCCCGACGGCTCGCACGGCCTGGTGATCGTGGCGGCCGCGCTGATAGGCGCGATCGTCTGGAACCTCATCACCTGGTATTTCGGCCTGCCGTCCTCCTCCAGTCACGCGCTCATCGGCGGCCTGGTGGGCTCGGCGCTGGCCTCCGCCAGCGTCGTGCACTGGGACGGCGTCGTGGAGAAGGTCGTCATCCCGATGGTGCTGTCGCCGGTGATCGGGTTCAGCCTGGCCGCCGCGATCATGATCGCAATCTACTGGATCTTCCGCAACGGGCAACCCGGCAAGACCAACAGGGGCTTCCGGTACGCGCAGACCGTCTCGGCCGCGGCGATGGCGCTCGGCCACGGCCTGCAGGACGCGCAGAAGACGATGGGCGTCATCTTCCTGGCGCTCACCGTCGGCGGGTTCGCCCAGCCGTCCGACCCGATCCCGCAGTGGGTCATCCTCTCCGCGGCGGGGGCGATCTCCCTCGGCACGTACGCGGGCGGCTGGCGCATCATGCGGACCCTGGGCCGGCGCATCATCGCGCTGGACCCGCCGCAGGGTTTCGCGGCCGAGTCGGCGGCGGCGACCGTCCTGTACGGCGCGGCCATCGGCTTCGGCGCCCCCATCTCCACCACCCACACCATCACCACGGCGATCATGGGTGTGGGGGCCACCAAGCGGCTCAGCGCGGTGCGGTGGGGCGTCGCGGGCAACATCGTGACCGCGTGGATCCTCACCATCCCGGCCGCGGCCATCGTGGCCGCCGTGTCCTACTTCGTCCTGCACGCCATCGTGGAGGGCTGACCCCCGGAAAGACCCCTACTGCGGGGGCGCGTACATGACATCGACGTCATAGCGGGTGAAACCGAGGCCCTCGTAGAGGCGGATCGCCGCCGTGTTGGTCTCGTCCACGTACAGCATCGCCTGGGCGAGACCGCGCGAGCGCAGGTGTTCGAGCCCGGCCAGGGTGAGCGCCTTGCCGAGACCGGTGCCCTGCTGGGAGGGGTCGACGCCGACGACGTAGACCTCGCCCAGCGGGTCGTGCCCGTGCTCGGACGAGCCGTGCACCTTCGTCCAGTGGAAGCCGGCGAGGCGGTCGCCGCGCTGGGCGAGGAAGAAGCCCTCGGGGTCGAACCAGGGCTCCTGCTCGCGCCGCAGCAGGTCGTCCATCGTCCAGGCGCCCTGTTCCGGGTGGTGGGCGAAGGCGGCGGCGTTCACCTTGAGCCATTCCTCCTCGTCCTGCCCTGGGACGAACGTCCGCAGCTCCACGCCGACCGGCAGCGTCGCCGGCGGCAGCGGTTCCGCCAGGGGGCGGCGCATTTGCCACAGGGAGCGGACGCGGTCGAAGCCGAAGGCGGCGGCGAGCGCGGCCGCGCCCGCGTGGTCGCCGTGAGCCCACAGGCGGGGGCGGCCGCCGGCGGCGTCCATGACGGCGCGCAGCAGGCGGGCGCCGTGGCCTCGGCGGCGGTGTTGGGGGTGGACGACCAGCTCGGCGCTCGGCCCCTCGACCTCGTCGGTGGGATCGACGTGGGCGTAGCCGGCGAGCGCGTCGCCGGCGTAGAGGAGGAGCGAGCGGGCCTGCGGGTCGCCGCCGTATCTCAGGTGCAGCATGACGTGTTCGTTGAGCGGACGGACGCCGTCGGCCTCCGTCGCGGCCTCCACCAAGCCGACTACGTCGGCGATCTCCTGGTCAGCGAGCCTTTGCCGGATATCCACGCGCACGTTCACAGAACGAACTCTAGGCGTACGACTGGCAAATAACGCCATCAGGCACCCCGGCAAATCGTTACCTTTGCGACATTGGTTGCATAGCTTCCCGCCGTAACGTCTTGGGCCATGACGTCTGGTTCCTTCCTCCGGCTGGCGCTCGCCGGAGCCGTCGCCTCGGGTGCGGTGCTGATGGCCACCATCCCGGCGAACGCGAGCAAGGCGCCCAGGACGGTTCCCGTCCGGCTCCTGGCGCTCAACGACTTCCACGGCAATCTCGAACCTCCCACCGGGTCCTCAGGCCGCATGGTGGACGAGCAGGGCAACACGGTCGACGCCGGCGGCGCGGCCTACGTCGCCACGCACATGAAGGCCCTGCGCGACAGGAACACGATCGCCGTCGCCCAGGGCGACCTCATCGGGGCCACGCCGCTGATCTCGGCCGCCTACCACGACGAGCCGTCGGTCGAGTTCATGGGCAAGCTCGGGCTCAAGGTGGCCGCGGTCGGCAACCACGAGTTCGACGAGGGCTACACGGAGCTGCGCCGCATCATGAAGGGCGGCTGCCACCCCGTGGACGGCTGCTCGCCCGCCGGCAAGTGGAAAGGCGCCGCGTTCGACTACGTCGGCGCGAACGTGCTGTTCAAGAACAAGCACGAGAAGACCGACGCGCTGGCCGCGCTCGGCGGCGCGCACAGCTCGAAGATCAAGAAGCTGCTGTCCGACTGGGGCGTGCCCGCGCTCCCGCCGGTCAGCATCAAGATCATGAACGGCGTGCCGATCGGCTTCATCGGCCTGGTCACGCAGACGACCCCGAGCATCGTCACGACGGAGGGCATCAAGGACCTCACGTTCGTGGACGAGGTCAAGGCCGCGAACGTCGCCTCCAAGCTGCTCAAGCTGGTCGGCGTGAAGGCCCAGGTCGTGCTGGTGCACGAGGGCGACCAGGTGAACGCGGGGCAGTCGCCCGACGCGTGCAGCGCGGTCCCCAGCGCGGGCAACCGCATCGCCACCCAGGTGGACCCCGAGATCGACATCGTGCTCAGCGGCCACTCCCACCAGGCGTACGTGTGCAAGGTGAAGGACCCGGCGGGCAAGGACCGGCTCTTCTCGCAGGGCGGCTCGTTCGGGCGGGTCATCACCCAGGTCGACATGAAGGTGAACGTCAAGACGCGGGACATCGACCGGGCCTCCGTCGTGGCCGACAACCACGTGGTGACGCGTACGGTGACGCCCGACCCCGAGATCTCGGCGTTCGTCCAGACCTGGAAGGACCGCGTGGCCCCGGTCGCGAACCGGGCGGTCGGCACGATCAGCGCCGACATCACGACGGCCGCGGCGCCGTCCGGTGAGACGCCGCTCGGCAACCTCATCGCCGACGCCCAGCTCGCCGCCACGCGGGAGGGCGGCAACGCGCAGATCGCGCTGATGAACCCGGGCGGGGTGCGGGCGCCCCTCACGTACGCGGGCTCGCCGGCCGGTGAGGGCGACGGGGTCGTGACGTACGGCGAGGCGTTCACCACGCAGCCGTTCAACAACCTCATGCAGGTCGTCACGCTGACCGGAGCACAGCTGAAGACGGTGCTGGAGCAGCAGTTCACCGGCGGCCCCAACAACCAGGCGTTCACCAAGATCCTGCAGCCTTCGGCGAACTTCACCTACACCTACAGCCAGAGCGCGCCGTGGGGCTCGAAGGTGTCTGGCATGACGATCGACGGCCAGCCGGTGACGGACGCCCAGACGATCCGGGTGGCCGCGAACAACTTCCTGGTGGGCGGCGGCGACGCGTTCCTCGGCTTCACCGAGGGCACGGACCTGTGGAGCGGGCCGCTGGACGTCGACGCCTTCGTCGACCACCTCGGCAGGGACAACCCGATCGCCCCGCCGGCCACCGACCGCATCACGGTGGTGCAGTGACCAGCTAGGCGGTGTGCAGGGGCAGGACGGCGACGAAGCGGGCGCCGGGGCGGTGGTCGGCGGCGGTCAGCGTGCCGCCGTGGGCCACCGCGATCTCCCTGGACAGCGGCAGCCCCAGCCCGGAGCCGCCGCTGTCCTTGGCCCTGGCGCTCTCCAGCCGGGTGAAGCGCTCGAAGACCCGCTCGCGGTCCTGCGGCGCGATGCCGTCGCCGTCGTCGGTGACGGTCACCACCACCTCGTTCCCGCGCACGGCCACGGAGACGTCGATGCGGGTGGCGGCGTGCCTGGTGGCGTTGTCGAGCAGGTTCGTCAGCAGGCGGTCGAGCTGCACGGGCGAGCCGAGCACCGGGGCGGGGCCGCTGAGCCGCAGGTGCACGGGCACGCGGGCGCCCTCGCGGCGGCGTACCTGCTCCTCCGCGACGCCGCACAGGTCCACCACGCGGCGCCGCGTGACGGCGCCCGCGTCGAGCTTGGCCAGCATGAGCAATTCGTCGATGATGCAGGTCAGCCGGTCGGCGGCGGCGAGCGCGCGGGCGCAGGTGACCGGCCAGTCCGTCTCGTCGGGGTAGCTGCCCGCGACCTCCAGCTGGGCGCGCAACGCGGAGATGGGGCTGCGCAGCTCGTGGGAGGCGTCGGCGACGAAGCGGCGCTGGGTCTCGGCGGAGCGTTCGAGCCGGTCGAGGGTGTGGTTGGTGGTGACCGCCAGCCCGGCGATCTCGTCCCCTGTGTCAGGTACGGTCACCCGCCTGCTCAGGTCCTGCCCGGTGATCTCGGCCAGCTCGGCGCGGATGCGCTCGACCGGGCGCAGCGCGGACCTGACCGCGCTCCAGGTGAGCCCGCCGACGGCCAGCAGGACGAGCGGCGCGCCGAGCGACGTCCACAGCAGCGCCCGCCGCGGGTCGGCGAGCGCGAGCACGACCCCGGTGGTGAAGACGGCGGCGGCGGCCAGCGTCGCGATCGTGGTCAGCCGCGCCCGGATCGAGCGCGGGAGCACGCGCAGCGCACCTGGTGTGCCGCCCGGGGTTCTGCCCGGGGTTCTGCCCGGGGTTCTGATCGAGCGCGGAACCAGCGGCACCAGCCGGACTGTCATCCCATCCCACCCTCCCACGTCACTGTCCGTGACTTTACCCTCCGTTGACGTTCTCCCTAACCTGCGAACACTTCTCCGATAGACACGCTCAGTGAGCGTCACGGCGGCTGCGCATCAGGTCGTACAGCGCGGCGAGCAGCGCGACGCCGATCGACGACACCACGACGATCAGTCCGTGGCGGAACGCGCTCGCCCAGCCGTCGCCCAGCGAGCCGAAGAAGGTCGAGCCGGCCGCCGCGATGCCGATGGCCGAGCCGAGCCGCTGCCCGGTCTGCAGGACGCCGGCCGCGCTGCCGCCGCCGGCGGGCGGCACCTCGGAGAGCGTGATGGCCTGGTTGGGCGAGATGACCAGGCCGCTGCCGAGGCCCGCGAGCAGCAGCGGCAGGGCGGTCGCGAGGCCCGTACGCGGCCCTGGGACGAGCGCGGTGGCGATCATCGTGGCGATGAGCCCGGCGATCACCATGCACAGCCCGATCGCCGTCAGCCGCCGCCCCATCCGGGAGACGAGGTGCCCGCCGAGCACGGCGGCCGAGGCGGAGCCGAGCGCGAACGGTGTGATCGCGAGCCCGGCGAGCAGCGCGCTGTAGCCGCGGCCGCTCTGCAGGTAGAGGGTGAAGATGAAGAAGATGCCGGTGAACCCGGAGAAGTAGAACAGCGCGATGGCGGTGCCCAGCCGGTACGACCGCTTGCGGAAGAGCTCCAGGTTGACCAGCGGCTCGCGCGGATAGCGGCGTTCCCAGGCCACGAAGGCGGCCAGCACGACCAGCGCGGACACGGCGATCAGTGTGGAAACCTGAGCGTCCCAGCGGTGCCGCTGGATGGCGGGCACCAGCAGCCCGGCGACGCCGACGCCGAGGAGCAGCACGCCGACCGGGTCCATGCTCTCGCGCCGGCGCTCATCGACGTCGGGGCGCGGCAGCACCCGCCAGGCCAGCGGCAGCAGCGCCAGCCCGATCGGCACGTTCACCAGGAACACCCACCGCCAGCCCAGCTCGGGCCCGAAGACGCTGACCAGCGCGCCGCCGATGAGCGGCCCGGCGGCGGTGGAGACGCCGATGGTGGCGCCGAGCGCCCCGAACGCGCGGCCTCGCTCCGAGCCCCGGAACATCTGCTGGATCAGCCCGGACACCTGCGGGTTCAGCAGCCCGGCCGCCATGCCCTGGACGAGCCGGGAGACGATCAGGACGGGCATCTGCCAGGCGAGGCCGCAGAACGCGCTGGAGAGGGTGAACAGCGTGACGCCCCACAGGAAGATCGTGCGCCGGCTCCTGGCGTCGCCCAGCCGCCCGGCGGGGATGAGGAACAGGCCGAAGGTGAGGGCGTAGCCGGACACCGTCCACTGCAGGGCGTCGTCGCCGGCGTGCAGGGCCTCGCGGATCGACGGCAGCGCGACGTTGACGATGCTCACGTCGAGCCCCGTCATGAAGGCGGAGGTCAGGCATACGGCCAGGGCGCGCCGTCGCGGGTCGGAGCCGAACGCGCCGATCACCTCCTCCGCCGGAAACCGAGCTGGATGATTCCCCGGGAAAGCGGAGATATCGCCCACCAGGATTTTCTTTGCCCGGAATGCCCCCTGACGAGTACCGTCCGATCATGAGCACGATGGAGGTCGAGCAGAACGGCATCAACGCCGTCCCCGAAGGCGAGCGGCGCGGCAGGCCGCGCGACCTGTTCTGGCCCTGGGCGGGCTCGAACCTGTCGCTGTTCGGGGTGGCGTTCGGCGTCTACATCGTCGGGCTGCAGCTCGGCGTGGTGCCCGCGATCATCACCGGCGCCGTGGGCTACGTGCTGTCGTTCCTGCTGGTCGGGCTGGTCGCGGTGGGCGGGGCGCGGTCCGGCGTGCCGACGATGACGCTCGGGCGGGCGCCGTTCGGCTACCACGGCAACAAGCTGCCGACCCTGTTCTCCTACATCTCGAACGTCGGCTGGGAGATCGTGCTGGTCACGCTCGCCGCGCAGAGCGGGGCCGAGATCCTCGGCCGCGTCGCGCCCGGCATCCCGGAGACGACGACCACCGCGATCTGCTTCGTCGTCGCCGCCGTCGTGGTGATCGCGGTCGGCGTGTACGGCCACGCGATGATCATGGTCGTCCAGCGCTACCTGACGTACGTGTTCGTCGTGCTCACCGTCGTCTACATGGTGCTCATGGCCCCCAACCTCGGCGTCTCGCTGGAGACCACGGCCGGTCCCGGCGGCTGGGTGGGCGGCGTCATCTTCGCCATGACGCTGCTCGGGCTCGGCTGGGTCAACTGCGGCGCCGACTACTCCCGCTACCTGCCCGCCACCTCGTCCCCGCGCTCGGTGACCCTGTGGACGACGCTCGGGGGCGCGCTGCCGCCGATGGTGCTGCTGGTGTTCGGCGTGCTGCTGGCGGGCGGTGACCCGAAGCTGGCCGAGGAGGCGGGCGCCAACCCGGTGGCGGCGCTGGCGGCGGCGCTGCCGACGTGGTTCCTGCTGCCGTACCTGCTGACCGCGATCGGCGGGTTCCTGGCCGGGGCGATCATGGACATCTACTCGTCGGGGCTGTCGATGCTGGCGCTCGGCGTGCCGATCAGGCGCCACTACGCGGTGCTGATCGACGGGCTGCTCATGGTGCTCGGCGGCTACTACCTGCTGTTCGTCTCCACCAGCTTCCTGGCCACCTTCCAGGCGTTCCTCGCGATCGTGGGCGTGGTGATGGCGGCCTGGGCCGCGATCTTCCTGGTGGACATGTGGCGGCTGCGGGCCGGCGGCCGGGGCTACGACGAGCGGCTGCTGCGGGCCGGCGCGCCCGCGCTCAACTGGGCGGGGCTGCTGTCGCTGGTCGTGGCGTCGATCGTCGGGCTCGGGCTGATCACCTCGGCCGACCCGAACATCGCGAACGTGGTCGGCTTCCTCATGAGCGCGGAGCTGGAGGGCGGCACGTTCGGGTCGGCGAACATCGGCGTGGTGATCGCGCTGGTGCTGGCCGGGATCCTGTACTTCGCGCTGTCGGCGGTGCCGCGGCTGCGCACCCACGTGCGGAGCTGACCCGGGCGGTTACGCTTGGTGCGTGACGATGAACGTTCCGTACCGGCTGCTCACTTGGGCGGTGCACGCGACGGGGCTCGGCGTGCTGGCGGTCGCCGTGGTCACCACGTGGCAGCAGGACCGCCTGGCGGTCGCGTCGGGCGGGGTGCTGCTCGGCCTCCTCTACGCCGCCGCGCCCGCCACCCCGGGCCCGGCCAGGGCGGTGTGGCTCGGGCTCGTGAGCGCCGGGTGGGCGGTGCTGGCCGTGGCGGCGCCGCCGTTCGTGTGGCTGGCGTTCCCGCTGCTGTTCGCGTACCTGCACGTGCTGCCGCTGTGGGCGGCGATGTTCGGCGTGTCGGTGCTGACCTCGTCGGCGATCATCGCGGCGGCCTGGCACGCCGGTGAGCTGACCCTGCCGCTGCTGGTCGGGCCGGGCGTGGCCGCGGCCGTCGTGACGCTGCTCGCGCTCGCCTGCAGGGCGCTGCGCGCCGAGCTGGGGCGCTAGGCGGTCACGATCGCGAAGTCCGGCACCGGGTGGTCGAGCACGGCCACCAGCCGGCGCAGCACGTTCGTGTCGCCCTCGCGCTCGACGCCCTCCACGCCCTTGCCCGACAGCAGGCCGGCGAGCTGCGCCCTGGTCAGCCGCAGGGTGAGGTCGGCGGCGCCGTCGTCGCCCGGGTCGCGCTGTTGGACGAACGCGCCGTTCGACAGCGACGTACGGTAGCGCCGCCCGAGGTCGGTCAGGTGCCAGTCGATGGTCAGCCGCTCGTGCCAGGCGCGCGGCCCGTCCACCCTGATGGCGATCGAGTCGAAGATCTGCTCCACGGAGAGCGCGGCGAAGAAGTCGGACTCGGGGCGGTCGGCCGTGGCCGGGACGATGCCGTCGGCCAGCTCCAGCGCGCCCATGAGGTAGAAGTTGCGCCAGGTGGCGTTCTCGGCGCCGTGGCCGAGCCGGGTGTAGACCTCGGCCAGCAGGTCGCGGGCCTCCTTGTTGCCCTCGTCGGCGAAGACCGCGTGGTTGAGCAGCTGGGCGGCGAAGCGCAGGTCGTTCTCCTCGATGTAGCGGCGGGCGAAGGCCACCACGGCCGCGCCCCCGCCCAGGCACTCGACGTACCTGATCGCGCTGTCCTTCGGCGGATGCTCCCACAGGTGGGCGGGGTTGCCGTCGAACCAGCCGAGGTAGCGCTGGTAGACGGCCTTGACGTTGTGGCTGACGCTGCCGTAGAAGCCGTGCGCGTGCCATGCCTGCTCCAGCTCGGGCGGGAGCTGGACGACCTCGGCGATCTCGGCCGCCGTCAGGCCCTTGTTGAGCAGGCGCAGGGTCTGGTCGTGCAGGTAGGCGTACAGGTCGCGCTGCTGCGACAGGAAGCGCTCGATGCGCTCGCGGCCCCAGGTCGGCCAGTGGTGGGAGGCGAAGGCGACGTCCGTGCCGTCGAGGAACAGGGCGAGTGCCTCGGTGAGGTAGCGGGCCCAGGCGCGTGCGTCGCGGACCTGGGCGCCGCGCAGCGGCAGGATGTTGTGCTGGTTGTGGGTGGCGTTCTCGGCCAGGCACAGGGCGCGGCGGCCGGGGAAGAACACGTTCATCTCGGCGGGGGCCTCCGCGCCGGGCGTGAGCTGGAAGATCATCCGTACGCCGTCCACGACCTCCTCCTGACCGGTACGCGTGACCTCCGTGGTCGGCGGGATGAGCGACATCGTGCCGGTCGAGACCGTCATGCCGAGCCCGGCGCCGACCTGGCCCTCCGGGGAGCGGGGCAGGGCGGGGCCGTACATGTAGACGGCGCGGCGGGCCATGGCGGGGCCCGCGTAGACGTTCTCGGTGACCGCGTGCTCCATGAAGCCGGCCGGGGCCAAGATCGGCACGCCGCCGCCGGTCACCCCGCGCACGCCGCCGAAGTGGTCCACGTGGGAGTGGGTGTAGACGACGCCGGTGACCGGGCGGTCGCCGCGGTGGGCGCGGTAGAGCTTGAGCGCGGCGGCGGCGCACTCGGTGGAGATCAGCGGGTCGATGACGACGACGCCGGTCTCCCCCTCGGCCAGCGTCATGTTCGACAGGTCGAGGCCGCGTACCTGGTAGATGCCGTCGGTGACCTCGTACAGGCCCTGGCGGGCGCAGAGCGCGCCCTGCCGCCACAGGCCGGGATGGGCGGTCCGCGGGCAGTCCTCCTTGAGGAAGTCGTAGGCGTCGTTGTCCCACACGACGTCGCCGTCCACCGATTTGACGACGCCTGGGGTGAGGGCGGCGATGAAGCCCCGGTCGGCGTCCTCGAAGTCGGCACGGTCGTGAAATGGAAGGTCTGCCATGCCAAGCCGCATGCCCCAGAAAACCAGACATATAGCCCAATAGATGCACTAAAGAGGATGAATCTCCGGCAAGTCCGGAGGTGATTAGGGTGGTCACGTGGATGCGTGCGTATTCGATCTCGACGGTGTGCTGGTGGACTCCGAGCCGGTGTGGGAGGAGGTGCGGCGGGCGTACGTCGCCGACCACGGCGGCACCTGGCAGCCCGACACGCAGACGAAGCTGATGGGCATGAGCACCGGCGAATGGGCGGCCTACCTGCACGAGATCGGCGTCGAGCAGGAGCCGGGCGACATCGCGCGCGGCGTGATCGACGAGATGGCGGCCCGCTACCGCGACGGCGTGCCGCTCATGCCGAAGGCCGTCGAGACCGTCCGCCGCCTGGCCGCGACGGCCACGCTCGGCCTGGCCAGCTCGTCCCCCCGGCGGCTGATCGACGTCGTGCTCGACGCGGCGGGGCTGACGGAGTGCTTCGCGGCCACCGTGTCCACCGAGGAGGTCGAGCGGGGCAAGCCGGCGCCCGACGGCTACCTGGAGGCGGCGCGGCGGCTCGGCGTCGATCCCCGGGGCTGCGTGGCGGTCGAGGACTCCAGCAACGGGCTGCGGTCGGCGTACGCGGCGGGCATGCACGTGATCGCGGTGCCGCATCCGCGCTACCCGCCCGCGCCCGACGCGCTCGCCCTGGCCTGGCGGGTGCTGCCCGGCCTCGACGCGCTCACCCCCGAGCTGATCGGCTGAGCCCCTTCACGACTCGCGGGGCCGCTGCCAGGCCATGTCAGTGCCGGTGGCTACGATGTGGGAATCGTGCGAGACATCACGGTTTTCAGTGGCAGTGCCCACCCCGAGCTGGCCGAGGAGATCTGCGCCCAGCTGGGCACTCCTCTCCACCCCGTACAGATCAACCGCTTCGCCAACGACGTACTCGAAGTGCAGCTCCAGGCCAACTGCCGGGAGCGCGACGTGTTCCTCATCCAGCCGCTCGTCCCGCCGGTACAGGAGCACCTCGTGGAGTTGCTGCTGATGCTCGACGCCGCGCGCGGCGCCTCCGCCGCGCGGACGACCGTGGTGCTGCCGCACTACGCCTACGCCCGCAGCGACAAGAAGGACGCCCCGCGCATCTCCATCGGCGCCCGCCTGGTCGCCGACCTGATGGTGGCCGCGGGCGCCAGCAGGGTGCTGGCCATGACCCTGCACTCGCCGCAGGTGCACGGCTTCTTCAGCGTGCCGGTCGACCACCTCCACGCGCTGCGCGAGCTGGCCGCCCACTTCCGCCGCTACGACCTGTCCAACACCGTCGTCGTCTCCCCCGACCTGGGCAACGCCAAAGAGGCCGCCGCCTTCGCGCGGCTGCTCGGCACCGGCGTCGCCATGGGCGCCAAGCAGCGCTTCAGCGACGACCGCGTGGTGATCAGCTCCGTGATCGGCGAGGTGACCGGCAAAGACGTGATCATCCTCGACGACGAGATCGCCAAGGGCAGCACGGTCATCGAGCTGCTCGACCGGCTGCGCGAGCAGAAGGTCAGGTCCGTACGCGTGGCGTGCACGCACGGCCTGTTCTCCAGCGGCGCGCTCGAACGCCTCACCTCGCTGCCCGAGGTCGAGGAGATCGTCTGCACCAACACCGTGCCGCCACCCAAGCCGGCCGACAAGCTGACCGTGCTGTCGATCGCGCCGGCGCTGGCCGAGGCCATGCGGCGGATCCACGACGGCGAGTCGGTCAGCGCCCTGTTCAGTACATCTTGACCACCTGACCCGTCACCCGCCGCCCCTGGTGCGAGGCCAGAAACGTGATCACCTCGGCGACGTCATCGGGCTGCGCCACCTCGGGCAGCACGCCGTCGGCGGCGACCGCGATGGCGACCTTCTCGTTGACCCAGCCGGTGTCGGTGACGGGTGGATGGACCATGTTGGCCGTGACGCCGTGGCGGCCCAGTTCGCGCGCGGCCGACATGGTGTAGTTCTCCTGGGCGGCCTTGGCCGCGCCGTAGCTGACCTCGGTGGGGAAGCCGTCGGGGCCGCCCGAGGTGAGGCCGATGACGCGGCCCCAGCTCGCGCCGCGCTCCAGGTGGCGGCGGGCGAACTCGGCGATCAGCAGGGCGGGCGCGCGTACGTCGACGGCGAACAGCCGCTCGTGGGTCTCGGCGTCGACCGGGCGCAGCGGGCGGCCGAACCCGTCGCGCTCGGCGGGCGAGAAGGTGTCGCTGAGCCAGCCGCTGGCGTTGTTGACCAGGATCTCCACCGGGCCGAACGCCTTCTCGGCCTGGTCGAACAGGGCCTTGGCGACGGCCGGGTCGGCGAGGTCGGCCTCCACCGCTTCCGCCGTGCCGCCCGCCTCGCGGATGCGGGCCACGACCTCGGAGGCGTCGGCGGCGCGCGCCTGGTCGTAGGCCGCGGGATAGACCGGGTCGTTCAGCGGCGTCAGCCGTTTGTACGTGAGGAAGACCGCCACGCCCTCGGCCGCCAGCGCGCGGGCGGCCGCCGCGCCGATGCCCTGGTTGGCTCCGGTGATCAGCGCGACCTTTCCAGACAGCCGGGTTTCGATCATAGTTGCCATCATGCACGCAGCGACGGAACGCCTGCTGGAGGTTTTTCTCGAGGGCGTCGAGCCGGCCGTCCCCCTGGTCGCGCTCTGGGCCCACGGCTCGTTAGCGACCGGCGACTATCAACCAGGACGCAGTGACCTCGACCTGGTCGCGGTGCTCGACACCACGCCGACCATGGATCACTGGCGGCGGATCAAGGCGGTGCACAGGAGGCTACGCCTGCCGCTCGCGGAGCGGCTGCACTGCTCGTACATGGCGAGACAGGAGCTCGACGACCTCGGCGCCGAGCACATCACGTGGGCGCAGGAGCACATCTTCCGGCGCCCTGTGACGGCGGTGACGCGGCGCGAGCTGCACGAGGGCGCCAGAGTCCTGTACGGCCCGCCGCCCACCGAGCTGCTGCCCCCCGTCTCGGACGAGGAGCTGGCCCGCTTCATCCGCGCGGACCTGCGCGACTTCTGGCTCGTCCGGGCGCAGGGGCGGCGGCGCTGGCTGCAGGACGTGTGGGTGGACTTAGGCATGGTGACGGTGGCCAGGGCCACGGTCACCCTGCAGGACGGCCGGCTGATCAGCAAGCGGGAGGCACTCGAGGTGCTGCACGAGCTGGGCGCCCCCGCCGTGCTGATCGCCGACATCCGCGCCCGCCGCTACGGCACCGAGCAGCCGGTGCTCAGCCGCTATCGGCGGGGACGGCTGGCGCGCGCGTTCGTCAGATCCGCGATCGGCCGGGCGCTGGCCTGAACCCCCGGAGCGGGATGGCAATCCGGGAGCCGGTTGTTACGAGCTACGTCCGGTTGTTACGAGCTACGTATCGACACACCTCATCCCGGGAGAGTGCGACCTATGGTCGAAAGCAGGCAGTCCTATCTGCTGGCCGCGGAGTCGGCGGTGGAGCTCCTTCGCCACCCGGCGGTGGCGGCGTCATGGGACAAGCCGAGCGCGCTGGTGGAGTTCAGCGTCGCGGGGCTCGCCGGGCACCTGGCCCATCAGCTCGTCAGGGTCGGCGAGGCGCTCGCCCCCAACGGGGCCGTCCAGCCGCCCATCACGCTCCTGGAGCACTACACGCGCTCGCCGTGGGTGCAGGCCGGGCTCGACCACGAGAGCAACCTCAGCATCAGGCGCGGCGGTGAGGCGGCCGCGGCCGCCGGGCCCGCCCTGCTGGTCGAGCGCAGCCAGGCGCTGCTCGACATGCAGCGCGCGGCGCTCGCCTCCGAGCCCGCCGACCGGGTCGTCAACACGCCCGCCGGCTGGCCGCTGCTCCTCGACGACTTCCTGCTCACCCGGCTCGTGGAGCTGGTCGTCCACGGCGACGACCTGGCCGCCAGCGTCGGCGTCGAGACGCCGGGGCTGCCGCCGTCGGTGATCGACCCGGTGGTCGAGCTGCTGGCCCGCCTCGCCGTCCACCGCCACGGCCCCACGGCCGTCATCCGCACGCTGAGCCGCGCCGAACGCGCCCCCGCCACCATCAGCGCCTTCTGACGGCCGGGGCGCTCAAGCGCCGTCTGAGGGCCGCTCAGCTTTTCGCCGCGGTACGGGAGTGGTCGGTGACCTCCGGATGGTTCTTCACCGGGGTGCGCCGGCCCAGCAGGTGCCGGTCCACGAACGCGGCCAGGTGCGCCCGGGTGATCTCCAACGCCCGGGCGCCGTCGAGCTGCTGCGCCGGGATGCCCAGGGGCTTGCGCAGCACCGCGTAGTCGACGAACGCCGCGTGGTCGGTGCCCGCCACCGTGATCCACCGCTTCGGCCCCTTCAGGTGCGTCCATGCCTCGTCCCAGCTGCCGCTCCCCTCGCCGGGGGCGTGTGACGGGGTGCCGATCACCATGAACGGGCGCTTGAGCGGCTTGCCGACCTTGAAGGTGCCGTCCAGGTTGACGCCCGCCTTGATGCGGCGGTCGGCGAGCATGGTCTGGGCGGCGGCGTACCCGCCCATGGAGTGGCCCACCATGGCGATCTTCCCGCGGTCGATGCGCCGGGCCCAGCGGCCGTCGAGCAGCTCGTCCAGCACGAACCGCACGTCCTTCACCCGGCCCGCCGCCACGTCCGCGCCGTCCGGCCGCTGCTCGCAGGCCAGGCAGGTGGTGGTGCGGCCGTCGGGGAACGTGGTGCCGACCGACTCGTACGTGTGCTCCACCGCCGCGACGAGATACCCCCTGGCGGCGAAGTCCTCGGCCAGCGACGTCAGCGTCGCCCTCGGGAAGCTGAACCCCGGCGACATGACGACCAGCGGCAGCCTGCCCTTGGCAACGGGCGCCTTGAGCCGCGCGTGCGTGACGACCCGGCTGAACACGCTCTTGTCCGGCACGTCGTAGTCGGCGAGCACCGCCTCCGACTCCGCCCGCGTCATGTACGCCGCCCGCGCCCCGACGGCCTTCTTCGCCGGGTACCAGAGCGTCACCATCAGCTCCCTGTGCTCAGCGTCGGGGTTCCACGGGTCCCGCCGGCTGCGATCCACAAGGTGCAGGCTTTCCGTTCCCACGGGCCGCCGCCCGGTGGGAGCCGGCAGCTTGAGCTCAGAGACGTGGGCCTGTACTGGGGCCGTGGCCGTCGCGTGGGCCGGTGGGGTGGCGAGGGTCGCGGGGAAGGTCAGGGTGAGGGCCGTGAGGGCCAGGGACTTGTGCATGGCTGCCAGGCTGGCCTGCCGGGCCGCCGAGGCGTCCGCCCCGATCGTCGATCGCCGCTTACTACTTTCGTCGTAAGGCGCGGCCCGATCGGCGGGTTACTACTTTCGTCGTAAAGCGCCGCGCGGCGTGCGCCCTACGCTGTGGCCATGCGGTTCGTTCTGCTCGGCGCGGCGGTGGCCGGGCTGTCGTGGTTCGCCGGGGCCGGGCAGGCGGGGGTGCCGTCCGGGCTGCCGGTCCCCGTGCTCGTCCTGATCGCCGCCGTGGCCGGGGTCGCCGCCTGGCATGCGCGCCGCGCCTGGTGGCCGCTGGCCGCCGTGGGCGCGCTGGCGTACGTGTGGCTGCTGATGTGGCCGCCGCTGCTGATCGCCTCCTACCAGGCGGGCCGCACGCTGCGCGGCGCCCGTCACCTCGTCGCGTACGTCGCCGGCTGCCTGGTCGTGTGCGCCCTTCCGCTCGCGGTCGGCGGGCCGCAGCAGACGCCCGCCACCGGGCCGGGCAACGCGCTGCTCATGGCGGTGGCCGTCGTCGGGCTGCCGCTGGCGCTCGGCATGTGGACGCGGGCCAGGGCCGAGGTGCTGGCCGCCGCCAAGGAACGGGCGGAGCGGCTCGAACGCGAGCAGGTCATGCGGGCCGAGCAGGCCAGGGCGCAGGAGCGGGCGAGGATCGCTCGGGAGATGCACGACGTGGTGGCCCACCGGGTCTCGCTGATCGTGCTGCACGCGGGGGCGCTGGAGCTGCGTACCGGCGACCCCGAGGCGGCCGAGACCGCGGCGCTGATCGGCGGCATCGGCCGCGAGGCGCTGGCCAACCTGCGTGACGTGCTCGGCGTGCTGCGCGCGCCCCGGCACGAGCCGACCGACGCCGCGCTCAGCCCGCCGCCCACGCTCGGCGACCTCGACCGGCTGCTCGACCAGTCGCGGGCCCTCGGCATCGACGTGACCAGGCGCGACGAGGGCGAGCCGCGGCCGATGGAGGAGACGGTGGAGCGCACGGCGTACCGGGTGATCCAGGAGGCGCTCACCAACGTGCACAAGCACGCGGGCGACGCGGGCACCGACGTGCTGATCCGCTACGGCGAGGACGAGCTGCGGGTGGAGGTACGCAACGCGGCCCCGCCCGCGCCCCACGCGGGCGAGGCGGTGCCAGGAGCGGGATGGGGGCTGGTGGGGCTGCGCGAGCGCGTCGAACTCCTCGGCGGCACGCTCCGCAGCAGCGCCCAGGACGGCGGCGGCTTCCTCGTGAGCGCCAGGATCCCTACATGACCGGGCGTCTCGAGCGTGCCGGAGATCTCGCGTGATCAGGGTGCTCGTCGTGGATGACGAGGAGCTGGTGCGGTCGGGGCTGCGGCTGATCCTGGAGGCGTCGGGGGACATCGCCGTCGCGGGTGAGGCGCGGGACGGCGCGGAGGCGGTGTCGGCCGTACGGCGGTTGCGGCCCGAGGTGGTGCTGATGGACGTCCGCATGCCGGGCCTCGACGGGCTGGCCGCGGCGGCCAGGATCCTCGCGCTGCCCGAGCCGCCCAAGGTGATCATGCTGACCACGTTCGACCTCGACGAGTACGTCCACGAGGCGCTGCGGCACGGCGCGGTCGGGTTCCTGCTGAAGGACACCCCGCCGCGCGAGCTGGCCGCCGCCGTGCGCACGGTCGCGGCCGGTCAGGCGATGCTCTCCCCCTCGGTCACCAAGCGCCTGATCGCCTCCTACGCCGACCGGGCCCCCTCCCGCGCCGAGGCCGCCCGCCGGCAGCTCGCCGGGCTGACCGGCCGGGAGGAGGACGTCATCAGGGCCCTGGCCCGCGGCCTGTCCAACGCGGAGATCGGCCGCGAGCTGCGCCTGACGGAGGCCACGGTCAAGGCCCACGTCAGCCGCGTGCTGGCCAAGCTGGGCCTGGCCAACCGCGTACAGGCGGCCATCCTCGTCCACGACGCCGACCTCACCTGAGCGTCAGGAGACGGTCTCCGCGTAGTGGCAGGCGGCCTGGGCGTCCGGGACGGCGGGCAGGATGTCGAGGAGCTGGCTGCGGCAGCGGCCGTCCACTCCCGCCTCCGCCGCCTTGCCCGACGCCAGCACCTGGCAGCGGGCGTGGAAGCGGCAGCCGCCGGGGATGCGGGTCGGGTCGGGCGGCTCGCCGGTCAGGACGATCCGCTCGGGCGACTCGGGCAGCACCGACAGCAGCGCCTGCGTGTACGGATGCCGCGGCGCCGTCAGCACCTGCTCGACGGGGCCCGACTCGACGATCCTGCCGAGGTACATCACGGCGACCCGGTCGGCGATGTTCCAGGCCAGGCCGAGGTCGTGGGTGACGACCAGCGCCGACAGCCCCAGCTCCGCGCGCAGCTTGAGCAGCAGGGCGAGGATCTCCCCGCGTACGGACGCGTCCAGCGAGGCCACGGGCTCGTCGGCGACCAGCACCTTCGGGTTGAGCGCCAGCGCGCCCGCGATGACGACGCGCTGCCGCTGCCCGCCGGACAGCTCGTGCGGGTAGCGCTGGAAGAACCGCTCGGGCGGCCGCAGCCCGGCCCTGGACAGGGCGGTGGCCACGATGTCGCGCTCGTCGGCCAGCCCGTGGATGCGGGGGCCTTCCGCGACGGCCTCGTACACGGTGTGGCGGGGGTTGAGCGAGCCGGTCGGGTCCTGCAGGACGAGCTGCACCTGCCTGCGGTAGGCGCGCAGCGCCTTGGTGGTGTAGCCGAGGCCGGCGCCGTCGTAGCGGACCTCGCCCGAGGTGGGGCGTTCGAGGCCGAGCAGGGTGCGGGCGAGCGTGGTCTTGCCGCAGCCCGACTCGCCGACCAGGGCGACGATCTCGCCCTCCCCGATGGCCAGGTTCACGCCGTCCACGGCGCGGGCGCGGCGGCCCCTGGAGGCGAACTCGACGTGCAGGTCCCGCGCTTCGAGCAGGGCGGACCTGGTGGTGCCGACCTCCTCCGCGGCGGTGCGGGTCTCCGTCATGAGGCGACCTCCTCGTCGACCCTGGCGTGCACACAGGCCGCCGTACGGTTGGGCCCGGCCGGCCAGAGCCGCACGTCGAGGTCGGCGCACGTGTCGAGCGCGACCGGGCAGCGCGGGTGGAAGGCGCAGCCGGTGGGCAGCTCCATCGGGTCGGGCGGGTCGCCGCCCAGGCCCTTGGGGGCCATGCGCGAGACCGGGTCGCCGACGGTGGGGAACGCCGCAGCGAGCGCCTTGCTGTAGGGGTGCTTGGCGTCGTGGAACACCTCGGCGGACGGGCCGTGCTCGACGACGCGGCCGGCGTACATGACCGCGAGCTGGTCGCACACGTCGGCGAGCACCGACAGGTCGTGCGAGATCATGATGAGCGAGATGCCGTGCTCGGCGACCAGGTCCTTGATCAGGGTGAGCACCTGCGCCTGCACCATCACGTCGAGCGCGGTGGTCGGCTCGTCGGCGATGATCAGGCGCGGCGAGCAGGCCAGCGCCATCGCGATCATGATGCGCTGCCGCTGGCCGCCGGACAGCTCGTGCGGGTAGCTACGGGCCCGCCAGGCGGGCAGGCCCACCTGGTCGAGCAGCTCGGCGACGCGCGCGCGGGCGGCCTCGGGCTTGGCCAGGTCGTGCACGAGCAGCGGCTCGGCGATCTGCTCGCCGATCCTGCGCACGGGGTTGAGCCCGTGCTGGGCGCCCTGGAAGACGATGGACGCCTCGGCCCAGCGGACGGCGCGCATGCGCCCCCACTTCATGGTCAGGACGTCCTCGCCGTCGAGCAGGATCCGGCCGCCGACCTGCGCGTCCTTCGGCAGGAGCCGCAGCAGCGCCATGGCCAGCGTCGACTTGCCTGACCCCGACTCGCCGGCGACGCCGAGCGCCGCTCCGGCGTCGAGCGCCAGCGACACCCCGCGTACGGCGGGCACCTCGCCCGAGGCGATGCGGTAGGTCACGGACACGTCGTCGAGTTCGAGCAGGCTCATGCGGCCCTCCTCAGCCTCGGGTTGAGCACGGCCTCCAGCGCCCTTCCGACCAGCGTGAACGCCATCACGACGAGCAGGATGGCGAGGCCGGGGATGAGGATGTACCACCAGGCGCCCTGGGTGGTGGCGCCGAAGTCGTAGGAGGCCCGGAGCATGGTGCCCCAGGACGTGCGGTTGGAGCTGGCGCCGAGGAAGGCCAGCGTGGACTCGGTGACGATGGCGCTGGCCACCTCCAGGGTGGTGCTGGCCAGCAGCAGCGGCGCCACGTTCGGCAGCACGTGCCGGGTGGTGATGTGCCAGTGGCCCGCGCCGAGCGCCTTGGAGCGTTCGATGTACGGCCTGGCCTCGACGGCGAGCGTCTGCGCCCGGATCAGCCGGGCGGTGGACGGCCAGGTGGTGATGCCGATCGCGGTGATGATCGTGAACGTGCTGCCGCCCAGGATGGCGGCCAGGACGAGCGCGGTGACCAGCGAGGGCAGCACCAGGAACCAGTCGGTGACGCGCATGAGCGCGCCGCCCGCCCAGCCCCTGAAGTGCCCGGCGGCGACGCCCACGATCAGCCCGATCACGATGCTGAGCAGCGCGGCGAGGAAGCCGATGAACAGCGACGTGCGCGAGCCCCACCAGACCATGAGCAGGATCGACCGGCCCGACTCGTCGGTGCCGAACGGCTCGGCGAGGCTGGGCGCGGCCCACCGCTGCCCGGTGTTCTGGATGACGCTGGTGACCGTCTCGTCGATGAACAGCGGCGCGGCGAGCGCGAGCACGACCGCGACGACGAGGACGACGAGGCCCGCGACGCCGCCGCGGTGGGTGCGGAATCCGGCCCAGAAGCGGCTCAGCGCCTGCTTCCTGCGTTCGGTGGCGACAGCCGTCATGCGGACCTCACCCTCGGGTCGAGCACGTGGTAGACCACGTCGGCCAGCGTGTTCATGACGATGACGGCGACCGTGATCAGCAGGAACGTCCCCTGCATGAGCGTGAAGTCGGGCACTCTGACCGCCTCGTAGAACAGCTGCCCGAGCCCCGGCCAGGTGAAGATCGTCTCGACGGTGACGGCGCCGCCGACGACGAAGCCGATGCGCATGAACACCAGCGTGACCGTGGGCAGCAGCGCGTTGGGCACCGCGTGCCTGCGTCGTACGTCGTCGTCGCGCAGCCCCTTGGCCCTGGCCACCGTCACGTAGTCCTGGCTGACCTCCTCAAGCAGCGACGAGCGCATGATGAGCAGGTATTGGGCGTACACGACGGCCACCAGCGTCAGGCAGGGCAGCACCATGTGGGAGGCGACGTCCAGCACGTACGCGAACCCGTCGGGCGCGTCCACGCTCTCGATGCCCCGGAAGGGGAAGATGCCGGGGATGGGCCCGATGCCGACGCCGAAGACCATCATCAGCAGCAGGCCGAGCCAGAACGTCGGCACCGACCACAGCAGCAGCGACAGCCCGGTGGAGAAGCGGTCGAAGCGGCTGCCGTGGTGCCAGCCGGCCCTGGTGCCCTGCCAGACGCCCAGGCTGACCGCGATGACCAGGCCGGTGCCGGCGAGCAGCAGCGTCGGGCCGATGCGCTCGCCGATGAGGTCGATGACCGGGCGCTTGTACTCGTAGGAGGTGCCGAGGTCGAGCCTGAGCGTGTCGCCCACGAACTGGAAGAACTGGTCGATGAGCGGCTTGTCCAGGCCGAGCCTGCGGCGTTCGAGGTCGAGCTGGGCCGGGGTCATGTTGCGGCCCTGGGCCAGGTTGCGTACGGGGTCGCCGGGGAGCAGCCGGAACACGAAGAACGTTCCGATGATCACCATGGCGATGCTGAACAGCGCCCCACCGGCCTTGGACAGCGCGTATTGCAGCGCGCCGCGGCGGGTGGGGCGCTCGTCACCAGGGCCCGCCGCCTGGGCGGCGGGCTCTGCTGCTTCGAGCGGTGTCGTCATTCGCGTTCGTCTGCGGTGCTCTTGCGCCGCCTGCTCAGGAGGAACACCGCGAGACCGATGACCACCACGCCGCCCACGACGCCCGCGATGAGGCCGGTGTTGGAGCCGCCCTCGGCGCTGGAGCCGGACGCGGCCACGGCCTTGGCGTCCACGGTGTAGAACGGCCAGTAGCCGCTGCCGCCGTAGAGGATGCCGCTGTCCTCGGGGATCGGGGTGATGCTGGTGATGCGGTCCTTGCGGTAGCCCTCAAGGTCGTTGGTGTAGTAGATCGCGATGACCGGGGCGTCGGTGTAGAGCCGCTCCTGCATCTTCTTGATGAGCTCGGCGCGCTTGGGCCGGTCGAGCTCCTTCTGCTGGTCCTTGTAGAGCTGCTCGAACTCGTCGTCGCAGTAGAAGGACTCGGTGCCGCCGCCCTCACCGGTCGGGCTGGGCCGCCGGCTGCACAGGTGGGTGGCGAGGACCTCTTCGGGGTCGGGGTTGACCGACCAGCCGCTGATGGCGATGTCGAACAGGCCGGTGACGCCGGTCTCCTCGGTGAACTTGCTGGAGTCGAGCTTCTTGGTGGTCAGCGTGATGCCGATCTCCTTGAAGAAGCCCGTCAGGTATTCGGCCAGCTTGTCCTCGATGGGGGTGTCCGTGTGGATGCTGAACCGGAACTCCAGCTTGCGCTTGCCGTCGGGCATCGTACGGACGCCGTCGGCGCCCTTCTTGTAGCCGGCGTCGTCGAGGATCTGGTTGGCCTTGGCCGGGTCGTAGCTGACCTTCTCGTCGCCGGTGGCCTCCCAGAAGAAGTCCTGGTACATCGGCGGGACGATGGAACCGTCGGCCGGCTTGGCCAGGCCGTTCTGGACCTCGTCGACGAGCTTCTGCTTGTCGATGGCGTAGTGGAGCGCCTGGCGGACCTTCTGGTCCTTCAGCGCCGGGTGGCCGTCACCGACGGGCTTGTCGTCGCTGGTGGTGGCGCCGTGGTTGATCTGCAGGTACGACGCGCGCCGGCCCTGCTCGTTCCAGGCGACGATGTTGGGGTCGTTCTGGATGGCCTCGAACTCCGGCGGGTTCATCCGGCCGAGCAGGTCGATGTCGCCGTTCTTCAGGCCCGCGATGGCGGCCTGCGGGTTGTCGTAGAAGATGACCTGCAGCTCGTCGATCTTGGGCTTGCCCCGCCAGTAGTTGGGGTTGGCCTGCAGCTTGACGTACTGGTCCTTCTTGTGCTCGATCGCGAAGTACGGGCCACTGCTGACGGTCGGGTACTTCTCGGCGTCGTAGTTGGCCATGTCGGTGACCGATTCCCAGACATGCTTGGGCATGATCGGGACCGGGTTGTCCAGCATGCTGGCCTGCGGCGCCTTGAGCTTGATGACCAGGTCCTGGCCGTTGGCGGTGACGCTCTCGAAGTTCTCCACCGCGGGACCGTTGGCCGTCTTGGCGGCCTCGTCGGTCATCATCTTGTTGAACGTCCAGGCGGCGTCCTCGGCCGTGATCGGCTGGCCGTCGGACCACTTGGCGGCACGGATCTTGAACGTCCAGGTGAGCCCGTCCTCCGACGTGCTCCACGACTCGGCCAGGTCGGGGCTCGGCGCGAGCGTCTTGGAGTCGGGCACCGTGAGGAACCCGTACATCCAGCGGTGGATCGACGTGGAGACCAGGCGGACCGCGAGGAAGGGGTTCATCGAGTCCATCGCCTGCGTGGCGCCGACGCGTACGATCTTCTTCCCCGCCGCCGGGTCCTGGGCGAGGGCAGCCGTGGTGCCCTGACCGGCCACTAATAGCGCGACGCCCAGCGCAGCCAGGCGTGCGAACCATTTCCTCATAAGTGCCTCACCTTCAGGCGGGGGGTCTCTGTGTAGAAGAAGGCACACCATACGGAGACCGCGTGTCAACGAGTGGCGGAAAATTGTTTCATCTTCGTTTCCAACGGCGGTGTAAATTTTCAGTGCCCTTGGCACGGCCGTGAGCTGGTGTCATGTCCCCGCGGGCGCCATCACTTGGCGCGCCAGAATAGCGAGTCGCTCGGCGTCGGGGGTACCCGGCTCGGCGGTGTAGACGATGACGCGAAGATCGCTGCCGGCCACGCTGAGAATGTCGCAGTCGAGCGTCATCGGGCCCACCCGGGGGTGGTCGAACGTCTTGCGCCCGCCCAGCTGACGGTCGACCGTGCCGGAGTCCCACAGCGCGGCGAAGCGGGGGCTGCCCGCGCGCAGCTCGGCGATCAGCTCGCGCAGCGAGCGGTCGGCGGGGTAGCGGCCGGCCGTGGCACGCAGGTCGCCGACCAGCGCCGCCTCGAACGCGGCCCGCTCGTCAGGGGTCCGGCTGACCGGCGTCGTCGAGCCGGAGCCGAGGAAGATGCGCCACAGGGCGTTGCGCTCGCGCCCGTGCCAGTCGGCCGGGCCGCCGACGAGGGCCGCGTACAGGGGGTTGGCCAGCAGCAGCGTCCAGGTCGCGTCGTGGACGGCGACGGCGGCGCCGTCGAGCCGGTCGATCAGCCGCAGCACGCTGGGCGTGATCTGCGCGGGCACCGTTTCCGGGCCCGGCGGCGCGAGCCCGGCGGCCTCGAACAGGTAGGCGCGCTCCTCCTCCGACAGCCGCAGCGCCCGCGCCAGCGCCTCGACGATCTGCGGCGAGGGGTTGGTGGCGTGGCCCTGCTCCAGGCGGATGACGTAGTCGACGGAGATGCCGGCGAGGGTCGCGAGCTCCTCGCGGCGCAGCCCGGAGGTGCGGCGGTGACCGCTCGTGGGCAGCCCGGCGGCCTCGGGCGGCATGCGCTCGCGCCAGCGCCTGACCGCCTGCCCGAACTCCTTCGTGGTCATGCTCCCCAGTCTGCCCCCTCCCTGGTACCGCGAGTCCCAGGACGGCGAGGGTGCTGGCTGGTCAGCGGGCCGCGACGCAGGCTGGAACCATGACGACGACACTGATCACCGGAGCCAACAAGGGGCTCGGATACGAGACCGCCCGCCGCCTCGTCGCCGCGGGCCACACCGTCTACGTGGGCAGCAGGGACGCCGAGCGCGGCCGCCGGGCGGCGGAGCAGCTGGGGGCGCGGCACGTGCTCATCGACGTCACCGACGACGCGTCCGTGGCCGCCGCGGCCGCCGCGGTGGAGGCCGACGGCGGGCTCGACGTGCTGGTCAACAACGCCGGGATCGAGGAGCGGCGGCCGGACGGCACGGTCTACACGCCGGCCGAGGTGACGGCCGAGCAGATGCGCACGACGTTCGAGACGAACGTGTTCGGCGTGGTGCGCGTGCTGCACGCGTTCCTGCCGCTGCTGCGCCGCTCGGCCGCGCCCGTCGTGGTGAACGTGAGCAGCGGCCTGGGCTCGCTGGCCATCGGCACCACCGAGGGCACCCCGGTGTACGCCTACCCCGGCGTCGCGTACCCGGCTTCGAAGGCCGCGGTCAACCGGCTCACCGTGCAGTACGCCAAGGCGTTCCCCGAGATGCGGATCAACGCGGTCGAGCCCGGCTACACCAGGACCGACCTCAACTTCAACACCGGCACGCAGACCGTCGAGGAGGGCGCGGAGATCATCGTACGGATGGCGCAGGTGGCCCCCGACGGTCCCACCGGGGGCTTCTTCACCGCGCAGGGCCCGCTGCCCTGGTGAGTCAGCAGCAGCCGCCGCTGCCACAGCAGGACTCGCCGGCCATGGGCAGCAGCTCGACGGGAGCCGCCGCGCCCACCAGCTCGTAGCCGGCCTCCGTGACGGCGGCGCCGATCAGCGCGTCGTCGATGGGGGCCTGGCTGGTGACGGTCACCGCTCCGGAGGCGAGATCGACCTCGACTCCGCTCACCCCGGCGATGCCGCTCACCTCTTCTGTCACGGCGCTGACACAATGGCCGCAGGTCATGCCCTCGACCTGGTACGTGGCGACGGTCATGCGAACGCTCCTTCCTGGATCGGCTCCGATGCGCTCACCCTATACCCCCTAGGGGTAAAGACGCATACTTGCGCGCCGCCCGGTAAGGGGACGGGAAACACGCAGTCCAAGGGGGTTCTCATGCTGGACGGCAAGACCATCGCTTTCCTGGTGGCACCCGAGGGAGTCGAGCAGGTGGAGCTCACCGAGCCGTGGAAGGCGGTCAAACAGGCGGGCGGCACGCCCAGGCTGGTCTCCACCTCCCCCGGCCGGATCCAGGCGTTCAACCATCTGGACAAGGCCGACACCTTCGCCGTGGACGACACCGTGGACGAGGCAGACCCGGCTTCGTACGACGGCCTGGTGCTGCCGGGCGGTGTCGCCAACCCGGACTTCCTGCGCATGTCGCCGGACGCCGTGCGCTTCGCCAAGTCCTTCTTCGACGCCGGCAAGCCGGTGGCGGCCATCTGTCACGCGCCGTGGACGCTCGTCGAGGCGGACGTCGTCCGCGGGCGCACGCTCACCTCGTGGCCGAGCCTGCAGACCGACCTGCGCAACGCCGGGGCGACCTGGGTGGACAAGGAGGTCGTGGTGTGCACGGAAGGCGGCAACACGCTGGTGACCAGCCGTAAGCCGGACGACCTCAAGGCGTTCTGCCAGGCCGTGACCGACCTCTTCGGCGACAAGTAGGACCCGCCGGGGCGGCCTCGCGGAAAAGCCGGCCGCCCCGGCCCCGCCGGATCGAAACCCGGCCGTAACGCCTTGTCCCCTGGGGAGAAATGGTCTAGACGTAGACCAAAAGGAGCGTCCTCCGCGCCCCCCAGGGAGACCTCAATGAGCACAGAAGAGGATTCCAGGCGACTGGCCGAGCTCGGCTACAAGCAGGAGCTGGCCCGCACCTGGAGCGGTTTCTCCAACTTCGCGATCTCCTTCTCGATCATCTCCATCCTCGCCGGCTGCTTCACGACCTTCGGACAGGCCTGGAACAACGGCGGCCCCATCGCCATCTCCTGGGGCTGGCCGCTGATCTCCCTGTTCATCCTCATCATCGGTTTCTGCATGTCGGAGCTGGTGTCGGCGTACCCGACGGCGGGCGGCATCTACTGGTGGGCCGCCAAGCTGGGCAAACCGATCCACGGCTGGTTCACCGGCTGGCTCAACCTCATCGGGCTCATCGCGGTCACCGCCTCGGTGGACTACGGCTGCGCGACGTTCCTCAACATCACGCTCAACCGGCTGACCGGCGGCGCGTGGGAGGCCACGCTCCCCCAGGCGTTCCTGCTGTTCGTGATCGTCCTGGCGCTGCACGCACTGATCAACATCTTCAGCCACCGGCTGATCTCACTGCTGCAGAACATCTCCGTCTGGTGGCACGTCGCCGGCGCCGCGATCGTGGTCGCCATCCTCGTCTTCGCGCCCAGCGAGCACCAGTCGGCGAGCTTCGTCTTCTTCGGCACCAACAACACCTCGGGCTTCGGCGACGGCTCCGACGGCCTGCCCTTCTGGCTGTACGTGCTGCCGCTCGGCTTCCTGCTGACCCAGTACACGATCACCGGCTTCGACGCCTGCGCCCACGTGTCGGAGGAGACGCAGGGAGCGGCGAAGACCGCCGCCCGCGGCCTGTGGCAGTCGATCTTCTACTCGGCGATCGGCGGCTGGATCCTGCTGCTCGCGTTCCTGTTCGCGGCCACGAACGTGGACGAGATCAACGCCCAGTCCGGCTTCGTCGGCGCCATCTTCGAGACCGCGTTGTCGTCCCCGCTGGCCACCGCGATCTTCGCGATCTCCACCATCGGCCAGTTCTTCTGCGGGATGAGCTGCGTGACCTCGATGTCGCGCATGACGTACGCGTTCTCGCGCGACGGCGCCGTGCCCGGCTGGCGGCTCTGGTCGAAGGTGGACCGCAACCGCACCCCGGTCAACGCCATCGTGGCCGGCTGCGTGGCCGCCGCCCTCATCACGCTGCCCGCGCTCTACGCCCCTCCCGGGCTGACCACTCCGGTCGCGTTCTACGCCGTCGTCTCGATCGCGGTCATCGGCCTCTACCTGGCCTTCCTCATCCCGATCTGGCTGCGGCTGCGCATGGGCGACGCCTTCACGCCGGGGCCGTGGACGCTGGGCCGCAAGTACAAGGCGCTGTGCTGGATCGCCTGCGTCGAGATCGTGATCGTGTCGGTCTACTTCATCATGCCGTTCTCGCCGGCCGGCGTGCCCGGCAGCGCGGACTTCACCTGGACGTCGGTCAACTACGCGCCCGTCGCGGTGGGCATCGTGCTCGTCGGCATCGCGCTGTGGTGGGCGCTGTCGGCCCGCCACTGGTTCACCGGGCCGCGCCGAACGGTGGACGACGAGAACCTCGTCCCCTGACGCGAAACGCCCGGGGGCCTGCTGGCCCCCGGGCGTTCTCCAACGTGCTCTAGCCGGCCCAGCTCAGCCGGTCCGTCGGCCAGGCGGGCGTGCCGGCCTTGCGCTTGAGCAGGCTCTCCTCCTCAGGCGTGCCCACCGCGCAGCGCGTGCCGTGCGGGGGCACCTTCAGCGAGATCAGGTACTCGTCGAAGATGTCCGTCTGGCACTTGTCCTTGCCGTAGATGCGGTGCCCCCACCCCTCGTACGTGAGCAGCACCGCCTTCGGGCCGAGCTGGCGGGCCGCGTTGGCCGACCAGATCCACGGCGTGGCGGGGTCGTGCAGCGAGTTGCCGAGCAGCAGAGGAGCGTCACCCGTGTACCGCAGCTTGTGGGGCTTGTTCGTCGTCGGGTAGTTCATGCAGATCGGCAGGTCGTCCACCGGGTACGGGTGGTACCGCGTGTCGGGCGCCAGCTTGCCGGAGATCGCCATGAGGGCGGCGTATTCGGCGTAGTTGCGCACCCTGAGGTTGTAGTCCTGGCACAGGATCGTGGTCGGCAGCTCGGCCACGTCGCCCTCCACGGGCCCCCGGCCCGGCAGCGGCGGCACCCAGTCGGGCTCCGGCCCGCCGTTCAGCCAGTTGATGGTCTGGCTGAGCGTCCACCAGTCGGGCCCCTCGTTGCCCAGCGCGGCGTTGTAGATGAGCTGCAGCTCCGTCATCTTCGTGCCGGTGCTCGGGTAGACCAGCTCGCCCCGCTTGGCCTTCTCCCGCAGGCTCTTCCAGATCGCCCGCACGTCCTGGCCGTGCAGGACGCAGCTCGGCTCCTGGTCGCACCAGCCGACGAACTGGTCGAAGGCGTCCTCGACGGCCAGCGCCTCGGTCGTCATGAAGCCCACGACGTCGAGGCTGTGGTCCATGTTGCTGTCGAGGCCGAGCGCGCGGACGCGGTCGGGGAACAGCTCGGCGTACATCTGGCCGATCAGGGTGCCGTACGAGATGCCGTAGTAGGTGAGCTTCTCCTCACCGAGGGCGGCGCGCAGGGCGTCCATGTCGCGGGCCACGTCCACGGAGTCGACGTGGTCGTACAGGGGGCCGGTGCGCTCGCGGCAGTCCTGGTGCAGGCGCTTGGTGAAGGCGTCCCATGCCTCGAAGTCGGCCTGGCTCTTCATCACCGTGTGCGGCATCTGGTTGTAGACCGAGGCCGAGCAGATCACCGGGTGGCTGCGACCCACACCCCGAGGGTCGAAGCCGACGATGTCGAAGCGGCGCTGCAGATCCTCGGTGTAGGAGCCGGGCGCGCCGTACACGGCCTCGACCCCCGAGCCGCCCGGGCCGCCCGGGTTGATGACCAGCGAGCCGATCCTGGCGTCGGGGTCGGTGGCCTTGCGGCGGGCGACCGCGATGTCGACGGTCGGGCCGTCGGGCTTCGACCAGTCGATCGGCACGGTGAGCGTGCCGCACTCGGCCGACGGCTCCTCCTCGCACGGAGCCCAGGTGATGGTGCGTTGCGCCTGCGGTGCCGCCGCGTTGGCGGGCGCCGCTGGCGACAATGTCGCCACCGCCACTAAGGCGGCGGCGAGCAGCGTGAACCTCTTTCGCACGATGCTCCAATCTTCTGTCGATCCCCCCGTCGGGGCGTGCGACCGAAGATGGATCATCGCTTATCTGGAGTTATGTGCGGGGAGAAATGACGATTTTTCATCCCTGAGGATGACTCGTCCCGTCAGGACGCCTCGAACGCCTCCGCCACGACCTCGCGGACCTCGTCCATGTCCGCCCTGCCCAGCTCGCGCTTGAGCGAGGTCATGTCGACGTCGGGCATCCCGCACGCGACCGCCCAGTTCCACGGCGTCAGGTCGCCGTCGACGTTGAGCGCGAACCCGTGGCTGGTGACGCCCCTGCTCTGGCGCATGCCGATCGAGATGATCTTCCGCCTGGTCTCCACCGTCCACACGCCGGTCAGCAGCTCGGAGCCCGGCGGCGTGTCACGGCGCTCGGCCGGCAGCCCCAGCTTGCCCAGCGCCTCCACCAGCCGCAGCTCGACCTCGCGGACGTAGTCGACGATGCCCTCGCCCTCGTCCAGCTTGACGATGAGGTAGCCGACGAGCTGGCCAGGACCGTGATAGGTGAGCTGGCCGCCCCGGCCGGTCTCGACCACGGGGATGCCGCGCGAGGGGTCGGGCAGGTGGGTGAGCGGGGTGCGGCGCCCGATCGTGTAGACGGACGGGTGACTCAGCAGCCAGAGCGCGTCCGGCCGCTCGTCCCGTTGGCGCTGCCCGACGAGGTCGGTCATGCGCTCCATCGCCTGGTCGTAATCGACGAGCCCATCGTGGATGAGCGTCAGCGGCCTTGCCCTCATGTTTCGAGGATATGCCCGTCCCTTGACTGACCCCGCCGCAGGTCGTCAGCAGGCCGCGACCCACTCGTCCACCAGCGCGCAGAGCCGGTCCAGCGCGGCCTCCACCCGCTCGCGCTCGCCCGTCGTGAGGAAGTCGATCTGCAGCCCGGTGTACGCCGAGTTCGTCAGCGTCGAGATCCGCGTCGCCTCGGGCTCCGGCACCCCGCGCTCGCGCAGCAGCCCGGCCACGAACTCCGACCGGTCCGACAGCAGCCGCGGCACGTGCCCGGCCAGCTTGCCGGCCACCGCGAGCCCCTCGATCTCGTGGATGAGGCGGGCGATCGGCTGGTTGTCCTCGCGGGTCTGCCAGTCCCAGGTGCGGCGGATGATCGTGCCCACGCTGTCGGAGCCCGACCAGCCGGGCAGCCCGCGCAGCCAGTCGCGGTGGCGTTCGTCGAGCCGCTCCATGGTGGCCGACAGCAGCTCCTCCTTGTCGGCGAAGTGGTGGGTGAGCACGCGGGTGGACTTGCCGAGGTGCTGGGCCAGCGGGCGCATGGACAGCGTGGACAGGCCGTGCTCGGCCAGGTAGTCGATGATCTGGTCGAGCAGCTCGCCGCGGCGGTGCGGGTCGGCGGTCCTGGCCATGCGCGATTCCCCTTTGACGCCATTGAGGTGACGACTGTTACCCTATCGAGGAAACGACTGTTACCTTAATTCCAGGGGATACCCATGCCCATCGACGTGCGCCGGCGTGCCCGGCTGCCCACGTGGCTGCTCGCGCTGGTCTTCACCACCTTCACCTTCGCCACCGACGACTACGTGATCGCCGGCGTGCTGCCCGCGCTCTCCGCCGACCTGGGGGTGAGCGAGGCCGTGGGCGGCCAGCTCGTCACCGGCTTCTCACTGGCGTTCGCCCTGGCCGCACCCGTCGCGTCGGTGGTGACCGCCACCTGGGCGCGGCGCGGGCTGCTGACCTGGGCGCTGGCGCTGTTCGTCGTGGCCAACGCGGCGGCCGCGTTCGCCGGCTCGTACGCGCTGCTCCTCGGCCTGCGCGTGCTGGCCGCCGTCGCCGCGGCGGCGGTCGTCCCCGCCGCGTACGCGATCACCACCTCCCTCGCACCCGCCGAGCGGCAGGGCCGCTACCTCGCGCTGGTGATGGGCGGGCTGACCGCGTCGCTCACGTTCGGCGTGCCGCTCGGCACCTGGGTCGGCGGCGCCTTCGGCTGGCAGGCCACGTTCGGGTTGGGAGCTCTGCTGGGGCTCGTCGCGCTGATCGCGGTACGGGCCACGCTGCCCGAGACGCCGCCCGCGCCCGCCATGCCCATCGGGCGGCGGCTGGCCCCGCTGGCCCGCCCCCAGGTGCTGCTCGGCCTGCTCGGGATCGTCGCGATCGTGCTGGGCAGCATGATGGTGCTGAGCTATCTCGCCCCGTTCCTGCGCGACCTGGCCGGTGCCGGGCCCACTGAGCTGGGCTGGGTGTTCGTGCTGGCCGGGCTCGCCGGACTGGCCGGCGGGCAGCTGGGCGGCCGGGCCGCCGACCGCTGGGGCGCGAGCCGGGCGATGACCACCGGCGTCGCCGCCTTCGCGGCGGTGATGGCCGCCCTGACCTGCTGCCAGCTCCTCAGGCCCGTGCCGCTGCTCGCCCTGCTGCCGCTGCTGCTGCTCTGGGCGGGTGCGTCGTGGTGGATCCCGCCGCCCGCGCAGTCCCGCATGATCGCCCTCGCCGGTCCTGCGGCCCCGCAGGCGCTCGCGCTCAACAGCAGTGCCGTCTACGTGGGCGTGTCCTGCGGTGCCGCGCTCGGCGGGGTGGTGCTGGAGACGTACGGGAGCGGGTGGTTGCCGGCCGCCGCGGTCGGCGCCGAGCTGATCGCGCTCGCGCTCTTCCGTGCGGCGGACCGGGGCCGCTATGCCGCCCGGTAGCCCTTCGGCGCCTCCGGGACGAGGATCCACATGGCGACGTAGACCACCCAGAGCGGGCCGGGGATGAGCGACAGCAGCAGCCAGAGGATCCGGACGAGCGTGGGGGGCATGCCCGTCTTGTCGGCGATGCCGCCGCAGACGCCGGCCAGGATCCTGTGCTCTCGTGAGCGGTACATGTGCTGTTCCTCCGTCGTGGTTGTCGACCTACTTGAAGAACGGACGACACAGCGGCCCGACTCCCGTCAGGGACCCTGAGAAAACCCTGAGAGGGTCAGCCACTCCTGTGCCATGCCCAGATCGCGGCTGGTCAGTCCCCGCCTCGGATCGACGTGCACGAGCAGGAAATCGGTCAATCCCTGATGGACCCTGAGGTACTCCTCGTCCTCCGCGAACACCTGGTCGTCGAACCAGACGAACGGCCGCCGCCCCGCGTACGCCGCCACGTGCGGAGACTTGAACATCTCCCCGTGCTCGCTGGGCGGCACGTCGGGCGGCACGGCGATGACCGGCAGCGACGGCAGGCCGACGCGCGGCGCGATCCACTCGTTGGCGTGGTGCTCCCACGTGGTGGCCCAGACCAGCTCGGAGCCGGTGGCCAGGGCCAGCTCCAGCAGGCGGCGGCCGTGGCGCGGGTTGAGGTAGACGGTGTAGACCTCCGTGCCGATCGTGCACCGGTAGGGCCGGAAGTCGGGGCTGGGCCGGCCCATGGGGTTCAGCACGCCGTCCACGTCGAGCAGGAGCAGGGGTTTCACGTGACGGCCCCGGCCCTGTGCTGCTGGGGGCTGACCCCGCGGACCCGCTTGAACGCCGCGCTGAGCGCGAACGGGCTGGAGTAGCCGACCTTCCTCGCCACCGAGCCGATCGTGGCGTCGGGCTCGCGCAGCAGGTCGGCGGCCAGAGCCAGCCGCCAGTCGGTGAGGAACGCCATCGGCGGCTCGCCCACCAGGTCGGTGAAGCGCCGCGCCAGCGAGGCCCGCGACACCCCCACCTCCGCCGCCAGCGCGGCGACCGTCCACGGGTGCGCCGGGTTGTTGTGCAGCATGCGCATCGCCTTGCCGACGATCGGGTCGCTCATCGCGCGATACCAGCCCGGCGCCTCGTTCGCCGCGAAGTGGGCCCGCAGCACCGCGATGAGCAGCAGGTCGAGCAGCCGGTCGAGAACGGCCTCCTGGCCGGGCTCGTCCTTGACGATCTCGGCGCTCATCAGCCCGATGAGCGGCCCGCCTGGCTCCACGATCAGCCGGGGCAGCGCGTCGAGCAGCCGCCTGCTGACCTCGCCCTCCAGGTTGTAGGTGCCGGTGAGCAGCACGGTGCCGCCGCCGGGGTCGTTGCCCCACGTACGGACGCCGAGGTCCATCGCCTGGTAGACGGACTCGCCGTCGAGGGTGGTGCAGCGCTGGCCGGGGTGGATGACGACCTGCGGCCTGGTCGCCGGGTCGTCGGCCACCGTGTACGGCTCGGGCCCCCGGACGATCGCCACCCGCCCCGGCTCGACGCGTACGGGCTCGCCACCGTCGAACGTGATCCACGACTCGCCCCGCACCTGCGCCACCACCGACAGCGGAGCCTCGTCCTGGATGCGCAGGGACCACGGCGGATCGAGGATCGAGCGGAGGAGAAAGGCGCCGTGCGCTCTGGGCCCGTCGAGCAGCGCCGCGAGCTGATCCATGGGTGAGACGATGGCACATGGGATTGCCCTGCTCAACCGGCGGGGCACTCCGCCCTACGAAGGGGCGAACAACCGGCCAATTCTTCATGAACAGGACGCATCGACCTCGCTACGACGCGCGATCACAGCAGCTCAACGCCTTACGAGAGCAATCGCTTGACCTTCGATTCCGCTAGCCTCACCCTCACACTCGCTGCGTCCACGGAAGGTGTCGTCGTGATCGGCTGGCTAGAAGCGGTGGTTCTGGGGTTGGTCCAGGGGCTCACGGAGTTCCTGCCGATCTCCTCCAGCGCCCACATCCGGGTGGTGTCCGCTTTCGCCCAGTGGCCGGACCCGGGGGCGGCGTTCACGGCGGTCATCCAGCTCGGCACCGAGGCCGCCGTGCTCATCTACTTCCGTCAGGAGATCTGGGAGATCATCTCCACCTGGACGCGCTCGCTGTTCGTCAAGGAGCTGCGCGGCCACTGGGCGGCCCGCATGGGCTGGTACGTCATCGTCGGCACCCTGCCCATCGCCATACTCGGCCTGGCGCTGAAGGACCAGATCGAGACCTCGTTCCGTGACCTGCGCCTGGTCGGCACCACGCTCATCGTCTTCGCCGTCGTCCTGTGGTTCGCCGACCACACGGCGCGCAACAAGCTGACGCTGGAGAAGCACCTCAGCTTCACCCACGCGATCATCTACGGCTTCGCCCAGTCGCTCGCCCTGGTCCCCGGCGTGTCCCGCTCGGGCGGCACCGTGACGGCCGGCCTGCTGCTCGACTACCGCCGCGAGGACGCGGCGAAATACTCGTTCCTGCTGGCCATCCCGGCTGTGCTGGCCTCGGGGGTGCTGGAGCTGGCCGAGATCGGCGAGGGCCCGGCCCCCGACTGGGGCCCCACCATCCTGGCCACGGTCATCTCGTTCCTCGTCGGCTACGCGGCGGTGGCCTGGTTCCTGCGCTACATCAGCACCCACCGCTTCACCGGCTTCGTCATCTACCGCATCGCGCTCGGCTTCTTCGTCATCCTGGCCGTCACACTGGGCTGGATTCCCGCTCAGGGCTGAGCCGGTAATAGGCCGCCCACTCGTCGTCGCCCATGCGCAGCACCTTCAGGCCCAGGAAGCCGAGGGCGACGGCGGGGGCGGCCCACAGGGGCACGGTCAGCGGCCCGTACGACACCAGGAAGCCGCCGAGATACCCGGCCGCCACCAGCACCGGCACCCACCACCCCGCGAACCCGGCCCGCCACACCGCCACCGTCAGCAGCGGCAGCCCGACGAAGCCGAGGAACATCCACGGGAGCTGGAAGCCGAACGTCACGCCCGGCAGGTCCATCATCTCGTCGAGGATGCGCTGCGCCTCCTCGGGTGAGTGGTGACGCCCGAGCCACCACTCGACGGGGTCGACGATCAGCAGCCCCGACAGCTGCAGGTAGCCGATCACCGCCAGCGCCCCGCCGACGTGCCCGAGCCGGGTGGCCCGGCGCCTGGTCAGGTGCGTCAGGCCGATGACCGCGACCACCATGAGCATCCAGCTCCAGTGGTAGAGCACGGACTGCGCCTGGGCCAGCGCGGGGTTCGCGCCGAAGCTGACGGCTTCGCGCTCGTCGCCCCAGGTCCCTGGATCGACGGCGACGGCGACGGCCTGGAGCAGTGGCGCCACGATGAGCAGCACGCCCGCCGCGACGCGGCGGAAGGTCACCTGGTCTCTGAGCATGCCGCCGACCGTAGGCGGGCGGGTGGCCGCCGGTCGTCCGCCCGGCGGGTGACCGGGCGTCCGCCGTCAGGAGGAGGCGGGCGCGGGCTCGGCCGCCAGGATCCTCGCCGGCCGGTACGTCACGAGCGTGAAGATCAGCGCCACCAGGCCGAGCCCGGCCGACAGCACGACCACGCCCGTCCTCCCGTAGGTCTCCAGCGCCGCCCCGCCGGCCAGCCCCGCCACCACCAGCCCGAGGTACTGCGCCGACGACAGCAGCCCCAGCCCGATCGAGACGTTGCCCGGCACCGCCGTGACCGTCCTGAACTGCTGTGCGGGAGCGATCATCCAGCCGATCGCGCCCCACAGGAAGCCCCACACGAGGGCGGCGGGCAGCGCCAGGTTCGCCACCGGGATCAGGGCCACGAACACCACGGCCATGGCCAGGCCGCCGATGATCATGCTGCGGGGGCCGTACGCGTCGGTGAGCCGCCCGCCCAGCAGGTTGCCCACGATGCCGCCCAGCCCCCACGCCCACAGCAGCGCGGCCAGCGGCAGGTCGAACAGCGAGCCGATGTAGGTGTAGGCGGTGAACCCGGCGGCGAAGAGCAGCAGCTGCGTCACCATCACCGCGGGCACCCGCCGGTCGCGCAGCGGCTCGAACCGCTCGCGCAGCCGTCCCGACGCCGGCAGCCGCAGCTCCGGCACCAGCGTCGCCACCCCGGCGAGGCCGAGCACGCCGAGCCCGGCGACCAGCCAGAGCGTGGCCCGCCAGCTCACGGCCTCGCCCAGCCACGTGCCGAGCGGCACCCCGATGGCCGACGACACGCTCAGCCCGCCCATCACGAGTGCCAGTGCGCGCCCGCGCCGCTCGGGGGCGCTCAGCGCGTTGGCCACGGCCGAGGACGTCGGCGTGAACATCGCCGCACCCGCCGCCGCCACCACGCGGGTGATGAGCACCAGCGCGTACGTCGGGGCCAGCGCGGTCAGCACGTTGCCCGCCACGAACACGACCATGGCGAGCAGCAGCAGGGTCCTGCGGGACATGCGGGCGGTGAGGGCGGCGAGCACGGGGGAGAGCACGGCGTACGCGAGGGCGAACACCGTCATCAGCTGGCCCGCGGCCGGCCGGGACACTCCCAGGTCGGCGGAGATGGGTGCCAGCAGACCGGCGGTGACGAACGTACCGGTACCGATCGCGAAATTTCCGGCGGCCAGCGGATAGAGCCGCGAGCGCATGTGGGCCTCCCCGAAAAAGTTGGATGCCCATCAAACTGACGTATAGTTGGATTGTTGTCAAACCATGGGACGGAGGTAGGGTTTCCCCATGCGCCTGCTCCCGCAACCCGCCACGGAGAACATCCAGCTCACCGAGGTCCTGCGGGCGCTCAGCGACCCCGTGCGCCTGGAGATCGTCGCCCGCCTGGCCGCCGCCGGGCAGATGAACTGCACGGTCGCCGGCGACGCCCTCGGCGTGCACAAGTCGACCGCCTCACACCACTACCGCATCCTCCGCGAGGCCGGCGTGGTGCGAACGGAGCAGGACGGCCGCCTGAAATACATGAGCCTGCGCCACGAGGACCTGGAATCCCGCTTCCCCGGCCTCCTGCCGGCCATCCTCACCGCCACCACCCTCCACCGCGCCCCCACCACGTCCGAAAGCACGGTGAGCGCCACCGCAAGTGCGCGCGCCTCCGCCGGGTCCCGCTGACGAGCAGAGTCGCCGCCTGTGCCTGAGACCGACCTGCCCATCAGGGGCGTGCTGCCCGAGCTGCTCGCCGTGCTCGAACGCCACGGCAGCGCGGTGCTGACCGCGCCGCCCGGCACCGGCAAGACGACCGTGGTGCCGCCGGCGCTGGCCGAGGCGGGCCTGCGGGTGCTGGTGGCCGAGCCGCGCCGCCTGGCCGTACGCGCGGCGGCCCGCCGCATGGGCGTGAGCTACACGATCAGGGGCGAACGCCACAAAGGCGCCAACCCCATGGTCGAGGTCGTCACCACCGGCGTCCTGCTCCAGCGCCTCCAGCGGGACCAGGAGCTGACCGGCGTGGACGCGGTCATCCTCGACGAGTGCCACGAACGCCACCTCGACGCCGACACCGCGCTCGCGTTCCTCCTCGACGTACGCGACACGCTCCGGCCCGACCTGCGCCTGCTGGCCACGTCCGCGACCGCCGACGCCGAACCGTGGGCGCGGCTGATCGGCGGCCCGGTGGTGGCCGCCACCGGCGCCACCCACCCCGTGGAGACGATCTGGGCCCCGCCGCCGCGCCCGGTCGCCCCGCCCCACGGCCTGCGCGTCGACCCCGCGCTGCTCACCCACGTGGCCTCGGTCGTCCGCAGAGCCCTCGCGGAACGGGACGGCGACGTGCTGTGTTTCCTGCCCGGCGTCGCCGAGATCGCCAGGGTGGCCGGGCAACTGGCGGGCGACGTGGACCAGGTCCTCCAAGTACACGGCCAGGCCCCGGCCCACGTCCAGGACGCCGTCCTGACCCCCGGAGCGGGCCGCCGCGTGGTGCTGGCCACGTCGGTGGCAGAGTCGAGCCTGACCGTCCCCGGCGTACGCGTGGTGGTGGACTCCGGGCTGGCGCGCGAGCCGCGTACCGACCATTCCCGCGGCCTGGGCTCCCTCACCACGGTCAGAGCCTCGAAGGCGGCGGCCACCCAGCGAGCGGGCCGGGCGGGCCGCGAGGCCCCCGGCACGGTCTACCGCTGCTGGACGGAGGCCGACCACGCCCGCCTGGCCGACCACCCCCGCCCGGAGATCGCCCTGGCCGACCTGACGGCCTTCACCCTGCAGGCCGCCTGCTGGGGCGCCCCCGACGCCAAGGCCCTCGCCCTCCTGGACCCGCCCCCGCCCGCGGCCCTCACCGCCGCCACCGAGACCCTCACCATGCTCGGCGCCCTCGAACCCGGCAAAGCGGGCCTGCGAGTGACCGAGCGGGGGCGGCGGATGGCCCTGGCCGGCGTCCACCCACGCCTGGCCCGCGCCCTCCTCGACCTCGGCCAGGAAGCCGCCGAGGTGGTCGCCCTGCTCTCGGAACAACTCCCCCGCGACGCGTCGGACGACCTGGTGCACGTCTGGCGCACCACCCGCCGCGCCAACACCCCCTTCGCCACCCGCTGGAAGCAGGAAACCCGCCGCCTCCACCGCTCCTCCACCCCTTCCGCGAGGAGGTCCGAGGATGAGGTGGCGGGGTTGGCGGTGGCGTTGGCGTTTCCTGAGCGGGTGGCGCGGCGGCGGGGTGGGGGGTACCTCATGGTGTCGGGGACCCAGGCCCAGCTGCCCGAGGGTTCGCGGCTGGGGAGCGCCGAGTGGCTGGCGATCGCGGTCGCCGACCGTCCGGCAGGGGCGGCGTCGGCCCGCATCAGGCAGGCCGTGGCGATCGACGAGGCCACCGCCCGCATGGCCGTGGGAACGACGGTCGAGGACGAGGTCGCCTGGAAGGTCCCGCCGGGCGAGCGCCGCGGCGACGTGTCGGCCCGCCGCGTGGAGCGGATGGGTGCGATCGAGCTGACCGCCACCCCGCTCAAGGACGCCGACGTACGGGAGGCCATCCTGTACGGCCTGCGCACCGAAGACGTCCTCACCTGGACGAAGGCCGCCAAAGACCTCAGAGACCGCCTGACCTTCTGCCATCGGGCCCTGGGCGCCCCCTGGCCACCGACCGGCGACATGAAGGATCTCATCGACCTGGCCGACCAGTGGCTGGAGCCCGAGCTGTCCCGCGCCCGCCGCCGCGCCGACCTGGAACGCATCGACGTGGCGAGCGCACTCAAACGCCTCATCCCGTGGAGCGAACGCCTGGACCGGACTGCTCCCGAACGCATCGAGGTCCCCACCGGCTCCAAGATCCGCATTGACTACTCGGGCGAGCAGCCGGTGCTGGCGGTGAAGCTGCAGGAGCTGTTCGGCTGGCAGGAGACCCCGCGGATCGCCGGGGTGCCGGTCCTCGTGCACCTGCTCTCCCCCGCGGGCCGCCCGCTGGCGGTGACGGCGGACCTGGCGTCGTTCTGGCGTGAGGGCTACCGGCACGTACGGGCGGAAATGCGCGGTCGTTACCCTAAGCACCCATGGCCGGAAGACCCCCTCACCGCTCAGCCGACGCGCCGCACGAAGTGATCGCGGCGGCCCGCGACAACGCCGCCTGGTGTGACCTGATGTGCCGCGCGCACGGCAGGCCCGGCATGTTCGCCGGCGTGGCGTGGACGAACCCCGTCCGCACCCCGCCCTTCTACCCCGACGCGGTCACGCTCTCCCCGCTCGCCACGGCCACCGACGTGCTGCCCCACATCGACGCCGGCTCCGGCGCCTCGGTCAAGGACAGCTTCGCCACGCTCGACCTGCCGGGCTTCGAGGTCCTGTTCGAGGCGCACTGGATCCACCGCCCGGCCCCCGGCCCGGCGGAGACGACCTGGCAGGTGGTGGAGGACGCCGCCACACTCGCCGCCTGGGCGAGCGCCTGCGACCTCACCGACCTGTTCACCCCGGCCCTCCTCGAAGAGCCGGGGGCCACGATCGTGTACGCCCGCACCGGCGACGCCGTCACCGAGGGCGCGGTCCTCACCTCGACCGGCCCGGTGGTGGGCGTCTCGAACGTGTTCGGCCCGAGCTCGGCCTGGGAGGGCGTGACGGCCATGGCCGCCCACCTGTTCCCCGGCCGCCCGCTGGCCGGCTACGAGATCGACCCCTCAGACGCCCTCACCCACGGCTTCACCACCACCGGCCCCCTCCGGGTCTGGCACAAACCGTGAAGCTCAGGGGATGAGGTCCTCCAAGGTCGGCTCTTCGAGGGCGGGGTGGCGTTCGGTGGCCACGCCGACGTCCTTGAAGCCGCTGGAGGTCGCGATGCACACCACGGGGCCGTCGAAGTCGCGGCGCAGGCGGCGGTAGCCGGCGAGGCCGGCGGCTCCGGAGAGCTCCTGCCACAGGCCGGCACGGGCCAGATCCCGCTGGGCGAGGCGGAGGTCCTCGTCGGTGACCAGGACCGGGTCGCCGCCGCTGTCGCGGACGGCCGCCACGCCCCGGTGCCCGCCGACGGAGCAGGCCACCCCGTACGCGTCCGTCGGCCCCAGCCCGACGACGGCCGCGGGGGCGCCGGTGGCCAGGGCCTTGGCGTGCGGCCCGCCGGCGGCCGTCTCGCAGGAGAACATCCGCGGCGTCCGGTCGGCGACCCCCAGCAGCCGCAGCTCGGCGAACCCCTTCCACACGCCGTACAGCAGCTCGGCGTAGCCGGTGGGCGTGAAGACGGCGGCAGGGACGGTGCCGAGCTGCAGGAACAGCTCGTACGCGATCGTCTTGTAGCCCTCGGGCCCGAACGGATGCCCGGTGTGCGTAGCGGTCTGGTTGCTGACGGGGTGGTAGCCCAGCTCGTCCACGACCTGCCGGAGCAGCGGCCAGCGCGCCTCGACCGGCACGGAGACGACCTTGGCGCCGTACGACCGCACGAACGCCTGCACGGCGGGCGGCGAGTCGGCGGAGGCCAGCACGATCGCGGGCAGCCCGGCCCTGGCCGCGTAGGCGGCGGCGGAGGCGCCGTGGTTGCCGGAGGAGGCGACGACCACGCCCGGCGCCCCGGACGCCACGGCGGCGCTGACGGCGACCCGGTTGAGCCGGTCTTTGTGCGACCAGGTCGGGTTGCGCGACTCGTCCTTGATGTGCACGTCACCGAACGTGATCAGCGGCGTGCCGCCCTCGCCCAGCGTGGGCGCGTCGAGCGGCGGCAGCAGCGGCGACCAGCGCGCGATGTCGGGGCCAGGCGGCCCGGTGAACAGGTCTCTGTCGACCTTCGCGTAGTCGTAGACCACCTCCAGCGGGTAGGCCAGCTCGGCGGTGCTGGTCTTGGGGCAGCCGCGCGTCAGCGGCGGGAACAGCGGGAACTCGGCCGAGAGGTCGCCCAGGGAGCGCTGGCGGAGGGCAAGCGAAGGTCCGTTCACGTGCAAGGACCCTACCGATCCTCGCAACGATCAGTGAAAAGCTGCACACTCTAACCATGGTGTGGGCAGGAAAGTCCGCCATCGAGATCGCGGCGGCCGTCAGGAGCGGTGACGTCAAGGCCACGACCGTGGTGGAGGAGCACCTCCACGTCATCGCGCGGCGCGATCCTGGCATCGGGGCGTTCCGGCTGGTCAGGGAGCAGGCCGTGGACGAGGCCCGGGCCCTGCAGAAGCGGCGCGACCTGGCCGACCTGCCGCTGGCGGGGGTGCCGGTGGCGGTCAAGGACAACCTGGAGGTCGCGGGCGAGGCCACCAGGGGCGGCTCGGCGGCGACGTCCGAGGCCCCCGCGCCGCACGATCACGAGACGGTGGCGCGGCTGCGGGCGGCGGGCGCGCTGATCGTCGGGCTGACGAACCTGCCGGAGCTGGGGCTGGTGGCGTTCGGCGACAGCGCGTACGGCATCGTCCGCAACCCCTGGAACCCCGAACGCACGGCCGGCGGCTCCTCCTCGGGCAGCGCGGCGGCGGTGGCGGCCGGCATGGTGCCGATCGCGCTCGGCAACGACGGCATGGGCTCGTTACGCATCCCCGCGGCCTGCTGCGGCGTGCTGGCGATCAAGCCCGGTCTCGGCCTGGTGCCGCCGCCGGCGAACGACTGGGACCACCTGACCGAGAACGGCCCGATCGCGCGGACCGCCGCCGACCTGGCGCTCGCGCTGTCCGTACTGGCCGCCGATCCGGCGCTGGCCGAGGCGTGGCGTGCCGGGCGTCGCGTGGAGCCGCCGCCGCGCATGCTGCGCTCGGTCTGGGCGGACGACGACGAGGTGTGGGAGCCGCAGCCGCCGCCCGACAGCCCTGAGCCGTTCGATCTGCGGGTGGCGTACGCGCCGCAGCCGCTGCCGCCGGGGCTGCGGGTGGACGCGGAGTTCAAGGCGGCGGTACGCGGCGCCGCCGAGACGCTGCGGGTTTCCGGGCACACGGTGGTGGAGCACGAACGGTCGCTGCCCGCCTGGCTGGGGCCGAGCACGATCGCGACCTGGCTGGTCAGGGCCGCCGAGGCGGTCGAAGGGCTGGACCGGCAGCGGCTCGAACGGCGTACCAAGGGGCTGGCCAGGACGGGCCGGGTGCTCGCGGCGCTCAAGCTGGACGGCGTGCGCGGCCGGGAGCGCTGGAGCGGCTACGGCGCCGACCAGTGGTTCGGCCGGGCCGACGCGCTCGTCACACCGGCGCTGGCCGGCATCCCGCCCAAGGCGGGACGGTGGGGCGAGCGCGGTTTCCTGCGCAACGCCCTCACCAACGTCGCCTACGCGCCCGCCACCGGGCCGTGGAACATGTGCGGCTGGCCCGCCGTCGCCGTGCCGCTGGCCACCCATTCGAGCGGCCTGCCGATCGCCGTGCAGATCGTCGCCCCACCGGGCGGCGAGCCCCACCTCCTGGGACTGGCCGCCCAGCTCCAGGCCGCACACCCAACGCTCAGCCCACCGGGCTTCGCCCGCTAGGAGCGCACAGGCAGCGGACGGCCCGCGCGGCCCTCAACGGCCGGACGGGCGGCCCGCCGCGTGAGCGTCAGATGCCGACGGGGTGCCAGACGGTCTTGGTCTCCAGGAAGCGGGTCATGCGCCCGATCCCGGGGTCGGCCGTCCAGTCCTCCTGGACCGGCCGCGAGACCCGCTTGAGGTTCTCGGCGGCCGCCTGCTCGCAGCTCAGCGCCAGCTCGGCGTCGGAGACGCCGGTCAGGTCGAGCCCGTTGACGTCCATGTGGGCGGACAGCCAGGGGACGAGCTCGGCGCGCTGCCCGGTGAGGATGTTCACCACGCCGCCGGGCAGGTCGGACGTGGCGAGCACCTCGGCCAGGGTGATCGCCGCCAGCGGGGACGGCTCGGACGCCACCACGACGCAGGTGTTGCCGGTCACGATCACCGGCGCGACCACCGACACCAGGCCGAGCAGCGGGTCGTCGGGCGCCACCACGGCGACGACGCCGGTCGGCTCGGGGGTGGACAGGTTGAAGTAGGGGCCGGCGACGGGGTTGGCGCCGCCGTGCACGGAGGCGATCTTGTCGGACCAGCCCGCGTACCAGACGAGCCGGTCGATCGTCGCGTCGACCTGCTCCAGCGCCGCCCGCTTGGTGCCGCCCAGCTCGTCGGCGAACTGCGCGCGCCGCCCTTCGAGCATCTCGGCGACGCGGTAGAGGATCTGCCCCCTGTTGTACGCCGTCGCCCCCGACCAGCCGGGGAACGCCTTGCGGGCGGCCACCACGGCGTCGCGGGCGTCCTTGCGCGAGGCCCGCGAGGCGTTGGCGAGGAAGTCGCCCTTGGCCGAGGTCACCGGGTAGGACCTCCCACTCTCGGAGCGCGGGAAGGCCCCGCCGATGTACAGCTTGTAGGTCTTTCTGACGGACAACCTACTCATCGCCCCGACCCCTCCACGTGGACTCCTGCGACATCTGGACCGGCACGAAGACCTGGCCGCACCGGCTGACGCCGCAGCGGTGGGCGTACCAGCCGGTGCGTACGGGCCGCCCGGCCCTGGCGTAGGCGTGCCCCCTGGTGGCCTGGGCGCGCAGCTTCCTGCGGCGGGGCCTGCGGTACTCACACGTCAAGGTAGGCCTCCAGCCCGTGGCGTCCGCCCTCGCGGCCGTAGCCCGACTCCTTGTAGCCGCCGAAGGGCGAGGTGGGGTCGAACTTGTTGAAGGTGTTGGCCCACACCACGCCGGCGCGCAGCCGGTCGGCCATCCACAGGATGCGCGAGCCCTTCTCGGTCCAGACGCCGGCCGACAGCCCGTACGGGGTGTTGTTGGCCTTCTCGACGGCCTCGGCCGGGGTGCGGAAGGTCAGCACGGACAGCACGGGCCCGAAGATCTCCTCCCTGGCGATGCTGTGGGACTGCGCGACCCCGGTGAACAGCGTCGGCGGGAACCAGTAGCCGCGCTCGGGCAGCTCGCAGGCGGGCGACCAGCGCTCGGCGCCCTCCGTCTCGCCCAGGTCGCTGAGCTGCCGGATCTTGGCGAGCTGGTCGGCGGAGTTGATGGCGCCGATGTCGGTGTTCTTGTCGAGCGGGTCGCCGAGCCGCAGCGTGCCGAGCCGGCGCTTGAGCGCGGCCAGCAGCTCCTCCTGGACGGACTCCTGCACCAGCAGCCGCGACCCGGCACAGCAGACGTGGCCCTGGTTGAAGAAGATGCCGTTGACGATGCCCTCGACGGCCTGGTCGATGGCGGCGTCGTCGAACACGATGTTGGCGGCCTTGCCGCCCAGCTCCAGCGTCAGCTTCTTGCCGGTGTCCGCGACCGTGCGGGCGATGATCCGGCCGACCTCGGTGGAGCCGGTGAAGGCGACCTTGTCGACGTCGGGGTGCGCGACCACGGCGGCGCCGGTCTCGCCCGCGCCGGTGACGATGTTCACCACGCCGGGCGGCAGGTCGGCCTGGCGGCAGATGTCGGCGAACGCGAGCGCGGTCAGCGGCGTGGTCTCGGCCGGCTTGAGCACGACCGTGTTGCCGCAGGCCAGCGCGGGGGCGATCTTCCAGGCCAGCATGAGCAGCGGGAAGTTCCAGGGGATGACCTGGCCGGCCACGCCGAGCGGCTTGGGCGTGCCGAACCCGGCGTACTCCAGCTTGTCGGCCCAGCCCGCGTAGTAGAAGAAGTGGGCCGCGACCAGCGGCAGGTCCACGTCGCGCGACTCGCGGACGGGCTTGCCGTTGTCGAGCGTCTCCAGCACGGCCAGCTCTCTGGCCCGCTCCTGGATGATCCGCGCGATGCGGAAGAGGTATTTGGCCCGCTCGGCGCCCGGCAGGGCGCTCCACACGCCGAACGCCTTGCGCGCCGCCTGCACGGCGCGGTCGACGTCGTCGGACGAGGCGGTGGCGACCTCGGCCAGCGTCTCCTCGGTGGCGGGGTTGACGGTCTTGAACGAGGGCCCTGAGCCGTCGACGAACTCGCCGTTGATGAACAGCCCGTAGGAGGACTTCAGATCGACGACGTCGCGCGACTCGGGTGCCGGTGCATATTCGAACATCGTCTAGTCCTGGGTGAAGTAGTCGGGGCCCGCGTAGCGGCCGGTGGCGAGCTTCTCGCGCTGCATGAGCAGGTCGTTGAGGAGCGAGGAGGCGCCCAGCCTGAACCAGTCGGGGGTCAGCCAGTCGTCGCCGGCGGTCTCGTTGACCAGCACGAGGTTCTTGATGGCGTCCTTCGACGTGCGGATGCCGCCCGCGGGCTTCACGCCCACCTGGCGGCCGGTGGCCTCGCGGAAGTCGCGTACGGCCTCCAGCATGATGAGCGTCACCGGCGGCGTGGCGGCCGGCGACACCTTGCCGGTGGAGGTCTTGATGAAGTCGGCGCCCGCCAGCATCGCCAGCCAGGACGCCCGCCGCACGTTGTCGTAGGTGGACAGCTCGCCGGTCTCGAGGATCACCTTGAGGTGGGCGGCGCCGCAGGCCTCCTTCACGGCGACGATCTGCTCGTAGACCTTCATGTACTGGCCGGACAGGAACGCGCCGCGGTCGATCACCATGTCGATCTCGTCGGCGCCGGCGGCCACGGCGAGCCTGGTGTCGCTCACCTTGACCTCCAGCGAGGTGCGCCCGCTGGGGAACGCGGTGGCGACGGAGGCGACCTTGACGCCGCTGCCCTTGAGCGCCTCGGCCGCGACGGCGACGAGGTCGGGGTAGACGCAGACGGCCGCGACGGAGGGGGCGTCGCCGCCGGGGCGCACGGCCTTGGCGCACAGCGCGCGCACCTTGCCGGCCGTGTCGGCCCCTTCGAGTGTGGTCAGGTCGACCATGGAGATGGCGAGGTCGATGGCCTGCGCCTTGGCCGTGGTCTTGATCGATCGGGTGCCGAGCATCGCCGCCCGCTGGTCGGCGCCGACCCGGTCGACGCCGGGCAGGCCGTGCAGGAATGCTCGCAGCGCCGCGTCGGACGAGGCGACGCCGGCAAGCGAGGTAGTCACAGTTGACACCTAGACAGCATCGCCGACCAGGGCCGCCTCCTCCAAACCGGATCACCTTAGGGCACGCCGGGCCTGGTCCTAGGGATGCGGGGAGGTCTGAGGCGGCCGGGCTAGGTATGCCGGAGGCGGCGCGACGGGAGAGATAGGGCATCCACCTGATGTGCGGGGCCGGGCCTTAGCCCGAATCTTGAAGATGTCAGCAAGAAGCACGACATTTCAGGAGATTCTCGATGCATCCCGAGATCGAGTTCGAGTACATGAAGAGCCAGGCCCGCGAGCTGCGTGCGGCCGCCGCCGAGCACCGCCTCGCCCGCGACGCCGAGCGGCACAACAAGTCCGAGCGCCGCTCGCTCTTCGGCCGCCGCCGTCACGCATGACCGCCGCACGAGAGCCCGGCCACCCACTGCCACGTGGCCGGGCCTCCCAGCCCCCTTGAGACCGTGTCCAACAGCCGGACAAAAGCGTCGATAGCAGCGGATGTGGCGTGACATGCTGGATGACATGCGGGGACGATCTGTCAGTCCCGTCTTCGTCGGGCGGGAAGAGGAGCTGACGGCTCTATCTGAAAGCCTCGACGACGCCAGGAAAGGCACACTGACCGCCGTCCTGCTGGGCGGCGAGGCCGGAGTCGGCAAGACCCGGCTGGTGCAGCGCTTCGCCGAGCAGTGCACGGCCGGCGGGGCGCACGTGCTCGTCGGTGGCTGCGTGGAGCTGTCGACCGAGGGCCTCGCGTACGCGCCCTTCACCGCCGCCCTGCGCCAGCTCGTCAGGGAGCAGGGCCCGGCCGCGGTGACCGGGCTGCTGCCCGACGGCGCCGAGCGCGACCTCGCCCGGCTGCTGCCCGAGTTCGGCGAGCCGAACGGCGACGGCGAGACCGACACCGGCCGCGCCCGGCTCTTCGAGCAGTTCCTCACCCTTCTTGAACGCCTCGCGGACCACCGCCCCACGGTCCTCGTCATCGAGGACATCCACTGGGCCGACCGCTCCAGCCGCGACCTCATCGCCTTCCTCAGCCGCAACCTGCGCACCCCGCAGGTGCTGATGGTGATGACCTACCGCTCCGATGACCTGCACCGCCAGCACCCGCTCAGGCCCGTGCTGGCCGAGCTGGGCCGCGTGCAGGGCGTGCTCCGCCTCGACCTGCCCCGCCTGTCCAGGGACGAGGTCGCCCAGCAGATGACCGCCATCCTCGGCAGGACCCCCGAGTACGCCAAGATCGAGAACGTCTACGAGCGCAGCGAGGGCATCCCGCTGTTCGTCGAGGCCATGCTGGAGAACGGCGAGGGGTGCACGTTCCCCGACTCCATGCAGGACCTCATCCTCGCCTCCGTCGAGCGCCTGCCCGAGGAGACCCAGCGGGTGCTGCGCGTCGCCGCCGCCGGCGGCAACCGGGTCGGCCACGCGCTGCTCGCCGCCGTCAGCGGCCTGACGGACGTCGCGCTGGAGACCGCGCTGCGCCCCGCCATCGCCGGCAACGTGCTGCAGATCGCCGACAACCGCGCGTACGTCTTCCGCCACTCGCTCATCCGCGAGGCCGTCCACGACGAGCTGCTGCCCGGCGAGCACCAGCGCCTGCACGCGCGCTACGCCGAGGAGATCTCCAAGGACCGCACGCTCGTCCCGCCGGGAAGGGCCGCCGTCGAGCTGGCCCACCACTGGTACGGCGCCCGTGACGACCGCTGGGCCCTGCTGTCGGCCTGGGACGCCGCCCACGAGTCGTTCAAGACGTTCGCCTACACCGAGGCCCTGCAACTGCTCGAACGCGTGCTCATGCTCTGGGTCCGGGTCCCCGACGCGGCCGAGCTGACCGGCGTGGACCACACCGCCGTGCTGGAGCGCGCCTCCGAGGCCGCCAACGCCGGCGGCGACGTCGACAAAGGGGTCAAGTTCGTCAAGGCGGCGCTCGCCGAGCTGGACGAGACCCGCGAGCCCGCCAGGGTGTCGCAGCTCATCGTGCGCAGGGCCGCGTTCAAGAACTCCAAGAACCAGCCGGGCGTCATCGACGACCTCAGGCACGCGCTGCGGCTCGTCCCCGAGAACACCCTCGACTGGGCCGAGGTCGTCACCCCGCTGAGCCGCCACCTGATGCTGCGCGGCGAGCTGGCGGAGGCCGACCGGCTCATCAGCGACGGCCTGCGCTGGGTCAGGGAGCACGGCGACCGCTGCCTCGAAGGCGACCTGCTGATGAACCAGGCGCTCGGCCACTCGCTGCGCGGGCAGCTGGAGAGCACGAACGTCATCAACGAGCAGGCGATCGCGATCGGCCGCGAGCAGCGCAGCGGCCGCGTCATCAGCCGCGCGATCGGCAACCTGGTGGACACGCTGACCGACATGGGCCGCGCGGACGAGGCCCTGCGCCGGGCCGACGAGGGCTGGCGGGTCGCCAAGAAGTACGGGCGGCTGCGCGGCAGCGGCACGTTCATCCTGAACAACAGGGCCGAGGCGCTGGAGGCGCTGGGCCGCTGGGACGAGGCCGTCGAGACCGTCGAGACGGCGCTCAGCCACGGCCCCGTGCTGCGCACCCGCTACGCCCTGCTGCGCGTCCGCGCCGACATCGCGCTGGCCAGGGGCGAGATGCCGCTCGTCAAGGGCATCCTGTCGGAGATCGGGCTGTTCACGTCACGGGCGGAGGAGTTCGTCCAGGACATCATCAGCAACGCCAGGCTGCTCATGGGCTGGCACCTCACCCGGGGCGAGCCAGCCGCCGCGCTGGCCGCGGCCGAGCAGGTGCTGGCCCAGCCGAAGCGGTCGAGCAAGGCCATGCTGTCGTGGCGGCTGCTCGCGGTGCTGCGCAACGTGTGCGACGCGGCCCAGGAGACCGAGCCTGAGCGCAGCGCCGCCGTGCGGGCGCACGCCGCCGAGGTGGCCGCGGGGCTGTCGGTGGACGGGCCGGTCGTGGAGGCGTACCGGCTGTCGTACACGGGCGACTTCGACGCCGCCGCGGCCGCGTGGGAGCGGCTGCGCCGCCCGCACAACCAGGCCAAGGCCCTGCTCAGGGCGGCGGGGATGAGCGCGCGGTCCGGCGACAGGGAGGGCGCCGCGGCCCGGCTGAAAGTGGCGCTGCCGCTGGCCGAGGCGCTGCGCGCCACGCCGCTGATCGAGGAGATCGAGACGCTCTGCCGCCGGGTGGGCGGGCTCGACCTCGCCCAGGAGCCGTCGGAGCTGCTGACGCCGCGCGAGCTGGAGGTGCTCCGCCTGGTCACCCAGGGCCGGACCAACCGCGACATCGCCGCCGAGCTGTTCATCTCGGCGAAGACGGTGAGCGTGCACGTCTCGAACATCCTCGCCAAGCTCGGCGTCACGACGCGCGGCGAGGCCGCCGCCGCGGCCCACCGCCTGTCACTGCTGACCTAACGGAACGCCTCAGAAGATCGCCTCGGCCAGCATCACCACGCCGAAGACGGCGAACGCGGCGGCGGCGCCGTACTTGATGGCCTTCTCCGGCAGGTGCTTGCCGAGCAGCCGGCCCACCACGATGGCCAGGGCGTCGGCGGCCACCATGCCGATCGTCGAGCCGATCCACGTGCCCAGCCAGTCGTGCCGGGTGGCCAGCGTGATCGTGGCCAGCATCGTCTTGTCGCCCAGCTCGCTCAGGAAGAACGCCACGGTCACCGCGATCACGGCGTTCCTGGTGGTGCGGCGGGCCTTGCTCTGCTCTTCCTCGGTCAGCTCGTCGCCGCGCAGCGTCCACACCGCGAAGCCGAGGAAGGCGATCCCCGCCACGATCGAGATGGCCGTGGTGGGCAGCGCGGTGCCGATCAGCCCGCCCAGGGCGACGCTGGCCAGGTGGACGGCCGTGGTGGCGATCGTGATGCCGGCCAGCACGGGCCAGATCTTGAACCGGGTCGCGAACGTCATGGCCATCAACTGGCTCTTGTCGCCCAGTTCGGCGATGAAGATCGCGCCGAGACTGATCCAGAACGCTTCCAAGAGAGGGGGTCCCCTTCCGCGCGACCGGACCGGAAGCGCGGCACCCAGGGGATTTCGGGCACGACGTTCGGCCCGGCAACGCCTCGTCAACATGGCTTGCCAGGCCGAAGGTCTCGTCCGCCCGCGAAGGCCCGCATGACCGGGCGCCCTGAGGCGCCAGTGTGTCGATCACACGATTGGGACTACTCCCCTTCGGTAATTCCAGAACACCCTAACAGCAGCCCGCCCGTGGCTATTCCCCCAGGATGCAGCCCACCATCACCGGCTCGTTGACCAGCGTGACCCCGAACTTCTCCCGCACGCCGTCGCGCACCTCCCTGGCCAGGGCCAGCAGGTCGCGCGTGGTGGCGGCGCCGGTGGGGTTGGTGAGGGCCAGCGTGTGCTTGGTCGAGATGCGTACGGGCCCGCGCTCGTAGCCCTTGGCGAAGCCCGCCTGCTCGATCAGCCACGCGGCCGGCACCTTGACCAGCCCGCCGGGCACCTCCCACTGCGGATGCCCCGGCGCGCGGACCGCCAGCTCCGCCGCCTGCTCGGCGGTCAGGACCGGGTTGGTGAAGAACGAGCCCGCGCTGCGCGTGTCAGGATCGCCCGGGTCGAGCACCATGCCCTTGCCCCTGCGCAGCCCCAGCACGGCCTCTCGGGCCTCGGCGAGCGGCACCCGGCCTCCCACCTCGGTGCCGAGCCTGCGGGCCAGCTCCTCGTACGCCAGCGGCCCCGACAGCCCGGACACCTCAAGCGTGTACGTCACCGCGAGCACCACGTAGCGCGAGAGGTCGCGCTTGAAGACGCTGTCGCGGTAGGAGAACCCGCACTGCCGCGCCTCGATGTCGACGACCTGCCGGGTGAGCCGGTCGTAGGCCCGCACGCACCGGACGGTCTGGGCGACCTCCTGCCCGTAGGCGCCGACGTTCTGGATCGGCGTCGAGCCGACCTGGCCCGGTACGCCGGACATGCACTCGATGCCCGACCAGCCCTCGCTGACCGCGCGGGCCACCAGGGCGTCCCAGTCTTCGCCGGCCTCGGCGGTCACGACGATCTGCTCACCGTCGCGGGTGAACGTGACGCCCTCGGTGGCGACCTTGATGACCAGCCCGTCGAAGCCCTCGTCGGCCACCACGAGGTTGCTTCCCCCGCCGAGCACCAGCGTGGGGGTCGAGGTCCTGTCGGCCTCCGCGACCAGCGAGACGAGTTGCTCCGCCGATGTCGCCTCGGCGAAGTCTCGGGCGGGGCCTCCCAGGTGCAGCGTGGTGTACGGCGCGAGCATCTCCATGACCGACAAGCTTATGAGGCATGCAGCCTGCGCAGCACCTCGTCGTGGTTCCGGCGCGACTCGCGCTCCAGGTAGTCGGCGGAGACGTCGTGCGGCTGCAGCGGCAGCACCGGCGGCCGTCCCTGGGGCACCACCAGGTCACCCCGCAGGGCCAGGGAGAGCTCCAGGTCGGCGTGGCGGCCGTAGTTGGCGTCCTCGGGCAGCGCGGCCAGGGCCTGCGCCCGGCGCACGGCGATGATGCCGCCCGTGAGCGCCCGCACCTTGCCGGGGCCCGCCTCCAGCCACGTACGCCCGTCGTCGGCCGGCTCCGCGCCCTGCCAACCGGCCGCGACCGCGCCCTCGTTGACCGCGGCCACGAGCGGGGTCAGCGCGTCGCCGTGCAGCTCAAGGCCGGTCTCCAAGAGGACGTGCACCTCGGAGTCGTCCAGGTGCAGCAGCTTCGTGCGGCTCTCGCCCCAGGTGGCCGTGCCGCCGCGCCAGTGCGGGGTCTCGGCCACGTGCCAGGCGATGATCCGCTCGGGGTGCCGCTGCGCCAGCTCGGCCAGCACGTCCCCGGCGCCGTCCACGTTGCCCAGGTCCAGGGCGAGCACCTTCGCCCTGGTGTGCTCGATCACCGACTCCAGGCAGCGCCTGACGTCCTCGGGCCAGCCGTCCACCAGCACGCCGACGCACTCCGTCACGTCCTGGGTCGCCACGCGCTGCCGCTCGACGTTCACGCCGAGGTCGTCGAGCCGGTTGGTGGCCAGCGTGCCGTCCCAGGTGCGCTGGGCGTGCAGCATCTCGTCACCGGGGTCGCCGTGCTGGCCGGGGTCGCCGGAGAAGCCCAGCTCGGCGGCCGGGTTCATGCGGGCGTGGGTGCCGCGCGTCCCCACCCCGGACGCCCGCCTGCCTTCCACCCCGGTGGTCGCATCGGTACGCGCCCCGCCCGCCGTGTCACGCCCGGTGCCGGTGCCGCCCGCGACCTGCTCGATGCGGGCGGCCTTGAGATGTCCTGGGGGTCTCGCATCCGTCACGGCGGAAACGGGGATCGATCGAACCGTGGGCCAAATGTGTCGTACGGCTTCACTCATAGGGTCACGCGCTACCCGAGACCCGCCCACTTATCACTGACCGTTTAAGCGAGCCGGACGCCCGAGCGGGCCGGGGAGAGTCAGGCGAGCTGGACGACCGCGCGGGCCTTGGAGAGCACCTTCGCGTCGCCCGACGTGGCGGTCAGGCCGATGACCACCCGCTTGTCGGGCAGCTTGTCCTCGACGACCCCGCTCACCGTGATCGTCGCGCCCCTGTCGTCGTCCGGCACGACCACCATCGACGAGAACCGCACCCCGAAGTCCACGACCGCCCCCGGGTCGCCCGCCCAGTCGGTGACGAACCGGCCGGCCTGCGCCATCGTGTACATGCCGTGCGCGATCACGTCGGGCAGCCCGACCATCTTGGCGAAGCGCTCGTTCCAGTGGATCTGGTTGAAGTCGCCCGAGGCGCCCGCGTACATCACCAGGTCCAGGCGGCGCACCCGGTAGTCCACGCCCGGGATCTCCTGCCCGACCTCGACCTCGTCGTACTTCACCGCAGCGCCCATCTCAGCTCGCCCCTCCGCGCTCGACGATCGTGTTGTAGGTCACGCAGACCGGCTCGCCCTCGACGGTGCGCACGTCGCTCCTGACGGTCAGCAGCTCGTTGTGCCCGGCGGTGCGGATGTCGGTGATGGCGGAGCTGATGACCAGCTCGTCGCCGGCGTGGATCGGGCGGACGTACTCGAAGCGCTGTTCACCGTGGACGACCATGGCGAGGTTGAGGCCCAGGTCGGGGTCCACGAGCGCCTCGCCGCCGCTCTGCAGGCTGAAGACGATGGGGAACGTGGGGGGCGCGATGACGTCGGGGTGACCGGCGGCCCTGGCGGCCTCGCGGTCGCGGTAGAGCGGGTTGTTGTCGCCGATGGCGGCCGCGAACTCTCTGATCTTCACCCGGCTGACCTCGTACGGGGCGCTGGGCGGATACGTTCTGCCCACGAAGTCACGGTTCAAGGCCATGGTTGCTCCCTCGCATGTCTCCGTACCGGCGTCGATGAGCGAGACGCTAACAGAACAACGTTCGGCTGTCCCTGCTATGAAAGCCTTTTTGCCGAGGGCACGAACCGGGGCCTCAGACACGACGAACCGGCGCCCTGCGAAGGGACGCCGGTTGTGCGTTATGAAGAGATATTGGAGGCAGAAGCCCTGCCCGGAGAACCTAGCGGGTCTCGCGGTGCGCGCGGTGGCAGCGGCAGTTGGGGCAGTACTTCTTCAGCTCAAGCCGATCCGGGTCGTTGCGCCGGTTCTTCCGCGTGATGTAGTTGCGGTGCTTGCACTCCTGGCAGGCCAGCGTGATCTTCGGCCTAACGTCGGTGGCAGCCACTTGGGAGTGCCTTTCTACGTTCGGGACATGGACACGCCCGTGCCCAGGTCGGTGGACCTGGGCTAGGGCAGTAGCGGAGGCCGGACTTGAACCGGCGACACAACGATTATGAGCCGTTTGCTCTGCCTGACTGAGCTACTCCGCCTTTGAGCCGGAACGACCCGGCCCGTAGAGGATACCCGAAGCGGTGAGCACGTGAGTAACTCGCCCGATCGGGTGGGGTGCTCCCAGTATGCCTCAGGAACCCCCGTCAATCGAAATCGTTTGTGCGGCATCCCCCATGCCGCACCACGCGAGGGTGATCAGCGTAGCAGCGCCACCCGACCGCCGCGAACCCGCACGCGCCCGCGCAGCCACCCGTACGGCCGCCCGCGACCCCCGCCCTACGACGCCCCCGGCGCGGCCCCGGCGCGGCCCCGGCGCGAATCCGCGCCGCGCCCCCGGCCGCTCCCCCAGCGGGCGGGCCCGGACAACGAAAAACGCCCGGCTCCGAAACCCGGAGCGGGCGTGATGTCGGTGCGAAGTGGAGCCCCCAAACGGAATCGAACCGTTGACCTTCTCCTTACCATGGAGACGCTCTGCCGACTGAGCTATAGGGGCCTGTCCGGCGCTGCGGACAGGTGTAACCATACACGGCACTCACCGATGATGCGAACTCGTTCGGCCCTCTCCAGAAGAGCCCGCAGAAGGGCCCGCCGAAGGGTCTGTCACGGAGTCCGTCACGGAGTCATTTACGGAGCCATTCACGGAGCCGACCGGCCGCCGCCGCGGGAACTCGACGACCTCGCACAGATCGGCCAGATCGACGAGCGAGGCCACCTCCGCCACGGACGAGCAGTCGGCGACCACCCACCCGTTTCTGCGCACCCGCAGCACCTGCCGCCCCGCGCGCACGGCTCCGACGACCTCCCAGCCGTCGACGCCGACCCAGCGCCTTCCCGTTGGCCTTTCCACAACGGCACAGAGTAGCCCTGGGGTCTCTCATTTTTCGTCACGCACCACGCGTTACCGGCATACCGAATCGGTAGGAGCCGGGCGTTCAGTAGCGGTAGAAGCCGGCGAGGTCCTTCTTCTCGGCGATGGAGTCGACGCGCACCACGGCCCCGGTCTCGGGGGCGTTCATCATCCTGCCGCCGCCGAGGTAGATGCCGACGTGGTGGGTCCTGATCCGCTTCTTGCCGATCTTGCCGAAGAAGACCAGGTCACCCGGCTTGGGCCGGCTGACCCGGTGCATCCTGCGCACGTGCGCGTCGGTGTTGCCGGGGCCCAGCACGTCGCGGCCGTGCGCCAGCGCGTACACCCAGCGGGTGAAGCCCGAGCAGTCGAGCCCGCGCGTCTTGGCGGCCGGGCAGGGCTTGATCGAGCCGCGGTAGCCCCGGCAGGTGCCCTTGGACGGTCCGGGGTCGGAGGCGTGGCCACCGCCCCAGGAGTAGGCGATGCCGCGCTGCTGGATCTCGTACGCGATCCGCACGGTCAGCGGCGGCAGGGACAGCCCCAGTGGCACTGATGCCGTGACCAATGCCATGACCGATGCCGTGGCGGTCAGCAGGAGCAGCGCCGCCGCCACGGCTGACCGCCGCCTCATTCCGCCCCCCAAACACCGATTTATCGGGCTTTAAGGGTAAGTTTCACCGATCCGACCGTCACGTTCATCCCGACCGTGCCCTTCGACTTCCTCGGCTTGGTCGTGAACACGAAGGTGATCTTCTTCCTGCGCGGCAGCTCCTTGACCACGCAGCGCACCGCCGTGCCGCTGAACGTGCAGCCGGGCGCCTTCACCACGCGCTGCCCGCCGAAGGCGCGGCCGGACAGCTTGACGTTCGTGACCGGGTGCGGGCCGGTGTTGGCGATCGTGACCGCGTACGACGTCCTGCCGCCGACCCGGCCCGACACCCGCACCTCGGCGGGCGGGTTGGCCAGCTCCTTCAGGCGCGACTCGGAGCCGTTGAACGCGTTCCCGCCGCCGACCAGCGGCCCCTTCTCCGCCGACTGCCAGAACGTGTGCTTCTTCCAGCTCTTCGGCAGCTCGCCCGGCTCGCTCCCCCAGCGGGCCAGCCAGAGCGGGTTGACGGCGAACTTCTTGGAGTCGCCCGTGCACGTACGCCACCAGCTCGTGGTGGTGTAGATGATCGCCCGCCGCCCGGTGGCCTCGTAGTACTTCTTCGTCCAGTCCGTGATCCAGGTGACCATGTCCTTGGTGGACAGGCCGTAACACGAGTTCTTGCCGTTCTTCGACTGGTACGGGTTGTCCTCCAAATCGAGCACACCCGGAAGTGTCTGGCCGTCGCTGACCCAGTTACCGCCGTTCTGCAGGAAATAGTCGGCCTGCGCTGTCCCATCGGATTCGTGCGGTTGCGCGAAGTGATATGCGCCGCGGATGAGACCGGCCGTGGCGGCGCCGCCGTACTGGGAGTCGAAAATCGGGTTGCGATAGTTCGTGCCCTCGGTGGCCTGCACGAACGCGAATTTCCCGCCACCGGCCACGACGGCGGGCCAGTCGATCTCGCCCGTCCAATTACTGACGTCCACGCCGGGCACGTCATCGGCGGCATGGGCGACGCCGGTCATGCCGATCGAGGCGATCACCGTAGATAACAACAGACGTTTCACGCCGGTGATCATTCCGGACCCTTACACCATTTCGCAAGCTCGGAAATATCAACGTCTTTTGTGGTGTCGACCCGCTGGACCGGACCCAGCGCCAAAGGCCGCGCCCAGGCCGCCCATTCGGCCCATCGCTCGTCCCCGACCTCGTCGTCGTGGTGCACGGGATGCCGTACGCGGCTCTCGTACCGGCTCCTGGCGAAGTCGAGCGGGACGTCGCACCAGACCTCGCGCACGTGCGGGCCCGGCTCGATGCCCGCCCGCCGCAGCCCGGCCTCCACCACCGGCCGCAGCGGTGCGAGCCAGGGGCTCTCCAGGACCGCGCCGGGCCCGGCCGCCGCCGGCCGAGCCGGCGGGCCAGCGTGGTCTTTCCCGAGCCGGGAAGACCGTTCACGAGGACGACCAGTTCGCACATGACGGGCATCGTGGCAAAAATCTTCATGACGTAGGGAGAAACCGCACTTCAGCGGCCGGAAATCGGCCTATGTCGAAGACGTCGGAATGACGTCGTTTTCGCAGGTCAGAGCCGTTTGTGTACGTGACATTCACGTTTGCTGAAATCCGCTCCGGCGCCCAAACTTGAGCCGACCCACGAATGCGGCCCCGACCAGGGGTTTCTTCGTCATGCCCGCAGGAGGCCGACCATGATCCACACACGGGGACTGACCCGTGACTTCAAGGTGAAGAAGGAGACCGTCACCGCCGTACGCGGCATCGACCTCGACGTCGAAGCCGGCCAGCTCGTCGCGTTCCTCGGCCCGAACGGCGCGGGGAAGTCCACCACCCTGCGGATGCTCACCACGCTGCTCCCGCCCACCTCGGGCACCGCCACCGTGGCCGGCCACGACGTGGCCGCCGACCCGAGGGCGGTGCGCTCCCGCATCGGCTACGTCGGGCAGCGCAACGGCGCGGGCGAGGACCAGCTCGTCCGCGACGAGCTGGTCTCCCAGGGCCGCTGCTACGGCCTGCGCCCGAAGGAGGCGGGCGCCCGCGCCGACGAGCTGCTCGACCTGCTGGAGCTGACCCCGCTGGCCAAGCGGGCGCCGGGCACGCTCTCGGGCGGCCAGCGCCGCCGCCTCGACATCGCGCTCGGCCTCATCCACCGCCCCGACCTGCTGTTCCTCGACGAGCCCTCGACGGGGCTCGACCCCAAGAGCCGCGCCGACGTCTGGCGGCACATCCTGCGGCTGCGCGAGACGTACGGGACGACGCTGTTCCTGACCACCCACTACCTGGAGGAGGCCGACACCATGGCCGAGCGGGTGGTGATCATCGACAACGGCCTGATCATCGCGGACGGCACCGCGGAGCGGCTCAAGAACGACCTGGCCGGCGACCACATCACGGTCACCACCGGCACCGAGCGCGAGGCCGCCGCGGCGGCCGGGATCGGCGGCGGCAGCGCCGAGGGCACCACCGTGCGGCTGCGGGTCGCCCAGGCACCCGCCGCGCTGCCCGACTACCTGCGGGCGCTCGACGCCGCCGGCATCAAGGTCACCACGGCCGAGACCACCCGCCCGACCCTCGACGACGTGTTCCTGACCCTCACAGGGAGAAGCCTCGAAGTTGACCTCCTCCCACTCGTGAACGAGGGGGATTCCCACGGTCGCCCGTGAGGCTTCCTGCTTCACAGCCGGTCG